>JBOEFW010000014.1:0-30280 GCA_050633105.1 Aureispira sp. | reverse complement strand
CGCCACGAATCAGTACCACGAACTGCCATTGGGTATTGAATGAGAGCGCTGTCATGGTGCAGGGGGCTTGCATGTCAAAGAAAAATTGATGGGCAAACGAGTAGATACCTCCAAATTTGTGGACTATAGCATTGTCAATCCACGCCACTTGCCTATTGATCGGCAAATGGATTTGTGCCAGCGTTGTCATTTACAAGGTGTTGCTGTACTAAAAGAAGGGAAAGATTTTTATGATTTTAAACCAGGGATGGCTTTAGAAGACGTGATGAATGTTTTTTTGCCGCGCTTTACCAATTCTGACAAGCGTTTTATTATGGCCTCGCAGGCAGATCGCTTGCGCAAAAGTAATTGCTTTATTAGCTCGCAGCAGTTGTCATGTATTACTTGTCATAATCCCCACCATGATGTTCATTCAACTACAGCCAATAATTACAACAATGCTTGTCAAAACTGTCATCAAGAAGGCAGTACCCAAAGCACCTTGTTTGATTGCTCTGCCAGCACAGCCAGTCGCTTTCAAGCGCAAGACGATTGTGTTCTTTGCCACATGCCGCCCTCTGGAAGCATTGATATTCCCCATGTTAACATTACCGATCATTATATCAGTAGGGGCAATATCAAAAACCTACAAGGCGATACAATGAGTGTTGAAAAAGTAGAAGAAATTGCAGGCTTTTTAGGCTTACAGAGTTTAGTTGTTAAAAATCCTTCTCCGCTGGAAATGGCAAGAGGTTATTTGGCTTTGTGGGATAAATTCATGGGTGTTCCTGCCGTGTTGGATTCGGCCAATTATTATTTAAAACGCTCCAAGGTTAGTGCAAAAGAAAAGTTTCCTACCTTGGCGCATTATTATTTTAATAAGAAAGAATACCAACTTTTGCGCTCTATTGCTCCTCCAGCAGAGGAAATTCAAGACGCCTGGTCGGCTTATCGTGTAGGAGAAGCCGCCTACAAAACCAAAAACTTGCCCCAAGCCTTGGCTTATTACCAACAGGCCACCAACCTAAAACCTTACGACTTAGATTTTCAAGAAAAATACGGCAGTATTCAAGCACAATTGGGCCAGCTCAACGCCGCAGAAAAAACCTTTCAATTTATTCTAAGAGAACAACCGCAACGCAAATCCGCCTTGGCTAACTTAGGGTTAGTGCTCGCTCAAAAAGGGAAAATTACAGCGGCGCTCCAACACTATGAAGCCGCCTTACAATTAGACCCTGATTACAAAACTGCTTTGCTCAATAAGATTGGGTTGTTGGTCCAATTGGAACGCCGTTCGGAAGCGCAATCGGCCTTAAAACATCTTATAAAAAAATATCCAGCAATGAAGCCCTTGTTGCAACAACGTGGCTTGTTATAAAGAACCTTAGAAAAGAATTCCTAGTGCTCTAGAACGTTATAACCTGTTGGTGTCATAAAATTATCAAAGGCTTGCGGCACTCCCACTAAACTTGCAAATTCCTGTAGTAAAAATGGCTATTTTTCTCTAGTTCATTGTATTCGTATAATCAGATCGCTCCGCGAGTACCTTGACTTAGAATAAAATGCTCCCTTATTTATCGTGTGAACACCGCAGGTCTCACGAAGCATTACTTTTTTCGCCTACTTAAAAATCAAAAATAGGCATTTACAGGAAATAGAAATCTAATTTTGGCATTAAATTAGAATATTACAAGGCCGTGCAATAAGAATTTCTTACAGAAACAAGGAGAACTGTATTTTTGCTGCCATTTATTGTTTTGAGCAAAAATAGTATCTTGTAGTCTTCTGATCAAAATCAGAACAATTGCACACCTTACACACATTATTAAAATATAGACAGCATGAAAGAATTCTTACTGGTGCTTAGCTGCCTTTTCTTAACATTAGGAGCTTCAGGCAAGGACAAAGACAATCCTACCAATATGAAATTTTATCACTTAGATGTGGAAGTTTCTTTGGATAAATCTTATATCAAAGGTAAGGCTTATTGTGAGTTTGTTGCCACAGCGCCCAATGTCAGTCAAGTCATTTTAGACTTAACCAACGAATTAAAAGTAAGCAAAGTAGATGGCGCCAGCTCCTTTGAGCAGGTAGAAAACAAGCTATTTATTACCTTAGAAGGCGAGCCATTAGGAAAAGAAGAGCGTTCTAAGGTAACGATTTATTACGAAGGAGAACCTCCTGTTGTAAAAGATGAATCTGGCTTACGTAAAGGCTTGGTTTATGGTACGCATGGTAAGAATGATAATCCTGTTATTGCTACGGTTTGTTATCCTGATGGCGGTTATTTATGGTTTCCTTGTGAAAAAGGATTAGGAGACAAAGTCGATTCGCTCTATATGGATATTACCATTGAAAGTAGAAAAGTCAAGGAGCGCTATAAAAACCCTAAAACCAATGAAGAGGAAGAAAAATCGATGCCTATCATTGCTGTATCTAATGGGGTTTTAGAAAAGGTTGCTCGGTTGGAAGATGGCAAAAAACAATATCGTTGGAGACACCGCCATCGCATTGCTCCCCACCACATTCTTATTGCGATTTCTAACTTTACCAAAGTCAGTTCTAAATTCAAAGGCAAAGGATATAAGTTTCCGATTAACTTCTATGTTTTCCCTGAGAAATACAAAGAGTCTTCTGCCATGATGCGTCGTGTTCCTGAGATTATGGCTTGTTTGACCAATACTTTTGGTCCTTATCCCTATAGAGATGAGGTCTTTAATGTAACACAAGTAGGCCTTGGTTTAGGAGCAGATGGTATGCCCACACAAACTAATGTTCTATTGGAAGACATGAAATCCATGAACATGTACAAAGTCGTGCACCAGATGGCAAACATGTGGTTCGGAAACCATATTTCTCCTAGAAATTGGCAAGATGCTTGGATTACAGAAGCCTTAGCAACCTATTCTGAGGCCATGTGGCAAGAGTATAAGCGTGGTCTAACCGTTTATCAGATCATCTTGGATGAGAAAGAATATTTTGAGGGAGGCAAATTGTACTTGGACAATGAGAAGGACTACTTAGAAGAGCGCTTGAGTAAAAAAGGATTCTATGCGATTCACATGTTGCGTGGTATTATGACTGATACTTATTTCTTTGAAACCTTAAAAGCAATTACTTCTGGTAAAGGGATGAAAGGACCTTGGTCTAAGACTTATTTAAGTACAGAAGATTTTCAACAAATCTGTGAGTATTATGCCAGTGAAAACATAGAACGAGATTATAGTTTTTTCTTTGACCAGTGGATTCATGGGGAGCAATACCCTACTTACAAAGTTAATTATCGGGTAGAAAGTGATAAAGTGATATTAAATATCAAGCAAGAAAAGAAAGCGACTAGCCCTGAATTTTTCACCATGCCTTATAAGCTGGAGATTGAAATGGAAGATGGCAGCGTCATTAAGAAACTTATCAATGATAATCAAGAAGCGCCTATCTTTAATCAGGCCGATCAACGTTTTGAGATCCCTGTTAGTGGTGCCGTTAAGACCGTTCGATTTGATCCTTCTAATTGGATTTTCAAGGATTTAAAATATGTCAAAAAAGTATACAATGAACGATTCCCTATGGAGAATGTCGTTATTGAAACGGCTGATCATCGCCGCAAAGTCATTGTTTCTTATACCTTACCCAAAAAACAAGACATCGAGATTGAATTGTTTGAAGTCGCAGATGGTGTTGCCTTATTAAAAGATAAGTCGCTCAATCTTGCAACATTTAAAAAAGAAAATGGCGATCAAAAACATACGTTTGAAATCCCATTAGATAAACGGGCTCGTGGTGTTTATCGTATCGAGTTACGTGGAAAAGGAGAAGCCTACTCCAAAGTATTGCGTCTCAAACGTATTGCCCCTGCTTTTTAACACTTGTTTTTAAAAACAGGACGACCTTTTCCTAAAAATCCTCTAGTACTCCTAAGTGCTAGAGGATTTTTTGTTGTCTCTTAGGCAAATTTATTTATATTGTAGAACTGTTTTTCGCCTTCCTATCACAATTATACATTAATGAAACACAACGAATTTTCTTGGAAGAATCCTAAAGGAACCAATATTTATGCCCAAGCTTGGTGGCCTGATACAACCCGACATAAAAAACCAACGGCTATCCTTTTATTAGTACATGGTTTAGGAGAACACTCCTCTCGTTACAGCCATGTGGCCGAATACTTTGCCCACAAAGGCATTGGGATGATTACTTGCGATCATGCTGGGCATGGAAAATCAGGCGGCAAACGAGGACATGTTGCTAAGTATGCTTATTTGTACGATGAGATTGAGAAACTCTATGCCGAAGCTACTAGACGCCATGCAGGGGTTCCTGTTTTTCTATATGGGCACAGTATGGGTGGTGGTTTAGTATTGGATTATCTCCTACAAAAAAAACATACTGGTTTAAAAGGAGTCATCGCTAGTGCTCCTATGTTGGAAGCGGCTTTTGAAGAACCCAAATTATTACTAAAAGTAGCTCGATTCGTCCGCCCCATCTATCCAGGTTTTAGTCAAGATAATGGCTTGGAACAAAAGTTCTTATCTAAAGATGAATTGGTCATCGCGGCTTATAATAGTGATCCTTTAGTGCACAGCAAGATTACAGTAGAAACAGCGCTGAGTATGATTGACTCTGGTAAGAACAGCTTACGAGTCGTCAGTAAACTCAAAACGCCCTTGTTAATCGTTCATGGCGACCAAGATGGCATCACTTCCCACAAAGCCAGCCAACGTTTTGCTGATAAGGCAAGTGGTGATGTGACCCTACGCATTTGGGAAGGTGGTTATCACGAATTGCACAATGAACCTGAAAAGTTGGATTTTTTAGATTATGTATACAATTGGATTAGAACACACCTATAGCCTCCTAAACTTAATACCAACTTAGCTGTTGGTTTTGTGAAACATTTTTGCTTTCTTTGAGGCACTATTGAGTCCTTTTGAAAGTATTTTTTAATGGGCTTGATGGGAACCTTATTCGCCTACAGCACATTCTAGCTATAGACATTCATAAAAATAATAGATCAATGACTGCAAAAGAATTTATCCTAGGTTTTAAAGAGAGAGTAAACCCTGAAGCATTAGAAGGTAAAGGAGATACTACTTTTCATTTTAATGTATCCGGCGACGATGGTGGTGAATTTACAGCGATTATCGAAGGTGAAAAATTAGATGTAAAAGAAGGGCTGCACGGAGAGGCCAAGTGTGTCATCACTACTTCTGATGAAACGTTAATGGGCATTGTTACAGGCAAGAAAAAACCAATGTCTGCTATGATGTTTGGAAAATTGAAAGTCTCTAATTTATCAGAATTGACTAAATTTGCTAAGCCCTTAGGTTTGATGTAAATTGTCTTGTCATTTTCATAAAAAAATGGTCAGAGAGCAGCTGTTCTCTGACCATTTTTTATCTATTTTCTTTCCCTTTTGTTAGAGGGTACTTAGATCCAGCAAGATTCGTTTAAAGTAAAAAATAAGCCCCCATTCCTATAATTAATAGCGCCTGTACAAGCATTGTTCCATCAATCAATCCTGTATAATAATAATCGTGCTCAACCACTTGGGTGGTATTTTCGTTCCCATCGCGATCCAAGGTGCGCCAAAGCAATACGCCTGTCCATAAGCCACTAATACTATATCCCAACGGCAATGGCCAGATATAAACGCCCATTATCAATACCCCCCATAACAACAACAGGAATACCCCCAAATAAATTGTTCGTTCTGGGCCTAATAAAGTTGGAATCGTTTTCACAGAATGATAGGCATCCAATTTCCAATCGCGCAAGTCAAAGGGTAAGGTGATAATAAAAATAAACAAGGCGCGTTCTACCAAAAGTAGGATGATAGATAAAGTTGTATTGGATACAGCTGGATTGCCATACTCCCCTATACCATACGAAAAGGTTTCCAACAATGGCAGCACCACTGTCACATAAGCCCAAACACCCGCAATCAAAAAGATTTTAATAAAATGCAAATCGCGCAAACGCAAACGTTGCCGTCCAATAAAAGGCAAAACATAGCCCAAAGACAATAAGGCGGGCAGTAGCAAGGCCAATTGCGTAGCACGTTCTAAATAAAAAAAGCAAAAGGCTGCTAAAAGTGCTGAAAAGCCTGCGTAAAACTTGATATGGCGTTGGTAAGCACCAATAATTTGGAACCGTTGAATATCTAACCGAGCATCCAACTTGCGCCAACTTACCAAGCGATGTAGCGCATAAATGAACCAGGTAGAAAAAAAGACAAGCCCCAGCAAAGCGGGACTTGTCATCAATTCTTTTCCTAGTAAAAAAAGGGTTTGGGCAGTCATGGCTACAGCACAAAAAGCAATAAAGATATTGCTGTACAGCAACCAGTTCATTCCTTTTATTATACTTGCTTTCACCCCTTGCATGCCCTATGTAGCCCTCTTGTTCTAGCTAAAATATCTAAAATCTTGATTGTTCTCAATTTGCAACAAGGCATGATAAATCAAGTTGATTACATGCTCTACGTCATCTTTGTGCGCCATCTCTACAGTGGTATGCATGTATTTAAGCGGTAAAGAAATCAAGGCAGAAGGTACGCCTGCATTGGAGAAAGCAAACGCGTCTGTATCCGTTCCTGTTACCCGAGAACTAGCACTCAATTGATAAGGAATGTTATTGCTCTCTGCGGCTTTGCGAATCAAGCTCAACAAATTGTTGTGCACTGCTGGCCCAAAGGTTAAATCTGGTCCTTTGCCTCCTTTGATGTCGCCGTGTTTTTCAATGTTGACCAAAGGCGTGTGGGTATTGTGTGATACATCCGTCACAATAGCTACATCAGGCTTAATGGCATTCGCGACCATGCGAGCACCATTCAAACCAACCTCTTCTTGTACCGCATTAACAATGTACAAACCAAAAGGCAATTCTACTTTGTTTTGGTGCAACAAACGAACAACTTCTGCAATACAAAAGCCTCCAATTCTATTGTCTAAAGCACGGCCTACATAATAGCGATCGTTAAGCACCTCAAATTGATCGGAATAAGTCACGACACAACCAGGATGAATGCCCATTTCTAGTACCTCTTCCTTACTATCGGCTCCTACATCAATAAAGATGTTATTAATAGAAGGGGTTAGTTTAGCGTCATCTCCTTTACGGGTATGAATCGCTGGCCAACCAAATACGCCACGAACAATTCCTTTTCCTGTATGAATGTTCACTCGCTTAGATGGAGCGATTAAGTGGTCAGAGCCACCATTTCTAATCACTTTGATATACCCTTCACTAGTAATGTGGTGGACAAACCAAGAGATTTCATCAGCATGCGCTTCAATGACTACTTTGTAGTCTGCTTCTGGATTGATAATACCATAAGTAGTTCCATAATTGTCTACTCGGTACTCATCAATATAAGGCTTGATATAGTCTAGCCACATTTTTTGGCCAGGACTTTCAAAACCTGTCGGTGAATAATTGTTAAGATAAGCTTCTAAAAAGCGTTCTGATTTTTCTGTAATAATTGACATGGTGTTCTACTTAATTTTTTGTTATCCAATAAAGATACAACACTTTTACAAACAGCAAAACAATACACTACTTTTGAAAGGTTGACTTCTTGGTTCTTATTCAACTCCTAGCTCTATTTTTAGTGGTTCTAACAAAGGAACATATCCAAAAACAGTTGTTCTTATTTTCGATTACCAGTGTGCTTTTTATAAGGTGAATTGCTACAAGGTGTTAATATAATTATCTAATAACTTCTTAGTACCTCTCAATGAAAAAGCATCCTTAATACGGCCATAATTTGTTCTATCCGTACAGTGTCCATAAGCGAATTTAGCCACCTCCAATTTATACTTATCCATTGTGAATAAAGCCAGTATATCTCTTATTTGATTAGAAGATAAGCAATGTTCATTCATCGCACGTTTAGCAACGAACACACGTGTTTTATCTAAGGTTTCTTTTAATAATTGCTGTTTAATCCTTTCTACCGCGCTAGCATCCAAAGCTTGTACACAAGTAATTTTGGGATTAAAAGAGGAGGGATCGATTGTTTCTTCATCAGCTCTTTCTCCAAGGCTAATGTTAAATTCTACTTCCCCTCCTCCATCCTCTGTCTTAGAGCTTTTAATGCTTTTAACGACCTTTCCATTGACTGTTTCTGTGTATTCCGAACTACTATTGTTTTCATACTTCCCACTTGCCTCTCCTGATATACTTCCCGACGTGTTACTTGAAGAGTTGATTGTACAAGCCAATAATAAAGGAGATAGTATTAATAATACAATAAAGGATTTCATAAGAATTCGTTGTTGTTATAGGGAGATCCGAAGACAAGCAAACATCTTGCTTTCTACTTTTAATAATAAAGGCACTAGGGCTGTTAAGTTTTTTGCTCAACAGTCCTAGTAGTATTGCTGTTTAAAATACGTTTAATTTTTTATAAAGGAGCGTGTTAAGGATTTTTCTTGCTTGGTTACTTCAACAGAGTACATCCCAGCAGGGAAAGCGGTTAAATCAACCTGTACTAATTGTTCTGTAACGTTTTTCACCTCCTTAATAACTCTCCCATTACCATCAATAACTTTAAAACTCCAATAGAAGTTCTCTTTACCAACATCCATCGTTAGGAAAGCGTTTGTAGGCCCTGGATACAGCTTAAATTCTATCCAATTTAACGTAGGCTCTGTTTCCACAACAGAAATTGTTGTTGTTGTATTCAAGTAGACTTTCTAATAAGGGGTTGTTCCATTACCAAATACATCTCCTGTAGAACCATTCCCTATTCCTGTTACGACCAGATCAAGAAGGCCATCTCCGTTAATATCTTGGGTCACCCAACCTTCATCATTATTAATATAACTCAGCCCACTCACCGTATTATTAAAACCATGAGCATGGCCACTTGAATTAATCGCCCCTCCTAAAGGCACCGTCCAATTGGTTGGAGTTGTCGCAAAGCCTTGGCCGTATAAATTATTAAAGGATAGAAAAGTTATCCCTGAAATAAATATTAATTGGAAAAATTTCATTTTTAAGCCTATTTTTTAGTAAAAAAAACAAGAGTTCCCTAATTGACATAAAATAGTAATACTGTCAATTCAGAGTTATCTGTTTTATTTTTTTAAAAGTTCTTCTCAACAAAAATAATTCTATTCTTATTAAAATACTTCCTCAACCCATAAGCGTCAAAACTTAACCCATAAGTGGGGGTCTTGAGCTGATAAGCGCTCTTTTATTTTGCTATAGCACTTTTGTTATACAAGGTATATTCTCCTCCAAAAAGCCTCTATTTGATCTGTTTTACGATTAAAAAAGGAGGTAATTGGACCACAAAAGTATTCTTTCATTAAGTTTTTTTCTCGCCTTCTAGGGAACTAAATCAACGCTTTTTTAGTAAAGTCATTAGTAAGTTGTTCTTGAAGATAAAATCCATAATTTTACTTTCAAGGATTTTTATCAAAAAATATTTTGCGATCAAACAAAACAAATACCATCTAGTTTCTTTGTAATATTGATCGTTTCCAAAAAGAACACAATTAGAAACAACCATTACAATGGATAATAAATTATTTAAAGCGGCAAAATTCGTACGTAAGATGACCAACAAGAATAACAGTGAAGATTTTAATCAAAGAGCAGAAACAGCTATTCGCAGCCATGTTGTATGGTCAATGGGAGCTGGTTTTATTCCGATTCCTGTTGCTGATTTTGTAGCGGTAGCTGCGGTACAATTGGATATGATTCGTACCATGAGTAATATTTATGGGGTAGACTTTAGAGAAACGGAGGGCAAAGCCTTGGTGACCTCTCTAACAGGTTCTGGCCTTTCTCGATTGGGTGCCAATGCTATTATTAAAATGATTCCTGGTGTAGGAAGTTTGTTTGGCGGTTTGTCTATGTCTATTGTATCAGGCGCTTCGACTTATGCTCTAGGACAAGTCTTCAAAACTCACTTTTCTGTTGGAGGGACTTTTCTAGATTTTGATACAGACCGTTTCCAGCGTTATTATGATGAGCAGTTTGAGAAAGGAAAAACAGTCGTCAAAGACATTCAGAAAGAAGAAGAAGCTAAACAAGAAACCGCCAAGGAAGAAGATGCAACCGTCTATACTGCCTCTACACCAACTCCTCCTCCTGCCAAAGAAGCACCAACTGCCCCTATACAAGAGCCCGCTGTTGCCAAACAAGGCGGTTCTGAAATTATTCGCAAATTAAAAGAACTAGCAGAGTTGCGAGATATGGGGGTGATCGATGAGCAAGAGTTTGCTCAGATGAAAAAGCAATTGATCGAAAATTACAAATAGAATTCACCATTTTTTATAAGAGGCGCAACAGTTGTTGCGCCTCTTGTTTTTTATTGTTTTAACTTCTTTAATAGAGCTTCTCCTTCCTCCACACTACGGCTCATATCAAGGTGCACTTGCTCTATCTTCTTTTCTTCCTCCTTTAGATAAGCTTCTATTTCGGCTTCAGAAAGTGTTTTGTACTCTTCTTCATGAAGTTCGGTACTCTTGAACTCGTGCATCCAAGTCATCATAACATCGTCTGCTTTTTTTAAGGCCGTTAGTGCTTCTAAGATTTGCGTCTTAGTCGTTTCTTCTTTTGTAGACAATAGACCTCTCAGAGCACGCTGAGTGCGCTCAATATCTCCCATCAACAACATAGCGGAGTCATGTTTGGCAACGACAATTTCATAAAAATCGGGCATTGTACCTGGTAGTTGATAGTCCTCTACTGCTGGTTCCACTGTAGGACCAGGGGTAGAAGGGGTACAAGATCCAAAAAACATTCCGATCAGAACAATACTAATAAGGCGGATAAAAAACTGTTGCATAATGCGGTTATTTTTAAAATGGCTTATAGCCATTGCGATATAATCTCTCTTATTCTCCAAGCAGCAAAAGGCCTTGGGAGCGCAAAGATACAGCAATCCTTTTTAAGTCCTCCTTTCTACAATAAATTTAAGATCAAATTCCTGAAGATGGAGCGTATTTTGTTAAAAAATGTTAAAATACCTTTACATTTAATGTAAGTACATTTATTTTACTAGCTTTGCTCTTGTTGTTCTTTTAGTACTCTTCTCTTCTTATAAAAAGAAGTGCTCAGAGAACAATGTGATGGGTATAAGGTTGTATGAAAATAAGGTTATCTTTGCGCCTTTTACATTTCTTTTTTTGACAACTTCAATACTATATAACAATCATTCATACCATGGAAATAGCAGCTAAGAAAATATCCGATTCTAAAACCGTCATGACAGAAATGATCATGCCTAATGATACCAATCCAATTAACAATTTGATGGGAGGTAATCTTCTCAAGTGGATGGATGTTGTTGCGGGGATCTGTGCAGGAAAACACTGTGAAAGTTATGTTGTAACGGTCTCTGTGGATAATGTTTCTTTTGATAAGCCTATCCCATTAGGTGATGTCATTACCTTAGAATGTGTGGTGACACGCGCTTTTAATACCTCGGTGGAGATCTATGTAGAGGTGTTCTCTTCTGACATCAAGGGTAAAAATACCCGACGTTGCAATGATGCTTATTTTACATTTGTAGCGGTTGATGATGAGAAGAAACGCCCTGTTAAAGTCCCTCCTGTATTGGCCTTAACTGCGGAAGAGAAAAAACGTTACGAGGAAGCGTTACAACGCCGCCAAATACGTCTTTTATTCTCTGGACGCTTGGATCAAGCGTCTACTTTAAAATTAAAATCAGAGTTGTTGGGCCAATAAGTGTCTAACTGCTTATTTTCTTATAAAACACCAATCTTTACAATCATGAAAAATTACTTTCTTGTTACCTTGTTTCTATTAGCAGTAACCTTTGGAGCACAAGCTCAAAAATCTAAAAGCGCTAAATCAGGGGATGCTCCTGCTACGTATAAAGTTGATGCGATGCACTCTTCTTTAGTTTTTGTTGTTGGTTATAAAATGAGTGAGTTTCACGGTAGTTTTGGTGAAATGACAGGAGAAATCAAATTCGCTGATGAAAATGACTTTACCAGTGCTCAAGTCGATTTTTCTGTTCCTATCGCCTCCATCAATACCAATTCGAAAACACGGGATGGACATTTGCAAGGCGAGCGTTATTTCAATGCTACTGAAGCGCCTTTAGCTACTTTCAAAAGTACCTATATTAAGAATTTGGGCGACAACAAGTATGAAGTTACTGGTGATTTAACGATTGGTGGTAAGAGCTTGGCACAAACTATTAATGTCACCTTATTAGATAGTGGTGTTGTCAAAGACCAAAATGGAAAAGCAATGACTTTAATGGGTATTAATACGAATTTTTCTTTTAACCGTAGCAATTTTGGCATCACAGGAGGACTTCCCCTTATCACGGATAAGGTAGACGTAAAAGGAGGATTGAGCATGGTCAAGCAATAGCCATTCTTCTAAAATATCGAACGGAAAGGTTCTACTCATCCTGATGAGTAGAACCTTTTTTCATTTTTAAACAGGGCGGTTTTCTATTAAACCTAGCAAAATACTATATTATAATAGTTTCCCAACGAAAGCATATACGTATGCTTTTATTCTTTCTTCTTAAAGAAACCTAAAACGTAAGTACTTAAATTGCAATTTCATAAACATTGTTTTTCTAAAAACAATGCTCCCTTATATTGTAAAAAATTGATGCAATTTACTCAAATAGGTTAACTTTTAGTTGTTTTTTTAGAACAAAACAATAACTTTACGACAAACTATTATTATTCACTTCCCTCTTTAAAAACAAACCCCTTCTCATGAAAAAAACATTGATATTATTATGTAGTATTGTTTTCATGATCAACAGTATCACGGCCCATGCTCAAACACGCCAAGCGGATTCTTTAGAGCTTGTTTTATTTTATAATAATCACTGTAGTGGATGTTCCCTCAACTGGAATTTCACGCAGTCTATGAATAGCTGGGCAGGGGTTACCTTAACTGGTGGAAGAGTCACTCAATTAGATGCTTCGAACCAAGGCTTAACAGGAGCTTTAATCGATTATGAATTAACTAGTTTAGGGATATTGATTTTGGTCAATAATCAATTAACTGGAAACATCCCTGATTTTTCCAATCTACCTAATTTAACTCAGCTATGGTTATATGATAACCAACTAAATAGAACTATTCCTAATTTTTCCAACCTTCCTAATTTAAGAGGGCTATACTTACAAAACAATCAATTAACTGGAAACATTCCTAATTTTTCCAATCTACCTGTCTTACAAGATTTAAATTTAAATTCCAATCAATTAATTGGAAACATTCCTGATTTTTCCAATCTACCCACTTTAAGGCTCTTAAATCTAAGTTCCAATCAGTTAACTGGAAATATCCCTAATTTTTCCAACCTTCCTGCCTTACAAGATTTACTTATAAATGGCTCTCAATTAATTGGAAATATTCCTGATTTTTCCAACCTAATTAATTTGACTCAGTTAAGTTTAAGTAATTCATTATTAAGTGGAAATATTCCTAATTTCACTAATTTACCTAACTTGCAGAACCTGTACCTTGCTTCCAATCAATTAACTGGAAATATTCCTATTTTCTCCAATACCCCTAATTTATCTTCCTTACATGTAGACAGGAATAATTTCACATTTGAAAGCATATCATTGAGCCATAATGTTCTTATAACTAATGTCTCTACTTTTTTTTACGCTCCTCAGGACTCTATCGGAACGACACTTACTAGCTCTGTTGCTTTAGGTAACAATTATACCATAGATTTAGTCATAGACGATACCATAAGTACTAATATCTATTATTGGTACAAAGACGGTCTATTAATTGATTCCACTTTTGGAGTGAACGAATATACGATCACTAATTTTCAAACAAGAGATGCGGGAACCTATACCGCTGTTGTTATCAACCGTGCATTAATCAGAGCATCTAGTGCCCAGAATTTAACGCTTTACAGCCGTCCTGTTATCCTAAGTGCTTTTAGTTCAGCCACTCCTATTATCCCTAATTTACCAGATACCATTTGTGCAGGTTATACCGATACGATTCTATTTTATAGAGATCCCGCTTATCCGTTCCTCAGCACAATACCTCGTCCTAATGTAACTAGAGAGGAAAATCGTATTGCCATAGTTACGGGCAATGCTGCTCATCAAAATGCTATTATTCCTATTAATACAACTATTGGCAACGAAGTCTTTGGTTTTGTACCTTCCTTACTTCCTCCAGGAACCAATTCAGTATCCATTCAAGCGACGTATACTACGGTAGAAATTTCAGCTATGATCTCTTCTCTTATTAGTAGTACCGCTGGGACAAAAGTCGTCACTCTTGATAACAAGCCTCTCCATGAAATGCTTCTAGATGGTTCTAGCACCAATACTACTTTTTGTGCAAGAGCAAGTACAGTTGTTCTTAGTTCAAGGCCAATAGGAACCAGCTCGATTAATTCTGCCACCTATAGTGGAAGTGGCGTGACAGGGACCACCTTTCGTCCAAGTACCTTTGCTACAAGTGGTGGTATAGGTCTAATCCTAACATCAGAGATTATTAATTCACAAAGTTGCTTAGATCGCGACACTTTACAAGTCCTTGTACAACCTGACCTTGTAGTGGATATAGATACTGCTTTTAACAAAATTGTTGGCACCTATGGTGTTGGTGGAGCATTCCAAGCAGCGCATACTTATTGTAAAAGCAATGGACCTTTTGCCATAGATGGTTTTCCTCAGCACAGTAGTGGTGGAGCTATACGTGGCACTATTACTGGTACAGGTGTTCAATTAGCTGGAAGTGTTTATTCTTATGATCCAGCTCTAATACCATTAGGGGTAGAGGCAGATACGGTTGTTTATAGTTATACAGATGCTTTGGGTTGTATGGATACAGATACTGCTATTATTAAATTAATAGATGCTCCTATAACCGATATCAATAGTTCTTTTAATGGAGTTCCTTACGCTAGCAATCCTACTGTTGGACATACGTATTGCCGTGATAATTCTGCTTTCCAAATTAATCCACAGCCTAACCCTTCAGGCACCAACATTCTAACTTCTAATATTTCTGGTTACGGTATTTCACAAACGGGTAATCAATATTTTTATGACCCAGCTGCGGTGCCTACGACCATTAGTATTGATACTGTTCGTTATACCTATACCACTAATTCGGGGTGTGATGGTTCGGGAACAGCTCTTATTGGATTAGGAGATATCCCTACGGTTTCTATTACATCAAATTTTGGTACCGTTTTTTGTTCTAATGCCCCTGCTACTCCTCTAATTGGTACTCCTACCAATGGTGGGACTAGTTCTTATTCTGGATCAGGAACTAGCCCAAGTACAGGAACTTTTACACCTAATCTTGCTGGTATAGGGAATATTTACGCTTATTATCAGTTTACAAACAATAATGGTTGTAGTGCTGTAGATAGTATTCTCCTCACAGTAGATCAAGCTCCTGTCGCCACTTTTACTCCTCCTCAGGCGCAGTATCTTACCACAGCTCCTACGGATCAGATGTTTAGTCAAAATGATACACTTGCAGGTTCCTATACCTTCTATGGTGACCCTCTTATCGATCCATTTGGTGTTATTAGGCCTAGCAATACCACTCCTGGCATTAAAACAATTAACTATATTTATACTGCAGCTAATGGTTGTATGGCTACCGATAGTGTTGATATTTCTATTGTAATTAACAATAGTAGCACCAATAACAACAATGCCTTTCCCTTCACCAACAATGACCCTGGAGCACCTGCCTTATTGGAAGCTTGTGTTGGCTCTAGTGTTTCTTTTGATTATGATAATTTCACAGGGCATCCAGCTACCTTGCGTATGGCTGGTTTACAAGGCCAGGTATTAACTATTAGCCCTCCTGTTCTAACCTTGAGTAATCCAACAACAGGTACTATTTCTGGTGTTCGTGGAACGGTTACGTTTACCATTCCTACGAATGCATCGACTGGACCTATTATCTTCTTGGATGGTAATAACACTCCCATCGATACGACCAACCAATCCTTGGTCATTCACAATCCAGCAGTCGATTTTTTTGTACAAACAGTCCCTCTTTGTGCCACAACTACTAGTGTGAATCTTTTTGGATTTCCAAGTGGTGGTGTTTTTACTTCTCTTAATACAGGTATCATTTCTGGTAATATTTTAGACCCCAGCCAATTACCTTGGCCTACGAATCATGTGGATTCTATTATCACTAGAATCGCCTATGAATATACTCCTTCTTATAGCAATGGTTCTCCTTGTTTACAAGCACTTATTACTACTAAAGATTTGACGACTTATGACAACCGCTTAGATCGTGTGGAGTTTGCCACGCTCACTCAACAAGATGCAGCAGCTGGCAATCAATTCTTGTCCATAGACACCAGTCTAAGTAATATGGTGACCTTGACTAATCCTGATATTTTTTGTAATTCCAATCCAAATGCTGCTATTGTTCCTTGCTTTCCGCATTCTTTCTCTGGAACCTTTGTTGATCAAAACAATAATTTTTTAAGTCCGATTGCTGGTGGACGTAATCTTGTTCGCTTGGAGTACAATAACAATGGTTGTATTGGGAGTGCTACTGGATTTGTTGATATTTTAGGAGCCTTGGTTATTTATAATTTACCAGATACCATGTGCCGTAGTAGTAGTGCTACTTTTGAAAGAGATCCTGCTTTAACATTTTTAGATACTACGACCCTTGTTAGTGGCAATACTCGACGAGTTATTACCAATCAACTGTTAGCTACTTATCCAAGTAACCCCAGCCATCAAATAGCTATTAGCTCTATTAATACGGCTCCTGGGCAAGAAAGCTTCTTCTTTATTGCGGGAGCCCTTCCTCAAAATGTCATTCAGGTTATTGTTAATATGCAATACCAAAACCTTACCACCTTAACTGATCCTTTGGGAGTCGTTACAACGGTGCTAGCGGATACCTTTATCATCAAAGATACCGTCAATATCATACAAGGATTTACTACCTTAACTGTTGGCAATTTAAAAACTGCTTATTGTGCGAATGAACAAGGAGACACCTTATTCCCATCTCTGGGGTTCTTAGGACCAAACAATAACAACCTCTATTTACTCCACAATAGACCTGGTGGATTAGATACTATTTATCTAGTGAATAACTTACTTGATCCGAACACCTTATATTCTTCGTTAGTCCCCGCAGGAGGCAGAGACTTAATGTTAACCTTAGCGTATGAGGCTTCTTATTATGGTTGTCCCAATCAAATTCCTGTTAATGATCGTCCAGTTATTACGATTACCATGCCTCAAAATCCAAACTATACTAGCCAAAGTCCTTACTGTCAAGGAGACCCACCAGATACCTTACAACGGGTTGGCTTAATAGCAGGTGCTTCAGAGAGTTTTTCTGGCAGCCCAGCGATCAATGCCGCAACAGGCTTATTTGTACCTCGATTAGCGGGTATAGGGAATAATTTAATTACTTATACCTTAACAGATACCAATAATTGTGCTTATAGTTTTATTGATACAATTCTGGTAAATGTAGGGCCTACAGTAGAATTGACCTTAGATGGATCCCCTACCCTTGATGTATTTTGTTATGACAATAACAATGTGAATATAGGGGTCAATATCCCCACCCCACCAAATCCAATTAGTTCTATCAATATCTTTGGAACCGTATTAACAGGAAATACCTTTAATCCTAGTGCTATTTATGCGGCTGGTGATACCAATACAATTATTTGGGTAGAAGTTAGAGATCAGTTTAGTTGTTTAAGTACAGACACCGCTTATATTACTGTTGTCCATCCTCCCGCTATAGATATTGATAGTGCGTTCAACTTTGTGCCAAGTGCTTATGGTATTAATAACCTAGATACGACCGAACATACCTATTGCAGGAGTAGTAATATTTTTGTTATTAATGGCACGCCTAGTTATACAACTGGTGCTGGTGCAGGGAATCCATTCAATTCTATTACTGGTAAGGGGGTTACGATCTCAGGATTGAACTACAATTATAATCCTGGCGCTGTTACCTTAAGTAATGTAGAAGCAGATACTGTTATCTTCTATTATGAAGATATTACAGGTTGTACTAATACAGATACCGCCATTATCAAACTAGACTCTACTCCTACTGTTACCCTTAGCGGATTGCCTTCTACTACACTTTGTGCCAATAGTAATAACGTACAATTAATAGGCTTCCCTACATCAACAACAGGACAAGGCATTTTTAGAGGGCCAGGGGTAGATTCTACGACAGGAATATTTACCCCTGCTTTAGCAGGAGTAGGTACACATATTCTAAGTTATCATTATACAGGAGTTAGTGGTTGCCCCAACAGTGCCTCTGTAACTGTTAATATCCTTAATCCGCTTGTTGCTCTTTCAGGTGGATATGCTTTTAGGTATTGTACAAACGCTCCTGATGATACGCTGTATAGCAATAACGATACGATCAATGGTACGTACCAATTCTCTGGCAATATTATAGTTCCAGGTACGAATATTCTACGTCCAAATCTTCCCCCCTATTCTTCTACTCCTACAGCGCAGGACCTTTACTATACCTATACCAATGTGAATGGGTGTTCTGTTAGTGATACTATTGGAATAACCATTCTCCCGCAGCCGCTTATTTCCATTAATGGAATAGACTCTGCTTACTGTGCAAATGGAGCCCCTAGAAGTTTCCAAGTGCTCCCCAACAACGGTAGTATGATTAACACCGATACGGCGTTCACCCTTGGAGGAACAGCCAACAGTTTTATAACCATTGATCCTACCAAGTCGGATACTGGTTATACTACGGTCACCTATACCTTCACAGATGCCAACAACTGTTCTGATACTATTTCTGAACAAACTTATATTCAACCTGTCAAGATCCCTAACATCATAGGGTTAGATCCTTTTTATTGTCAAGTAAGTGATACGGTACCGCTCACGGCTTCTCTTCCAGGCGGCTATTTTTTAGGCTCAGGTATTGATTCTACCCTCTCTGGCGATTGGTTTTTCATCCCCTCTAGAGCACAAGTTGGCCCCAACAGAATTCAATATGTTCTTCCAGGAAGTATTACCGCTCCAGGGCAGCAGTTAGTCTGTCAAGCCGATACGGTTGTTACGATCAATGTTAGACCTCGATTGGTGCCCAATCTTATCAGTCCTCTTAATAATTCTCGCTTCTGTAGCACCGATTCCTTGATTCGCTTTGTTTATGATACGATCACCCCATCTGTTATTCATACCTTTAATGATACGAGCAGTCTTGTTTCACTCATAGGATACAGTAGACAAGATACATTGGGTGTTAATCGGGATACCATTGTAATTACCTCTGATACAGCCTTTCATTTAGATCCTGGTAATGCTACTGATATTGCCAACTTTGTTAATTATGTAGTGCAAGACACCGTTACTGGTTGTAAGGATAGCATTGCCTTGACTTATGTTGTTGATGAATTCATACCCATTTCTTTCCAACTGGATTCTAGTTTCTGTGAGGCGGATGATTCTACCATATTGATTGCCACCCCTGTTGATGGGGTCTTTACACGAGATGGAGATACCATTAGACCAACAACACCAGGTGCTCCCTTGTACTTCTATCATACAAGGCAAGATAGTGTTGGTGTCCCACTTACTTATACCATACAGGACACGGTTACTTATTTCTATCAAAATGGGGCTTGTATTTCTGAGAAAACACAAATTGTAGATCTACATCCTGTTTTTAACATCAGTTTCCAGATAGATTCTGCCAATATTACCAATAACAACAGCAATACCTTCTGTTTGGGAGGCGATACCGTTCATCTAATTACAGCCACAACAGGTGGAACCTTTAGTGGAACTGGCGTACGTACAGGTACGTCCTTCTTTGTTCCTGATTTAGCAGAGGCGGGGATTCATCCCATCACTTTAGAATACACCGATTCTATTACAGGCTGTTACAGCAGTTTTGTAGAGACCTTCTATGTATATGGTGTCCCTACTTTAGATTTTGACGTACAAGGGGGCTGTCAATTTGATAGTATTAATTTCATACCCAATAATGCTATTCTCAATCTTGATAATCTCTTCCAAAACAACTATGTTGATTCTGTTACTCAAGTGATTTGGAAGGTCAGTGATAGTGTTGCGCTTATAGGCAATGGCCTACGAGACAGTATCGATCCTATTGGTTATCGATACAACAGCCCTGGGGTTTATCTTACCCAGCTCATTGTTGCCAATCGAGAATTCTGTATTGATACACAAACAATACGCATCGTTATTTCTCCTAAGATCAGTAGCTATCCTTATGAAATGGATTTTGAAGGAACAACTGGAAATTGGTTTCCTGAGAGTAGAGACAGCAGTTACCGTTTACTTTGGGAATGGGGAATTGATAGCAACTCGGCAGGAGGGCCTAACAGCCAAGTCAACCATCTTTGGGCAACACAGCCCAATGCCTCTTATGAAGGGGGAGAAAATGCTTGGGTCTACAGTCCTTGTTTTGACCTCTCTAGCTTAGACCGTCCTATGATTAGTTTAGATTATTGGAGTCAAGTTAGAATCTCGGATGGAGCCGTTATTGAATACCAAAGAAGCAATGGTGATTGGGTACCTTTAGGACGAGTTGGTAGAGGAGTAAATTGGTTTGACGCCAATTTTGTCCCTGCTACTCCTGGCGATCAAAATCCAACGCTGCTAAGTAGTATTGGGTTAAATGCTCCTATAGGTTGGTCTGCTACTAGTTCTAATTGGAAAAATGGACGCTATAAGTTAGATGGCTTAGACGTAGACAATAGCCTTGTTCGACTAAGAATAGCTTTTGCCTCTAATGTTAATCCATTGAATCGTTTCTTAGATGGCTTCTCTTTTGATAATGTTATTGTTCGAAACCGTACACGTAATGTCTTGTTAGAAACCATGAGTAATAGTGGCTATCAAAATATGGAAACTATTAATAATCATTCTTATCAATTGGTATACAACACGAGTCTTGAAAAGGATGTCATCTTACTACAATATCACATAAAAAATGTCAGTGGAACCAGCGATATTTTTAATCTGCATAATCCTTCTTTAGGAGATAGTAGAGCCTTTGAATACAATCTATCTCCTACTGGACGTGCCTTTATTGATGGACCAGATTCTACTTATATAACCATTGATCTTTCGGATGCTAATTTTGAAGAAGACATGCTAGCAACACCACAATTTTCTATCAATATTGATACCTTCTCCCATTTTAATGGTGTTTTCGAAATTAAGGCTTCTGCCACCGCACTAGATAATCTAGATTCTGCGGCTTATCGAATCTATACGGTCATTTCTGAAGATTCGTTAAGCTATCCAGTAGGGAGTAATTATAACAGTGAAATTCATGCCGTCGCTCGTGAAAATGATCAATTTCATACCATCCCTTCTACCAATACCAACCATACCTTCAAACAGGAATGGGTGACAGGGCAAACACAAGCTGTTACGTTCAGTTGGAACCATACCGCCAGTGGTTTTATTAACTATCAGCCCACTCGTTTCCAAGCGGTTGTTTTCATTCAAGATATTGATTCTAAGGAAATCTTCCAAGTTGCAACCACTAGAAATATTAGTGGCTCCTGGGTTGGGGTTGACCCGATACAAGCCCAAGAGGAACTCAACGAACTGCAACGTTTAAACCTCTTTCCAAATCCAGTACACGATTACTTTAACTTGCAATTTGACCACTCTTTACAGCACGATTATCAATGGAAATTGGTTAACATTCAAGGCGTTGAAGTAGAGCAGGGAAGTATTCCAGCTGGCACCGATCAAGTTCTTGTAGAAGGCTTGGACTACCCCACTGGTACTTATATTTTGCTCTTGTATAATGACAAGGTTTTTGTGCAACGTAAAGTTGTTTTGGGGAGACCTTAGGTATTGAATATTGAGTTAAAATTAAGAAATCAATAACATGTTTTTATAAAGGAGTCTTCTGTTCTAGGAAGGCTCCTTTTTTTAGTTTCTTTCAATTATTCTCAAAATTAATCTTGGAGCAACAAACTATTTTGTGTATTTATTTCAAAATATACAATTTATAATGCTATCATAATCAATTTTTTAATTTTTAAAAGCATCTTAAAAGAAGAATTTACTTTTTAAAGGCATTATTAATTCTGATAGAATTCTCAAAAAAATATCACTTTTCTAAGTGCTTATTTCTAAAGTTATGCTTATTTTCTGTCCTTAGAACAAATTCAAAAATATATTTCTTCTATCCTAAATCATAAAATTTTCTAAAAAAGAACATTACTACTAATATCTATCATGCTTCCTCCTTATTATCCTTCGTATAGAAGAAGCAATGTTACTTCAATTAATCAAGAAGTGACAAGAATATTAGGGGGCTATTCTTTTTGAAAAAGAAATACGAATGTACTATTTCGAAGAACGTAAAACTTCTTCTCTTCTAGCTAAATCATCACCATTATGCCTTCCTTTTATTCCTCTATACTCCACAGAATTATCTGGTGTGTTATCTTCCTTGTATTATGTCCTACTCTTAGCTTTGGGCAAACTTCTACGATTGATTCCTTTTCCAATAGCAATACTAATGCCCCTACTGCTATATGGGAGGCTTGTGCTGGGGATGAGGTTTCTTTTGCTTATGCTGGTTTTTCTCTGCATCCTCATCTAGTGCGTTTAAATGATAATGCAGGTAATCTTATAGATATTCCTGTAGTCAATAATCCTGATACAATAATTAATAATCAACGACAAGGAATATCAACTTTTACTATTCCAAACAATGCAGTTTCAGGGGTTGTTACTTTCGTAAATACTAACAATAACACTGCTACTACTCTTCATACCACCACTCAGCTCTTAATCATTCACAGCCCAGTAGTAGATTTCTTAACTCAGACTGCTCCTATATGTGCTAAAAATCAAATAGATACACTTTATGGCTTTCCTAGTGGAGGGATATTTACAGTTGACACCGCCAAAATTGTCTCCAATTTTATAGATAGTATTGTTTTCAACGCTACTTTAGCACCATGGCCACCCCATCACTATAAAGACTCCATGGTTGTTAATATAACCTATGGCTATACTCCTAGTTATACCAATGGAACAACCTGCCCGCAATCCAAAGACACGACAAAATCCATTACCATCTATGACAATAGACTGGACTGGATAGAATATGATACCTTAATAAGATTGGCTGCTGGTGCTAGCAATCAATTCTTATCCTTAGACACCAGTCTTAGTACTATGATTACAGGTCTGAGTCATGATATATTTTGTAATTCTAATTCCAGTACGCCACATGTAACTTGCTACCCACACAGCTTTTCAGGGGCATTTGTTACCCCTAGTGATTCTTTTCTCAGCCCTATAGCTGCTAATAATAATCTCCTTCGTTTAGAGTATAATAATAATGGTTGTATTGGGTCGGCTACTAGTGCTCTTGTTATTGTTGATTCCTTCCTTACTCCTAAAATTATTGGCTTACCTGATACCTTGTGTCAAGGAGCTTCTCCCATCACACTAGAAAGAGATTCTTCTTTGGTCTATTCCAGAGATACTACAGGAAATTTATTGACAGGGCGTATTATTACTATTGATAGTTTGGTTAGTGTGACTACACTTGATCCAATGCATCAAGCTGCTATTATTCCTAATACTAATAACCCAACAAGCCTCGGACAAGAAATTTATGATTTTGATCCTTCCTTGCTCCCTATGGGAACTTCAAAAGTTATTCTCACAATGGAGTACTATACCATTAATGCTCCTAGATCTAGTTTTGGTTCTCCTTCCGATACTAGTATTCTTCACGTTATAGATTCTGTGGTTATACGTCAGGCCCCTACTCCTGCAATGGCTACTATAGGGAATCTAAATTCGTCCTATTGTCAAAATGATCCTACTGACACTCTAACACTAGCTTATGACACATTAGGTCCCAACAACAACAGTACATATATAACCTTATCTGGTGGTATAAATCAAATTGATCTTTTAAATAATACATTTGATCCTACCTTTTTATACGATACCTTAACTCATTCTACAATTGGAGTCGTGGGTAATCCTCAACTATTACTATATTATGAAATAGATTATTATGGTTGTACAGTCACTTCATCAGCAAATATTATTCAAATAACAGCTCCCTTAACTCCAGCTATTACGGACAGCTCTTATTGTAACAATAATACCATTACTACTCTAGCGCATTCAACACCTACAGGAAGCATAACAAAACTTTTTACTACTATACCTTCCCTACCAAACGCCATAACAGATCCTACAACAGGGGAATTTGATCCATCACTAGCAGCTTTGGATACCAATATCATCCTATATACACAAACAGATGCGACTGGAACCTGCTCCTATTCCGATACAGCTGTTATCATAATAACCGCCGCCCCACAAGTACAACTGACTTTAGATAGCTCACTTATAGACACTATGTTCTGTATTAATGAAAGCAATATTCAGCTCGGAGTCTTTGTACAAGCGAACACAGGTACTGGCTTTCTCCCTTATAATTCTGTTTATTCAGGAGCAGGCGTTACCAATAACATATTTGATCCCAGCAGTGTTTTTGTAGGAGTGGGTGGCGATACAACACTCTATGTATCCACTACAGATAGCTTGGGTTGTATAGGTACAGATAGTATTGGCGTTATCATCAAAGACCTTCCTATTTCTCTTATTGATGGTGCTTTTAATGGAGTTCCTAGTCCTTATGGTACGAATAACCTAGATACTTCTGATCACACGTATTCAAGAAATGCTGCTCCTCTTAGTATTGATGGACAACCCAGTCATGCTACAGGTTTAGCGGGAACTACGATTACTGGCATGGGAGTCTCCTACCAAGTCAGTAATAATAAATACTATTATAGTCCTAGTTTAGTCTCTTCTACTTTGGATGTAGATATGGTGATTTATACTTATGTGGATTCTATGGGTTGTATGGCAATGGATAGTACGATTATTAAGTTAGATAATATTCCTACTACTTTTCCTACTGTTACTTTTAATAATAGTACTGCTTCACAAGCACCAACCTACGAAGCTTGCGTTGGCGATTCTGTTTCTTTTGATTATGATGCTTTTATGATGCATCCAGACAAAATACAGTTTAGAAACCAAATAGGCGCTCTTGTAGACTTGCCAGTTACCTCTACCAATCAAGTTACCAATACGAATAATAGTGTCAAAGGAACAATTGCATTCCGCCTTCCTAATACTGCTGCTACAGGAACCATTTCCTTTTGGAATGGCTCCGACTCATTGTACACAACACAAATACT
Source organism: Aureispira sp. (assembly GCA_050633105.1). Lineage (GTDB taxonomy): Bacteria > Bacteroidota > Bacteroidia > Chitinophagales > Saprospiraceae > Aureispira. The sequence continues at coordinate 5,064 of JBOEFW010000014.1, read as the reverse complement.
ATATATCCATAACCCTGTCCTAGACTTTTTGCCACAAACTACGCCGCTCTGTGCTGATGACATAGCTATTCCTTTAATAGGAAGCCCTAGTGGAGGGGTATTTACGGCTGATCCGTCTCAAGTTGACTCGAGCTTTATTACAGGTTCTACTATCAATGCTACTCAAGCTAAATGGCCTATTAATCATGCAGGCTCTATTGGTGTTGATGTTACTTATTATTATTTTCCTCAATACAGTAATGGAACTACGTGTGCTGATTCTATTAATACCATGAAGCAACTTACTTTCTATGATAATCGCTTAGATCAAATATCCTTTGCTACTATTATAAAGCAAACTAGTGGTGGTAATAATCGGTTGTTGACTTTAGATAGCACTTCTAACAATAATATTATTACTCAAATAATTCCTAATATACTTTGTGATCCTACTTCTTGCTACAATCACACGTTTTCAGGGACTTATGTAGATCAGAATAGTAATTTTTTAGGAGACCTTGCTAATACTAATAATACCAATTCCGTTCACTTAGAGTTTAATAATAATGGTTGTATTGGAGAAGTTAGTGGTGATATAACGGTAAATGACTTTTCCAACATATATGAATTACCTGATAAGTTGTGTAGACAAAGTCATTCTTCAGATGTGATCAATAGAGAACCTAATTTTAGATACTCTAGCATTCCATTTCCAACTGTTACAATTATTAAGAATAATTTAGAAAGTATTACAGCTAATAATATCCCTATACAGCTAGTTGATTCAACAAAAGGATCTGAAACATTCCAAATACACTTAGATTCATTTAGGAATACAGATACAATCATAGTAACAATAACTTATTTAGATAAAAACATAAATAGCACTATAACAAATAGTTCTGCAGTTATTGTTAACTCTATTGTAATTACTGATACCATCTTAATTGTAGATCGCCCATCCAACACGTTAGCAGATGTACCTAATTATTTCTGCGCTAACGATGTAATAGATACCTTAACCCTACTTCCTGACCTTAATCACGATTCTCTAAGTTTTTTAGCATTCTCATATCTAGATCCTAACTCTAATAGATATCAGACTAATTCAATCTATACTAATATAATTAGCCCCAAAGCGATATATGATTCCTTATCCTCTACAACTAATCAAAATGTTTTTATATGGTTAAGTTATCATTCCGATTACTATGGATGCTATTCATCTGGATTTAAAAGCATTAATATTGTTGCACCATTAGATCCTACTTTTTCTACTCGCCCTACTTACTGTAAAAGTGCTGCTCCAGAGACATTTCTTAGCCTTCAACCAAGAGGAACACAAAGTTATTTTCAACCAATTCCAGGCCTAGATTCTTCTGGGCACTTCACTCCACAACTAGCTGATACAGGCTCTAATTTTATCACTTATGTTTTAATAGACACTACTTATGATTGTACTTATCAAAGTACAGATACCATTACTATTAGTGCCCCTCCTAGAATAGCATTAACACTAGATGGACTTGAAGCTGATACAACACTATGCGCCAATACACCTGCCAAGATAATAAGCTATAGAACTATTTCAGGAACGATAGATAGTTTTTCTGTATCAGGATTAGGGGTTAGTAATAATACATTTACTCCACCACCTTCATTAGCAACAGCTACTATCACAGCAACAGTAAAAGATACTATAACTGGATGTATAGGAAGTGATGATTTGATTGTTGATATTGTAGTACTTCCTAATGTCGACATTCAGACAACCTTTAATGCTCAATCTAATAGTAATAGTATTAGTTTTTGTAAAAATGATTCTGTTTTCACAATCATACCTCAACCCATTCCCTCAACAGCTATGAGCTATAGTCTTATAGGCAATGGAATAATTGACAGCAATAATATTTACACTTATGATCCAAGTAGCATAATATTAGCAGGAGATACAATAGATCAAGTAATATACACCTACACCGATAACAATGGTTGTAGTGCTATTGATACTGCTATCATCAAACTAGATACTGTTCCTATGGTATCCATCAACCATTCGATGGACACTAGTTTTTGCCTTAATGATACTGCCATTTTCTTTATAGTTAGTCCAAATTCAACTGGAATAGGCGCCTATCAAGGAGCAGGGATTAATACTACCACAGGTCTATTCTCCCCATCCCTAGCAAGCGTCAATACACATTCCATTTCTTACAACTTTACGGATTCTAAAGGTTGTTCAGCAGAAGATGCCATACAAGTTACCGTACACCCTTTACCAATCCCTACGTTCACAGGAGACAGCAGTCAATATTGTATCTCTGCCCCCAATGATATTTTATACAGTTCTAACCATCCATCAGGACAATTCTCCTTTTATGGGGAGCTTGTTATCGATTCTACAGGGATTATAAGCCCAAGCAGCGATACCACTACGGCAGGTACTGGAACAAAGCCTATCTATTACACTTATACCGATTCTTTAGGTTGTTCCGACACCATCAGTAGAAACATATTCATTCACCCTGGCCCAACAATTCTTATTGCAGGCTTAGATTCTGCTTATTGTTCTAAGGACTCGAAAGACTTTATAAGTTTAGAGCCACAAGGAGGAACATTTACTGGCAATAATACCAATACTTTTGCAATAGATTCAACTGGCTTCCTGACTTTCACGCCTAATACAGATACAGGATATAAAAGCTTTACCTACATTTATAAGGATGGTAATGATTGTTCCGACACCATTTCTGCCCGTACTTATATTCATAATCCCTCTTCCTCTATTATTAACAACCTAGACTCCTTCTATTGTAGAGTCAACGACACTATACGTATCACAGGTAGTCCTATTGGAGGTACCTTTTCTGGTTCAGGGATTGACTTTGATAGTACTTGGTACTTCATACCCAACAAAGCAGGCTTAGGAAGGAATGCGATTCGTTATAGCATTAATGATACGTTAGCGCAGCCAATGCAAAACTTACTTATATGCCCTATTGATACAGTAATAGAAATAGAAATAAGTAAGTTACCTGTTCCTCTATTAACTTCACCTACTCTAAATCAACGTTTCTGTAGTAGTGATACTTTGCAACAACTTCTCCCTGACTCTAGTGTTATTGGTTATTGGCATCATTTCACCAATAACTCAGGAGGGGTTTATTTAGACATTTTTATCGATACTATTTTTTATCCTAATAACCAGTATGTTATTTTTACAGACACCTCTTTCTATTTTAATCCTAATGCTGTAGGAGATGGCATTCACTCTGTGACTCATACCGTGACAGATAGTGTTGGCTGTACAGCTAGTACTACTACTAGTTTTATAGTAGATGCTTATCAATCTTCTGACTTTAACTTAGCTCCTGCCCATTGTGAAGCAGATACAGCCATTCAAATTTATACGACCTCAGGAGGAGGATCATTTACAAGAAATGGCATTCCATTGATTCGTTCTATCCAAACTTCTAATTTTTATTTCCATCCTAATAGCGGTAGACGAGATACTAGTAATAGGCTAATCCCTTTAACAACAGATAGTATTACCGTAAATATCACACATACGATCACTAATAATGCCTGCTCTGATAGCACAACAAAAAACATTACCGTCTATCGTATTCCATCCATTAGTTTTACGACAGATTCTAGTCACAATACCTATTGTATAGGAGGAGATACAGTATGGTTAACTTCAGTGGATACTGGTGGCATCTTTAGTGGAAATGGCGTTCGACAGGGAACCAACTATTTCTTACCTGATTTAGCTGGCCCAGGCTATCATCCTATTCATTTTGAATATCAAACCCCCATCACAGGCTGTCGTAGTCAATTCATTGATACCATCAACGTCTATGGAATGCCTGAAATTGGTTTTAGTGTCCTTGGAGGTTGTCAACAGGATAGCAGTTATTTCCTACCTGATAGCATCACCACTCTAAGCAGTATTTTTCGGAACAATTCTATTGATCAGATTACCCATATACAATGGCAAGCAGACTCGAATAATAGCTTTATTATTAACTCTAGTCAAATTGACACGATTAACAATCAAATTGCTCCTTTTGCTTACAGTTACAATAGTCCAGGAGTTTATTACCCAAGTCTTATTGTGGCCAATCGTACCCATTGTATTGACACCCATACTATTCGTATTGTCATCTCTCCAGTGGTCAATAACTACCCCTATGAGCAAGACTTTGAAGCCTCTGCAGGAAACTGGTTTGCAGAAAGCAGAACCAGTAATAACAGCTTATTATGGGAATGGGGGGTTGACAACAATCCTTTGGGAGTAGCGCAAGATACCAGCAATCATATCTGGGCCACACAAACCGACCGCGGTTATGGCCCTGAAGAAGATGCTTGGGTTTATAGTCCTTGTTTTGACATCTCTTCACTTAACCGTCCAATGATTAGTTTAGATTACTGGACCGATACCCGCCAACAAGCAGATGGTAGTATTTTGGAATACCAAAAAACAGATGGCTCTTGGGCGCCTGTAGGAGAACTCAACCGAGGAATCAACTGGTTTAATACGCCCTTTATTGCAGGGGATCCAGGGGATAATACCCATCGGGTATTCCCAATTGGTTGGTCTGGAGAAAGTAACAGTTGGCAAAATGGTCGTTACAAACTAGATGCTTATAGAGGAATCAATAATATAGTCCGTTTAAGAATCGCCTTTGCCTCTGTCACGGTTGATCCAATGCGCGACTATGATGGTTTTGCCTTTGATAATGTTGTTATTCGAAATCGTACTCGTAATGTTCTTCTCGAAACAATGGCTAATGCCTCCTATAACAATATGGAGAATATAAATAATTATGTCTACCAATTGATCCACCATACCAATCTCAATAAAGATGTGGTGATGTTACAATACCACATAGAAAATGCCAATAATAATGGAACAGACGCTTTTAATCTCCATAACCCTTCTTTAGGAGATACTAGAGCATTTGAATACAATGGCTCTCCTATTGGGCGTTCCTTTATTGATGGGCTAGATTCTAATACAACGTATACAAGTTTTAATCTTTCAGATACTGACTTTGAACAAGATATGTTAGAGACGCCTAA
>JBOEFW010000013.1:0-76745 GCA_050633105.1 Aureispira sp. | reverse complement strand
CAATTGGGCTAATATGGGGGCTTCTAATCCTCGTCCTAATTTTGCTCTTATGCAAAATAAAACTTCTTACTACAGAGGTGTTTTTGACTTAAATGGTACCGTAGACACTTCTAACACTGTTACAGTAATAATAGACTGTTATGAAATTGGCTTGTCTAATAATGATACGACTTGTAGTGGTGGTTTTTATGATGCAGCTGGTATCGGTGGCAATTATAACAACAATGCCAACTTTACTCATACTTTCTACCCACAAGCTGGTAACAAATTAAATGTTGATTTTTCCAGCTTCAATACTGAAAGTGGTCTAGATGTATTAACCGTTTATGATGGCAATAGTACAGCCGCGCCTGTTATTGGAACTTACAGCGGTACAAGTATACCTCCGTCTATGACTTCGTCTGCTACTGATGGAAGTCTAACCTTTACCTTTACTTCTGATGGAAGCGTTGTCAGAAGTGGCTGGGAAGCTTTATTTAGTTGTAGTTGTGATACCACTCAACCACTCCCAGTAACACACAATCCTTTACCAGCAACTTGTGCGAATGCAACTCCCTTTACCTTAAGTGGTGGCAGGCCTATAGGCGGCGTTTATACAGGAACAGGAGTGCTTGGAGGCACTAGCTTTGATCCAAGTTTAGCAGGGGTTGGTAGCTTTGCATTGACGTATACTTATACCAGTCCTTTGGGCTGTTCTGGTGATACCAGTATTACCATTACTGTTCTTGGAGCCTATGCCGATACGAGCAATGCTTCTATTTGTCAAGGAACCACTTACCTCTGGAATGGCAACACCTATACTACTCAAGGGTCTTACACCGACACCTTAACAGCCTCAACAGGTTGTGATAGTATTGTTACGTTAAATTTAACTGTCACGCCACTCCCAACAGTACAAATCACGGGTTTAGATACGTCTTATTGTGATACAACTTCTATCGTGACTCTAATCGGTGTACCCGCTGGTGGAACCTTCACAGGTAGTGGTATCATTGGTACCCAGTTTGACCCTAGCAATGCTGCTTTGGGAAGCAATACTATTCTATACAATTATACCGATAATAACAGTTGTTCTAATACAGCAACCAAAATTACTACTGTCCGTGCTTGTAACTTCATTGGACTACAACGATTACAAGCAACAAACTTTCAACTTTATCCTAACCCAAGCACGGGGTGGATTACTATTGAGCAAGATAATCCAACAGAACTGTTCCTAGAAGTTTTCGCGGAAAATGGTCAATTGATCTTACAAAAAACCACTACGGATAACAAATTTCAATTGGAATTCAACAATCAACCTAATGGCGTTTACTTTATAAGAATAACAACTGCTACTACTAGTTTTTACAAAAAAGTAGTTCTAATGAAACCCTAATAGCCTTTGTTATTAGAGTAACTAGAGGCTGTCGAAAAAGGGCAGCCTCTTTTTTATGAACAAAGTTCTATCTCTTTGGGTAAGTTCAAATAGGACGCACTCTTATCTTAAATAGTTTTTTATTAATTTAGCCATCGAATCAATCAGAAAAACAACATGGCCGACACCAAAACATTACCTCACGACCTTAGCAACCCCCACTTAAAAACCTTTATCAAGCGGATTACCAATCCTGTCTTACAACGCCTTTATTTCCTAGGAAAATTGCCTGCGGCTTGGTTCATGGGCGCACGCGTTCGAGCAATGACACCTGAATATGTCAAAGTGACCTTACCCTATGGTTGGCGTTCCAAGAATCCATTTCGCTCCACTTACTTTGCGGCACAAGCGGCGGCGGCTGAACTTTCCACAGGAATTTTAATGGCTGGGCACTTACAAGGACGAGGGAAGATTTCGATGCTTATTACCCATATGGAGGCCGATTTTCTAAAAAAAGCAACTGGAACAACTACTTTCACCTGCAATCAAGGCGCTGAAATTACGGCGGCCATACAAGCAACACTCGCTACAGGAGAGGCGCAATCTTTAGCACTACATGCTAAAGGCATCCAACAACTCGCGGATGGCACTTCACTAGAAGTTTCTAGTTTCACTTTTGAATGGTCCATCAAAGCGAAAAAATAGAGACACTTTTGTCTACTTCCTTTCATAAAAACACTTGCTCTTGGACTATTGTCAAAAAGAGCAAGTGTTTTTTTATTCAGGAATGATGGGCGATAAAACCAGTTGTATTTGATAGATTTTTTCTAATAAGCGGTATTGTTTGTGTGGCCGTTGCCACCAAGAGTCATCGCCGCCTACTCCCAATTGAGCGGCATCGAGATCCAAATAAATACCCGCGCGTTCTTGTAGGTCTTTGGTGTAGCGATTCTTATCATTGTGCTGCCCTAAGGCACGTACCGCTCCTTGAAAATCCTCTGTACTATAAGACAAGGCAGAGAATTCAAAAGGCTTCTCAATTCCCTCTACCTTCAGCCCCCAACCGCTGTCCTCTTCCGTCAATTCTAACCAATACGTATCTGTTTTGTGCCCATTTTCTTGAGGGCGGATATAAGGAACGTATTGTTCCCCTACCGTTCCCTTGTATTTATCTATAAAAGCAGCTGTTTTTCTATCAGAATAGTTCTCAAAAGGACCACGGCCGTACCATTGCAGTTGCTCATATTGTGGAGGCAACACCACCGTCAAACCAAACTTAGGTAAAGCCCCCCAACGAGGCCAGCCTCGTTTTAAGGTACTCTGAATCTGTAATTTTCCATTACCCATGATGGTATAAAACAAAGTAGTGCTTCCTCCATAAAAATCGTACTTAATAGCCACTACTATTTGGCCGCTACTATCCTTCTCCCAACGCATTGTTTTAGCGGAAGGTGCTTGACTAGCACGCCGCCAATGTCCTGCTTTAAGCAATAAGAAATGCCCATAGTCATTATCAGTCATTCCCCGCCAAAAATTAGGGCGAAAGCCTTCTTTTAACAACTCCTTGTTACCAACAGTCCATGAAGCTAAGCATTTTGTTTTTTTATCAAAGGTCAATTCAAATCCTGTTCCTGTTATAAAAACAGTATACAGCGTTTCTTTTACGTTCAATTCACTATTGTTGACAATTGTTGGTGGGGGCAGAAAGGCTCGATTTTCTATTTCTAATTGCTCTTTTGCAATTCTAATATCATCTAAAAAAGGGGCTCTAAATCCTGGGGGGCGAACTTCTAAATGCAGGTAATCCAATCCATTTTTGGGGGTAGGCGAAGGCAATCGCTTATAGAGTTGAAGAACATGCTTGCTCTGAGCGGCGATATCACCCAAGTATTGCTCGCCTTTTTGAATAACAACACCATTTCGCTTAATGGACCAAAACAGTTGGTGTCTTTTCAAGCTCTTAAAGTCATATTTATTATGCACTTCTATTTCTCCCACTTCTAAATCAACGACCTCAAAAGCAATTGATTGATAAACTTTTTTTACTTCTTCTAAAGCAGGTTGCGCACTACGATCAGGAAAGACAATTCCATTGAGACAAAAGCCTCCTGCACTTGGAATATTTTTAGGACCGTAATAGCCCCCATAGCTATAAAAAAGAGCTTGACTATTACTGTCTTTTTCCACCAAGCCTTGATCAACCCAATCCCAAATAAAGCCACCTTGTAAGGCATCATGTGCTTCGATTAAATCCCACCAGTCTTGAAAATTGCCTGTGCTGTTGCCCATAGAATGCGCATATTCACACATAATTAAAGGCTTATCTGGATTGGATATTGCATACTTTTTTACCTTCTCAAACTTGGGGTACATTGGAGCATAAATATCAGAATTACGCCACTTAAGATGCGCTTGTTCATATTGCACAGGCCGTGTCGTATCTCTTGCTTTCAGCCAATCATACGCGGCTAAAAAATTAACACCATTCCCTGCTTCATTCCCTAAAGACCAAATAATCACAGAAGGATGGTTCTTATCGCGCTCTACCATCCGCTCTACTCTATCCAAATGCGCTGCTTTCCAACGAGGTCGCTTTGCCAACGAAGCAGGACCATAACCCATTCCATGAGACTCGATATTCGCCTCATCTACCACATAAAAGCCATACTCATCACACAAATAATAAAAGGCTTCTTGTTGTGGATAATGACAAGTCCGAATCGCATTGATGTTATTGGCCTTCATCAGGCGCAGATCTTTTTTGATCGTTTCCAAAGGAATGGTATGCCCCCAATAAGGATGATGCTCATGATAATTCACTCCTTTGAGATGCACCGCTTTCCCATTGATTAACAATTGCCCGTTCTTAATTTCAGACGTTCTAAACCCAACACTTAGTTCTACATAATCGCCATTACTCGGAGCAGAATTCCAACGATTGTCCTCAGAAGGAGTTCTAGTAAACACTTTCAATTGATACAAATCAGGCGTTTCGGCGCTCCAAGTACGTACTTCAGGAATCAAGTGCTCCAAGTAAAGTATACTATCTTGAATAGGATCAATCGTCACAATGGTATCCAGTGTATGCTGGTGATAAATATTGCTATTAAGAATTACTCTTGCCTGTATGGGTGTTTTACCTGAAAAGTGAATTTTTCCTTTAAATTGACCTGTTCTATATTGGTCCATCAAGCCTGCTTGTACCTCTATGTCTGCGATGTATGTTGGCTGTAACGCATATAAATAGACCTCCCGTTCTATGCCACTCAAACGCCAATAGTCTTGACATTGCAAGTAACTCCCATCAGAATATCGAAAAATCTCTACCGCCAGTAGATTGCTGTCTTGCTGCACATAGGACGTCACATCAAACTCTATAGGAGTTTTTCCGCCCTGCGCATAGCCTATTTTTTGCCCATTGATATAACAATACATGGCCGAATTAACCGCTCCAAAATGTAGTATGACACGTTTGTTTTTCCAATTCTCATCCAATACAAACCACTTCCGATGTACTCCAACTTCATTTTTCCCTTTGGGAATATGAGGAGGATTCTTACGATCAAAAGGGTACGATTGGTTCACATAAATGGGATTTCCATACAACTGCCCTGCACTATTATACTGGCGCTGCCAAACCATCGGCACTACAATTTTCTCCCAATCTTGGTCTTCTAGTTCTAATTGATAGAAATCTTTGAGGCGTTTTTGCTCATCGTTCACCCAATAAAAAGGCCATTCATTGCCACTCAATCGTTGTTTTAAAACATTGCTATTTTCTCTGCCGTATGGATACAATGTTGCTCTAGCTGGCAATTTGTTCTCCGCAAAAATCGTGGGATTTTCCCAATCATTTTTCTGAGCCTGTCCCCTCTCTATTATCAACAAGAGAAATAGCATTAAACTTATTCTAAAAAAATTACGATCAAGCATTTATCTATTATTCTGGTGGGTTCATTAAGAGTTAATAAAATACCTTTCCTTCTACAATTTTTAACTCCTGTCTACTCTCCATTTCTTTAATTTTTCTGATGGTTGTTTCTATTGTCAGACCTGCTAGCCCTGCTATAGTTTTTCGAGTCAACTCAATGCGGCATTCAAAACGCCCTGGTTGGTTGTAGACATTGTATTTGATGTAATCAAATAAAGATAGAATGGCTTCTTCTGCGGAATTAGAAGTAATGCCATTCGCCATAATGGCTTTATAATAAAGTCGAGTAGATAACATCTTTGTAAAGTTCCAGTGTACGGCTTGATGTTCGGACAACAATTGCTCAAAGTCCTTAAAAGGAATACGAATAAGGGTAGATTTTCTCAGAGTAACTGCATTGGCAGGATAAGGGGTTTGAGCAAACAGTGGCGGCTCTCCAAAACTTCTATTGCGGCCAAAAATACCTTGTATAAATTCGTTTCCTCGCTCATTGTAATAATTCATCTTCACGCCTCCGTCTATTACTTGGTAGTAATACCGAGGCTGACTTCCTTCCTCAAAAACATATTCTCCCTTCTTATACTTCACCAATTGATAAGAATATTTTTTCAGCAATTCTAGCTCTATCATTGTTGTATGATTTAAGTCATAGGTTTATTAGTAGCAGATGCCCTAGCTTTGTAGCAACAAAGATCGAAAATTATTGCTAATAAAAATAGAGTATCATGATTACCCAACAAACAAAAGAAATCGTCAAGGCTACCGCCCCTGTACTAGCCGAACATGGTGCAACCATTACCAGCGTTTTTTATAAGCGTTTATTTGTTCGCCATCCTGAGTTGAAAAACATGTTCAACATGACGCACCAAAAAAAGGGAACACAACCAAAGGTCTTGGCGCAGGCTGTTTTTATGTACGCACAACACATTGATAATCTAGAAGTATTGGGCGCTACAGTAGAAATGATCGCTCAGAAACACGTCAGTTTATCCGTTACCCGTCCTATGTATGCGATTGTAGGAGAAAATCTGTTGGCAGCGATTCAAGAAGTATTGGGAGCGGCTGCAACACCTGCCATTATGGAAGCATGGACAGAAGCGTATCAATTCTTAGCTGATATTTTAGCGAGTAGAGAAGAAGATTTATATGTAGAGGGCGCTCAACAAACAGGAGGTTTTAGAGGAAAAGAAGCTTTTGTTGTTGTCAAAAAAGTAGCAGAAAGCAGTATCATCACCTCTTTCTATCTTCAAAGAGCCAACGACCAACCTCTTCCGAGTTTTAAGCCTGGGCAGTATATTGCTTTGACCGTAGACATTCCTTCTACCAACCATCAACATACTAGAAATTATAGCTTATCGGCAGCTCCTAACCCTAACTATTGGAGAATTAGCGTCAAACGAGAAACAGGTAATCCTGACGGAGTCGTCTCTAGTTACTTGCACCAACACCTTCAAGAAGGCGACATCCTACAAGTTGGGATGCCTGCTGGAGATTTTTTCCTTCAAGAAGACAATAAACCTGTCGTTTTATTAGCTGGCGGAGTTGGCATTACTCCTTTGATGAGTATGTACCAGCAGTTAACGGCACAAGATAACAGGAAAGTTACCTTTATCCAGTGCGCTGTGAATGGAGCAGTACAAGCCTTTGCTCAAGAAATCAAGGACCAAAGTACTTCCAATTCTACTCATCGGGTACTCTTTAGTGAACCTCTAGAAACAGATATCATGCATCAAGATTATGAAGAGGAAGGTTTTCTAACAACTGCAACACTTGCTACTATTCCCAATCTACAAGAATGCACCTTTTATTGCTGTGGCCCTAAAGCCTTTATGGCACATTGCTTACAGTTATTGAATATAATGGGCATCAGCAATACCAGCATTCATTATGAATTTTTTGGGCCGATGGAAGAAATGGAGACTAGTGTTTAATCCTTCTACCTCTCTATAATAAACAGGAGTGATCCCTTGAGTACTAGAATAAACAAGAGATGCCCGCTACTAGGGCTAGATGACTGCAAAGGGATGACTCCTGTTTCAATTAAAAAGCAAGCGCTACTTATACTGCCATTTCTTTCTTCTTCGCCCTGCTCAACAAGATGATATCCGTCAAGTGTGTATATATTGCCAAAGGCACAATCAAAGCAGGTAGCAGCACAAAAGGGAAATACTTTAGTGCCACATTAGGTTGATCAAAAGCAAATTGTTGAATGGGTAACTCGGCTGATAAAACGCCATTAATCAAAATAAAACTCACCAATAAAAAGCCTACTATATTCCAAGCCAAAAGTATATTGATAGAGAGTTGTTGTTTGTAATAGAAATACCCAATAATAGGCGCTGTAATTCCTACTATAATATCAAAATTACGCCCTGTATACGTCATTAATTCGGGCACTAATTGCCACGTGAACAAATAGTGTAAGGTCAATTCTACAGGCAACCGCACGCTATGCAAAAAGGTACTAATGCAGGTATTTCTTCGCACTTCTACCCAAGCCAAAGCCTTTGGCGAAAGCCCATACCCTATTGCGATAAATCCTGGAATCAGAATGAATGCAAAACGTGGTGGACGAGCTTCTACATTCTCATAAAAACCATTATACGCCAAGACAGCATGCAGTGCTCCCCAAGCAAAAAGTACCCCTGTTACTTTGTTAGGACGCGCATTGGACCAATGAAAAAACAAAACAGTGGTAATCGCTAACGTTAGAAATCCAAGTTCTAACAACCAAGGAAAATTCTCTATCATAACAAGGGTTAATTTAAGAGCATGTTTAAATTTTTTATCAAAGAAAAACAAGCCTTTATGANNAATTATTGATTTTCATCCTTAATACATTTTAAACCAACTCTAAGTCAAGTAAAAGGCCGCTATGCCCTCTTTATTAAAATCGCAATTGCACCATTCGCCATCAATTGTAGCGCCTGATTTTTTATATAAAGCAATCGCAGGTTCATTCCAATCCAATACTTGCCAACGGACCCGCTGGCAATTTTCTTGTTGCGCCACTTCAAAGAGTTTATTCAACAATTTAGAGCCAATCCCTTGCCCCCTAAACGCTTGTTGTACATAGAGGTCATCCAAGTACAACGACTTGCCGACCCATGTGTAATACACCAAATAATAGAGTGCCATCCCAATGATTTTTCCATCGGCTTGTTCTACAACAAAGCAGGAAAATAAATCTTGCTCTGCTTTCATTCGCTCCACAGTATTGAGCACTTGATCGGATGCATTCTCAAAAGCAGCCAATTCTTTGATTAAGCCCAAAATAGCTCCAAAATCAGCTTCTGTCGCTGTTCTAATTTGATAGGACATATAGTATGGTTGTTAAGTTTTTTGTTGATAATAAGCACAAGGTGGTGCCTTTTAAGGCAGTTCTGCGATTGGTGCTAGGCATACTTCAGGAATTCCAAAGCCTTCTACTAATGGTAAGGCATTTTGGCGCACTTCTAAACACAATTTATCGACCAAGCGGCGAATTGCACGCGTCTTGCTGCCTGTCATTACTCCTTGTTCCAAGTACCACCCTTTGTTTTCTTCGATCTTGTGCAAGGCATATAAATTGCACAATACTTTAAGAGCAGCTTTAGTTTTCGTATCCTCTACAGCTTCTACTTGTAGAATAAATTGTTCTAATACAATACGATCGACATAGGCAAAAGCCACGGCCATAAAATGATTTTGACAACGCAAAAAAGCTTGGTAAGATGATAAACCACGCTTGATGTATTTGCGTAAACGCTGTGCTACCGACACCATTAAATCTTGCTCTCGATAGCGAAAGGTTTCTAACTGAAAATCGGAATCAATCAGATGGCTTTCATTGGTATTATGACTGTGTATAAAATTCTTCTCTCGAATAGTAGACAGAAAACGATCCGCCGCAAAATTCACCATGCCCATCAAGCCACCATTCATAATTTCTTTATTAAAATCTCCCAAGACTCCTTTTGCCACCAATTGCATTAAAACTGTATTGTCTCCTTCAAAGGTCGTAAAAATATCGGAGTCTGCTTTGAGATCTGCAAAACGATTTTCAGCCAAGTAACCTTTACCACCGCAAGCTTCCCGACAGGTTTGAATGGTGGAGGAAGCATACCAAGTAGCAACAGATTTAAGCCCTGCGGCCAAGGTTTCAATTTCGCGCATGTCCTCTTCTGTCCGCTTTACAAATCGATCGGTAAGATAAGTCAATGCAAAATCATAGGCATAAGCTTGTGCCAAGGGCGGCATTAACCGACGTTGATGGGTGGGGTAATCAATAATCAATCGCTCCTCTTTGCCTTCTTCACCAAATTGGCGACGCTTTAACGCATAACGCACCGCAATTGTCAAGGCCGTTTTGGCAGCGCTTAGACCTGCTCTAGGCACACACATGCGCCCGCCAACCAAGGTGCCTAGCATGGTAAAAAAGCGCTTGGATTCTTTTTCTATAGGGCTAGAATAATTGCCCTCCGCATCAATATCACCGAAGCGATTGAGCAAATTGAAGCGTGGCACTCTCACTTGGTCAAACCAAATTCGGCCATTATCTACGCCATTTAAGCCTAATTTATACGCACAATCTTCTATGGTGACGCCCTTTTCTAACACACCTTCTTTATTTCTTAAGGGCGCTAAAATTGCATGTACACCATGATTTACACCTCCTACCCAAAGTTGGGCAAAAACTGCTGCCATTTGTCCATGCAAAGCCGCATTTCCAATATAATCCTTCCCTGCCTCTTTGTTGGGGCTGTGTAGAATAATTTCATCTGTTTTAGGGTCATAAGTCGCCGTTGTTTCACCATTGCGTACATTAGATCCATGCCCCGTTTCTGTCATGGCAAAACACCCTGGTAATGCTAAGGTTCCAATATCTTTTAGGTAACGCTCATGGTGTTTTTTTGTTCCTAACCATAAGACCGCGCCTCCCCACAAACCAAACTGTACTCCAAATTTGATCACCATGCTTAGATCATGGTAGCCTAAGGTTTCAAAAACCGCAGAATAACCGCCCATATCATCTTGTCCACCATATTCTTTTGGAAAGTGCAACGCCCCTAAGCCCTGTTTCGCCAATAATTTAGTCCATTCTAAGACCCGTTCTCTATATGCTTCTTTGTCAGGAATAGACCTTGTGGTGAACATAGGATCATGTAGGACTTGAAAAACTCGTTCTCGAATTTCACTGTATTCATCGTCCAAAACGGCTTGTAATGCCTTCGCATCTACTGTCGCTTTATTTAAGAAAGCTTCTCTCTGGGCAGTTGTTTTTTGGTGGGCCAATAAATATTGATGCAACTCAATGCTCTCTACTCCAATCGCTTGTTGCAACTCATTCAACGCCTCCACAACCTGGTTATTGATCCATTGGTTTTCGTCTGAATGAAGCTTGGCCATTTTTACCCCTAATTGCACCAATGTTTGGCGTTCTTTTGCTGTCATTTGCTCCGCCGCATCCTTAATTTGAGCCGCCCATTCTCCTTGTAAAGCTTCACTTGGTGGATTTTGTGGATTCGCCCATTCTAATAATTGTTGCTTATCTTTTGGAGATAACCAATCATAGGATTTGATTTTGTCTTGAATTAAACGGACTTCACTAGGACCAAGAACAGCGTCTGACCAGCCTACATAAAACAATGGAATCAGAGCAGCAACTTGACAAGAATAAGAGTTGGTTGACATGGCAATATGATCGTTTAGGTGTAAATATATGGTGTACTTTCTTTTGGAGTAATTGGCTCTTTATTGTTGCTGTTATAACAGTTTTTCAACTAACTTGTTTCCTATAAATGAACAAATCCTTCTGATAAAAGTAGGGCGATGGAACGCAAAAGAGTTAGCGCCTGTTTGGCTACTATATTTTGTAAGATACCATAATTTTCTCAACCTTATATTCCATGTACTTTCTAGTTCAATCCAATATTTATTCTGATCCTGACCACGATCGTTTTTTTGACGCGTTAGAATCCTTGCAATTGCCTTATGAAAAGATTCATTTGGAGCGCGATGCCCAAGCTATAACCCTATCAACGAATCGCCAAGATGTATTTGTTTATGGTTCTGTTCGCTTGGCGCGTTTAGCTAAAAAAAACACCCATTGGACGCCTGGTTCTTTTTATGGAGAGAAGTGTTTATTTAAGAACTTTGCCCCCATTATCAAGAACACTTACTCAATTATGGTGTAGAAGTGTTTCCTTTTAGAACACCAATTACTTGGCAAGAAGGAGAACAAAAATTCATCAAGCCTTACAAAGAAGCCAAAATCTTCACAGGCAAGGTCTTTACTAAACTTAAGTGGGAAGATTTTGTAGCCCGTATCTTGGCTGATCCGCCAACACCTTTATTGCATAAAGACGCCTTGGTACAAGCTTCTACGCCACAGCGTATTTACAAAGAAGCACGTCTTTGGATTGTTGGCGATCAAGTCGTTGATGCCGTTTATTATAAATTCCATGGGGATGTTACCTATGAAGCTCAGGTAGCACCTGAAGGGATGGCTTTTGCGAAGAAAATGTTAGAAATTTTCAGTGTAGCACCTGCCTTTGTCCTAGATATCTGTTTAACAACAGAGGGGTGGAAGATTGTGGAGGTTAATTGTATTAACAGTGCTGGTTTTTACCCAACCTCTAATGTGAAGAGTGTTGTTCGGGCTTTGGAGCTTTGTTTGGGGTAATTGGTTGTGTGGGCTTGTTCTCTTTTTTTTATTTTTATGGTAGATGGGGCATTCCTCTTAGGAATTATAATTAGTTAATGCACCTTAATGCTTACAAAAAGAACTTAAACTATATCCATGAAATTGATTTATTTTCTCTTTATAATAACAAGCTTATTTTCTATTGCAACCCATGCACAAACAAGCAGTTCTCCTCTAGAAACTCGTAGTCTTTCAGAAGCACTCTTAGAAACATTGATTCTTGAAAAAATCAACGCCCATCGTCAAGAAAAAACGCTAGGAAATTTACAAACAGAAAGTGCCTTGGTCAAAGCTGCGGCCAATCACTCTTCTTATCAAGGGAGTGTTAAAATGTTAACACACGAACAAAAGAATGCTAGTTTTAAAACCCCTTCTTTGAGAGTTGCTAAATTTGGTGGTAACTTCAATTTAGTGGGTGAAAATGTTGCCTTAGTTCCTGTCTACTCAGAAAGCACCTATGCCACTGTTGCAGAAGCTTTTTTTCAAGCTTGGATGAATTCTCCGCCACATTATGAAAATATAATTGCCCCCAATTATGAATATTCAGGCATTCGTTTTCGATTGGGCAAAGATCCCAAAACTAGGCAACCGATTATTTATGCTACTCATGTTTTTGCAGGACTAAAAGCCCGTTTCTTTTCTAAGGTTGTATCGGATAATTATGGTCTTTCCCCTTTCAATAATTCTTGCAAGGCCTATAATCATACCAAGGCTATAGCGGAAGTTTTGGCTAATTTTATTGTTGTAAAAAAAGACTCTGTTTATCTACATTATCACAATCTAAAACACATTGAACAATACTTCTTAACCAGTGAGCAAGATGGTTTTGCTATTGACATTGTTGAACGGAAGCAATTTCCTTGTGATCAACCTAATTTAACAAGCGCTATAGGTCCTTACCAAGGCGTTTCTCTTCCACCCAAATTTAAAAAAGAGCTCTTAGCTAATAATCCAATGCATTCCCAAAATAAATTCTTGGCGTTTTTGGGGGTTCTTCCAAAAGGCTTGGTCGACAATTATCAATTGAATGTGATTAGTGTTCGTAATAACTGTGCCTGTAGTCATTCTAGTTATTTAGAAGTCCCTGTCAATGATATTCCTCTGGTTAAAATCCTCCCTGTTTGGCACACGACCTTCAAAATAAACAACTTAGATTATAAAGAAGCTGTTACAAAAGTGCAATTTGCCCAAGGAAAATCAAGTTTAGATAACACAGAAATAACTCGTATTAAAAACTTAATTAGCACTCATAAAAAGAGCATTCAACGGGTGCATATTTTTGCGACCAGTTCCATTGAGGGAAGCAGTGAAAAGAATGAACAGCTTGGAATTGACCGAGCCCAATATATTAAACAGTTGTTTGAACAGGCTGGATATTCTCCTCCAATCATCAATTACCACACCTTAGAACGTTGGGATCTATTTCGCCAACAAATCAAAGGAACCCCCTTTGCTTTTTTGTTAGAAATGACCAATACTCAAATTCAACGGCGTTTAAATACAGACAAAAAATTGTTGGATAAAGTAGACTATTTATTAGCCCAGCAACGCCAAACACAAATCACTCTAAAAATTTCCACAGAAAAAGCTTTTGAAAATATTCAGGTAGATGAAGTTGCCTTATTAGCTCAATTTGAACAGCTTTTAGAAGCAAAGGAAATAGAGGCCGCCTTAGAAGTACAATCTAAAATGGTGTATGCTTTTGTGAATGACAAACTAGACAAAGCAACCTTATTAGCCACTAAAATCCCTTTAGAAAAAGCATATAGTCCAATGCTGAGCAATCAAATCGCTGTAGAATTATTTTTTAGTGATTACATCCCCCACTCTGTTTTGGTTCCCAATTGGGGCGATCCATTTTTTAGTGTTGATCAAGCTTTTGTGGATAGATTGATGACCTTAGTGTCTTTGTCAGAAACTGATTTGCCCTTACAATATAACCTAAGCGCCTTCGCTATCAAATATATGCGCTATACCCGCGAAAGTATTCTAGATGTAACACAACTCTACCAAAAAATATTAGGCTTCTCTGATGTGGAGATTTATGGCCAACGGAGTACTTGGAATCAGGTGGAAATTAACCGTCTAAAACTCAATTTTCATTTGGCAGCAGCGGATTATTTTTATCAAAAATTTGAATACGAAAAACGAGACAATTCCTTAAAATATGTTCGTAAACATTATGCTAGCCAAGATTTAAAAATAGATGAGTCGCTCTATTTAGCAAAATACTTCAATCAGAATTATCGTTTCACTTGGGCTATTGATTTATTAAAAAACAGCCTAAAAACCGCTCCCAACCATGAAGACACCTACTTCACGTATGTACAAACCTCTACCTTAGAACAAGATTTTAATCAAGCTTTAGAAAAAACTTATTTGGAGGATTTGGAAAAGGCATTAACCATGAATTCCAGTAGATGGTGTACTTGGATGAACACCAATTATCAATTGATGCACAATGCTGAATTTAAAGCCATCTATTGTAAGCGCTGTCTGGATCATTAGTAGCTGTTGGTTATTGGGTTGTTTATCCATACCTGCCTTGTCCTTTTTCTTATTTAACTAGGAAAAAAGAATCATTTTTTAGTTGTTTTTCTTTTATCAGTTCTCTTCTAAAAAGCTCCAATTGGTATTGAGTTTATTTAGAATGCTCACCTTATTTCTCTTTGGTTTTAGTGTCATTGCCTACAATAACGCTATGATTTGTACCTTAACGAAAAGTATGATTGGGTGGACGATTGATTGTATTCTAACTTTCTTTTCAATTATTATTGGAACAATAAAGCTCCGTCGCCTAAAAGAGATCCCATCTATCAAGATGATTTATTAGGCGATCTTTCTAACTTAGCACTGTGTAACAGAAGTTAATTTATAAAAATAATCGTCTAAAGAATTAACAACTGCCACGGATTGGAGTAGGCATAGGAAGGAGCTGGCTAAGCGAACCGCCTTTTTGCTGACTTCTTATTTATTTTCATCCATTGAATGCTTGTTTTATGGTTTTAAGGATTGCTGCTTTTTTAAGTATTGGTTGGTATGGTTTGTTGTTCTTTTTGGGTTTTCATTATTTGGAGTTAGATCAGCAATTATTGGCTGTTTTTTTTGAAGAAGGTTGGCAAAACTACAATGGGCCATCTTTATCAAGTCCCGAAAACCAATATTTTGGACTTTGGCTCTTTTCTACCTTGGGGTCTGCCTTTGTTTTGCACCTACTTCCTTCTGATAAAACAGCCTTGATAAAAACGTTATTGTTGATAAATATCAGCTTCCTAGTCAGTTACTTATTTTTATTTCTTATTGATGGAGATATCAGCATGAATGAGTCTAAAATATGGTGGATTATTACGAGTGTCTCGCAATTGGTTGGGCATGGAATGCTGGCTTTTGAATATGATCTAACCAACTATACCAATAAAACCTTAAAATACATTTTCTTATTACAAGCCTTGACTTATGGAGGGCTGCTGTCTTTAGGCTTTTACTATTTACAATGGGATGCTGAATTAGTTGCCGAATCCACTGAATTAGGCTGGGAACATCATGAAAATGTGATGGTTCCTGAGGGTAGAGCGGTTAAAGTCCCTGAGATGAATTACCACCTTATTCTCATTCTTGCTTGCATCCTCTCCTTTGCCCTACTTATTCTGACTAAAAACAGCAACCAGTGGCGCGCTGCTCTTTTCTTCACCTTAATCGGTTTTACCCTTTACAGTGCAATTGTTTATTTTAATGGCTATAGTTATACCATGCAAGAAACCAAAGGTTGGTGGATTGGCGGGTGCAGTATGGTCATTGCACTTTCTTCTATTTTATTTTGGCAAACCAAAGCGCCTGAACCTGATTTTGATCCAATTCATCAGGATAATTTGTTGGATGATTTGTCTGGTTTGGAGTGAGTTTTTCTGTTAAAAACACACTATTTTCCTCCATCAACTCTTCCTAAAAATAGACTTTCTTTGCTGTTGTTCTCTATTTTTTAGCCTTTATTTTTCCCTACAACAAAGCAAGAGACAGTCCCTTCTCTCTTCACTCGCCTCTTTTTCTAAGAACTTCCCTATCTTGTCGAGCTATTGCATTACCCAAAAGTGCTTTTATTCATAATACAGCGCTGTTTAATTTATCCATATGAAGAACATTGTTATTACAGGCGCCTCTACAGGCATTGGTTATGTGATGGCCAAAGAATTGGTCCATCGTGGTTACCGTGTGTTTGGTTCGGTTCGCAAAACAGCAGATGGACAACGCTTGGTCCAAGAATTGGGCAACAACTTTCGCCCTTTATTGTTTGATGTGACCAATGAAAGCGCTGTCCAAGCAGCCGCCGAAGAAGTCGCGCAAGAGATTGGTCAAGAAGGTCTTTTTGCCTTGATTAACAATGCTGGCATTGCTGTTGGTGGACCAATCTTACATTTACCGTTAGAGGAATGGAGGCGACAATTTGAAGTTAATCTTTTTGGGGTGATCGCCACCACAAAAGCATTTGCCCCCTTAGTTGGAGCGCGTAAAGACTGCCCCCATGCTCCTGGTAAGATTTTTAATGTAGGTTCCATCGCAGGAAGTAGGGCATTTCCTTTTATGGGGCCTTATGGTGCTAGCAAGCATGCCATAGAAGGCTTCTCTCAAAGTCTGCGTGCAGAAATGTTACTCTATGGCATTGATGTCGTGGTCTTAGCGCCTGGTGTTGTCAAAACACCGATTTGGGATAAGGCCAAAAAAGAAGACATGCACCAGTATGACCATACTGATTATCAACCAGCCATTCGAAAATTAGAAGCCTTTGTAGAAGAACATTCTCAAGATGGCTTTGAACAAAGTAAGTTTGGGCAAATAGTCGCAGATATCATCGAAAAGCGCCAACCTAAATTTCACTATGTGTTGGTTCACAATAAATTAAAAAACTGGACTGTACCCCGTTTATTACCTCCCCGTACTTTCCTCAAAATTATTGGACAACGCTTAGGCTTACTTTAAGCAACGTCTTCTGTTCTTATCATAAAATACCATAGCTAGTATGAATACGACAAAAACGCGTCTAAGTGTCAATGTCAATAAGATTGCACTTATCAGAAATGCTCGTGGCAGTAATTTTCCTAATTTAGAAAAAGTTTGCCAAGACTTAGAGCGCTTTGGAGCCGAGGGAATCACCGTACATCCTCGACCAGATGAACGCCACATTCGCTACGCAGATGTTCCTGTTCTAAAAAAACTGACCACCACAGAATTTAATATAGAAGGCAATCCACGTACTTCAAAATTCATGGATCTGGTGCTCCAAAATGCCCCTGATCAATGTACCTTAGTTCCTGACTCTCCAGGCGCCTTGACTTCTGATAGTGGTTGGGATACCCTTACTCATGCTGATTTTTTAACTGAAACGATTGCTGCATTACAAGAGAAAAATATTCGAGTCTCTATTTTTTGTGGGACTTCTGCCGCTATGATTGAAGGTGCCAAAAAAGTAGGCGCTGATCGCATCGAGTTTTATACAGGGCCCTATGCGGCACAATACCACCAAGATCGTGCGGCTGCCATTGCGCCTTATGTACAAGGTGCAAAAATAGCACAAGAAATAGGTTTAGACTTGAATGCAGGACATGATCTCAACTTAGATAATTTGCGTTATTTTAACGAGCAAATTCCCAATCTATTAGAAGTTTCTATTGGCCACGCCTTGGTGGCAGATGCCTTGTATTTGGGCTTGCACAATACCGTACAATTATACTTGGAGCGCTTAGCGATTAAAGAGCTGGTTTAGGGCTTTGATCTTATGACCTTCAAAGGAGGTACAACGTAATGCAGCGCTATATAAATACATTTTTTTTCTTACCTTTGCACTAATTTTACACGAATCACGAACTATAATAGAGAAACATGAAAGAAGTTTATATTGTATCTGTGGCTAGAACGCCTATCGGAAACTTGGGCGGTGTTCTATCATCTGTTAGCGCCATTGACTTGGGCAAAACGGCCATTACAGGAGCTATTGAGCGCGCAGGAATTGAGCCAACTGCCATTAATGAAGTCTTCATGGGTTGCGTATTGACAGCAAATACAGGTCAAGCACCTGCCAAGCAAGTATCGTTGGCATCAGGTATTCCTGATACCGTACCAGCGACTACCATCAATAAAGTATGTGCTTCAGGTATGAAAGCAATGATGTTAGCGGCTCAATCTATCATGTTGGGTGACAATGATGTTGTTGTTGCTGGTGGTATGGAAAGCATGTCTCAAGCCCCTCACTACATTCCTTCAGGTCGTACAGGTATTCGTTATGGCAATGGTCAAATGGTGGATGCAATTGTTAGAGATGGTTTGCAAGATCCTTACAATGGTGATATGATGGGGGTGTGTGGAGAAATCTGTGCCGATGGTTATGATATTACCAAAGATGATCAAGATGCTTATGCCTTGGCTTCTTACGAGCGTGCGCGCAAAGCGTATGAGCAAGGTTTATTTGATAAAGAGATTGTATCGGTAAGTGTACCACAACGTCGCAAAGATCCTATCATCGTCACTAGAGATGAGGAAGTAGACAATGGACGTATTACAGATATGGCCAGTGTACAAAAAGGTCGTGCTGTCTTCAAAAAAGGAGGAACAGTATCCGCTATCAATGCTTCTAAAATCAATGACGGTGCTGCGGCAGTTGTTTTGATGAGCAAAGAGAAAGCAGAAGAATTGGGTGTACAACCCATCGCTAAAATTAGAAGCTTTGCCGATGCCGCTCAAGAGCCAATCTGGTTCACAACAACTCCTTCTAAAGCAATGCCTAAAGCTGCTAAAAAGGCAGGAGTAGAAATGAGCGCTATTGATTTATTTGAAATCAATGAAGCCTTCTCTTCTGTTGCTATTGCTAACATGAAGATCTTAGAATTGGATCACGAGAAAGTAAACGTACTAGGTGGTGCCGTTGCTATGGGACACCCTATTGGTGTTTCTGGTTGCCGTATTGTTATCACACTATTAACTGCCTTGCAAAATAAAGGTGGCAAATTAGGCCTTGCAGGTATCTGTAATGGTGGTGGTGGTGCTTCTGCTATGTTAGTAGAATTAATATAAATCCTCTCTTAGTAGGTGCTTGGATGATTCCAAACGCTACTAAAATGATTTCCTACCAATAGTACCTTTTTAATAGAAGACCAAAATCCTCTCTGCGATTTTGGTCTTTTTAATAAGCCCTTTCGTCTAATGCCGCGTTTATTCGCAGATAAAAAACAAGCATTGGTCTAAGTCTAGTTAGGAATTAGAACGGAAAGTAGATATTTAAGGTACTGTTATCATACAAAGCAACACAACTAAAGCTTTGTTAACAAATTAAAATGAATTCTTTACTTGCTGTAGCTACTCCCGTTTAAAACAATTTTGCTAAAGCATAGCACGCAAGTTATCACACAAAAATAATCAATCTATGAGTTCTGAAAAACCGCCTGTTGTAAAAGCAAAAGTAGGCTTCTTCAAATTATTCACCACTTCTTGTCTTGGGACTATATTTGCCTTAGGACTAATTGTAGGGGGATTCGTTCTAGGGGGACAACAATTGTCTAAAGGCATGGTGCCTGTTGTTAAGCCAAATACTGTTTTAAAATTGTCTTTGAATGAAGCAATGCCAGAATTGAGTAACAATACTCCACAAGATCAATTTGATCCTGAAAGCTTATTCAAAGAAAGCATTGGTTTGTCTGAAATGTGTCGCATCATCGAACATGCCAAAGACAACAGTGACATCAAAGGTATTTATTTAGATTTAAGTGGTGTTCCAATCGGTTGGGCCTCTTCTAAAGTTTTGCGCGACAAGCTTATCGAATTTAAAGAAGCCGATAAATTTATCATTGCCTATGGCAATTATTACAGCCAAAAAAGCTACTATTTTGCTTCTGTTGCAGACAAAGCCTATTTATATCCTGAAGGAGGCATGGAATTCTTTGGCTTTGCTGGTCAATTTCCTTTCTTCAAAGGAGCGATGGAAAAAGCAGGCGTAGAAGCACAGATTTTCTATGTGGGTGATTTCAAATCAGCGACAGAGCCTTTCCGTCTCAAAAGTATGAGTGCGCAAAACCGTCGCCAAGTAACCGAATATCTAGGAGGCATGTATGACCTTTACCTAGAGGATTTGGCCGCGAGTCGTGCCCCTACTAAAGAAGACTTCTACCGCATTGCAAATGAAGGCTTGATCCGCAAACCTGCGGATGCTGTTACGCACAAATTAATTGACGCCACTAAATACAAAGATGAGGTATTGGACGAGTTGCGTGAATTGTTGGGAACGGATGAAGACGATGAGATTGAAGTAGCGACTCCTAAGAAATATTTGAGCGTTTACAAAGATGATATTTACAAGTTTGATAAGACCAACAAAATCGCTGTTGTTTATGCTGAAGGAAGCATTGTTGATGGTGAAGGTGACTTGGGTTCTATTGGTGGCGAAAAATATGCGCGCATCATTCGCAAGATTCGCAAAGATGACAAGGTAAAAGCTATTGTTATGCGTGTCAATTCAGGTGGTGGTAGTGCTTTGGCTTCTGACATCATTTGGAGAGAACTAGAGATGGCGAAAAAACAAGGCATCAAAGTAGTCACTTCTATGGGAGATGTTGCTGCTTCTGGTGGTTATTACATCGCTTCTAACTCTGAGCGTATCTTTGCACAAGATCGTACCATTACAGGTTCTATTGGAGTCTTTGGTATGTTGTTTAACATGCGTGAATTATTAGAAGATAAAATGGGTGTCACTATGGATACCGTACGCACAGGAGAGTTTTCTATGTTGTCTCAATCTAACATGTACTTTAAGTATGGCGAAAAAGAATCTCGCTACATTCAAGAAAGTGTAGAAGAAGTGTATGACGTCTTTAAAACACGTGTTAGTGATGGCCGTGGTTTCAGCAAAGATTCTGTTCATGCGGTAGCACAAGGTCGTGTTTGGCTGGGTAATAAAGCCTTAGAAATTGGTTTAGTAGATGAATTGGGGGGCTTAGACGAAGCGGTAGCTTATGTTGCTAAATCAGCTAATTTAGAAGAGGATGATTACCGCACAGTGGCTTATCCAAAAACTAAAAGCTTCCAAGAGCGTTTGTTAGCTTCTTTTGGTCAAGAGACTAGTAAGGAAGAAAAAGCAGCCTTAGTCAATGAATTAAAGCAAGCAATGACGCCTGTTGAGTTTAGACAATACATGAGCTATATGCAAGCGGTGAAGCAGATTCAAGAAATGGAAGGGGTGCAAATGCGTTTGCCTTATACCTTGGATATTCAATAAAATACGGCTTTTGTTCCATTGCGAACAAGCTAACTATAAAAGCGTCTACATTCCAAAAGGAATGTAGACGCTTTATTTTTTTGCGCAATAGGTATTTAGGATTGGCCTTTGCTAATCTTTTCTCTTGTGTATCTATTCTGAAAGAAGAAAGAGAAAGGAAACAAGCATTAAAAAAGTCTAAAATATTGCCCTGTTCTTTTTTTGTTAAACTGTTTTATTGATTAGCTTTATGTGTATCTTGTTCGCTGTTTTGGATTTAAATAAAAAGCATTTTTTTTGAAACTTTAGTAAGCTCAGATAATAAAATTATAGCCCTTATTATCAGCAGATGGAGTATTTCAAAATAAACAAACCAATAATGGTATTTTTGCACAATTTATTCCCTCCCTTATATCACTCTATTTGTAATAACTTTTACAAACTGCTAAGTTATTTGGTACTAAAATACCAAGTTCTTACTTAAACCTATTTATTATCTCAAATAAAACAAATTAACACTATGTATACGATTTATTTAGAGCTCTCACAAGATACAGGAGCATCTCACAAATTTTATGAAGTAAAGGTAGTTGATACCGTTTTAACCATTAGATATGGCCGAATTGGTACAAATGGTACTATTTCTACCAAAACATTCGCAACAGAAGAACTAGCTAAAAAAGAAGCTGATAAAAAAGCAAAAGCTAAAAAGCGAAAAGGGTATGAGGAAGCAGTAATAGGCGTTCGAAAAAAACGAGCGATCACAAGACGGAGTATTTCTTCGAGCCGATCTTCTGCAAAAAAAGCACCTGTACTTTGGAAATTTAAATCTAATTCAAGTGCCTTTGGTATTTATATCGATAAAGACCATTGCTGGGTTGGAAATGAAGCAGGAAGTGTTTATAAATTAAACCATAAAGGAGAGGTACTGAACCAATACCAATTGCCTGATGGTGTTAAATGTATCATGGCAGATAATGATTGGATTTATGTAGGTTGTGATGATGGAAATGTATACGATTTAACAGGAAAACTTCCTAGAAAAGCTTATGAAATCAATGAGGAAGTAGATATTTATTGGTTAGATATCAACAATAGTCTTTTAGGGGTATCTGATTCTAATGGTGGTATTACTGTAATTAATTATGAAGATGAAGAACTATGGCGCAAAAAAAGTAATGGTTCTTCTGGATGGATGGTCCGATGCGATGATGTTGGTCGTGTTTATCATGGCCACAGTGGTGGCGTAAGTTGTTATTATGGTTGGAATGGAGACAACATATGGAACCAAAAAACAAGAGGAGGTGTCCTTTTTGGGTGGAGAACAGATGAAACGGTTTTAGCTGGAACCTCTAATTCTTGGTTAGAATTATTTAATCAAGAAGGAAAGAAATTAATAGAAATGAAAGGAGACAATGCCTTTTATTCCTGTGCAGCTGCTCCGAATAATGATTTTATTTTTGGCGGAGATAACTCTTCTTCTATTTATTGTTATAATAAAGAAGGGAAACGCCTTTGGAAATTAGCAACAACTTGTGGTTCTGCTTTTTCGATGCAATACTTTGAAGAAAAAATCTATGTAGTAACAACCGATGGCTCTCTTGCTTGTATTGATGCTAGTGAAGAAGCAATTAAAAATGCAGAACTAGGGCAAGTTCCTGAATATGTAGATATTAAAGCGCCTAAAAAGGTAAAAGTAGTTAGCAGTACTATTTTAGAGACCGTTCCAGCCGAAATGAATGGCGTAACATTGAAATGCATTAAAGAAGGGGGCAAACTGCGGGTCAAAGTAATAACAGAAGGTTATCACAATGATTGGAATGTACAATTTCCCAAAAATTTACGAAAAGAAAATACAGTTTATGTTGTTTCTGAAGTAAGAGAATCTGCACAAAGTGGTTTCTATCGTGTATTTGGAGATATTTATATCAAAAATTCATAATAAAAACAAACAAGGTTCTTTTTCTAGAACTAGCAATAAAGGCTAATTGCTGTTTCACATCAAAAAACACCTACAAGGAATCTTACTATTCTTTGTAGGTGTTTTTTATAAGTTAGGAGGTCTTATCTTTCTCCCTACTCAAGGCACTTGTAATTATCCGTTCTAGAGCCTATATATTTAGTGAGAATAGCGTTTTTATTCCTATTTTTCATGAACGCTGTAAAAAACAGCTTCTTACTGTTTCTTCAGCCATTTTTTTAATAACCGTAAAAGTATGACCTGCATTATCATAGAAGACCAACTTCCTGCTCAACGCATCCTAAGTAAGTATATCCATGATTTTGGTTCTCTGACCTTGTTAGCTAGTTTTTCCAATGCGCTCCAAGCTTTAGAGTTCTTACAAACCAACAAAGTAGACTTGCTCTTTTTGGACATTCACTTGCCTAAACTATCGGGTTTAGACTTTCTAAAAGCCTTATCCAATCCCCCACAAGTAATCTTAACCACCGCCTTTCCTGATTATGCCTTGGAGAGTTATGAATGTAGTGTAGTAGATTATCTATTAAAACCCTTCTCTTTTCAACGTTTCTTAAAAGCGGTCGCAAAAGTTTCTTTGCCTCAACAAAATCATTCCCCCAACGCTCCTTCTGCTTTTCCTAAGAATCTATTTATTAAAACAGGTTATGAGCACATCAAAATTGTCATACAAGATATTTTGTACATCAAATCAGATGCAGATTATACGGAGCTTTTCTTAGCCGAAAAGAAGTATTTATCGACCGAATCGTTGCGGCATTGGGAAGAAACTTTAGATGGTCAATGCTTTATACGCATTCAAAAATCCTACTTAGTTAATATAGCCAAAATTGAAAAAGTTGCAGGAAATACGGCTTATTTGACTGGAAACCGACAAGTGCCTATTGGACGAGCTTATAAAGAGAATTTTATTAATAGGTTACATGCTCCTCTTTAGAAGGATTGTTCTACTAACTGTATAGAGAGGTGAACATGATACTTATTTTGACTTATATTGTAACTCAATTCATGCGCATAAGGGTACAATAATTCTAACCTTTTGTGTACATTTTCTAAACCAATCCCTCCTGAAATATGCTCTGTATTCGATTGTGGATAAAAAGTATTAACACAAGTAAAACGCAACAACCCTTCATTGGTTATTTTCAAATCAATATTAATAACAATGTCTTTTACTTGACTCGCAGTACTATGTTTAAACGCATTTTCTACAAAGACTACTAAAATTAAAGGGGCTATTTGATAATTTTCAGTCCATTTAGAATAATCAAAATGAACCACTCCTCTACCTTCTACCTGTAGTTTACTAATTCCAATGAAATTTTCTAAATGTTCAATCTCTTTTTTTAGCGGAACCCATTTTGCTTTACAATCATAAAGCATATAACGCAATGTGGCCGATAGATTTAAGATAATTTCAGGAGTTTTGGGCGATTGCTCCATTGCATGCGCATATAGGTTATTAAGACTGTTAAATAAAAAATGAGGGTTGATCTGAGAATTTAGATATTGCAATTCACTCTCTTTCACCATTCTCTGTAGTTGCTCTACTTGGCGTTGTTTTTCAATCAAATCCCAGCCAAATTTAAAGCCTACAAAAATAGTAAGAACAGGTAACATTTTGAGGACAGTAAACAGCAGGCTAGACACTCTACTTCGAACTGTATTGGGAAAATAAATCTGCTCCAACACCCACTCCTCTATAAAAAAAGCTCCTAATAAAACTAATACTAACCCTACTACAAATTGGTAGTATTTCTTGGTATAAAAGAAAGCGGGAAACAAGAAATAGTTAATTATAAAAGCAACACTAGCTATATTGAGAAAGAAAAAAAATTCAGATAATTCTATCTGAGGATGCCGCCTATCAATAGCATAAAAGATAAAAATTAGGCCATTTAAAACCAACTGGAAAAAGAATTCTTGTCCATGAGGTAAGAAAGAGTTGTGCATTTTTTTTTTCATGCTTACAAAGGAAAAACTTTTAAAGAAAAAATCCAATTAAAGCTAGACAAACGGCTTATTCCTTCCCTTCAACCACTCCATTTCTAAGAAATAATTCCTCTTTTGTTGTTGACCCTATTAGAATAGCTGTTCAACGATTTTTTTTCTTTCTTTCCACCTCTTCAACGTTCTTTGTTTCCTTCCGTTTTTCTTCATAAAACATACCCAAAAATGAGATTGACATTTTTAACACTTTTATTCCTATTTTATGGAATTGGACAAATGATTGCACAACCTCCAGAAGGAGGAAGACCTCCTAGAGGAAACCACCCTAGAGGAGAGCGACCTCTTAGACCAGGTATTTTGGTTATTGGAAAAGTCATTGAAAAACAAAGCCAGCAACCTATTGAATTTGCTACCATTATGTTGATGGATTCTGCTAATGTCTTAATTGAAGGGACAACAACGCAAAAAGGTGGACGTTTTGAGTTGCAGAGCAAAACAAGTAATTTCCAAGTAGAAATCAGTTTCATTGGCTTCAAGAAACAACGTCTAACTACGTTTACCGTCAAAGAAGGATTAGTAAATTTAGGAACCATTGAGCTTTCTGATGACCCTGAATTATTAGAAGATGTGGTTGTACAGGCGGAACGTTCTCAAATGGAATTTAAGCTGGATAAGAAGGTTTTTAATGTAGGGAAAGATTTAAGTAGTACAGGAGGGAGTGCCTTAGATGTACTTAATAGTGTTCCTTCTGTAGATGTTAATATAGAAGGCCAAGTAAGTTTAAGAGGCGCTACAGGTGTACAAATTCTCATCAATGGCAAACCTTCTATCTTGGCAAGTGATGAGAGCAATGCCCTTGGAACTATTACTGCTGATATGATCGAAAAAGTAGAAGTTGTCACCAATCCTTCTGCTAAATATGATGCAGAAGGGACTGCGGGTATTCTTAACATTGTTCTCAAAAAAGAAGAAAAAAAGGGAATGAATGGTTCTATCTCCCTCAACACAGGGTATCCACACAACCACAGTGTAGGCTTTAGTCTTAACAGACGTACAGAGAAATTCAATTTATTTACTCAATTGGGAGCAGGTTATCGTTCTCTGCCAAGGTACAATGAAAACATCAATCATAACTTAATTACAAATTCTAATATCTTAAGTGATGGAACATCGTATCGCAATGAAATGTTCTTTAATGCATTGATAGGAGCTGATTACCACATTAATAAACGCCATGTGATAACCTTGTCTGGTAACGTTGCTTATGAAATAGAAAAGCAACCTTCTCAGACTAATTTTACTCAACTTGATGCTCAAGAACAAACCGTAGCCACTTGGATGCGGACAGAGGAGACTGATGCGACCAATCCAAAAGGTCAATATGAATTGATTTATAAAGGAGAATTTAGAGATAATAAAAAACATACCCTACAAATTAGTGCCTTGGGGAATTTCTTTAGTAAAAAGCAATCCTCCAACTTTGAAGATAGAATCATCATGGGGAATTTCACGAATAGTGATCAACAAACTAGCACTACTTTCCAAGAAGCGCGCTATACCTTTCAAGTAGATTATGTAAAGCCTTTTTCTAAGGCCATTACGATGGAATTAGGTAGTCAATACGTCATTATGGATATTAGTAATGACTATGCCGTCTCTGATTTAGTCCATAATACTTGGGTTCCTAATACAGGACTCACCAATGTTTTTGAATATGATCAAAAAGTTTTTGCAGCCTATGCTACTGGTTCTTATGAGCATAAAAAATGGGGTATTAAAGTAGGTCTTCGCTTAGAAAATACGGACTTACAAACCTTCCTAGTTGCTACACAAGAGCATAATTCTCAAAACTATACCAACCTCTTCCCTAGTGCCCACGCCTCTTACAAGATCAATGATCGTTTTTCTGTCCAAGTAGGGTATTCTAAACGCATTTTTCGCCCTCGATTATGGGATTTGAATCCTTTTTTCAATATTCGTAATAGTTTTTCAATTCGTACAGGAAACCCTGATTTACAACCTGAATTGACAGACTCTTATGAATTGACAGGTATTTATATTTTCGACCAACTATCACTCAACCTAAGTGTATACCATCGCTATACAACTGATGTGGTTGAACGAGTTTCTATTTTTGAGGACAACATCAATACAACAACTCCTGTAAATATAGGACAACGTCATGCTACTGGTGTAGAGTTTAATGCCAAATATACCCCTACAAAATGGCTGACCTTTAATGGGGATTTTAATTACAATCATTTTAATCGACAAGGCGTCTTTGAACAGACAGATTTTGATTTCCAAGCGGATCAGTGGTCTGCTAAATTAACGAGCAAATTTAAATTGCCGCTAAAGATTGATGCTGAAATCTCTGGTGACTATCGCTCAAGAATGCAAACCGTCCAAGGTACTATTGGAGATAATTTTTCCATCAACCTAGGAGTTAGAAAAAAACTATTCAAAGGCAAAGCAGTCATTAGTTTAAGTGTTCGAGATTTATTAGCCACTCGAAATCGAGAAATCGAAATAGCACAAGATGATTTCTATAGCTATAGTTTTGGACAACGTGGTCGTTTTATCACCTTGGGCTTTAGTTATGGCTTTGGAAAAGGAGAAGCGATGGAATATTCAGGTCGTCGCAGACGCTAAAAACAACTGATGGTCTATCGCATAAGAGCGGCTTTATGCGATAGACCATCAAACATTTTATTGGTTATTAATATCAAAAAAATCAAAAGGTTGTCCTGACTCGCCCTTAAATGATTCGATTAAATCAAAACGCTCCCAATCCTTGGGTAAACGCTCAAAATGCACCTCAAATGTTAAGACAAAGGAAGCATCTATTTGACTCAAAGATAAGGTCTCTCCTTTTTTTACCTCCTTTTTTACCAAGTATTCATTGACTTGTACATTTTTAATAGTTTGCATAGGAATTTTTTCTTTCCCTCTCTGCGCCACAAATCCTTCTTTTCGGTTATGATAAAGACTCATTATAGCATATTGCTTCCCATAAGTCCGTACCCTCAAAATAGTATTGGTTGTTGTTTCCTCTATCCCATCTAAGTATAATTTTCCTTCATTGTATTTGCGAACATTATAAGAAGTGGGAGACAAATTTGTAGTGCTAGTAGGAGCAACTTTTGTCCAAACAGGTTTTATCTCATCACTATTAACCATGATGGCCATTTTTTTGAGCGTCTTGAGGTCGCTCCATTCATAATTCCCGTGGTAAAACTGCTCTAAAGCGGGTGGCACAGAGTGATTATAATTGTTTTTTCTTATTCGGATCGAAGTAAAGAAAATACTGGTGCTGTTAGGGATATTAAGATCCTCTACATTTTCTATTAATTCTATTTTTCCTTCTCTAAAATCGGACCTCCAAAACTGAAATTGGCACTGAATCCGTGCCGTTTTGCTGGTACTAATTGTTGCTTCTAATGGAACTTTTACTCCTTTATCATTCACTTCGGTAGCCACCAAAAAATTGTTGGTCACTACTCTTCTAATCCTTATAGGTTTTCTATAACCTCCTCCTGCATATGCTCTCCAAGATTTAGCATGATTAGGGGGCCTCAAATGATATGTTTTATCAGCAATTGGTTTTTCAAAGCTCACACAAAAAACAATAAAAGGCCCTGTATAAACAATACTATCAATATAGCATGTTTTGGAAGACGCCTTATAAACAGGAAAAGGATCTACACCACTCTTGAGCTGTGGAACCACCTCTTCTTGCGCCAAAGCAGTAGTCATAAAAAGAAAGAAAAAAGAAAGGCTTACTAGGGTTTTAAATAAACGACAAAGAGTCATAGTGAATTTTCTAAGTTTAGGTTAAAAGTTCTTTTAATCAAAAGAACGGGAAGTTGGTTCTAGATGAAAAGTCTACAAGACAAATAGACTCTACCATTATTCAATGGGTTGAGAACGTAAAATAGTCCGCTTAACAGTATAAAAATCTACTTTTTAGCAAAAAAATATAGTCCTTATCTAGTATAACCCTCCAACAAGCAAAAAAGCTCCCTTGAAGGCGATCAAAAGGAGCTTTAAAGTAGTTTTTTAAGAAATTTGGCTTTTTGTCCAAAAAATGGAAACAATTCCTATTTAAATAGCAGAAGCCATAGAAATACTATCCGAGGCAGGGGCGACCACATAACAACCAGGCTTACTAGGGTGGTCCATAATCAAGACATCCAGTGGTTCTTTGCGAATAATCCATAAGACCCAAGCATCTCCAGCCGCACTCAAGGTCATAACCATCCCGATAAAAGCAACATCAGGCTGCCCAATCAAGATACCTAATAAGTAAGGAAAAAAACCTAAGACAAGGCCTGGCATTACCGCTCCTAATTGATAGGCGCGCTTACTCAACGGTTTTTTACTGTGAGCAAAAGGCATTAATGCCTTCCATATAAAACCATACTTGATATCACTTAATTGTAGAGCACTTGCCCACATCCATGTCAAACCATGTAGTGCTTCATGAAGAATAATACAAACAACAAAAGTGAGTACAAATGCCATCGATCCCATATCACCATTACGAATATCTCCCCAAAACAAATCATATCCTTCTACCAAAAACACATAAGCTAGTACTATAAATGGTATCAATATAATATTCAATTTCATGCCTGATGCGGTTAATTCTTTCTTGATTTCCATGTTCTTTATTTTTTATATCTTTGGTTGAAAATAAGGCGGTGTCACCTTTCTTGTACTCTATTAGTAACCAACTCTATTTTCTCTTACAAAGAGGATAAAAAAACTTTTTTTATTGCTCACAAATCTTTGACGGACAGTAAATTAAAAATCCCAAAAATATTTTCTTTTTTTCAGCTGTAATAATAATTGCCTTTTGGTTACTAATAGCAATAGGATCTTGTGTACATGAAGGAACAGTTTGAACAAATTATAGCCCAACACAATGGCATCTTGTACAAAATCGGGCGAACGTACACGAACAATGCCAGTGATTTTGATGATTTGTACCAAGACATGCTGGTGCAAATCTGGCAAGCTTTACCCTCTTTTAAACAAGCGTCTAAACTATCCACTTGGCTCTATCGAGTTTGCCTTAATACAGCGCTTTTATACCAACGTCATGATAAAAAGCAAGTCAAGCGCAATGCTAACCAAGAATTGTTGAGTCAACTGCCTGACGAGAGTGACCAGTCCTTACAGCAAGCGCATGCTAGAGAAAGTAAAATTGAATTGCTATATACTTGTATTTACCAATTACCGCGCTTAGATCGCGCCATTATTCTTTTACATTTAGAAAAAAAGAAGTACGAAGAGATCGCTCATATTGTAGGCCTAGAGGCCAATCATATTGGCGTTAAGTTATTGCGCATCAAGAAAGCGTTAAAACAAGAACTAATAAAGCGCAGCTATGAACAACTTTAATTTAGAGGCAATCTGGGACGACGAGCAGCCAGAAGCAACCGCTTATTTTGAACAAGTAGCTCCTCAGTTACAGCTAGTCATTAAGCAAGGTTCGCAACATACCTTACAGAAACTGCGCCGTACCATTTTAATAGAATGGCTTGTTGGTCTATTGATCATAGGCGGTCTATTATTGGTCTACCGAGAAGAACCGTTTTTTCTTAGAATGCTGTGCACAACACTTATTGTTACTCTTTTAGGCATTTACCCTTATTGGAATTTGTGGCGTACCATAATCGCTATTCCTACACAAAGTTTGCGGGAAAGTCTTGTGGCTTACCTCAAGGTCATTCGTTTATTCATCAAAAGGATTCACTGGTTCTGCCTCTTAGGAACGCCTATAGGGGCAGCCTTGGGGCTATATTTAGGGCTAAAAGAAGCAGGAAGTATCCCTACCCTCTATGATTGGCTTTGGATTTTTGGTCTCAGTACTATTGTTGGAATTGCCCTCTATCTGCCTATAAGGTATTGGTATGTCCCCATGCTTTATGGGCGCACTGAAAAACGTTTAGAAGAACTATTGGCACAACTACAAGCAGAGAACTAAGCGGCTTTGCCTATTTCTAGGGCTGTTTTTATATCTTTGTTTTCAATTGTTTCTAGCACCATTTTATTTTCTCAACTACACGAACTTTATGTCACAACAAGATGCGTATGAATTGGCACTCGCCAAACGTTACCGCCAAGTGGTTCCAGGGCCTTTTAGAGCCTTAGCTTATGCCATTTCTATGGCTTTTCACCCCTTGTTTATGTTGAGTTACGCTTATATTTTATTAGCGGTTTTTAATCCTTTTCTGTTTGGAGAAGCCACCACAGCGCGTGTTTTTTCGATGAGTAGAGAGAACCCAAAAGGAACATGGTTTGTTGCCTTTTTACTTTTTAGCTGCATTATTCCATTAGTAGGCGTTTTATTAATGCGTGGATTGGGCATGGTACATACCTTGTCCCTAGAAACTAGAGATGAACGCAAGATTCCTTATGTTTTAGCGGGCCTATTTTATATGTCACTTGTGGTTCAAAACAACCACAATTCAGAACTACCTGACGCAATAAAAATTATTACACTAGGAGCTACTATTGCTTTGTTTACCGCTTTTTTCATCAATTTATTTAGCAAGATAAGTATGCATACCGTTGGTGCAGGCGGTTTTTTAGCCATGCTAATGATTATCATCGCTGAAAGCTACGCCCCTGCGCATTTGTTATTAATTGTTGGTTTGCTAGTTTGTGGTCTAGTCGGTACTGCGCGCCTTTTATTGGGTGCACACAAGTTATCCGATATCTACGGCGGTTACTTCGTTGGTTTCATCGGACAATTTATAGCCATCACCTACTACGGTCTTTCCTAAACCTATCTATTCTTTTGGTAATAAAGGCAAAACGGCTGCTGGTAAGAAAAGACTAGCATCTCCTCCTCCTTTTAAGATTTCGCGTACTACAGTAGAACTGAAACAAGAATATTCAGGATCTCCTGTCAAAAAAATAGTTTCTAATTCCTCTCCAATACTAGAGTTGAGGTAAGAAATCGTTTTTTCATAGTCAAAATCTGTCCCGTTACGCAACCCTCTAATCAGAAAATGTGCACCTCTATCTTTACAATAAAAGGCCGTTAATTTTTGATACGTATCCACTTCTATCTTGTCATATGAGGCAAAAGTAGCTTCTAAGAATTGCACCCGTTGCTCGGTATTAAAATAATACTTCTTGGTAGAGTTGATCCCCATGGCAATAATTACTTTATCAAACAAAGGCAATACCCGTTTGATAATATCTAAATGACCTTTCGTAACAGGATCAAAAGATCCTGCAAAAACAGCAATTTTCATTGATAGTATAATTCTGGTAAATGAAGTAATGAGAGCCTAAGATAATGGCTTTTCAAGTGTGTTCCCCAATTATACGGAAAGAAGTTCGGAAGAAAATCAAGAAGTGGTCAATGCTCTCCTAATAAGAGAAGGGCACCACTGTCGTGGCACCCTTCTCCTAATAGATCATTTATTTCTGCTTGCATTTACCACCAATCAGTGATTACTCACGAACAATACTGTGATCTTTTGGATATTTTACTTGATAGGTGTAGCGGAATTTCGTCGTCTTGTTAGCAGCTAACTTTTGTTGCCAACGCAAAGAACCATAAGGTTTATAATATTTGGCTCCTGAACTTTCTATTAAATTAACTTCTAATTTTTCATTGCTAGACAAAGGAATTTGATCCAATACGGTAATTGGAATGGTCACATTTTTATTGTTGCGAATACTCACCTGAAAGGTTAATTCTTCACGTACATTGTTCCCCATTTTTTTACGCTCTTCTGATAAGCGTTCACGCTTAATTCCGATTTGCTCATCACGACCTAATGATAATAATAGCGTGTCTGTAATCACAGCAGGGTCTAAAATAGATTGCCCTAGATAAACATCTTCAAAGAAGATATTGGCCATTCCTCGCATCAAATTATACTTGCCATGCTCTGTCACTTTCGCTAGCAAGAACGCATTTTTATCCAATTTTGGTACAATGTGGTATTCATACTCTACAGGAATAGATTCTTCCTTGATCGTCACTACATGGGTCTGTCCATCGCTAGGAATATACTGCATCAAATCTACATCAAAATTGATTGTTGTATTCTCACTATTAGCAGACAAATCAAATTTGGTCATGGGTTCTCCTGGACTATAAGACTTCTCACTTTCATTCTTATTAAAATAAGCATTATTAGTCATTCCTCTAGCACTATTTGAATTAATCATATCCGATTGCGCATCCAGAGCTGTTACCGATCTTATTTGGGGAGTATTTGCAATTGCGCCGTACACACCACGTCTAGGGTCATTTCGCACATAAGCCTGCTCTAAAATAACATTACCAGAACCTTGATACTGAATGTAAGTATTGCCTTTTTTCGCTTTGGCAATTGGGCCTTTTTCGGGAACGGCTTGTGCTACAATACCAATTCTAAATGGACTCAAAATTGGACGATCATGGCTCATCGTAGGATCACTAGAAGACAAAGACAGTTTCACTTGTTTCCAATCATACCCTGTATTTTGGTACACTTGTGCTTTATACACCAAGTTCAAAGGCTTGCCTACTCCGTCTGATTTGATGTCATACAACGGAGACCAACCTGCTCCTGCCACCACATAACTTATTTCAATATCGGTAGACGTTGCTTTGTCTGCTTGTACTTGCAAGACCAATTGTCCTGAAGAACGTTCTATTTTTTGTTGCAATCTAGCCAGCTCATTATTCAAACGATTGGTCCCCAGTTGGGCTTTTGTTTGCTGCTCTCTCAAATCCAAGAGATTCATATCCATCTCTATCAATTCTTTCTTGCGGAACTCCATGAGTTCTTTGATTTGCTGCACTGTAAAACCAGCATCTTTCTTAGATCCTAAGGGATTGTGTGCCATCATTAATTGACGAATGCTATTGATACTGTTGCGCTCAATCTCAATTTCACTTTGTTCACGGCTCAAAATCGTCAAAGAATCTGTAATCACTCCTAAACGTTTTGGAGAGCGTTTTTTCTCAGCGAATACTTGTTCGTAATTCATACGAGGCAAAGCCGCTACTAAAGCCACTTGCTTATTTTTAATCTTAACTTGAATGCTATTAATCAACAATTTAGAACTAATGTTCTCTAATACAATAGTACTTGGCCCGGTAGGAACATTGGTCTTGGATACGCGATGTACACGCGCATTCTTACGATATACATCTACTTTATTAATCGTAGAAGCTAAGGGAATGGTATCGTTCTGGGCCACTAATAAAGCAGGGCATAACAAGGAGAAAAGGCAGAGCCATAGGGAATGTTTCATATGTTGTTCATTTTTTGTTATAAGGAGTGTAGGGTTACGTTAATCGAATTAATGAGTTCTATTCGGCTAGATGCTACTTCTTTTATTTTTGGTGGTTTAGTTTTATTTTTTTATCCAGCAATCTACCTTTCAACAAGAAACCAAAGAAAAATTTAGAGCCTCTTTTTTGTAGGTGCTTATAATAAAAACTCCCTTTTGGAATTCACTACATCAATCTATAGGATGAATTCCAAAAGGGAGCTATAAACTAGCCCAAAATATCGCTAAATTTACTCGCGAACAATGCTATGGTCTTTAGGATATTTAACCTGATATGTATAGCGCAACTTCACGGTCTTATTCGCTCCTAATTGTTGTTGCCAACGCAAAGACCCATAAGGCTTATAATAACGGGCACTAGAACTCTCAATTAAACTGACTTCTAATTTCTCATTGTTAGATAATGGAATTTGATCCAATACAGTGATGGGAATAGCAACATTTTTATTGTTCCTAACACTCACTTCAAAGGTCAATTCTTCCCGTATATTGTTTCCTGTTTTTTTGCGTTCTTCTGTCAAACGCTCCCGCTTAATGCTAATTTGCTCATCTCTCCCTAATGACAATAAAAGGGTATCGGTAATCACTGCTGGATCCAAGGTAGATTGTCCCAAATAAACATCTTGAAAGAAAATATTGGCTGCTCCGCGCATGAGGTTGTATTGGCCATACTCCGTTAATTTCGCCAATAAGAAAGCATTTTTCTCCATCTTAGGAACAATGTGGTATTCATACGTCACAGGGATAGATACTTCTTTGATCGTCACCACATGAGTTTGTCCGTCACTTGGTATGTTTTGCAACAAATCTAGGTCAAAATTAATCGTATTATTTTCCTCCGTCATCGCCAAATCAAAATTCGTCATGGACTCCCCTGGTGTTCCCATATTCCCAACATTACCAATCACACGAACACCATCAATATAAGTATCCTTACTAGAGGATCTAGAGCCATTAGAATTAATCGATTCGGTTTGTGAGACTCCTGCTGTCGTGGCAACAATACTACTAATATTGCGTGTTGGTAAATTTTGAATATCAGCGGCCGTTAAGGTCCGCCCTACATTAGCAATTTGCTGTCTAGGAAAAGCCTGCTCCAAAATAACATTGCCAGAACCTTGATATTGAATGTAAGTATTGCCTTTTTTTACTTTGGCCAAAGGCTTATTCTCAGGAAGCGCAATAGGCACCATATCAATTCGGAAAGGGTTCAAAATGGGGCGATCATGGCTCATGGTAGGATCACTAGAAGAGAGCGATAAGTTCACTTGTTCCCAATCATAACCTGTATTCTGGTGCACTTCTGCTTTGTACACTAAATTCAAAGGTTTCCCCACTCCATCTGATTTCATGTCATACAACGGTGACCAGCCAGCCCCTGCGACAACATAACTGATTTCAATATCCGTAGAAGTCGCTTGGTCTGCTTGTACTTGTAAGACCAACTGTCCAGAAGAGCGCTCTATTTTTTGCTGCAAGCGTGCCAATTCATAATTTAAACGATTGGTTGTAAATTGGGCCTTGCTCTGTTGGTCGGTTAAATCCAAGAGATTAATATCCATCGTTAACAATTCCTTTTTGCGAAATTCCATGAGTTCTTTGATCTGCATTACTGTAAAGCCTGAATCAGTCGTAGATCCCAAAGGATTGTGTGCCATCATTAACTGCCGTATACTGTTGATACTATTGCGCTGAATGGCGATTTCACTTTGTTCGCGCTGTAAGAGCGTCAGCGAATCTGCAATCACTCCAAGGCGTTGAGGAGAGCGTTTTTTCTCCGCAAACACTTGCTCATAATTCATACGAGGCAAAGCCGCGACCAAGGCGACTTGCTTGTTTTTAATCTTCACTTGGATGCTATTAATCAATAGCTTGGAGCTAATATTTTCCAATACAATTGTACTAAAACCAGTGGGAACATTGGTTTTAGCAGCTCGATGCACTCGTGCATTTTTACGATAGACATCCACCTCATTAATTGTAGAAGGCAGAATAATCGTATCACTCTGAGCAACTAATAAAACAGGAAATAAGAGGGAGAGCAGGCAAAGCCAGTAGGGACATTTCATATATTCTCAATATTTTTAATAAATAAATACAAATCAATTATATCAATCAAGCTAATGGGTTTTACTCTCTTAGATGCTGCTCTTCTTCTTTTTGGTGCTTGAAAGTTATTTTTATAGAAAAATCGTCTACTAACAAGTAGTGACGGTTCCCAACAATATAAAAACCCTAATGTGCTTAGAGCATGTTTAAATTTCTCCACTAACTTTTTGTCAGAACCACTAATTATTGATTTTCAACCTTAATACATTTTAAACAAACTCTTACTCCTTGCCAATTTGATAAATTTTTTTTCGCTCTTTTGATAGGTTGTCATTCTTGCTCATTAAGTATAAGATTCTTTTGATAAAAGAATTACTAATAATGTACCTCAAAAGTAACCAAAACGTTCCTTCTTGTTTTGTATCTTTGGAAAATAAACCTTGCATCTCCTTCTATCTACTACTATGGTTTCATCCAATTCTACTGCAGCGTTCTCCGCACAATACCAAGCGTTCTTACAGCAACCTGATCTATTTGAACAGCAGGAAAATGCCCTGTATACCAGTTTTTCAACGCATTCGCCTTTACCCTTAACGGCTGCCATTATACAACATTGGCAAACGGTCATTTCACCTCGTTTGGTACTGGGAAAACGGGTAG
This sequence comes from Aureispira sp., assembly GCA_050633105.1. GTDB lineage: Bacteria > Bacteroidota > Bacteroidia > Chitinophagales > Saprospiraceae > Aureispira. The sequence continues at coordinate 39,588 of JBOEFW010000013.1, read as the reverse complement.
AGTATTTCATGCACTATTATTTGCAGCAGCAACAACACTTAGAAATCCTTACTCATAATTTACAGATCATCCATGAGAAGCAGACCATTGGCGAGTTGGATTTTTTGTATTATAATAAAGAAGAACAACAGAGCTATCACCTAGAGCAAGTCTATAAGTTTTACATTTATTTCCCAACTGCTACTAGCACTGATCTAGAAAGTTGGATTGGCCCTAATAACAAAGATAGTTTAGTGCAAAAGTTAAAGAAGTTAAAAAATCGACAATTTCCCCTACTCCATCATTCTGCAACACAAGCTATCCTTCATCAAAAAGGCCTTTCAATCCCTACAATGCTCCCCCAACTCAGTTTCAAGGCCGCTTTATTTACGCCTTGGGGAACTCCTTTTCCAACAACTAGTTCCTTGAATCCAGCCTGTTGGAAAGGATATTGGTTGACTTGGACAATGTTCTTACAGGAAAACTGGACCTCCACACAATTTTTTATTCCACCAAAACAAGATTGGGGCCGACTGCCTTCGTCGTCTACTACTTGGCTATCTGCCGCAACAGCCATTCCTATAATAGAACAGTGGTTGGCGCGTCAAAAAGCGCCTTTGTGTTGGATCAAAATGAATACAGGAGCTTATTTACAACTATTTATTTTGTGGTGGTAATCTACTACTCCAATAATTATTTTTCTTCTTTCTCCATAGATTCTAATAGAGCCTCTATCATTTCTTTAGAAACAAGGGTAATGGGTTCACAAGTACAGCCTTTAGTTGCTTCTTTCCATACCAAATAATGTTCTTCCAATATGCCATATAGCACATAGATTAAATCGAGCAAAATATCAGCAGTCAGAGCCAACCGAGCAATAATTGCTGGTTTGATAGAAAAATGAAGTTCTTTCGTATCTCTTAGGTAGACCAAATCTATAATGTCTATTTTTTCCACCTCCAAGGTCGCTTCAAGTACACCAATGAAATTCTCCAAATGTACTTCCTCTAGATAAAAAGCACCTGGTACCTGAATTTTCACCTGCTCACCTTCTGGCTCTACAACAAAAATAATCGCTTTCTGATTATTGACATTCTCATAAACCTTAGAAATTAAGGCCACTACAACCTTATTCCGTTCTTCTAAAAGAGTACAGGGTGTATTTTTCTCTCCTAATAAGGCTTCAATTTGTTTTAAAGTAACAGGCATGGATTTGATTTTATTTATTGGGTCATCTATCTACCAAAGATAGTTTTTTTCCTAAAATTCCAGTATTTAAATAAATACGATCCTAAAATCACTCCTTACACAAGGAACTCAACGTATTTTTATTGGGCTAATAGTCTGATTATTTAGACTTTTTCTAAGTATAAAAAACACAGCTGTTCTATTGCAGCTATACCTTCCAAATTATGGTAGATTCTTTGTATCTTTGAGTCAATGCCGAACATTCGGTAGACTCATTAACCGTTGAAAAAATACAGGTATGCAACATCCAACTATTGATAAATCCGAGTTCAAAAGAGCGGCGAAAACCGACCAATATGCTGGGCACGATTACTATGATTTAGAAGGTCTATTGACTGAAGAGCAAAAAATTGCTCAAATTTCTACTCGTGATTGGGTAAAAAAAGAAGTTACTCCTATTATTGAAGACGCTTACGAGCGTGCTATTTACCCTAGACATCTTTTGTCTGGTTTGGGTGAATTAGGAGCATTAGGTCCAAGTTTGCCTGCTGAATATGGCTGTGCTGGTTCTGATGAAGTCACTTATGGTTTGATGATGATGGAATTAGAGCGTGGCGATTCAGGTATTCGTTCTGCTGCTTCGGTACAAGGTTCTTTGGTCATGTACCCTATTTATAAATATGGTAGTGAAGAACATCGTCAAAAATACTTGCCAAAATTGGCTAGTGGGGAAATGATTGGTTGTTTTGGTTTAACAGAACCTAACTCTGGTTCTGACCCAGGATCCATGACTACAAATATTCGCAAAGATGGAGATTATTACATCTTGAATGGTGCTAAAATGTGGATCACCAATTCTCCAATCGCTGATGTAGCGGTTGTTTGGGCTAAAGATGAAGAAGGAATCATTCGCGGGGTGATTGTAGATATGGATATAGAAGGTTGTTCTGCTCCAAAAATTGAAGGAAAACTATCGCTTCGTGCATCGATTACAGGAGAATTAGTTTTTGAAGATGCTCGCATCCACAAATCTCAAATATTGCCAGGCGTTAAAGGTCTAAAAGGTCCTTTATCTTGCTTAACTAAAGCGCGTTATGGTATTGCTTGGGGGGCAATTGGTGCCGCTATGGATTGTTATGATTCAGCTTTGCGTTACTCTTTGGAGCGGGAGCAGTTTGGTAAGCCAATCGCTGGTTTCCAATTAACACAAAAGAAATTAGCAGAGATGATTACTGAAATCACTAAAGCTCAATTGTTAGCTTGGCGCTTAGGTACTTTGTTTGATCAAGGAAAAGCAACGCCTGCACAAGTTTCTATGGCTAAACGTAACAATGTACACATGGCGTTGGAAATCGCTAGAGAAGCGCGCCAGATTCATGGTGGAATGGGGATTACAAATGAGTATCCTTGTATGCGTCACATGATGAACTTAGAGACCGTATTAACTTATGAAGGTACCCATGACATTCACTTGTTAATCACAGGAATGGATGTTACTGGTTTGAATGCGTTCAAATAAGTTGATTCCACTAAATTGAATTATAAAAAAAGGTAGAGTGCGATGCACTCTACCTTTTTATTTTACATTATTCTAGTACACCCAATAAGGTCATTTCATAAATAAGAATCGAATTGGCTGGCACCATGCCTCTCGCCTGTTCTCCGTAGCCCAAACTCGGTGGAATATAAATTTTGAGCGTTTGTCCTTTTCGCATTAAAGGTAAAATGCTTTTCCAGCCTGCAAGTACCGTCTTCCTAGTAATAAGAGCAGGCACCTCCATCGCCTCTTCAAATACCGTCCCATCTCTTAAAGTACCCCTGTATTGTATTTTCAGGCGTTTATTGGTTACTCCGATTGTCGCTCCCTTACCTTTTTCTAATAACTCGTATTGAAGGCCATTTTCTAACACCAGCACTTCGGGGCGTTCTTTGTTTTTATCTAAGAAGGCTTGGTTGGCTTTCACCTGAAGTGCCATTTTTTCAGCCAAGAGTTGCTTACACGCTTGCATAACTTTAAGTTGTGCGGCTTCTTCACTTAGGAGCATTTTAGAAGTGCTGAATACCTGTTCTACTCCTTCCTTAAAAGCTGCTAAATTGGTAGTATTTGCGACCAATTCGTACGTCTTCCAATTAGAGCCTATCAATACGCCATAAGCATATCCCAATGTCTCTAAAGAGGCCTTAGTTGGTGTTTCTAAGGTTGTCTTTCTTACTTCCTCTGCTTCCACTATAGAAACCTTCGGTGTTCCTGCTTGATAGGCTTCCATTCCACGAATTAAGGCAGCCACAGGCAACTGTTGAACCGTAATTTGTCGATTCTGTAATTCATACCCTGTTACTACACCATAGTGGTAAGCTAGTTCGTACTGGTCTTTATTTTGTCCCTTTCCAATTGTGCTGGTTAGGAATAAGCCTACCAAAAGTAGGATCTTTACATATTTCATGCGCTTATTCTTCTATTTACAGCTTGTCTAGCGGCCAATGCTAAGCAATTCTAATTCAAAAATCAAGATAGAGTTGCCTGGAATATTGCCATTCGGGCGTTCTCCATAGCCCATTGTTGGTGGCACCACCAAACGCCATTTATCCCCTACTACCATCAAAGGCACCACACGTTGCCACGCCTCAATTAAGTTGTTTAACTTAAACGTAGGTGGTTTGTTCTTACCTAAAGAACTGTCAAATATTTTGCCATTGATGAGTTGTCCTTCATAATGAATGGTCACCCAATCTTGAACCGAAGGATGTACTTTTCCATGTCCTTCTTCTAGCACTTCGTAAGCTAGGCCTTCTCCTAGTGCCACAACGCCTTGTTTTAAGGTATTGTCTCTTAGAAATTTTTCATTGGCAGCGCGTTGTTGTGCCGCTTTTTTCTTTTTAAATTCTTCTAGTTTGCTCATTGTTGTTCGTTCGATTTGTTGTAGGGCAAAGATACAACTTGTAGGCGTATCTTTTTCTCTACTTGTTGTAATTATCCTTCTAAACGACCTTTTCATGCTTCCAAAATAATTCTATCTATCTCCTCCTTCATTTATTCACTACTACTAAGCTGTTTCAGCTTTTCACTGCTCATCCTATTCCATTCTACAAGAATCTATCTATAATCTCTACATCATTGAGTCTAATACCTGTTTGTTTATTACTTATTTTTTTGTACCTTAATAACTCTTTACTTCGCAAGTAATAACAAAGTTGTTTAAGAGGTCTTTTTCTTTTCTCATTTTACTACGTGATGCCTTTATTGTTTATGTGAGCAAACTCGGTTCGACGTTCCATGAAAGTCCTTTTTAGATAACTTCAATACTTTTTTTGCCTTTCATTGAATTCATAAAAAGATTATGCCAGTACACCACGATCAAGATCACGAACAACAAACTCAAAAAGAATCGATTAACAACCAACAACAAGGTCAAAGCAGTCAACAAGAAGGTCAGAGAAAGCCCAATAAAACAGGGATACCCGATCGCTTAAAAGCTGTTATAGAACATTTCTCAGGTTTTTCTTTGGATAAAGTACGAGTACATTATAATTCTGACAAGCCTGCCCTTATGGATGCCCATGCTTATGCAGAAGGGTTTGATATTTATATTGGCCCAGGACAAGAAAAGCATTTAGCGCATGAGCTTTGGCATGTTGTACAGCAAATGAAAGGAGAAGTCAGCTCAAAAGAAGAAGTCAATGGCAGAAAAGCCAACACCGATAAAGACTTGGAAAAAAAGGCTAGTACTATCGGAAACAAGGCAGAACAACAACAAGAAGGTGGAATAGAGCAACAAGAAACAACTCCACTCAAAGAAGGTACCATCTCTTCTGATATCGCTCAGTTTGTTTTGACCTATAAAGGCGAGCAATTAAGAAACATGCGAGAATTAGCAGGAAATAGAGAAGGTGCTTTTGATGCATATAGAGGATCTGAGGATGCCTCTAAAAAAGCTAAATTGGAGCATCCTGATAAAGTATATGATTTAGAAAACAACCTAGCCGAGGTAGAAGCAGCAGTAGAAGAGGTTGCTCCTGGAGCATGGAGAGAAAACCGTGCTCTAGTAGAGCGTTTAGACGGACTGGCAAGAGAATATAGTGGAGAACGTTGCCATGAATGTGCTACAGATATGCAAGATGCTTTTGGAGCCGTAGGAGGATCTGAGGTGCTTGAAATCTACACAGAAGATGGCGATACATATATTACCGTCATGGAATCTCGTGTAAGAAATCATTATGTCAATTTATTCGAAGGCTTAGTCTTTGATTCTAGTACAGGTAGTGCAGGAGTAGCTTTAGATGATTATCTCGCCGCTCTCAGTGAGACCAATCCAGATTTGAGATTACAACATAAAGTTGCTGACCCCAACTAACTCTTTCTAAACTACATTAGAAAAACAAGCGTCCTTCTGGTTCATAGAAGGACGCTTGTTTTTCTATGCTTATTAAAAAATATTGCCAAGTACTTTTCTTATTTCACATCAAAGGCACTACCATCCCGCAAGACCAATTGCTTAAAGTCACGCTTCTGCCCATCTTTTAACATAGGTTGCATTACATGGTGATAATTCCGTAGCCCATTCGCCACCTGAAAAGAGAAATCCAAGGTTTGATAAGACTTCATCGTACTATCACTTTGAGGTTGTTCTATGGTCTGAATACCACAAGGCACTTCTGAAAAATATTCTTCAAAATCAGCCAAGGTATAAGACGGCGTACTAAAATTAGCAATACTAGCCAAGTCGCCATCTTCATCTATTGCCGCTCTACCATGACAAGACATACAAGAAGAAATCGGATTATCTACAGGGCCATTCATTCGCCCTCCTTGGCCTAAATGGGTAACAAAAGCAGCATTTGGAGCACGATTTGGATTGTTCGCCTGTAACAACTCTTGGTTAATCATACTTTGCTTCAAGGAAGGATTAAATTGATCATTGATATTAAGCATCGTGGTATCCTGCGAATCATCTCCCCACATTAAGCCTACAGGCACCAAACGACTCACCCAATCTTCAGGAGCGCCTCCTGCTGCGGCATTATGCGTAAATGTTCCATAAATCCATCCTGTTGGAGAACGGTCATCCTTCACCGATACATCCAGTTGCACTAAGCGGACCGTTTCATCAAAACGTTGTTGCTTTTCATTGTAAGGCACAAAGATATTTGCCGTCCAAGTCAAGGAGTTTTCTAAATAAGGTGCTTCTACCACAGGTGTTTCTGTCAATAAAAGCTTAAAACAAACCGTTCCTTCAGGAAAATCGGATAGATCTTTATTAGGTGCAGTAGGGTCTTCCCAAACTTGTCCAACCGTATAGCCTCCAGGTTCATTGTAATAGGCCACCGCCCAAGTTTGATAATTGTTCACTTGTGCTGGCCCTAAGGTTCCCGCATTAATAGTGATTTCACGCGTTAACCCATGGTGGTACTCTCTTCCTGAGTTTTGAGGAGCATCTACACTATCAGGATTATTGCCATCGTTGTCTAACCAAGGGGCATTATACCATTTCCGTATGGTATTGTCTTGGCCTTTAAAATCTACGGCTATGTTTCCTTCCATACAATAATCCAAAAGCACTTGCAGGTAGGCTTTATAATCCTTCTTAAAATCTACCGCTTTCCAAGGTTGATTAAATGTACTCTCGTCAAAAGATTGAGGATAATCTTGACTCAAATCAAAAGTAAGTGCCCCAGCAGGTGGCGGGAAGTAAGCACAATAACTTGGATAATTGTATGTAACGGTAGAGACAGGAGGTGGATCAACAATAACAGGAGGCTTAACTGTTTCTTTGCACGCAAAAATACCCGCAATGATTAGAGTGGTAAGGAGGATTAATTTCAGTTTCATAATTGGTGTTTTTCACCTTACTTCCTCTCTGTGTGAGGATAGAGAAGGTCAGTGTTGAAAGATGGGTAACTTATTTCTAAAAAGTATTGCTATAACTTTTAGATAAAGTTCTTCAATTCATTGGAACTGACATAGGGTATAAATACCTGTTTTTCAAAATCAAGTACAAATACCTGAATTAAATATTCCTCCTCTATTTATTATTTTTTTGACCTTTTCATGTTTACTTTCGAAAACCGTTTACCTCTATTCTCTAGCTTTTTTTTCTATTTTTTCTTCTCCTATAAAAGAGATCTTATGCCAATTCATCACCATCAAGACCAGAATGAACAACAACTATCTACTCCACAGGAAACTACCAAAACACAACAGCAATCCTCCTCTATACCTGTTGTAGATAATCGTCCAGAAGCGCAACTGGGGCGAGCGCTTCAAGAACAAGCGAATAATAGTCCACAGGCACAAGAAGGTGCCCAACTCAAAGCCAGTGCTCAAGAGAAATCGGACAAAGATGGACCTCAACAAAAAGTCAATAAAACAGGGATTCCCGATCGTTTAAAAGCCGTTGTAGAACACTTTTCGGGCTTTTCTTTGGAGGATGTACGCGTGCATTATAATTCTGAGAAACCTGCTTTGGTGAAAGCACATGCTTATGCGGAGGGATTAAATATTTATATTGGTCCAGGTCAAGAGAAGCATTTAGCACATGAGGTCTGGCATGTCGTACAACAGATGAAGGGGGAAGTAAAAACAACAACCAAGGTTAATGGAAAAAATATAAATGATGACGCTAGCTTGGAGAAGGAGGCAGAATCAGCCAAAGATAAAACATCAAAGATCAATAAAAAAAATCCACTTCTTAAACAAGAAAAAATTACAACTCCTGTTATTCAACGTATATCTGATGAGGAACAACAACAAGCAATAATAGACATTGATAGCTTTGCTACTACGATTCCTCCTGATACAACAAGTGCTCCTATTTGGAAATTACCAAATGATATAACTATAATAGGTACTTCTCATTCTGAACAACTAAACGACCTTCCCTTTAGTCAAGTTATTTATGATCTTTTACAGGATCCTTTTGATCACGTCATTACAGAGATTAATCCAAATTCTAGCAACCAACATGATCAACTAGACAGTTATATAACTGCAGCAAATCAGCTCAACACACTTAAACAACAATTAGTAGATGACAGTATTACTCGTCGAACTAAATTATTCATAGAGCGTAGGGATATACCTGCACAACAATCGATACTTGATCAATTTCCTTCTGGGCTTGATAATACCATTACAGCCTTAGCTTCTACTACATCTACCATCAAAAATCAATTAGAAACTCAACAATCTCGTACAGAAGCAGAGGATAAAAATAATTTTGATGGTAAAAATAATTTTGACGATACACTTCGTGAAAGAGTTATACAAATAGGAAAAGAGCAACAAGAAGCCTATGTCAAAGGAGATTTCCATGCCTTTTACACTGCTGTTTCTGAAGATCAGCAGTTAGGTTTTGATCGTTCTGATATTGAGGAGAGGAATCTTCAGTGGTTAGACAAGAGGTCAGGACGAAATAAAGATAATCTAACTACTATTCCTAATATCTTGGCTTTAGAAGGACGTAAACTAATAATAGTAGGAGCTAGTCATGTACCTACTATTATTAAAACCTTAGAAAGGGAAGAACATGAAAGAGATCTAATACGTCTAGGATCTGATTTTCAATAAAAAAACGCTGTGGAAAAATTCCACAGCGTTTTTTAGGTTTCAATTGCAATTAATTCTATGCCTAAGCATAAACCGTCCCTTCATACAAACCAACACGTTGCTCCTTTACCCGATCATCCTGCAAATACTCATCATAAGTCATCAACTTATCCAACATTCCATTGGGTCCAATTTCAATGATTCTATTGGCGATAGTTTGGGTAAATTCATGATCATGAGAAGTAAAAATAACTACCCCTGGATAATCAATCAAAGCTTCATTCAACTTCGTAATAGATTCCAAATCCAAGTGAGATGTTGGCTCATCCAAGATCAAAACATTGCCTTCTTCCAACATAATTTTGGACATTAGACAACGTACCTTTTCTCCCCCAGATAAGACATTGGATTCTTTTTGCGTTTCTTCACCAGAGAACAACATTCTACCTAAGAAACCACGAATAAACGTTTCATCTTTTTCGTCAGAAAACTGGCGCAACCAGTCTACTAAGATCATGTTGTTGTCAAAATATTTATGATTTTCATTGGGCAAGTAAGATTTGGTGACGGTTACGCCCCAATCTACGTCTCCACTATCTTGTATAACTCCATCTTCTTGTGCTAAAATCTGAAGTAGATTCGTCACTGCCAAAGAGTTCTTAGAACGAATAGCGATTTTATCGCCTTTCTCTACTGTGAAGTTGATGTTCTTAAACAATGGAGTATCTCCCAATGTCTTCGCCAACATACTTACACCCAATACTTCATTTCCAATTTCTCTACTTTGTTTGAAAATAATACCAGGGTAACGACGAGAAGAAACAGACAATTCGTTTAAATCCAATTTTTCTAAGGCCTTTTTACGGCTGGTCGCCTGCTTTGCTTTAGAAGCATTGGCAGAGAAGCGCTGGATAAAATCCATTAACTCTTTCCGCTTTTGGTCGTTCTTCTTGTTTTTATCGGCCTGCTGGCGCGCTAACAACTGGCTTGTTTGGTACCAGAAAGTATAGTTACCTGTCGACTGACGGATTTTCTTGTGATCAACATCCACAATGTGGGTACAAACTGCATCTAAGAAGTGACGATCATGCGATACCACAATAACAGTATTCTTAAAATCGGCTAAGAAATCTTCTAGCCACATCACGGTTTCCGCATCCAAGTCATTGGTAGGCTCATCCAAGATCAAAATATCTGGATTACCAAAAAGCACCTGCGCCAATAAAACGCGTACTTTTTGATTGGTATTGAGCTCACTCATGTTTTTGTAGTGGTCCGCTTCTAATACGCCCAAGTTACTCAACATGGTAGCAGCATCACTTTCTGCATTCCACCCCCCCATTTCTTCAAACTGCTCATTCAACTCTCCTGCTCGTAGGCCATCCGCGTCGCTGAAATCTTCTTTCAGGTAGATGTTGTCTAATTCCGTTTTTGTTTGGTACAAGCGATCATGTCCCATAATGACGGTATTCAACACCGTAAAATCATCAAAAGCAAAATGATCCTGTTTGAGCACGGTCATACGGGCATCAGGTTCTTTATGGACATGGCCTTGTGTAGATTCTATTTCTCCTGATAAAATTTTCAAGAAAGTAGATTTTCCTGCACCATTGGCACCAATCACACCATAGCAATTGCCTTTATTAAATTTAAGATTAACCTCGTCAAACAAAACGCGCTTTCCGAATTGTAAAGATAGATTACTAACTGTTAGCATATTAATAAACGTATATTATTAGGAAGCACCCGTTTTAATCAATCAGTTACTTCGCTGTTTGGACATAAAAATTTATGCAAAAGTAAGGATTTTTAAGCGGATATGAAAAGGAATGTTCTGATAAGTTATTGAACTAGTTTAAATAAAAGGATTCCTCTCTCTTTCAAAGGATTCAATAATCCGCTTTATTTAAACTATTTCTGAATTAATCTCTTGTTTGCGCCTTCTCTTTTATTTGTTTCTTATCAGAATAGAATAGCTTATCTTTGGATCTTATTCGTGCCTATTCTTAAGTTTACGATCTACGATTGATCGACCTTTATCAAGCTCTTTATATTATGACTCCTGTTCCTGCGGTATTGCTTTTAATGATTGTTTATATGGCTTCTATGATTGGTTTTACCACCCCTCATCAGCAAGCTTGGTATCTTTATTACACGCCTTATTTTTTGTTATTGAATGCCTTGATCTTTTTAGTGTATCAACGACAGTGGAATAAATCACTAGTATTTTTTCTAGGCAGTACTTTAGTTCTTGGTGGTTTGGTGGAAGGATTAGGAGTCCATACGGCTCTATATGGTGATTATGCCTTTGGAGCTAGCTTAGGAGTAAAAATGGGCGCGGTTCCGCTTATTATGCCTATTTATTGGTTGATTATTGTAAGCAGCACCGCCATTTTAGCCGCGAAAGTGTGGCCTAAAAACACTGTTGGCCGTTTATTCACAGGAGTAGCACTTTCCCTCAGTCTAACGGTTTTAATACAGCAAGTCGCAACGCGGTTAGATTTTTGGTATTTGGAAGGCCGTCTGCTTTGGCAATATATTGTTGTGCAAGGTTTAATCATCGCACTCTTACATTATTTATTTATTCGTTGGCGTGTAGCGAGTGAGAATAATATTGCTGGTTATGTCTATGGTGGCTTGTTAATTTTCTTTATTGGGGTTGTCAGTTTTTTAAAACCTTAAAAAAAAGACAACTATAAGCAGCGTTTTTTGTTATTTTGCTGTTTAGTTAGTAGAAAAGGTTGTTAATGACCTTTTTCCTATCTTAATATCTTCACTTTTTTTTACTTTGATCCTTTTTTATGACGCAACTGTACACAATTATTTCCGTTACCAAAAATAGAAATTGTGAACAAACAGTTGTTGTTAGTCGTATTCTTTCATTTTTTTATTAGCTGTGCCACTGCACAAAATTATTCTCCCGCCTTTTATCGAGTAGGGGTAGAAACAGGTCTTGCTATTTCTTCCTTTCTTCCTGAAAAGGTCAACATTCCCATCTATAACCAACGCTTGGGTGGTCGGTTTGGATTCTATGCCATGCATCGTCTTAAGGATAAGTTGGATTTGCGAACAGGTTTTGTTTATAGTTTACGTGGAGTCGCCTTTGGGGAAAACCCAAATCCATACAACTTAGATCCTCTCTGGAATTTACATCAACTTTCTTCTCCTGTTATGCTTTTTTACCATTTGAGTAATCGGGTCAATGTCGCTCTTGGAGTAGAACTTAACCTCACCATCAAAAGTAACATCCCTGCTGGTTATAGTAATACAGGATTGCCTATCATTGGTTTACGAGGTTCCTGCGGTTATTACATTACGCCTAGGTGTCGCATTGCCGCTTACTATGCCCATGTTTTGAATGATTTTTTGCTGGATGGTCCTGCATCCAATGGCCTAAAACCGCCTTATACTTATAAGAATATTATGGCTGGGATTAGTGTTTCATTTGAATTTCACCAAAGAATAGATCGATTGGAAAATGCTCCTTCCTTTGCCCCTCCTTGCCCAAGATTAATATAAGCTATTAAAGCATCATAAAAGGACTAACAACAATGACCTTGTTCCTTAATGCTGCTAATAAAAACAGGCAAAAACAAAAGGCTTGCTTTTACAGCCGCATCCAAATTAGTCCAATCGCCTTCTATGTCCCAGCTGTCCCAATTACTAGAGGTATATGTCCGTAAAAGTCCCGTAACACTCCCTGAGATTTGCCAGTAATCCCAGTCTTGGGGAGTGTTGGTACGCAAAGTGATGGAAATTCCATTACCTGACAACACCCAATAATCCCAGTCACCAGGAGTATACGTTCGTAAGGTATAATTACCATTATTAATGCTCCAATAGTCCCAATCGTCAGGCGTATAGGTACGGATTTGTCCCCGTTCTCCCGCTATCGTGTAGTTCCAATAATCCCAATCTTGAGGAGTGTTTGTTCGAAAGGTTCCCTCTTGATCCATCCAATCAATTGTCCAATAATCCCAATCTTCAGGGGTATAAGTTTGCAAGCGGTCGCGATCTTCTCCCCAACTACTAGTCGTTTGCCGACAAGCGGTTGGAAGCACAATTACTAAAAAAAGAGCTATAACAATAGTAGGAAAAGTAACCACCTTGAACCACATAAGACAGGAGTTTAGCCAGCAAAGAAAGTGTTCTCTAAATACTGAATCAAGAAAAGTAAGAGTACGGCCGCAATGCCCAAAACCATAAAATTGGGCACTTTGTACCGCAACTTAAAGCGATCTAATAAACCTTGTAAATTTTGGCGAACAGTGGTATCTAAACGCAATTTTAGTCCTTGCCGCACCAATACAGCCGCGCTATCATTTCGTCCAAATTGCTGTGACATTACTAGCGCCGCTTGATAAACTTCATTGCCAATAAGATTGCGCGCTACAAAAAAGTAATCGGGCAACATATTATACAATTCTATTGTTTTATTAGGTAAATAAGCCATTAACTGGCGCTCTGATAATGGCTCTATTGGAAATTTTTTCTGTAGACTTTTTAGGGTATTAATCGTGTCTTGCACATAACGGTTAGCATGGCGGTAACATTGGTCTTCAAAATCTGCCACAATAGGCAATGTACTTTTGGAGAGGATTTGCAACGTCTCCGTATCTTGGGTTTTAATCGCCTGTATCAATGTCTCACTATATTGGTCGGCAAAATATGGCGCAATAAACTGATAAAAACCTTCCTTTTGATGGGCGCCCATTGGCTGCTTGGTTCTAAAATAATTGAGGTGGCCATATTCCAAAAAGTTGAGTAACTTTTTATTGTTAAAAATCTCTAAGTGATAAGAACGCAACTCCTTATCATTCAGCTCTGTTAATAACTGAAGAGCTACTTCTTTAGCCATTTTAGTACTATTAAAATGAACGGTGTCCTTCTCCCCATAGTTCGTCAGCTGCATCAAAATTCGCCCACGATACTGTTCTACCTCCAATTGAGTGGCAGCAGGAGAAAGATCAAAAACTTTATATGGACTTAGGTATGCTTTCATAATCGTACTATTTATTGAAGTTGTTGACACAACAACCGCTCTCTTAAACACCTTTCAATCACATCCCAACCTACCGATAAAAAGCGTTACTAGTGTAACACCAAGGTCCAGACATCTTCTCTTTTCAGTCATTCTTACAGCACATTGATAAACCTCTTATTGCTATAAGAACAAAATTCCTATTAAACCTAACAACATATAACCTTTTAGCCCTTGGCTAAATTGATGCATTTGGGTTCTATTTGTTAATCGTCCTAAGCGATTTTTCAAGAAAATAGCAATAGGAAACAAGACCAACAATACATACAGCCAAGCCCCAAAAGGAGCTCTGCCCCACAAAAGGCCTAGTAATAGAACGAGCCACAACAACAAAGCGTTGCAAAAGTAGTGGGCTATTTTTAATCCATAGGGCATTCCATGCTGGACTATTAAAGTTGAACAAGCATTTTGACGGTCGCCTTGTTCATCTTCTATGTCCTTAATCAACTCTCTCCACCAATTGGTTAAGAAAGCAAAACTAGCATAAAGCACAATTGCTCCCTGCCAATATCTATTCCATTGTACTGGTGCTAGAAACAAAAGTTGTAACAAAGCTAAAGCACACAAAAATGCCACCACTAAATTCCCTAACCAAGCTCTGCACTTAAAAAAACGCGAATACGCCCATAATAGTAGAATAGAACTACCATAACAGCTACACAAGCCTATGTTTTTCGTTCCAAAAGCTAGGCACAAGGCTACACTATTAAGTATCCAATACCCGCTCCAAGCCACTTTTTCGGTAATTTTCACCCCTACAATACGCCGTTCTGCTTCGTTGATCTCATCAATGGCTTGATCCATAATATCATTCACCAAATTACCAGCCGCTGCAATACTCATGGTTCCCCATAATAAAGCAATCCACTCATAAACAGTCAATTCAATTTGAGCTTTTAAAAGCAATAAACTTAAACTAATTGCTAGTAAAATCAAGTTGGTTCCTCGTAGTAATTGCCAAACCATCCCAAAGATATTTTTCATAAGAACACAAGGTACAATAAAACGGCCTCCCATAAAAAGAGTTCTCCCTTAGTCCTTATTCTAGCCATTCCTTTTTTCCCTTCACACACTCTGAAAATAAGAACTTTTATACCAAATTCTCTACTTAGGTACTTCTACCTGTTTTTTAAAATTAGGTATTTCTACGCTGGTAAATCTTTTAATATTGTCAGACATTTGTAATGTAATCAAAAACAAATCATCTGATTAGCTAGCTACTTCTTTGTTTTGATTCCAAAGTCATTTGCATGACTTGATTGAAGGGCGCAACTCTGAAAAGCCTATCCCAATAGAGTAAGAGATAATTCTAAAATTTGAAATTATGAATTTCCCAAAGACGATTGCTTTGTCCGAATTAGACAAGCTAAGAATTGAATGTTCCGTTAATGGTCCATTAAGGCAGCAAGTATTAGACAATCCTACAGCTGTTTTTGCAGAGCGAGGCATTGAAGTACCTTCCAATGTTTCGTTGAATGTAGTGGAAGATACAGACAGTTCTTACACCTTTGCTTTACTACCTTTTGTAGGAAGTGACTTATCCAAAGAGCCCTTGCTCAAAGCCTCTAATGCCTCTACTTGGGAGTGTACAACTTGTACACCAACGTCTCCTATTTGTGCAGGTTCTTTGGCTTCACTGACTTGTGCTTAAGATATTTTGTAGGAGTGAATTTAGGTTCACTCCTATTTCATCTTAGAATGCTCCTTCTCTCTGCTCCTCTTTTCTGATCTAAAATCAACCGACTATGAATACGCTATCTGTTCCTACACTTGCAAAACAACCTTATTTAGACCTAGAAACAGCGGCTACAATTGCTACTTATCCTGTCATTCCTGAGGTAATAGAACCTTATGTTCAGCAAGCAGAAATCCAATTAATACAGGTATTGTCCCACCAACCCTCTATGGTGAGTGAGAGCGCCTTTCAGGATTTCTTGAACAGTTATAGACAAAACATTGCTCGTTTAACCAATCTGGTCATTCTACAACGCTTCACTAGTTTTCACTTGAACATCAACCCTCTTTGGCGTCCCAAGAGAGCTACTCCAGGGCAAGCAGAGGAAGGAAGTCAACGCGATATTTTAGATTACTACATTGCTTGGGAAGAAATAGAAAAACTATTAGAACAAGATGGCCCTTATCCTGAACTAGCTAAGCTGGTGCATCAAATGGGGCACAATTGGTTGACTTCTATTCAGAATATTCTCCACCGAGTACAAAAACACCAACTAGAATTAGCCTCCATCCTAACCACTGAACCACACGCTCTCCAACAAATCACTGGTGCTAAATTTGGCATTTCTGATCCTCATAATAATGGGCAAACAGCAGCAATTTTATCTTTTGGACAACAAAAAATTGTCTACAAACCACGCTCTTTAGATGGTGAGGAAGGATGGAATGCTTTGATGGATAAAATTGTAAAACAAGGTTTAAAACAAGCGATTTTCTTGCCTAAAATTATCCGAGGACACGGTTATGGCTTTATGGAATTTGTCCCCACTACTACTTGTCAATCGCCCCAAGAAGTCAAAGAGTGCTACACTCGTTATGGAGCGATTTTAGCCATTGCTCATGCCTTGGGCACCTGCGATTTGCATCATGAGAATATCATTGTCTCTGGTGCCTTTCCTGTTGTTGTAGATGCCGAACCCTTGTTTAGAGCTCGATTAGCTATTTCTAATGCAGGAGATGATCGTCTTAAGTTTGAGAAAAATTTATCCTTAGAAGGGTTAGAAGTAAGAGAGTCGGTGTTAGAATTGGGCATATTGCCCTTAGTTATGAAATCTCCTCTTAAGAATGAGGACAATGAAACCATCCAACAGGAAAATGAGATTGGCGCCCTCTGTGCTTATGGTAAAACTCATTTCACCGATATGTTACCTTGCGCTATAGGTAGTAATCATCTTCAAATTCGCCCTGTAGAAGTCATCGCTCATACCTTCCCCAATCTTCCGACGCTGCATGGTCAGGCCGAATTTCCAGAACAATATATTGATGCTATTTTAGCAGGCTTCCAAGAAACCCATCAATACCTAGCTGCTCATCAAGAGGAATTTCTTAAAGACGACGGTTACTTAGAAACCTTTTCAAAGTTCCATATCCGAATGCTGGTTCGCCCAACAATGGATTATGTGAACATCTTATCTCGGTCCTTAAGCCCTGAAGTACTCGCTAACCCTACCGCAAGAAAAGAGCTCATTCAATCGGATCTCCAAGCGACCGCAGAGCAACGAATGGATACCATTAATGACCTTACTAACATTGAACTAAACAGTTTATTGCAAGCAGATATCCCACTCTTTGAACTCCCCTCTGATAGTGTCATTTATGAAGACGCAAAATTATTAACAACACCACTTATTTGTGCCAAAGATCGCTGGAAAGGCATGGATGACTTTGATTGTGCGCTACAAATGACCAGTATTCGAGAACGTTTATTAAAACGGGAAGCAGCCGTTACCAACCTCACTTATACCACCACTGAAAAAAGCCTACTAGAGCATGGATGTAACCTTGTAAAGACACTAGTCGAAGCCGCAGGACATAAAGATGGCGCTGCGTTCTGGACCTATACTAGCTATGCCCCTGGTTTTGCCGCGACAATGGCGCATACCGATCGAGAATCACTTTATGAAGGCTGTGCAGGAACAGCACTTGTAGTCGCTGAGGCAGGGAAGCTTACAGGGAAACAGCAGTGGATGGACCTTGCCGTTAGTGTTTTTCTACCCTTGATGAAAGGGCAAGTCCCTACCAGTATTACCAGAAGTGGTGGAATGGCAAGAGGATTGGGTGGTTTGATCTATGCGATGCAGCGCACCGCTGTAGCAACCAATTGTGCCGAACTTCTACAAACAGCTACTCAGTTGGCCTTAACGTATGCGCCTGACTTAGGAAAAAAAGATGGACTAGATGAAATACTCTATGGAAGAGCAGGCTTGTTATTGGCTTTATTATCTTTATATAACGTCGCTCCTACCCCTTCTTTATTAGTAGTAATGGATGATATTGCCGCTCTATTAATAGACCGCGCAACTACTTCTACGGTAGGCGTCTGTTGGCCTGTTCCTTCTGGTAACCCTATGCCTCATGCTAGTCATGGCAGTGCTGGTATTGCCATGGCCTTGGCAAGGTGGGCTACTCTTCGCAAAAATACACAAGCACGCCATCTAGCAATTCAAGCGCTTCAGTTTGATGACCAATTTTGGAGGGAAGAAGAAGCTGGCTGGGTCGATGCTCGTTTTTTAGATTTGGAGCGAGAACAAAGAACCAATTGGAGTTGGTGTAATGGCCGATCAGGTGCTCTCTTAACTCGATTAGCAGTAGCAGAGGCCTTGGGCAATTCCTTTGAGAATGAATTTACCAATAAAGCCCTTCAAGCTTCCCAAACAGACATTATTACTGATGTGTCGTCTGGTTTGTGCTGTGGCACCCCTGGCGCTATCGATGCCTTACTAAAAATTCAAGAATTACATTTTAATACCACCTTAGAACAGTCCATCCAAGCAGCTACTAATATTTTAGCCACTCAAACACCTTGTAGCCACTACTCTACCTTGACTTCTTCTTTATTTACAGGCTCTGCTGGATTGGCCTATGGATTACTTAGAGCGGCAGCTCCTTCTGTTGTTAAATCGGTCTTGTGGTTTGAATAAGTACACTGTAACGGAAGTTTATTTATATTTTAAGTAGCCTGAGTTTTCTTTTTGTCATTGCCACAAAAAAAAACAAAAAGGTCTAGGGCCAAAAGGNNAAACAAGAAAGGTTTTATTTTGGG
Organism: Aureispira sp.; assembly: GCA_050633105.1. Lineage (GTDB taxonomy): Bacteria > Bacteroidota > Bacteroidia > Chitinophagales > Saprospiraceae > Aureispira. Next base: position 21,060 of record JBOEFW010000013.1, on the reverse strand, counting down.
CAAAGCCCAAAATAGCGGCTTACAAAAAAGCGGTTCGCTTATCCAGCTCCTTCCTCTACCCTTCCAAAACTGTGGCAGGTGTTAAAGCTTTTGGCGATTGTATCTTTAATAAACTTCTGTTACAGTGTAATAAGTACACTGTAACGGAAGTTTATTGTGTTTTCAAGTAAACTGGGTTTTAGCTACACTGCTACTTCTTCTTAAACGTTGAATCGTTTCCTATATTCGATTTTGGTGTATTAATTCTACCAAAAAATTCTACCAAAGATAAACCATACAGGAGTTGATCATAAAAATAGTGGAGAGCGGTATTATCCTCTACTTTCTGAGTTAAGTCGGCTGTAGGGAAAATAGTAGCAGAAGGCAAGGCTATAAATAATTGTTGACCAATCCAGCTCAGATGGGTTTCACATCCCCACTGGCTGTACCATTTATAAATTACTTCAATCAGTGGCTCTTTAAGAAGAACCGTTGTCACCTCTTTATCTAACGTGTAAACCGTAAATTTTTTGCCAAATTCTGGATGTTCAACATAGCTATTCACTTGATCAGAGCTTATAAAATCTTCTAATGGTTGCTGAATAAATTGTGTCAAATCTATGCCTTCCATATCAGTATTAGTAGGTAAAATATAGATAGGATAGTTACTTTTCAGATGAACATCAATTACAAGAAACAGGCCTTGAAAAATCTGTTGAAGGGCATGATCATCAGCTAAAGTGGCTTGAACAGTTAAGGCCGAAAATTTAAACGTAGCACCATGATTTGTTTCCCCTTCTACATAATCTTCTCCTGTATAATTTCCGCCAACAGGATAGAGTTGTGCTTTCGAAAACAAACTACTCGGTACATAATTATCAGGAGCATAATAAACACTAGGGTACAAATCTTCCAAGAGCGCATACAATACTTTCCGCTTAAATTGGTCGTTAAATCGAGTATAAGCAGGTAATATTTTGAGGGCACCAATTAGAAAAAAAACAATTAAACTGAGGCCACAAACAAGAGCGGCAATGGGCCCTTTTCCCAAAAAAAACAAGCTTAAACCTACCGCTATCAATAAGGCAGGCAACAAAAACCAACGTTGTCCTTGCTCCAACATCATCTGTTGTTGCAAACGAAACGTCTCTACCTTATCTATACTAGATACCTTTTTTTGGTACAGTTCGGTTAAGTTAAGCATGAAGGGGGGTGTTACCCACAGTGGTAAGGCTAAGAACCCACACTGTTAGCGGAGAAATAAATTTAGGTTTTTCTTAGTATAGCAAAGTAGAAACGTCTTTACTAGGGAATACCAAGAGTTCTAATATACAATAAAACAGCTCAAGCGCCTTACTTGGAGTCGTATTTTTTTAGCCACTTGCAACAAATAACTATATAACAAGAACTTAGCTCTATTCTTTTTTATTAAGACCTTTTTTCTCTGTTCTTACAAAAGGAAAGGATTGTCTTTTGAATTAGATTTTTTGTACGTATTCGGAAGATTTTCGTTGGAAGGTCGAGGGGGTGGTAGAGGTGTTTTTGTCTCTTTTATAGTCCTGTTTTCGTCAAAAGGATTACTAGAAGGAGCAGCCCCTCTTCCTGCTGTCAGTTCTTCCAAATGCTTTAACAAGCCAAAGCACCAATCTAGGTTTTCTTCTAATTGATCAATAAAGACAGTTCCCAATAAAGAACGGTTTACATCGACCTCTAAAAAGCGCCCTCGCTTCACTGCAAAATAACAATACTCTTCTTCAAAAAAGAAGTGTAAATCTGTTTTAAACGAATGTTGCAATGCTTGGATTTTTTGAATGAAATCAGCATTAATTAATTGGCGAGCGGCCGCTTCACTGTTGCTAAAAATTTTGAAGGAGCGTTCAAAATCTGGATGCTCTTCATCAAAACGTACCAAGGGGTCACTCATAGATGCTGTACTCATGGCCTTATTCAACATTCCTTGCATGAATTTACCTACAGCTCCAAAGTTTTTTTCTGCTTGATCAGGTAAAATTTTCACTCGGGCAGGGAACGTGATGGGCAATCTCATTTCATAAAACAAGCCTTCAAAAATGGTTCTCACTTTATTACTATTGCCATTTTTATTGCTGCTGTGTTGTTTGTGATACACCTTCAATTCCGAAAATTGAAACGAACGATTATCTACGGTACTTCCTGTACAAAGATCCTCCCCTCCATAGCGATTAAATCCACTAAAGAGCCCTGCATTTTTAAAGGTAGACTCTCTAATGTATTTTTCAGGATGATAGACGACTGTCTTGTTGTAACACTGTAACGCCTTCTCATAAATTTTAGCCTTGATTTTTTTATTGTAACGTTTGCGCAAGCCCTTTGTGAGTAAGGCATAGACGATCCCCCCTATTAACAATAAGAAGATACTGCCAATAATCATAATAGCAATGACCAATGCTTCTGGTCCACCTTCTTGCCACTGTTTAAAAGCAACACTTGCCAATAGCACAAAACCTATCAGTCCTACCAAAATCACCCCTTTTGTTCGAGCACTGATTTTACCCGCAACAACAAGGCGCTCTTGTTCTAATTCTTCTAAATGGGCCTTTAAAGAAGATTCTAATTGTACTAATTTAAACATAATGTAGAGGGGGTATGACAATAAAGAAATAGCAAATTAGCTTTGTGTTATAATAAGAAAGGATTATCCTTAGATTTCGATTTCTTATAATTCACACTACTCTTCTGAGGAGCCTTGGGTGTCTTTTGTTTTTGGGTTGTAGGGGGAATGATTTGACCTTGGCCTCCTTCTGTTTCAAACCTTGATAGTTCTTCTAGGCAATTCATCAGTTGCAACGCATAATCTAAATCTTCTACCAATTTATTGAGTAAATTAGGCGCTGTCAAAGCGATACTGGTATCTACCCCTAAAAAGTCTTTTTTGGCACTAGCCGCTAAATAGAGTTGATTGCCTGAAAAACTTACGGCAATACCTTGAGTGAGCTCTCTTAATTGTAGTAACGTTTGTACTAAAGTAGGGGTTATGATTTGACGTGCAATGGCTTCGTCTTGGCTGTACACTACAAACTCTTTCTCAAAAGCGGGGTGCTCTTCAAAATAGACCAATTTACTCTTACCATGTCCCAGTTTTCCTAGTTTCCCTTGAAGAAACACACCAAGTTTTCCCATGCCACGTTCCGCAACATCAGGTAAAATTTTAACCGTGCTATGAACAGCAGTAGGCAATTCTAAGGCAAAGAATAAACCTTTAAAGACGATACTAACACTGTGGTTATTGTTCCCATCTCGGTCTTCTGATTTGACGTCTAATTCAGAGAACGAGAGCGCTTGTCCTGTTGGCAAGTTCCCTTTAATGTAATCATCTCCATCATAAATATCATAATTTCCAAAAAGGTCCGCCGCTTTATAAGTCGCTTCGGGGATATGTTGTTTGGGATGATAAGTCATTTGGGGATACCAATGGGTGACAGCTTTTTGATAGATCTCTTCTTTTACACGATTTTTGAGGGCTTGTTTAGGTGCTCCTGTTTTTTTATGATACATAACCGCTGCTATAATCGACAACGCGACAGAAATAATTAGCCCAAGTACTAAAAAAGGAGCGCCTGCACCGCTATTAAAGAGTAGCCCTGCTCCTAAAAACACCAACAACACAATGGTTCCTACACTTCTAAAATAACGACTACGCAGCACCGCAAATTCTTCCTGCTGCTGCAATCGCACTTGCTCTAATTCTTCTAAATTAGCTTGAACTAAACGTTGTAAATCATTGGTGTTTATCATAATAAAAGAGGCAAGTATTGGTAATAAAAGTCATGCTTAATTAACTTAGGACGAAATAAAATCGTTCCTGCAATAGTTTATTTTTCAGGAACACCTGCTCGGCAGCGCTCCAAAGTAGCTTGTACCTTATCCAACGAAATATAATCTCGTTCATTTTCCCAAGCATTGTGGATATAATTCAACAAGTTAGCAATTTCTACTCCAGAAAGCTGGGGCATAGGAGGCATTTCCATATCATATTGTACACCATTGACTGTGACAGGGCCTTGCAAACCATTTCTAATGATACAGGCTGCTGCGACATCCATACTTTTAAGCATATCAGAACTAGCCAACGGAGGATACAAGGCTTCTAGGCCACTTCCATCTTCCATATGGCAGTTCTCACAATGCTTCTCATACAGCAGTGCTCCATCCTTATAAGGCTGCCCTTCTTCGTCACAAGCCCCTAAAAGGCAAGCGATCAATGCGCTTAAAAACACTCCCTTTACCACTTGTAATCCCCTCATAATTGGTCTTTTATTCTGTTTCCATTAACAAAGCAATGTCTCGTTCCAATTCTTTCATGCGTTCAGGGTCTGTCCCATCATACAATCCTCTAATTCGACGTTGACGGTCAACCAAAGCAACAGCACCACTGTGATCAAAACCTCCAGGAGCATCTGCCGCTTCCAAAGCGGTAATATAATACTCGTAAGACAGGTCATAAATCGCTTGTTTCTCTCCTGTTAACAAATGCCATGTTTTAGCTTCAATATTGAATTTATCCGCGTACCAAGCCAAACGAGCTACGGTATCGTATTTGGTATCAATAGAATGGGAAAGAATTTGAAAATCAGAGCGATCTTTGTAGACCTCATAGATCTTTTTCATGTTCTTTTTCACTTTAGGACAAATTGTTGGACAGGACGTAAAAAAGAAATCTGCTAAATAAACTTTTCCTTCTACAGTCTTCTCAGTAATGGTTGCTCCTGTTTGATCGATCAGGGTAAAAGAAGGCACTACATGGTCCATAGAATCAACCACCGTTTTTCCGTTTACCTCTCGCTCTACTAAGGTTTTAAACCCAATAACGGGCAAGCCAGAAGGCGTTCCTGCACTCATACGCCATAATTCAAAGCCCCAGAAAGCTCCTAATAAAATTACTAATCCTACTATAATAGGAATCAAAAGATTACGCTGCATGTTATTTTTTTTAAATAATAATAACTGTTGATGATTCTAACGCTAAATAAGCACAAAGATACATTTTTTGAAGAGCAGAAACAAGCTGTTGCGCCTTCCTCTAAGACTATGTAAAATCGTTTTAAATAATTTTTTTAAAGACCGCTGTACGGACACGCTTTGTAGCCTGTCCTTCTATCTCTTCGTCCAAAATCATCCCTCGTAATGCAGGCTGCTCAAAAACAGCTTTCATATCTCGTACCAAACCAATTGGCACTTGTTGGGCATGGCAACGCGCCAAGAGTGGCGTTGCTTCTTGCGCTGCAAAAGCGGCTTCCAAGGCCAAGGCTAACCTAGCTCGATGTTCTACCCGCAATACATTGCTTTGGTAAAGAGGATTTGCTGCTAATTCAGGGCAAGCTAAGCAAGCGCATAAGTGCTGAAATTGGCGATTAGAACCAATCGCTAGAACCAGTTGCTGACCATCTTGGCTAGTAAATAACTCGCCATAAGGAGCAATATTAGGATGTAAGGAGCCCATACGTTGAGGAACATGACCTGCCATTAACCAATTCGTTGCTTGATTCGCTAGAGCGGCAACAGCGGCTTCTAATAAAGAGACACTGATATGGCCCCCTTTCCCTGTTTTATAACGTTGTAATAATGCTACTAAAACGCCTTGTTTAAGTTGATGAGCCGCTAAAATATCAATTAATGCGACAGGCATTTTAGTTGGTGGGCCATTTGGGGCACCATTCATATACATAAAGCCTGATTCTGCTTGTAACACAACATCAAAGGCAACCCGTTCGCTTGTTGCCCCAAATCCGTTGATGCTCCCATAAATCAACTGTTCATTGTATTGTTTTAGGGTACTGTAATCCATTTTTAGGGCAGCCGCTCCTCCCGCTTTGAAATTGGCCAAGACCACATCTGCCGTCTTGACCAAGTCATACACTTGTTGGCGGTCCTTTTCCTCTCGCAAATCCAACAAAAGCACTTGTTTGTTCCAATTAATCGCACAATAATAAGCCGAGACAGGTGCTTCCGCCTTTTCACTTGGCAAACGCCAACTCCGCGTTACGTCTCCTCCCGTTTTTTTGTTCTCTATTTTGACAACAGTAGCTCCTAATTCTGCGAAAAACAAACCTACTGCTGGCCCTGCCAAAACAGCGGCTAGCTCTACTACTTTTAATCCTTCAAAAACGCGCTCCATAGTTCTTCTGTCCTAATTTGAATGTATAATTTCTTTTGTAGGCCTTCTCCCACTCCTACCTAAATGGTACACTTTTAGTACCCTTTCAAATAGGCATTCCTACCTGTAAATAATGTTTAGCTGAAAATACAGGTTAAATTTATAAAGTAATGGGAAGTCAGCAGATTTTTGTTAAATTTGAACTATACGCACATCCATTTACCATGAGTCATTTCAACCATTATAAAGAGAAATTTTGGGACTACAGTAATGATGAATTAAAAGACATCATTGCAGAGCGTTTTGGTGCTTCTTCTGAGGAAGAAATAGCAGCTGCGATGGCGTTACTAAAAGAACGAAATAACAGCAAAAAAGAAAAATTGTCCCTCGATCAAATTCCAGAAGCTTCTACCATGGTGTTATTAGACATTATAAAAAATCCCAGTACTTGGGGGGAAGAAGCCGTGGCTATAGCAGAAACAGAAATTTTACATCGAGAACAATCAACTTCTAATGGCAACAAAACCTTCTTTCAAGGAGTCTTGGTCGTTATTGGCATTATTGTCTCTTTTCTTCTATTAAAAGCGATAGCAGCACTGCTTTTAATTGCCTTCTTTATCTATTCGGTTCGCTCTTGTATCGGCAACCTATAAGCATCAACAATCTTCTATGATTATTGCAAAAAACATAAAAAAAGCCTACGAAAATCTCACTGTACTCAAAGGAGTAGATTTAGCGATTGAACGGGGAGAAATTGTATCCATTGTGGGTAAATCTGGTGCGGGAAAAAGCACGCTTTTGCATATTATGGGCACCTTAGATGTCCCTGACTCTGGTAGTTTATTGATTAATAATACCGATATTCAACAACTAGATGAGAACGAACTAGCCGCTTTTCGCAATAGAGAAATTGGTTTTGTTTTTCAATTTCATCATCTTTTACCAGAATTTACGGCATTAGAAAACATCTGTATTCCTGCTTATATCCAACAACAATCTGAAAAACAAGCTATGGCCCGAGCCAAACAATTGTTAACAGATTTAGGGTTGGAGAAGCGCTTTCATCACAAGCCCAACCAGTTGTCAGGTGGAGAACAGCAACGCGTCGCTGTTGCTAGAGCCATGATGAATTCCCCTGCGGTTATCTTAGCGGATGAGCCTTCTGGTAATTTGGATACAGAAACCTCTCAACAATTACATGAATTGTTTTTTGAACTGCGAGAACGCCACCAACAAACCTTTGTTATTGTTACCCACAACAATGAATTAGCAGCCATGAGCGATCGTACTTTAGTCATGAAAGATGGCGCCATTGTCGATCAACTACCCTCCACTTAAAACCACCTATGGATTTAAACTTTGAAGAATTAAGAGAAGAGCAATCTTGGATGGCCAAACAGGTCTACATTCCAACCCTACAACACGTTTTTGACCCCACAGCTTATCTCTTTGGAATCGATATACAATATGTAGGCGATGATGCTTACTGTGCCGTAGCCGTTTATCAAATGGATGGGACACCTGTGCAAAACTATGTCTTGCGGACCGAAGCAGGAATGCCTTACCAATCTGGCTTTTTTTGCTTTCGCGAAGGCCCTGCTATCTTACGTATTCTAAGGCGTATCCTGCAACGCAAAAACTTATTGCCAAGCTTATTAATTATTGATGGGCATGGGATTGCGCATCCTAGAGGTCTAGGCATTGCTTGTTGGGTGGGTCTAAAAACGAATCTACCTAGTATTGGAATTGCCAAACGTCCTTTGTTGCATTATTCAGGAGATTTGGAAGAGCATCGAGGTGCTCAATTACCCATTTGGCATAATAATAAAATCGTAGGCCATGCCTTGCGAACACAAGACCACATCAAACCTATTTATGTCAGTCCTGGTTATCGAGTTTCTATTCAACAAGCGACCGATATTGCCCTTGGTTTATCTTCCCATTATCGATTAGCAGAACCTATTCGAACGGCAGACCACATTGCAAGAGCCTTTGCAAAAGGAGAAGAGGTAAATGCTATTGTTTTATCCCCATAACAATGTTTCTTCTTTCCAATAGTACACTAGGCTTCTAGGCGCTTGTTTGCCATTTCCATCCATTTCTTGATCTGCCCTGCTGGTTCTTCCAACACTTGACTCAGTAAGATTTGGTTTTCTTCTGATAACTGAGCTAAAGAAGCAAAGGTATAGACTCCAAAATCTTCTAATGTTTGTAGGGTACTATTGTCAATCCCTACAATCGTTTGCAAATCATCTTTTTTGCTGATGTGTTCGCCTTTCTCTCCTAGTTGGAGCTCTAATTGCGCCATCTGTGTTTGATAAGAATGTGCTTGTTCCTGTGCTTTGGCTAATTGTTCTTGTTGCTCAGCTACATTCTTGCGCAAGCGTGTAATGATCTTAATTAATTTCGCTTGGTCAGGAGTACTGCCACCAAAGTTTTCTAAATGATCAATCCGTTCTAATAAAGCTTGCTTTTCCTGTTCCACAACACGCTGTTCGGCTTTGGCATTGGATAGAGCTGTTGCTAAATTCTTATTCTCATTGCGAATCAATTGTAGTTCCCCTCTTACTTGTTCTTGAAAATGTTCATGCTGGTGGCTGATGCGTTCTTTCTCCAATTGGGTAGAAGACAAATCTTTATTCACTTGGAAGTATTTATCCTTTAATCCTTCAAAAGTTTCGTTGAGTGCTTCTAACTCTCCTCCCGATAAGGATAGCTCTTTATTATAACGCTTCTTAGTTTTCTCCAACTCTAGCATTAATTGCTTTTTGTTGGCTTCTAATTCTTCCGCTATTTCTTTGTGTTGTGATAATTCTAAACCAGAAGATTCTAATTTATCCAACCATTTTTTAGCTTCGCTTTCTAGTTTTTTATACTCTTCTTTTGCAGAATCTTTATACGCACGATAAGCCTCTTCTAAGTTCTGTTTTTCCTCTACCGTATTGTGGTAGGCGTCTTCCAAGTCTGTATGCTTATCTTGTAAAGAACTGAAACGATCATCAAGTAAATTTTCTCGTTTCTGAATGGCTTCGTAATCCTCTTCTAAATTTTTAAAATAGTTTTGGATCTCTGCCAATTCTTCCGCAGCTTTGCGTTTACGCTCTTCCAACTCTTCAGACACTTCTTTATGATTGTGTTCTAAAGCGCTGTAAGCCTCCGCATATTCTGCATTGTACTGGTTGGTTTGCTCCAACTGCCCTTGCAAAGATTGTAGATGCTTGCTTAGTTTCTCTATTTCAGAACTGGTACTGGCTTGATGGGTTTCATAAGCTTTAACCAACTGTTCCTTCTCTCCTTCTGTTGCTTTATAAGACAAGTTAAGGCTTTGGTACTTCTCTTGCCATTCTGCCAATTGTGTATTATAATCTTTTGCTTTACTCTTTATGTCAGCGTAGTCTGTTTTTAATTCCATCATAGAAGCATTAACGACTTCCATTTCTTCGTTGGCTTCTTCCAATTCCGTTGATAAATTGGCGTTTTCTTCTTTGAGTTGCATTAAACTCTCTTGGAGTTTCTCATTGATGCGGTTAGATTTCGCTAGCTTGAATTTCGCATTCTCATAACTATCTGTTGCTTTTTTAGTTTTTTGGCGCAACTCTTTGATTTCATCTTCTTTCTTGTTCTTATAGTTATCAAAGCTTTCCTGTAGTTCTTTGTTTCGATTATTATTGCCCGACATATCTCGTTCAAGGCGTTCATAATCCATTTTGAGGCCATCCAAGGTGCTCTCTGCAGCCATTAAAGCCGTATCTACATTTAACTTACTATCATACAACTCATCATAGCGTTTCTTAATCTTCTCTAGCTCCCGTTTTGTTTTTTCAGATTGTGCCTTATTAGATGGATTAGCTCCCTTACCACCAGGAGAACTAGCAGGAGTTGCCTCTGTAGGAACAGGGCGTAAGAAATAAGCTATTAAATAACCTAAAACTGCGGCGCCTGCGGTAAATGCCAACATAATAAGTGCACAAGCCATAGTTGATTCTTTTACTTCATTTCCTCTGAGAGGGTTATTAATTATTAATAGCTAGTATTTCCTAGCATTTTTTGTGGTGAACGCTCCTTATTGAACAGAATCTTTTGTAACCATTGTATTTTCTGTTGTCTCCTCTCCTTCTGAGGGAGTAACCTCTTCTGTTACTGGAACAGGAGTCGTTTTGTTGGTATCTACTGTGGTAACAGTAGTTTTAGTGTCACTTTTTGGACCTTTTTTCTTCTTCTTTATGGTCTCTTTTTCAGGAGAAATAGGCGGCAAAGCATATAATTGTGGTTCCTTGCCATCAAAAGAAAGAAAAATATCTACCCGACGATTAATTTGCTGTCCATACCTAGTTTCTCGTTTACCCAAAGGATGAGAATCTCCAGCGGTAGTGGCATTAACTTGTGTAATCGGAATACCTTGTTCGATCAAGAAATCGCGCACATAATTAGCCCGTTTCTTTCCTTTTAAGGCACTCTCTGCCTTTGTTGTTAATGTATTACTATGCCCTACCACATAAACCGCCGCTTTTGGCTGGCTACTAAGATACAAAATTAATTCATTGAGATAAGTTTTTAATTCCTCATCAACAACAATTTTTTCTTCTTCTAAACCAAAATCTTTGAAACGAAATACCTGACGCTTTTTCAAGGCCTCTTCCGTTACTGCAATTTTTTTCTTTAGAGCTTTGGCACGATTCTTTGAGAACGCTTCAAATTTGAACCCAAGAGCATTGGGCAAAAATCGATCATACAAATCAGAAGGCAATACAGCTAGACGCTCTTCAGAGATACCATCCACTAGTAATTGGTAAGGAGAGACCCCTGCTTGCAACAATAAACTATGGACCACATTTGCTCTAGCTAGACCCAAATTTTGCAAGACCCCATAATGGGTTTCATCAGGGTGGTTGTATCCCGTTATCTTCAATTGACGATCCGTATGCTCTTGTAAATAGGCTGCTGCGGCCTCAATTTGGGCTTCCATAACCGTTGATAAAGGCATCAAAAATTGCGCACTGTTGTAATCAAATACAAAATTATCTTCTGCTTTTAAAGAAAAACGATAAGCAGGATCACTAATTTCAAAAGGAGCCAAACAGTCAAATACAAAATCAATCCCTCCTAGTAAGATCTCTCCTGATTCATCTTGAGGTAAATCATCTCGTCTGCCAATCTCCGTTCTAATTTGATAATCGGGTGTCCCTGATTCTAAAAAAACATTTCGCATGGCTTCTGCCCTTGCTTTGCCAAGTTCAGCACCTCCCGATTCTGATCCTATATAAAGGCCAACAATCGTCAACCGTTTGATTGGATTCGACTTCACATGGCGTACAACTTTAAAAAGTTCTTCACTCACTTGCTCGGAAAGAATCAACTGGTCGCTATTTTGAGGAAAAGCAATGACCTCATTATGCTGTACCTTAAAATCAGCTCCATCCTGAATGAGCAATTGCCCTGCATAGGATGCGTTAACAATAGGGGTACAACATTGGTTGGCATAAAATAAACTTCCGCAAGCCATCCAAGCCACTAGAGCAATGCCTGCGAGGATGGCGTATGTCGTGTTTTTTCGTTGCATGGGGTGTTTTTTTCTTCTAGGAATGGGTTAGAGGGGGATACTAACACTAAGTTTTAATAAAAAATTTAGTCAATAATTAACGGTTGGTTTAATTAGAATATTATTTCTCAAAGGCTTGTTCCAATACAATTCTATCAGAAAGATCCTGCTCGTTTTTCATAAACAACAAGGTATAATAATCTCCTTCTGCCCATTTTTCAATCATGTTTTTATAATAAAAACTACCTGGGTTTTCTGACTGTCCGCCTGGATAAATTCCATACGCTTCTATTTCTGGCCCTAAAGCAACAACCATACGCCAAGATGGTCCAGGGCGTGGTTGCAAGGCATTAAGCGCAGAATGGTGTCCATCAGAATTGACCTCTTGTACGCCAAAAGCAGGCACCTTCGCCATATGTTGAATCGATGATCCACGTCTTACTTTCCACGTCAATACCTTTCCCTCTTCATCCTTTGGTAAATGTCCTGCAATTTTCTGAAAAGCGAGCGTAATCATATCCGCTACCGTTTCTTTTTTGTTAGGCGTTTTTTTCCAATCGATATAGGCATTCATCGTATCTCGTTTCAACAAATGCAGCAAGTTATAATCTTCTGGAAATCGGTAACGTTTTCCATTCGCATTGTTTTCTGGTAAAAATTCATCATAGACCAACACTTCTAAACTGTCATACCATTGTTCAAAGATCGTGGGTGCTGCTTGGTCTTTTGTAAATCTATAATCCCAATCTTTTACCAAATGCCACACTTCTAAGGCTTCTTTGTCTAGCTTTCCTTTTTGTAAATGCTTTTTGAGCAACGTCATGAAATCTTCTGCCTTTACACTGTAAGAATCATACTGCAAGGCTTTCATATCAGCAATGGTAATACTGTCCATTTCTGCTAAGCGACGATTGAGATAACGTCCTCTGTATTCTTCAAAATAGCCATAATAATCATAAGGGTAAACCGCTGGATTCACAGAATGCTGGTTGGCAGAAGCCACAAAATTCTTAGTAGGATTGTATTCATGTGGAATGTGTGCCTGTGGGATAAACCCTGGCCACAATTCACTACTACGTGTTCCTTGTTGTACAAAACGTCCTTGACGTTCCTTTCTTAAAGGCAATTTACCTTGTGTCCAAAGTGCGATGTCTCCATTTTTTGCAGCAAAGACAAAGTTCTGTGCTGGGCAAGCAAAATGTTTAATGGCTGCTTTATAATCTTCATAATTGGTGGCTTGCATCAACTTCAAAAAAGTCAATGCTTCTTGAGACGGATCGTGCAAAGTCCAACGCAAGGCAAAATCGCGTTTAGGCGTTTCTCTCGTCACTGGTCCAATATGAGTCATTCTAATGGTATCCAAAATAGATTCTGCTCCTCGCATTTTAATGGTTTCTACCATTATACTTGCCTCTCTATAGGTGCTGTCAAACCAATAATGCGTCTTCTTCTCATCTTTCCACTGTATGGCATACCAGTCCTTTACATCATGGCTCACATTCGTCACTCCCCAAGCAATATGCTCATTAAAACCAGAGATAACGCCTGGTGCCCCTGGCAAGGATGCTCCATAGCTGTTATATTCAGGAGTTTTAATTTGAATTTCAAACCAAATGGCAGGCAGATTCAATCCTAAGTGTGGATCGTTGCACAAAATAGGATGTCCAGAAGCTGTCTTTTCGCCTCCTACGGCCCAGTTGTTACTTCCAATCCCTTTTGGGGAAAGATTTATAGTCGTGCTATCGGCTCCCATTTCTCCTAAGTACAAACGAATAGGTGCTTTTTGAGCAACTACGCTAGGCGTTGCAATAGCTACTGTATCTAAAATAATAGGTGATTGTTCTTCAAAATATTCTCCATATAATTGGTCAAATTCTTCTAACCCAATTTCCTTTAAGACGTTTGTTAATTCAAAATCATGGTCTTTATTGGTGAGCATACGCCCCATGTTTTTCAGCAAAAGAGCAGATTTTAAGGGCGTCCATTCTTCTGGCCAGTAATCTTGTAACTTATAAAACAAAGGCAAATCGTCATAAGATAAAGAGGCAATGTAAGCATTCACTCCATCAGAATAATGCTGTAAGGCTTCCATCTGCTCTGGATTTTCCTTCGCTTTTTCTAAGTAACGACGTGCAGCCCAAGGCAACCCCAAACGGCGGGTTTCTTTGTCTCTTTTGGATAAAATGCTTCTCATTTTATCTGTTGTTCCTAGAATTTCGGCTAGGCGGCCAGCAGCAGAATGTGTTTGTAATTCCATCTGCCATAAACGCAAAGAGGCCGTGACATACCCTTGAGCAAACAGCGCATCAGCGGTATTACTAGCAAAAATATGAGGGACCAAACGGTCATCATAATATACGTTCACTGCCGCAGACAATTGATCACTTTGTAAACTAGTCGCTAAATCTGGAAAGCTGCCTTCTGCATTCTGCCAAAAGCCATGAGAAGGGCTCAATAGTTTTCCCAATGGTGGGATAAAAGACTCTGTGCTGGGAACAATTTGCTCTTTTCCGTCTTCGTCAATAATAGTATGTTGGGCATCTCCGCGAAGTTGAGCATTGCCTAATATCCAAATCAGTAGGACGGTAATAGTTATTGAAAGGAGTAACTTAAATAGATTCATAAAAATCCCTTTTGCTGCTGTTTTAATGACGCACTAGGGCAACAAATTCATGTCTTGCGTCTTGAAAAAAATAGATATGCAAGATACTAAAAATACTCTACAAAGTATTGAAGTTGTTAAAACAAGGTCAATTATGTTCTCCTTGAAGGGCACAATGCGCCAAGAGAAAGGCGTTTATCGACGGCGAATACTAGACCAAAGGAAGGCTAAAAAGGAAAAAGCGCTACCTCCTTGAAAGAAAATGGCCCAATTAGAATAGATAGATTGAGGCGCTAGCCAAAAATAGAAAGCGGTACACATACCAAATGCAATCAACCAAACTAACTGTTGTCCAATTCGTTGCAAGCGAGAGAAATGATCCTTCATATCACGCACTTCTATTTCTAATCGTCCGTGGTTGGCGCGCTTGAGAAACTTTTGCATCTCTGTAGGTAAGGTGGTTGCAGCGTTCAATTGTTGCTTCAAACTATGGAGTGCAATTTTAGCCATGCCTGCTTTTCCTCCTAATAATTCTTCTTCTAAGTAGGGTTTTAAGGTGTTCACAGGATTCCATTCAGGTGTAAGAGTAAAGACCACTCCCCCAACCAAGACTACAGCTCGATTAAGCAACACCCAATCTTTAGGGATTTGCATAATCTGTGTCATCTCTTTGATGTTCACCAATTGCAAGGCCATACGCAATTGCTCAGGGCTAATTTCTTGAATATTGAGTGTTTCTATCTGCAACTCATTGTCCACAAAATTTTGAACATCATCCAATAAGCGTCTAGCAATTTGTCCTGCTGCTTCTCCATCAGCAATAAAGCCCAATCGTTTTAACAAACGTACCATCTCATCTACATTCTGTTCCAAAACATATTGTAATAGAGAAGGAATTCCTTGTTTCATTTCTGGACTCAATTTGGAGACCGCTCCAAAATCTAATAAGATGATTTGCCCTGCTTCATTCACTAAAATATTCCCAGGGTGAGGGTCGGCATGGTAGAATCCGTCTACAAAAATCATTTGGCAATAGATACGCACTAAATTTTCAGTCAGGGCAGAACGATTAATATCCCACTGGTCTAACTGAACCAAATTATTAATCTTAACCCCCTCACAATATTCCATCGTCAAAACACGCTTAGAAGAATAAGCCGTATAAACCTCAGGAATATAAATAGAATCTTCCCCTGCTAAGTTTTGCTTAATCCTCTGCATAGAGATCGCCTCTTGAAAATAGTCTAGCTCCTCCTCTATCATTTTCTCCACTTGCTCATACAAATGCTCAATTCCTTTGATCTTCATAAAACGAGCAAAAGAACGCACAATACGTTCAATAATAGTAAGGTCTACGTGTGCGAGTTGATCGATTTCTGGGTGCTGAATTTTCACCACGACTTCTTTGCCATTAAGACTGGCGCGGTGGGCTTGACCAATGGAGGCCGCCGCAATGGGTTTAATATCAAAACGATCATAAATTGTTTCAATGGACTGTCCCAACTCTCGTTCGATTACCTGAGAAATAACCTCATAAGAATGTGGTGGGGCTTGATCTTGCAGCTCTTCTAAAGGGCCGCGAAATTCTTCGGGGAGTACATTAGAAAGCGTAGAAATTAGCTGTCCTGCTTTTATAAACAAGCCTTGCAACTCTAGCATCGTATTTTTAAGGCGATTGGCATTGATGGTATTCTTTTGACGAATATGGTCTTTCCAATATTGAGGCCCAAAGATTTTGGTGCGCAAGTAGAGCCATAAATAACTTAGTCCTACTCGTGTTGCTGTCCAATAAGCCTTTATACTCCTTACACTTGCTTTTTGCATAACTCTTTATTACAACACAACTCTGTAGAGAGTGGCTGGTACAAGGTGATCGCTAATTTCTACGCGTTTTGATTCTTCTATCGGCTTACAAACCTAGTATTTTAGCATCTACACTAAAAACAGTGCGTACTTGAATTTCATGATCTACGGTAATCACTTCATCTACGACAGTATTGACGCGTAGTGTGAAATTATCCGCTTTAATGTAGTCTTTTAGATTAGCGCCAGAAACATCAAAAGTCAAAGGACTTGCAGCACCTGCTGGTATAGGGTTCTTAGAAGCCAAAGAAACTTCTGGAAGACCGTCTGCACTGATAAATACTTCTGCTTTTTCTAAAAAAGAAAAATTAGCTCCAGTTGGTGTTAGAATCGTTAATTCTAATTCCTTTAAGGAGACTTCATCAATCATATTGGCTGCTGTATTGTACGATTGATACGTTTGTTGATTATCGTTCTGTATAGCAGGTGTCATTATATCAATAGGCAATCCTAACCCCGTTAAAGGGGTCGCAGGAACCGTAAAAGTGGTTGTATAAGGCACATCAAACTGAGTCAGCTTATCCAATTGTTGACAAGCACTCAAAGAAAATAGTGCAATAGCACAAAAAAGTAATCCTTTCATAATGTTAAGGAGGTTGGAGATTTTAATAAAAAAATACGTCGGTATGCTATTGGCAAATAGAACGCCAAAAAGAGCATTTGGTTTTATCTAGCGCATTTTTTTATAATACTCTAGCGTTGTTTGTGGCCATGAATTATAATAAAAACCCACTACATTCTTGTCTTTCACGTCATAATATAAACGCGTTTGCTGGTCCTTTTTTCTAAAGCCTACACTTACCCCATCAAATTGTGTTAGGATTTGTAATTGTTTTCGTCCAATATAGGCAGGCAAGTCATGCTTCCAACGCCAACGTTTAGTTTCATTTGGCAAAGTCGGAAGTGCTGTAAGATAGACACTATCTCCTTTTTCATTGTAGTAAGTTCCTGCAAAATCATCACTGTAATCTAAGGCAGGATTGGTTATATCATTCTCTCCTCTAGTCATTACACCAACTAAGCGGCCCATCATATGTCCCCAACTCTTGTCATCACCAACCCCCATACGAACCACCACCATTTTTTCTTTGGGATCTACATATATGTATTGTCCTTTGTATCCTGCCGCACAATATGTATGGTTTTCTGAATAATCAGCTTCTTCATAACCGTTCCGCCAATAGCTATTCATATACCCAAACCAGCGGCTTAAATCTCTTGTTTCTAACTGCTCTATGAACCACATGGGAACAACTTGTTGTCCATTCCAAGTGCCTCGGTGCATCATTAGTTGACCAAAACGTACCATATCAGTAGCGGTTAAGGCCATTCCGCCAAACGTACGAGGGTTTCGTCTTTTTTTATTGTCTAGCGTCAAATATGCGTTGTAAGTCATGCCTACAGGTTGCCACAATTTACTGGTCATATATTGCGCCATAGGCTGTTGAATTGCTTTTTCTAAGCAAACCCCTAAAATTTCTGTTGCTAATGATTGATAGGCAAAGTGTGTTCCTACAGGATATTTATAACGCGAGTTTTTAATAACAAAACGCTCTTGATTACTTGTATAATACAAATGTCCCAACAACCATAAATCCTTAAAGTCGCCCCAATCCAAGCCTGAAACCATATTCAATAAATGCTTCACTTGTAAATCACCTCGTTTTTTCTCCGCAAATGCAGGTAAAAAATCGGATATCGGCTGGTCCAATCTCATGACTCCTTCCTCTATCGCAATAGCTGTTAAAGTCGCTGTAATTGATTTAGTTACCGAAAAGACAATTCTAGCTTGTTCTTTTGAGCCGCCATTAAAATATTGTTCGTACAATAAAGAGTCATTGCGTAAAACTAGAAAAGCGGTTGTTTTTTGTTGTTTTAAAAACGTCTCAATGGATTCTATTCCTTGGCGTTTTTCTGGGTAGACCCATTGATCTAGGCTAGGTAAAGCTTGTTGATATGTCACCCAACTACTCTGTTCCAAATTAGCAGTTGCCTTTCCAACAGAAGCCGTTTCCATAGGATTCGTCCCCCCCCCACGTATAGTATCGCAAATAAAAACGCCTGTATGATCGTCTATATTGGGACGAAAATACCAAGCAATTTTACTAACGGTACAGCTACTAAATAAATAACAAAACAATAGGGCACACAGGAAACGAGTAGAAGGCATAGTTGAAGTAACGTAAGTGATTAAAAAACTAATTAGGCCCTTTCAGGGCGAAAACGCCTAAAATACAATAAAAGTCACAGAAAAGCAAGCCTATTTTTGGTAGCTTTCTTATTTGTTTATGGAGTTTAACAAAAGCTGTGGATCATGCATACGCAGCAACAATACTTTCTCAGAATGGTGTAAAGTTTCTATTCCTGAAGGGAATTGCCCACTGTACCAACCCTTGATTATCGGAGGTAAATCCTTATATTTCATCCCTGAACGATAACGCATATCGCCACTCGCTAGAACATAAACAGGCACCTCTGATGAAAAGGACAAATGGGGCAATTCATCATAAGTGTAGAATTGAGTTTTGGGATGCTCTTCATACTCCATCAAATACCAAGCAGTGTTACAAGTGACTTGATTTGCAATTACAATACGAGGCGTTTTGGCATTCTTAAAATGTTGGTAAATCAACCCTCGTTGTTCTACATAAGAACTTTCCTTCATTGTTGTTCTCATAGCAGATAAAACAGGTATCGTTAGCACTCCCAACAAACCAATAACAAACAACCATTGGCTATAAGGTTTATTGGGCAATAGCAATCGAATGAGCACTAAGCCAAATATTCCCAGATACAACCAACGCATGTTGCCCGTTGTAAATACATTCCCTAAAAGAGCAGCGATTCCAAAACTCAACAAGAAATACCTTCCCTTCTCTTTTGTTTTGGCAAAACTCGCAACGCTAGGAGCCGCAACAACCGCAGCCAACGGCACCAACATTAGAAAATGGCGAATATCAGGACAAATGGGCAAATAGGCCTCATAGGAAGTCGTCATAAAATTAGAAGAAATCAAAGAGAGCAATAATACAAATGACCAATACGCCGTAAAACTCTGGGCTTGCCAAAAACTTGTCCAGCGTTGAGCTAATAAAGCTGGCAGTGCCAAAAACAAACTCAACGCCATTCCAGAATTGATAAATTTAAGGCCCATCTCTGCAAAAATGCGATAATAGAGGACGCTGCTTTCTTGTATACTATAGTTACAAAATGCAAATGATCGTCCCGCGCCTAAGTTATCTACGACTCCTTGATTCACGGCCAAGAAACGCTCCAATGGATTCCCAGTTAAGGCGTAAATCCAAGCCAAATAAGCCATTCCTACCGTCGTACAGGCCAAAACTGTATACCCCCAAAAACGACGATGCCTCCCTTTAGCCACATCCATGACCAATAGAATCAGAAAAACAGGGAAAAGGAGTAAAATAGATTGCTTACTCAAATAGCCCCAAAAGACGGAGGCTGTTAATAACAACGCATTTTGGACACTTTGGGAGGCTTCAAAACGTTCTCGGGCAATCGCTGAAAAGGCCAATAAAACAGCCAGCGCCACGGAAGTATCCGCCATGAGTTTATCAGAATAATATAAGGTCCAATTATCCAAACCATACAACAAAGCTGCTAAAACAGCAACTCCACTCTTTTCGAGGCGCATAACACGCATAACCAACAAAGCTGTTGCTAGATAAATCAGTGTTGGGAAAAGAGCAGAAACATGGTCGTTAATACCAAAAAGGGCGTAAAAGAGACTTGTTGGAGCGATAAACCCCCAGCGATAGGAAAAGAAATCTTCATTGAGATAAAAAGCCTGTCCATCTGCCCATTGCTTGGCATAATAACCATAACCTACAATATCATCAAATCCATAATGACCATAATAGCCCCAGACATGATGTATAATTAGCAATAGTCCAAGCCCTAGCAATACCCAAAGGCGAGAATCTTGGTAAAGGGAAGGACGTTTCATGGAGATTTAGCTAAGAGATGGATGGTACAGGTAAGTTGTTCATGAGTTGTTCTAACAAGGATTTTGTAGCGGTTGTAGGAGCCACTAAAGGAAGACGCAAACTTGCCCCACAAACGCCTAACTGTTCTAAGACATATTTAACGCCTGCTGGATTCCCATCTACAAATAAAGCATCCACCAATTCCATGTAATCGTAATGTAAGGTTCTTGCCGTTTCTAATTGGCCTTTACGAGCATTTTTCACCAATTCGCTATACGCTGTTGGATAAGCATTCGCCACCACAGAAATTAAGCCTTCTGCGCCAGCTGCAATCATTGGCAATGTCAAATTATCATCTCCAGACAACACTGCAAAATCAGCAGGCTTCTCTCCTTTTATAATCTGCATTACCTGATGCAAGTTGCCAGAGGCTTCTTTCACCGCTACAAATTTATCACTAGCATTCGCAAGGCGCAAGGTAGTCGCAGCAGTCATATTAGAAGCCGTTCGACCTGGTACATTGTACAAAATAATAGGCCGAGGCGCGACGGCTTGTATTGCCATAAAATGTTGATAAATTCCTTCTTGTGTTGGTTTATTATAAGCAGGACTAGCGGATAAAATACCATCTATGCCTTCAAAATCAGCCGCTTCAATTTGCGCTACCAAAGCAGCTGTATTGTTTCCACCAAAACCAGCCACCACTGGCAAACGCCCTTGGTTAATAGTTATAATATGATGTAAAACCTGCTGTTGTTCCTTTACCGATAACGTAGCGGTTTCTCCTGTTGTTCCTAAAGCCACTAAAAAATTTACGCCCCCCTTTATACAGTGCTCTACTAAACGAGTTAAGGCTTGGTAATCTACTGCTTGCTCTTTGAACGGTGTCACTAGTGCCACACCCGTTCCTCTAAAAGGATGGTTCATAAACGATTGAATAGCTATAAAAACAAGATGCCTTTTTCAAGACATCTTGTAAAATTTATTGAATTTTTTC
>JBOEFW010000012.1:0-46969 GCA_050633105.1 Aureispira sp. | reverse complement strand
CTGCTGCTGATAATGAGAACACATCCGCATCACAAGAAAATAACAAGTTCATAAACAACCAATTACACACTACCAATAACTCCATTCCAGAAACAACTCTTATCACTTTTCATACAAGAAGTAGCCAAAGAATCACCCCGCTACAAGTACAAAACCTGTCCATGGAAATCTTACCCAGTCCAGAAAAGATTCACATTGATCCTGATTTAACAGCGCCTACTTCTTTGAATAAGAAGCATAACAAACGATTTAGTATTGGTGCTTTTGTAGGGCTACATACCACTAAGAATATCTTTTTTAAGCCCCAATACAGCGATAATGTACAGGATTTACTGAATAAAGGATATCAATATGAACTAGGAAGTTCTGCTGGGCTTGAAGTAGATTTTCGTTTTTATAAGAACATGTTTGTGCTAACAGGATTGGAACATCATCAATCCAAAACAGAGTTCAATTTCACAAGAACATGGAGCACAACCGTCCTGAATTCGAATTCACCTACAGGATATTCTAACGCTACCGCCACAAAAGTTGTAAGGCACCACAATACCATGCGGTATTATTCTATTCCATTATTAGTAGGAATAAAAAAATCAATTGGCCGCTTAGAATTTGGTGTTAGTCTTGGAGTCCATTTCAATTTCACACAATTGCAAACAGGCAAAACCTTGGATGAAAACAGTAGAGTGGTTGTATTTGATGCAACAACAACATTACCTGTTTCAAAATTTTTCATGTCCTACAACTGTCGTCCATTTATCAACTACCAAATCAATAACAAGCTTACGATTCAATTACGTGTAGATGGTCGGTATCAGCATTATGGTTTTTCAGAGTTATATAATTTGAACCATGCAGCACTCTATATGGGGTTGAGTATTGGTTCTCAATATCGGTTTTAAGCATTGATTTTTAAGAGGTCATCTTTATCCTAGGACGGGACAAATATTAATCAGCAAGGGGAACTTTTAATTAAGTTCTCCCTTTTATGTGTTACACCAATCCATCTTATAACCAGACAGATCATGCACAATAAACCAGCCATGCACCAAATTACCCTCTATACCCCCGCACATCAAGACGCCTGTATGGCGCTTTTTGATAGTAATTGCCCCCATTATTTCTCCACTGAAGAACGTCAACCTTTCTTAGATTGGTTGCAAACCGAAGAAGCACTAGGAGGACGCTACTTTGTTCTGTCTATTGATAATAAGATCTTAGCAGCTGGAGGATATTTCCCGCGGCCTGAACAAAAACAGACTGGTTTATCTTGGGGAATGGTTCATCAAGATCACCACAAAAAAGGGTTTGGAACCATCTTAACTACATTTCGTCTACAAGCAATCGCCAAAGAATTTCCTAATTGGCCTTGTGCTATTAACACTTCACAACATACCAAAGCCTTTTATGAGCGCCACGGCTTTGTTATTAAATCAATGGTATTGAATGCTTTTGGAGAAGGATTACACGATTGTTGGATGGTTCACGAGTCTTAAAGTTATTATTAAAATTTTGTGAAAATCATTTAATTCCAAATATTTAGTAGAGTTCTTTTTATAAATTGGAATATAAAGCGCCATAGGATCTTGTTAAGGAATGTTTTAAAATCCTGTTAAGAAGACAAGAGAAAACAACCTTAACTCGATAACTGCCGTTTTAAAAGACAAGAACACACCCACTGATCACATTTATTTAAGTGGGCACAAACATTCAATAGTTCAACTCTATTCTAATAAAAAATCAAGGAATATCTTATGAAAAATAATCTGTTATCCTTAGTAACCGCAAGTATTTTGGGCGGTAGTGTCGCACTAGGCGGAGCATACTTATTGCAAGACGATGCTCCTGTTGCTCCTGTCGCGGTAGAAGAATCTTCCTCCATGCCTTCTAATACACCTCAGTTGGTTAATAATTATGGTGTAGCAGGCGCTCCTGTTAGTTTTGCTGATGCGGCAGAAAGAGCCATGCCTGCCGTAGTTAACATTACTTCCATCACAGAACGAGAAGCGCGGACGGAACAAGAACGTCGTTATTATAACTTCTTTGGCAGTCCTGGGCCTTCAAAGTCGACGGGTTCAGGCGTGATTATTAGTGACAGAGGTTATATTGTCACGAACAACCACGTAATCAAAGGGGCTACACAAGTAGAAGTAACCTTGAGTGATAATAGGTCTTATCAAGCAGAAATTATGGGCACAGACCCTTCGACGGATTTAGCCGTTTTAAAAATTGACGATGATCGACTGCCAGTGATTGACTTAGCCGATTCTGATCAAGCACGCATTGGCGAATGGGTATTGGCCATTGGCAATCCATTTGAATTGACCTCTACTGTAACCGCTGGTATTATTAGCGCCAAAGGCCGTGATATTAGTATTCTAAATGGTCAATCTAGTGTGGAATCCTTTATTCAAACTGATGCAGCCGTGAATCCGGGTAACAGTGGTGGTGCATTGGTCAATGCCCAAGGACAATTGATAGGTATCAATACGGCTATTTATGCCCCTTCAGGTACTTATGCGGGCTACTCTTTTGCCGTTCCCATTAACTTGGTCAAAAAAGTAATGCAGGATTTAATTGATTATGGAGAAGTACGTCGTGCCTTCATGGGTATTTTGATCCAAAGTGTTGATAATAATATGGCCAATGAACTCGACTTAGCGGTAACAGAAGGAGTTTACGTCAGTGATTTAATAGAAGGTGGTGCAGCCATTCAGTCCGACTTAGCAACAGGTGATGTCATCACTGGAGTTAACGGCATCAAGACTTCTACCGTTTCTAAATTACAAGAACAAATTGCTAGCCGCAACCCTGGAGAAGATATTGTCGTCACTGTTGATCGTCGCGGAAGTGAAAAAGATATTAGAGTGCGCTTGCGTACTCGCGACGAAAATTAAGACCATCCTCTCTCTTATGGAGATTAGAGTGTAGATGTATACATTAGAATAGGAGATGAAAAGAATCCTATTCTAGTCGATTAAAATGTGCAACCCTTCTTGGATTGTGCATTTTTTTCTTTAATTAGATGACTTCACCGCCTAAAATCAATACTTTTGTAGTTCTTCTCGCTGCCACAACTTCTCGCTTCTATGTTAATGTATTTACTGTTTGTTCTGTACAGTTTATTTTTAATTGGTCTTTCCTATTTCTATGGGCGTCAAGCTACTCCTGAAGAGTACTTGCTTTCTGGACGGAATCGACCAACATTACATATTTTAGCCTCTAAATTTGCGGGTGCTGTTGGAGTCAGCACGTTCATTACTTATACCAGCTATGCCTATAAATTTAGTGCCTTAGGTGTTGTGCCTTTAATCTTAGGAGCTACTGTTGGTTATTGGGGATTTGCCTTTTGGGCAGCGCCCAAGATCAAGCGCTTTTCTTTTGGGCAGCAGTTTTATACCCAAGGAGATTTGGTACGTTTTATTACTATTAATGAGAACAGCCGACGCTTGACCAATATTTTAACTATTGGCGTACAGTTCTTTTGGGTTACCCTTGCCTTAGTTGGTGGCGCCAAAACCATCGCCTATTTTAACGTCCTTTCTTATGAAGTCGCTTTATTATCAACAGCTATTGTTTTGCTTTTTTACTTATTGCTTTCTGGTTTTAAAGCAGTTATTTTGACCGATGTCGTACAAACTGTCATCATCTTAGCTTTTTTGGCATTTTTGGTGTTCGTAATCCTTTGGAATGAAAATGTAATTGTTGGGGAACTCCTACAAACTCGCCCGCCACAGGAAGTTGGATGGGGGAACATTATAGGTTTATTATTGTATGGTGGTTTATCTGTTTTTGGTTTGGCCGATCGCTACCAACTCTGCTACGCCGCCAAAGATGAGGAAACGGCAAAACGAGGAATGGCCTTCGCTGTTTTACCTGTATTGCTGGTTGTCTTCTTATTGTTACTGGTTGGTCTATCGGCTTTGGCCCAAACAACAACCCTCAATCCTGACGAAGCTTTTTTGTATGCCATGGAACAATTTTTATCTCCTTTATGGTATCCCCTTTTACTCTTATTATTCTTTGCAGGACTGATGAGCTCTGCCGATACCAATATATTTGCCGTGGCCTCTCATGCCGCCTTCCTCTCTCCTGCCCAAGACAAGGTCAAAGCGACCAAACAATTTACGGCACTCGTCATCCTTATCGCCACGCTTATCGCCTACTTCTGGCGCAGCATTATTGATATCAGTGTCATTGGAGCCGCATTACGCGTTACTTTGGCGATCCCAATGATGTACATCATCAGTAGAGGCAACAATACAGGCCGTTTTATGACCGCCACTTTATTAGGTGTCTTGGCCTTAATTGGCGGTTGGGTCATTCTTGGAGCAGAGCCTGTTATTATTGTATTAATCCTTCTTGCAGGGATGTTGGGGATGTTATACAAGAGTAAAAATGATGAGCGTTATTGGTCTTAAGTAGATTTTTTGGCACTGCTCAAAAAAAAAAATACTTAGAGGAACTTTGAGCCCACTAATTTTGTATCTTTGTTGCGTGTTACTAACAACGCCACTGCTTGCATAGCTCAACTGGATAGAGTATCGGTTTCCGGAGCCGAAGGTTGCAGGTTCGAACCCTGCTGTGAGCACTAATATTAGCCTCGTAATCTCTTGATTGCGGGGCTTTTTTTGTAAAAAAATAAAAGTAAGAACTGCTGTATATCTACACTAGATCTTCTAAACAACATGAAACGAATTCAAACCCTATCTGTTGATTTAATAAATTACGACACTTTTGAGGCACAAGCTTTTGAGGCAACCTTTAAAGCCTTTCAAGGAAGCTCAAGGAGCCATTTTGAGTTTCTAGAAACAAACGAACTGGAGAAGGCTATTAAGGAGTTAGTTGCTTCAAAATTGGACTACAAGTTATACCATAAGATAGCGCTTGAATCGGAAGAGGAATTAAAAAATTATCCTGCGGTTTACATTTCGTTTAACAGTCCCAAATACCCTGTCATAGATTGTAAAAATAGTCTTTGGTCTGTCAACCTAACAACCGAGCGCTGTTCTTTTTTCATTCCTACTTTAACGAATCTATAAATTAGGGCTAGATAACATCAAAACAATGGCTTTTGCAATCTCTTTTAGAAGGCTTACCAACAAAGATAAGAATGAAAAAAAGGCTAATCATTCTATCTGATTTATGGGGTAGAGAAAAATCGAATTGGTTAAGCAATTATACTCCAATCTTAGAAGAGAAACTTGATCTGGTGGTTTATGATAATTGTGAATTGGGTGAAATTGAGCGATCCAATTATACCCAAGACCACTTACATCAACAATTTATTACTGGCAGAATTGATAAAGCAGTCACTAAATTAATAGCTCTTGAAAAGGAGAAAATCAATATATTGGCCTTCAGCATTGGAGGGACTATTGCTTGGAAATTTGGATTTAGAGGTGGTAAAATTACCCCCCTTATCAGCATATCCTCTACTAGATTGAGAAAAGAGAGCAAACCAAAAGGAAAAATACACCTGTTCTTTGGCAAACATGATGCGTACAAGCCTACAATAGAATGGTTAGAAAGCATGAACCTTGAATACAAAATCTTATTAGATAAAGAACACCAAATTTATAGTGAACCTGAATTTGCCCGACAATTAAGCAAACAAATAATAAAAATGACCTTGTAATAGACATTACAATTACCTTAATCCCTAACAGCCGTAATTCTCCACTCATTTTGAGTCAACGTATACCCCTTCAAAAGTTGCTGTAAGCTACCAAAGTGTGCCGCTTTATCTTCATGGGTATACTGAATAGAAAACTTAGGGACGGCAGGCAATTGAACTAAGAACAGCTGTAGATACTCCCACTCTACTTTAGAAAATTTAAAGATAAAATATTTCATGCCAGTAAGCGCACGCAATCGACGAGCATCGATCCTGTTGCTTAAATCTAAGGTTATATTTAGTGTATTGATTTGCGTCGCTTGCTCTATATTTTTAGGCAAATTATGCCAGCCATCAGTACTCTCCAAAAAGAGCTTCTGTAGAGCCGATGCTTTTCCAATATCCGCAGGCAAAACCAAGACTTTACTAGCATCCAATGCTGCTTCATACTCGCGATATTTGTACTCTAAGGTCAATCGAGTTAATTGGGTCAATTGAGCAATTCCTGATGGTAAAACAGGATTTTCTAGCTGTTGTAATTCCAATACTAACTCCTTACAGTTCTTCATATAAGGATACAATTGCTCTAAGAACAACATTTTGCTCACCGATCTCACCCGCATTGTCTCGTACTGCATATGATTCTTGGCATAAGCCGCAATTAGCTCAGGCAATAATTCTTTAGGCATGTATTGCAAATCTTGCGCAATAGCCGTGGTAGAACCTTGCCACCAATACGCCCCTAGTGCTATTTTCCAGATATCTTTCTCCAACTCGGTTTCCTTCACTATTTGCCAAAAATCGTGGCGTTGCAAGAAATTATCTTTACTACTTTTTCGCCAGCTAACGCGAATTTTATTGCGCTCTTTTAAGAGATCAGAAGCTTTGGTTAGAAGTAATTTTTTTGCTTTGGTAGCAATTTTTTTATCAGGATGCATTTTATGCAAGGCAAAAAGAATCGCCAGTGTTTCCTCTGGAACACCGCCACCATCTAGCAGCTCCAAACCAATCTTTATATTCTCTTCTTTCTTGTTCAATAACAAGTCCACCACATTTTGTTGCAATGCCTTTGTTTCGGTATCAGAAGATGCTAAAAGATAAGGTTGACGGAGGGTCTCCACTAACTCATTCAAACTCCTTTCTTTAAGAAAGATAGGCTGGTCGCACAACAACAAGGCCTCTATATTCTTAATGTTATTCCCTAGAATAATAATATTAGTAGCTGCATTTACCTTACTAGCATATTGAATCGGGCTTTCCTTTAACGCTGTTTTGACCGCCGTTTTTTTCAAGTTAATGGTCCCTGCAATAGCTAAGACAGGTTGTTCAGGAGCAGCCTCTTGAAGCTTTGTTTCTCCATCCGCCATTAAATACTCCACTAAATTGGCTCTAAATAGCCCTGTCACTAACACATAAACAGACAATAAGGCCTTAAAATCATAGTGCTCTAAAGGAGCATAAGCCTTTTCTATTCCTTTTCGATGATTAATACTCGCTTCAAATACGGCACAAAGAGTAGAATAATGTATTGGTAGAGCTCCTTTCTTTTTTGTCTCTGTAAGGTACTTGATTAGTTCTTCACTATTCTTGTACCCTGGTGTATAATAAGCATCTTTTAAGTTCAAATCAAAGTGCACAGGATGGATACGTCCTAATGGATTGTTCTCATAGAAAAAGGTCAATGGCTCTTTTAATGTTGCCAACGTAGCAGGCAGTGTAGCAATTTGGTTGTTGTCAATCTGAAGGGTAGTTAACTTTGCCCATTGATCAAAAACATTAGGGAGTTCCTGAAGAGCGTTATTAGAGACCACTAAAGACGTTAAATGTTGCAGTTGTCCAATCCCTGCTGGAAGAGTTGTTAATAAAGAATTCCGTTGAAAATACAGTGCGGTTATATGTTCTAGCTGTGCAATTTCCTCTGGAAGCGTCGAAATATTCGACTCGTTTATACCCAAAGATTGTAAGGATTTCATTTCAAACACCACAGAAGGAATTGTTGTAAAATGACTGCGCATACTAAGGGCGGTGACCTTCAAAGCGGCCATGCTTGAAGGCAAAGTTTTTAGTTCTCGGGTATATAGATTCAATTCCCAAAGCCGTGCTAAAGTGCCAAAACTATCAGGCAAACGCTCTAACTCCTCCATATACAAAGACAGACGCTCTAGGCCTGTTAAGACACCAAAATCGGATGGAAGTGCCTTAAGAGTTGCTGTTAAAGTTAGCTGTCGCAATTGGTCGAGCGCCAATAGAGAGCGAGGAAACTCCAACAATCCTGGGGCTTCTAGCGACAAATTGAGTTGGGGCAAATTCGCAAAGGCTTCTAATCCTGTCAAGGAGATAGCAGCCCCTATTTTTAAAGACACAAAATCAAGTTGGGAACATTGCTGGTAACTCGCTGGAATTGTGGCTAATTGGTCACTTTTAATGTTCAAATAGGTCAAATTGGGCCACTCTACGGTTAAATCAGGTAGTGTTTTTAACTGAGGACACTCTATGGTCAACATGGTCAAGCTAGAAAGTTGACCAATGCTATCAGGAAGCGCTTCAAACGTATCCGATTGAATGGTCAGGCGCTTTAAGTGCTTCAATTGTCCAATGCTTTCTGGAATGCGAGCCGCTTGATTAAACGTTAATTCTTCTAGTCGAGTCAGTCGATGCAGATCATCAGGGATATCAGAAGAAAAGTCATAAAAAGTGAGTCTCTTTTTTTTTAGATTGTCTTCTATGAATCCCATGATTGTTCTTGTATTTTTTTATAATTTAAACAGCAACTTTTCTCTTACAACATTAACACCTCATCATACTCAAATAAATACCGCTCTTCCAAACTCGCCACGGCAAAGCCTGCGCCCTGTTTTGTACATTCCTCTTGAATCAAAGCACAACAGCGGGCTACATTCGCACTGTCTAAATGTGCAAAAGGTTCATCCATAATCAAGAAACGAAAGGGCTGGCACAAAGCACGAATGATCGCAATTCGTTGGCGTTGTCCATAAGACATTTCGCCACACTTCTTGTTGAGTAAAATGGATACGTCCAACTGTTCTGCCATGTCCCGAATCCGTGGATCAGTTTGGTGATTGGTCAATTGATTTTTGAGTTGGATGTTGTCCCAAGCAGAGAGATTAAGAAAGAGGCGTAAATCTTGGAAAACGACCGACAATTCTTTTTGACGAATCAAGGCCCATTGATCTAGTGTCAACTCTTTCAAGACCTGTTCGCCCTCTAACGTATTTAGGCGCACGGTGCCTGTATAGTCATTGCGCAAACCATATAAAATATGCTGAAAGGTCGTTTTGCCTCGGCCAGAGGGAGCGGCTACAAAATAGCGCTTGGTTGCCTCTAACTGGCAGTGACCAGCCCAAACATCGGATTGTTGGAGCTGGTCACTTATTGGAATGGGTACCAAATTATCTAGTGTAAACATAGTTTAGGCTTAGAATACAAGGTTTATTTATTGGCAAAGATTTCTTTGAGTTTTGCTTCTAGAGCGGGACCACGTAAACGAGTCCCTAGAATTTTTCCTTCTGGATCAACCAATACCGTATAAGGAATACCACGTACCCCATAAGGTTTGGACAATTCTGACGCCCAACCTTTGAGGTCACTAATGTGGTGCCAAGTCATATTATCTTGTTTGATCGCTTGTACCCATCGGTCTTTGTTATTATCTAAAGAAACACTCAAAATGTCAAATCCTTTGTCTTTATATTCTTTGTACATACGCACAACATTCGGATTCTCTCGGCGACAAGGGCCACACCAGCTCGCCCAAAAATCAATCAGAATGTACTTGCCACGCAAAGAAGTCAAAGACAATTCTTTTCCTTCTGGTGTTAATCCTTTGATTTCGGCAGCTACTTCACCTGATCCAGCAGGACCTTTGAGGCGTGTCACTTGCTGTTTGATGAATTTATCCAACATGGGATATTCTTTTTCATACTCCTTTAAGTACTTTTCTCCATAGCTTAAGAACAACTTGTTGTTGCGGTTCATCATTCCAAACATCGCCGCAACGATTGTTGGTTTGTGTAGAGGGCTTCCTTCTGGCAAGCTCCTCATCAAGCTATCCAACGCAGCCGTTTGCTGAGCATGGTTTAATTGCAAAGCTGTTAAAGTAGTGCTGTAATTTTTGACATTCTCATAATAGAAAGGCAACAAGGCATAAGTAGTATCCGTGAAGTCCACTTCGTCAAAAAAGGTCTTAGCAAAATAATCTCCTTTGCTTTGTCCTGCTACGCCATTGTTTTCATAGCTTTTGAAGGCATTAAAAGCCATAATTCTAGCTAATTCTGAGCCTGCTTTACGCAAGGAGTCTAACAAGTCCATGTCTTTTTGGTCTTCTTCTCCTAACTTAGCGACTACTTCTTTTTGCTTCGCGGCATCCCCTTTATAAGAATCATACTCTGCCATCAACGTTCCAAAACGTTCATTTCCTGCCCGCAAGCGAGCAATCATCTGCTCGTATTCCTTATTGAGAGGGCTTTTTTGAATGGTTAATTGAGCAATATTACTACTACTCCCTTCCAAAACAAGCGTCGCTTCTGTTCCTAATAATACAGGTTTTAGATCACTCATCCCTGTACCTACATAGTACATTCCATGCGCCATTTCACCCATTTTAAAAGTTGTGGTATATCCTTTATCGCTTTTGGACAAAGCATTCACTAGCACTTCTTCTACTTGAATTCCTCTCCAAACAAACAAGCGTAAACTATCTAAATCCTTGATAGTATCTCCTAAATTCACCGTAAGGTCAATAGATTTGACAGGAGCACTGCCAGTATTTTTCGTAGAGTTGCAAGCTGCAAACAAAGCAACAATGCAGGACAGAATAATCGAGGTACGCATTATTATTTTAAGGTTGTACACTGTCTTTTATGATAAGAACAGTGGAAATTATATAGAAATAGAAGATTATAGAGTGTGCTAAAGTACAGTTTTTTCATCAATAATGGTAGTCTAAGGACCCTCACCTCTTATTCCTTCAGAGAACGATGTTTCCTCCATTCATTCCTAAGGGTTTAAAGTGTTTCATCTTTTTCTTCCAACATGCTCAGTATCCCTTTAACAGTAATAATCATGGCAATAAAAAGGAAATTGGCAACTAAAATCACCAGAACAATTGCCCGATAGCCCCCTGTATCAAAAATACTCATTCCTGACAGTAAAGTAGATAAACCTACTACTCCTATCAGCAAAAATACAAAGGCATAAATAGAATGGATTAGGTATGTTTTGTAATTCTCTGCAA
Organism: Aureispira sp.; assembly: GCA_050633105.1. Taxonomy (GTDB): domain Bacteria; phylum Bacteroidota; class Bacteroidia; order Chitinophagales; family Saprospiraceae; genus Aureispira. The sequence continues at coordinate 36,098 of JBOEFW010000012.1, read as the reverse complement.
AAAAGCTCATTCCATTGTTCATCATAGAAAATAAGAGCAAACAAGAAACCCCCATCAACCAGATCGTCAACTCGTTTTTAGCAACGAGTCTCGCACCAAGCATTCCAACCAAAGCCGCTCCTGCAAAAATGAGCACTTGTTTTTTAGGGGGTATTAAATCTTTCTTAGCAAACTGGTTTGTCATAATTTATTTGTTGTGTGTGTGTGGCCTATTCGCCCTAATCTACTAAATAATCCCAAATAAAAAACAAGCTGTATGCTTAAATGCCTTACAGCTTGTTTTGGGATATTATTTCTATCTTATTACAACAAACGACCTAGATGGTTCGCTATTTTTTGAGGTAGAAGTCTATTAAGCAAGTGTTCCTTGACAGCTTGACCCTGCTCCTGCTGTACAGCCATAACAGTGCTGTCCTAACATAATATTACGGGCCGTCATCTCTTCAATGTTAAAATCTTCGATGTGTTGAGGCGCTGATTTTTCTACTTGTAATTGCAACATTTGGTTAAAATCACAGTCATATAAATACCCATCCCAAGAAACAGACAAGGTATTTCTACACATAACTCCTTCCGCAGCAGATGGGTTAAACGACTCCAATAACAATTGCATGTAGTCATCAAATTTCTCTTCTTGTAAGAGAAAATCTAGAAAGCGACTGATTGGTAAGTTCGTAATCGTATACAAATTGTTAAACACCAAATCAAAATCATTAGACAAGACGCGCTTATAATCTGCTTCTAATCCCTGCTGATCTCCTGGCAAACTTGCGCCGATAGGATTAAAAACCAAGTGTAAGGATAAACCAGTACCTTCTTTCCCGTACCCTAATTCATTCAATACCGTCAGTGCTTCTATCGAACGGACAAACGTTTTATCACCACGTTGCTTATCTGTATTCTCAGCCGTATAGCAAGGTAAAGAAGCGATCACTGTCAAGCGATGTTTTTTGAAAAACTCAGGATAAGTACGGTATTCCTTATTTGAAACTAAAATCGTTAAGTTACTACGTACAATAATGTCAATGTTTTGACTAATCGCGCGAATTTGTTCAATAAACCATTGAAAGTTAGGATTCATTTCTGGTGCTCCCCCTGTCAAATCAACAGTGTGTGCTCCAGATTCTTTAATCGCGTTCAAGCAATGTTGCATGGTTTCTCGCGTCATAATTTCCGTACGCGTTGGACCTGCATCAACATGACAATGTTCGCAAGTCATGTTACACATATATCCTACATTAATTTGGAAAATATCCAAACTAGTTGGGCGAAAAGGCATTAGGTCAATCCCTTGTAATTTATGTGCAAATTTAGTCACTTTAGGAGTAGTATCTTCTAAAATGGCAATCTGAACATTAGGCGTAGCCAATTTGCTACCGCGTTTTTTTAGCGTTTGTAATTTCATGTACAGTTGTTGTTTGTTGAGGAATATAATCATTACCTCAATGAAATTGTTGCTAACAATCTTCTATAGTTGACTCATAATCCATTGATTAACTATAAAGCAGCCTCTTTCAGACTAGTATTGCTTCGCTTCTATTTCAATAAAAAAGACAGAATGGACAAGGAGTTATGCCTGTCAAATGGAAAGGGGGCCAACCATTGTGTGTTATCTACTTCCAAAAATACAAGTAAAATAACACATTTGCAAAGCTTTAGGTTTTAGAAATTAGTTAAGAATACCCTAATTTTTAAAAACAAACGCTTCTCTGACTTATTTTTGCTCAAATTTGACCGAATACTCCTTCCTGTATCACTCTTTCACGACTCTTTTAAGGATCTAATTCGATTAGTCTTACCTTTCTGAAGTACAATCCTTATTCTACGAAACAGTTCCTCATATGCGATTCAAAAAGATAGTTTGGACCAGCTTAATTTCCTTTGTCCTCCTCCTTTTAGGAATTTTCTTAATTGACAACCATGTCAAAGAAGCCTATCATCAACGCCTCTATAAAACCACAAATAATCTTCCGAAACGTCCTGTAGGATTGATTTTAGGCACCAACAAACGATTAAAGAACGGCCAACTAAACCGTTATTATACCTATAGAATTGATGCCGCTGTAGCACTTTGGGAAGCAGGAAAAGTCAAGCAATTAGTCCTCAGTGGAGACAATAGTAGAGTAGATTATAATGAACCCGCAGATATGCAAGCTGATTTAGTGGCTCGTGGTGTTCCCAAAGAACGATTAATCTTAGATCATGCAGGCTTTAGAACCTTGGATTCTGTTGTACGATGTCGAGCCGTATTTGGTTTTGATCAAATCATTATTATTTCTCAGCGCTTTCATATTGAGCGAGCTATTTTTATTGCCCAACATAAAGACATAGACGCCTTGGGAATAGAAGCCAAAGGGATAGAAGGCGTTTATGGATTAAGGGTACAAATTCGTGAAAAATTAGCGCGGGTTAAATTAATCTTGGATTTGTTATGGGGTGTAGAACCACATTTTTTATAACTTAGGTGCATGAACAATAAAGACTTCCGACAACATGCCCACGCCTTGGTCGATTGGATGGCCGATTACTTGGAAAACGTGGAACAGTATCCCGTTAAATCTACGGTTAAGCCTTATGAAATCTACCAACAATTGCCTGAGCAAATGCCTGAGCAAGGAGAAGATTTTTCTACTATTCTAGAAGACTTCAAGCAACTTATCCTTCCTGGTATGACGCATTGGCAACATCCTAACTTTCATGCGTATTTTCCAGCAAATAGTTCTTACCCGTCTGTTTTAGGTGAAATGCTAACCGCTACTCTAGGGGCACAATGTATGATTTGGGATACTTCTCCCGCTGCTGCGGAACTAGAAGAGCGTGTTTTGAACTGGCTCAAAACTGCCTTTCATCTCCCTAATACTTGGGAAGGCGTTATTCAAGACACAGCCTCTACAGCAACCCTTACTGCTTTATTATCAGCAAGAGAACGCTGTACCCAAGCACAGAGTAATAAAATAGGCATCCAAGGAGCTCCCATGCGTGTTTATTGTTCTTCTGAAACCCATTCATCCATAGAGAAAGCCGTTAAAATCATAGGCCTTGGGCGAGACAATTTAGTTAAGATTGAAACAACAGGACATGGTTGTATGAATCCTTTGGCCTTGGAAAAAGCCATAAAGGCAGATAAAGCAGCAGGTTTGCGTCCTATGTGTGTTGTTGCCGCCTTAGGAACAACAGGCACAACCGCCGTTGATCCCCTTGCTCCTATTGCCGCGATTTGTCAGGAACAAGAAATCTGGCTACATTTAGATGCCGCCTTTGCAGGGGTTGCGTTGTTATTGCCTGAATACCGCTATTTACTTGAAGGCATGGAGCAGGTAGACAGCTTTGTCACCAATGCTCACAAATGGCTATTTACTAACTTTGATTGCTCGCTTTATTATGTCAAAGACAGAGAAAGTCTTTTACAAACCTTCGAAATTTTGCCCGAATACCTCAAAACAGCTAGTAGAGGTGCCGTGAACGATTATCGGGATTGGGGCGTTCCTTTAGGAAGACGTTTCAGAGCGTTAAAACTTTGGTTTGTATTGCGTGCCTATGGTTTAGAAGGGATACAAGAACGCTTGCGGGCACATATGCAATTGGCACAAACCTTTGCACAATGGATTGAAGCTGCGCCTGATTTTGAACGTTTGGCTCCTGTAGAATTTAGCTTAGTTTGTTTTCATTATAAGCCTGCGGGCAACTGGACACCACAACAGTTGGCGGCCATCAACAAAGCACTGCTAGAAACCTTGAATCAAAGTGGGGACGTTTATTTGACCCACACCAAAATACAAGGCCATTATGCCCTACGACTAGTTGTGGCGCAAACTCAAGTCGCCCTCCAACACATTGAGAAAGCATGGGCCTTAATTCAATATTATGCTAGAAAAAGCCAACAAGCTTAACTACTCTGCTACAAAAGCCTTAATTTTATCAAATTATTTTTTAGAAGGCCTGTGTTCTGTACACAGCAATTAATTGTCCCTTAATGAGTCACCAACGCATATTAGACGAAGTAGCCAAAACGAGTATTCAGTTGATGCTGAATGAAACCTTTTATGGGCACTTTTTCACCAGTATTCTCAAAGATGTTTCTGATAGAACCGCTTCTCTCGCCACCACCTTGGGTAACAATAACATGATTAAGCTTATTGTTAATCCTGACTATTGGGACAATATTCTTAAAGTACCCAATGATGAGAAGGCGACAAAAGCCCTCCGCTACGGCGCCATTAAGCACCAAATTCTACACATTGTATTTAAACATGCTTTGCGTTTTCCTGAGTTTGGTAACAAAAAGCTTTTTGGGATTGCGTCTGACTTGGCTGCCAATCAATACATCCAATCGGATCAATTGACGGACGATGCCATTCGTATGGAAGATTTCCCCGAATTTGAATTGATGCGTGGTAAGAGTATTGATTATTATTACAAACGCCTAGCAGAAGAGTTAGAGGACATGCAACAGGATGATCGAGGTTGCTCGGCGCCTTCTGATCAGGAAAGTTCGGAAGAAGATAACAAGGACTCCAACAAACAAGAACAGGAAGACTCCTTCAATCAGGCGCAAAATCGCCTCAAAGATTTGATGGAGAGCGAAGATAATCCACATTTGGACCAGCATAAGTTTTGGGATGAGTTTGAGAAGCTGTCTAGTGCGGAACAGAAAATGATTGATGCAGCAATTAATGAATCTATTATTAATTCCGTTTCACGCATCAAAAGCAAAGAATATGGCAGTTTGCCTGCGGGTTTGCAAGAATACATCAACCTCTTAGTAGATTCCCTCAAACCCAATGTAAATTGGAGAAGAGTCTTGCGTATCTTTACCGCTAGTAGCAGCCGTACCCGTCTTAAAAACACCATTCGTCGCCCATCAAAGCGTTATGGGACTACTCCTGGCATTAAAATTCAGGCCAAACAAAAAATCTTGATCGCGATAGATACATCTGGTTCTGTCAACCAAAATGAGCTCAAGGAATTTTTTGGAGAGTTGTATTATATTTGGAAGCAAGGGGCTGAAATTTATGTAGTGGAATGTGATACCGAGATTCACAACCATTATCAGTACAAAGGCTTACCTCCTGAAGTAATTAGTGGCCGTGGGGGTACTGATTTTAATGCGCCTTTGGCCTTTGCCAATGAAGAATATTTCCCTGATGCCATTATTTATTTCACCGATGGTTATGCCTCTGAGCCTACTGTTATTGCCAGAAAGCCTATTTTATGGATGTTAACAGGCCAAGGCATTGATGAAGATAGTTGGGATTTCTTACCTGGTAGAAAAGTAAAGATGATTCAACAATTAGGATAAGCAATTCTGGTTCTTTTTAGCCGCTTAGTTTTATACAAAAGCCCCTGTCGAAGTGTTCGACAGGGGCTTTTCTTCTTTTAGTAGGTGGTCCGCATACTATGTTCTCACAAACATACCACACTAAAACAAACTACTTATTGAGTATTGTCATCCTTCTGCATTTCAATAGCATAAGGAACACCAATATTGTTTTTGCCAAATCCTTTTTTCACATGCTCATGCATATAGAAATAAACCGTCCACCAGTCTTCTGGTTTTGTCCAAAGGCGAACGGCTAAATGAATAGCGTTTTCTTCTGGCTCTGCCACAACAACGCCTGAATTTTCCAACTCTATCACTTCTTCACAAGTACCTGCTACTTCCATAATAACTTTTCGTGCCAAGTCAATATCGCTATCGTGGCTCACTCTGAAACTCAAGGCCACCCCTCTTTTTCCTAGCATAGAATGATTGGTCATCATACCATTAGACAAAACACCATTGGGAACAATGATAATTTCATTATCTAAGGTTAACAACAGGGTATTAAAAATTTGTATCTCTCTCACTTCTCCTGTAAATCCTTGCGCTGTAATTAAATCCCCTACTTTGAAGGGTTTAAATACTAAAATCATTACACCACCTGCGAAATTGGCCAACCCGCCTTGTAAGGCCATACCTACAGCAAAAGCAGCCGCACTTAAAATCGCTACAAAGGAAGTTACTTCCATTCCCAATGTACTAGCCACGGCTAACATCAGCAGTACTTTCAACAGTACATTAATCATAGAAACCAAAAATGGACGAAGAGACGCATCAAAATTCGCCTTTGTCATTGTGGCATCTGTCACCTTTACAATCTGATTAATAACAATAGAGCCAATAATCCAAACAACAATTGCTAAACCTAAAGATTTTAAAGCATTTAGAAAGCTCTCTCCTTGTAAAAAGGTCATCAGGTCAAAGTCGACCAAAAACAAATAGGTATTCATTTGATTATAGTTTAATAGTGTTTACTCTACAGGCCTCTATAGCTTGTTTATTTCAGAGTATTAAATAATTCAAATTATTATAGGATAAGAAAAAAGAAGGCAAACTACTTAGAAGTATCTAAATAGCTTGCCCTATAAGATTCTATTGAACTAAAAGTAGAAAACGTCTAGCTCTGTGTTACATTTACATCCATTGTTGGATAAGGAATACCAATGTTGTTCTTATCAAATTCTTTTTTGATGTGTTCATTCATGTAGAACATTGCATCAAAATACTTAGCAGGGTCTACCCATAATCTAATTCCTAGGTTAACAGAACTGTCTCCTAATCCAGCTACGGCTGGAGCAGAACCTTCCTTATCTATTAAGTGTGGACAAGCTGTTTTAACTTGTTGGATCACTTCTTTTGCTTTATCAATATCATCGCCGTAGCCAATACCAAAAGTCATTACTAAACCTCTTTTTCCCAAGGTAGTATAATTGGTCACAGATCCATTAGATAAAGGACCATTAGGAATAATGATGGTTTCATTATCAGGGGTAACTAGGATTGTATTAAAAATTTGTATCTCTGTTACACCTCCTGTATATCCTTGTGCAGAGATCATATCTCCTACTTTGAATGGTCGAAACGTTAGAATCATTACACCTCCTGCAAAGTTCGCTAAGCCACCTTGCAAAGCCATACCAACGGCAAAAGCAGCCGCACTCAAAATCGCTACAAAAGAAGTGACTTGCATGCCTAAAGTACTCGCAACAGCCAACAACAATAATACTTTAAGTAAAGCACCAATCATAGATTTCAAGAAAGGACGTAAAGAAGCGTCCATAGAACTACGATCCATTGCCTTGCCCAACAAACCAACTACTTTGCCCACAATGAAAGAACCTACAATCCAAACAACAATTGCCAATCCTAATGATTTCAATGCGTTAATAAAGCTCTCTCCTTGTAGGAAACCCATGAGGTCGAAATCGACCAAAAATAAACATGTATTCATATTACTAAAATTTAGGTAAGTTTAAAAAAGCAAACCATTGTTAGACAAAAAAATATTTGACCTATATAGGTGTTCGTCTTAAAACAGCCCATATTTAGGACAAAGGCAATATAAAACATTATTAGTGGTAATGTCATCCTTCTACCTAGCTCTAACTTAGTTTGGCACAAATTTGTGTGTATTCTCTCTAAAAATGGCAATTTTATGCGCCTTATCTGTTTCTATTTTTGAGAATAGTTAACACATAGTTTTATAAGTGCTTAACTTAGGGTTGCCAACATTTTAGGCTTCTATACTTTAAACATCTCTATTATGCTACGATTATTTAGCGCTCTAGTGCTTACCACTTTATTTTTTATAGCTTGCGATAAACCTACGATTACTCCAGAGGAAGAACCTCAATTAGTCTTTAAATTACAGTTAGATCCTACTCAAGATCGCCTCAATGCCTTAGCACAGCCTGCTCCTGTTCCAACTGGTAATGCTGGTCAGAATCCTGATTTTAATAAATTCAGCGCCCATAAAATAGAATTGGTGCCGACCCTATTTACCCCCGTTAATGATGGAGCCATTGTTTATCGTGGAGAAGAAACGAATACTGGTGGAAACAATGCGGTTAATTTTGACAAGGCCATCCTTGCTGGAAATGGAGAAACAATGATTAGTGTCCCTATTCGTGACATTGCAGCAGGAACGTATCAACACATTCGAGTTTCTGTAAGCTATCAGAATTATGACATTCGCTTCAATATCAATAATATTCCTTTAGGCAATGGTCAAACCTCTGATTTGAGACAGCAGAAAGGAACGGTTGCTTCTTTTTTAGGCTTTAATAACTACATTAGTTCAGTTCAGCCTAAAACAATGACACAAGCCGTTAATGCTAATAAATTACAAGGTTATTGGGCTTTTGAGACCAGTTTAGATGCCCCTTATTCTACTTTTAATTCTATTTATGTAGGCGAGGCAGCCACGACAACTGTTGTCAATCCTTTAAACGCTAGCGCACCAACACCTCCTGGATCTTGCTTGGTTACAGGTAGTTTTGATAACAATGGTTTAGTAATTACAGGCAATGAAACAGAAGATGTCGTTGTTAATTTATCGTTCTCAACCAATAAGAGTTTTGAATGGAAGGATGATAATGGTAATGGAGAACTAGACATTGACTTGTCCAACAACAGCATCGAAACCATTGTAGACATGGGCTTGCGTGGTTTACAGCCATCAGTACAGTAATGTCTAAGCATTTTTTCTACAGCGCAATTACAATTATGCGCTACAAAAAGAAACAACAGCACTATCCAATGGCTGTTGTTTCTTTTTTTTTGTATAAAAACACTTACCTTGCGACTTCAAAGATAAACTTTTGAATAACACTACTCCTAACACACCAATAGACTTTATAATAAGATTATGGATTTTGCAGCAATTGTTGAATTATTTAGCACCTCTCAGGCTTGGATTTCTCTAGGCATGTTGACAATGATGGAAATTGTCTTAGGGATTGACAATATTATTTTTATTTCTATTGTCGCCAATAAATTGCGTGCAGAAGATCAGGACAAAGCACGTAACATTGGATTGTTCTTAGCAATGATTCTTCGTATTATTCTATTGTTTGGAATTACTGTGATTATTGCCATGAAAGATCCACTCTTTGAGTTTAGTTTCTTTGGGCAACATGCTGCAGTTACTGGGCAAAGTCTCATTTTACTAATGGGAGGGTTATTCTTACTGTATAAATCATCTACAGAAATTCACCATAAATTAGAAGGAGTGAATGAACCCAATGAAACAGAAGCACAACGATCTAAAACGACCTTAAATGGTGTTATTGTCCAAATCTGTCTGCTAAACATTGTCTTTTCCTTTGATTCTATCCTAACAGCAGTTGGTCTAACACAAGATGTAGCAAGAACCCCTATGCTCTCTGATCCTAGTCATTTCTATGATCCATTGCCTATTATGATTTTGGGGGTTGTTTTTTCTATGATTATTATGATTGCTTTTGCAGGGGTTATTGGCCGTTTTGTTAATAAACATCCTTCTATCCAAGTCTTGGGACTTTCTTTCTTAATTCTAATTGGGTTCATGTTAATAGTAGAAGGCGCACACAGTGCCCATCTTATGCCAGAGAATGTAAACATCCCTAAAGGCTATATGTATTTTGCTATTTTCTTCTCTTTGGGGGTAGAACTTTTAAACATCAAGGTAAGAGAGAGCGGCAAGCCTGTACAACTCAAAGGAGCATTACAAGAAGCCAAAGAACGCAAATTATACGATATGGAGGAAGAAGCATAGGTCTCTTATACTCTTTTAGTTATAGTTGCTATACTATTAAAAAAGGAACCACTCTTTTGACAAGCGTGGTTCCTTTTTTTGTAAGGTTATTGGTAATAAAGTGGTACTTTTTATTGTTTTTTGACATAAAAAAGTACCATCTCCTAACCTTTGCCCCCGATAACAGATTAGTAGAAAAATATCCCAACCTCTCCAAAACTGAATTGAGAACCTGTGATCAATTGTATCGTAAGGTTAATAAGAAAGCACATGATCTTATAAGAAAGAACCCTATAAAAACAGATAACGGGTTTGAGTTTATGGATTTCATTTCCTTCCAAAATATTATACAGACTGATTATGAGTGGATTGATAACTCTAATTTCAATAAACGCTACAGTCAAAGCTGCTATTATGCACTTAAGTGAAGTGCTTACTTCTTCCTAGTACACTTCAAGGGCTTTTATAGAAAGTTCTTGGGATCATAGACATTATTAAAGATACAACTAAAAAACGAGCACCTTCTACTAGTAGAAGATGCTCGTTTAAAACTTATGAGTTAACAGTTGTCTTATTTTTCATTCAATTCCCAATCATAATTATAGTATTCAATAGTAGCATACTCTGATACCTTGATCGTTTTGTATTTATTAACAAAGGAAATTAAATCTTTGGAGAAATGGCCTGCATTCCATTTAAATATAAAAGACAAATAAATTATATTCTTGCCTTTATCTTCAATTAAAAAGTTTGCATCATCTAACATCTGTGTTGCTTTAATCTCTAATTGTGTATTAACCTCATCAGGTGTAAAGATCGTATTATTTAACAAAGGGCAACCTCTAGCAGCACATACTAAACCAAAATGAACTAAAGGATCTTTAGATAGATAAAAAACTTTGTGTTCAATTTCATTCAACGTCACCTCTCTGTTATTAATCCAAAATGTTTTTTTATCAAAGAACCCTTCTATCTCTAAAGGAGACGTAACAGGATAATTTTCAGCGATAGTTTTTATGACCAATAAATTATAAGCATTAAGTAAGAATGCTTTTTTTTCATCTTCAGAAAGGTCACTTAATTTAACCTTTTCCATTTTGTTGACAGCATTATCTAGAACACCAGGTACTTGATGCAATGCTTTGTAATCTACAAGTCCATCATGGACATATTCACCTAAAATTTGATCTGCTGATTTATTAAAAACATTAGTTGGACTAGCAAATAAGGTGAACGAAATGCAAGTAAGAAGTAGGACTATCACTTTTGTATAAATTTAAATATTAATTAATTTAAACTTGAATTAAAAAAAGGGGGGATTGATCATTAGATCATTAGTATTAATAATTTTTTCTCCTAAATATTAAAGCGCCTTATCGGCTTTACTATCTTTCAGGACATCGTATAGCAGTTCTTTTGCACGAAACAACTGTGCCTTGACGGTGCCAATCGGCAAACTAAGTTGCTCTGAAATCTCTTGATAAGAGAGTTCTTCAAAGAAACGTAACTCAATCATAATCTTATACTTATCACTCAGTTTATTGAGCAAGGTACGCATAATGAGTTGACGTTGTTGACGGATGTAACGCTCTTCTGGATCCAGCGCTGTTGATTTTAGGTTATTAGAATAATCTTGCTCTCCTTCTTGGGCAAGCGGGTCATCAATGGATAAAAGTTTGAGGCGTTTTTTACGTAAAAAATCAATTCCATTGTTACTAGCAATTTTAAACAACCAAGTACTAAAAGCATAATTTGGAGTATAGGTATGCAGCTTGCGAAAGGCTTTGCCAAACGCCTCTATAGTTAGATCATCAGCATCATCTTGGTTATGGACCATTTTGAGCATGGTATGAAAGACCGAATCGCGATAGCGTTCCATCAAGGTCGCATACGCCAATTGATCTTTCTTATCTACGGCTTTGCGTACCAAATCATAATCCTCAATCGCGCGCTCAGATAAATTTTTATTCATTGCTTGTTCTTTTGGAAGCCCTTAACGACGGTTCCAAGTCTTTGGCCGAGCTGCTCCTAAAGCGGCACCAGCAAAAATGAGATAATACAAAGGTAATAAGGCATCCAATATCACCACATAAGGAAACAAGGCCTTTTGTCGCAAGGTATGGAGCAAACGATAATAAACAAAAAGCAATAAAAAGCTTCGTAGCATTATCATTACAATAATAGCATAATTCCAAGCATTATTGGCTATAATCGCCAACAATCCTGTGTAAAAAAAGAACTGAGAGCCCGATAGTAGCCCTAGAACCAATTGGTGTTGCCATTTGTACTCCCCACTACTGGAATAATGCCGTGTTTTTTGTTGAAACAAGCCGCGCCAAGTTGTTGGAGGAGTGGAATAAACAAAACTATCAGGGTGCAAACACAAGGCGGTATTTGTTCCTGTTGCCACTTGATTGACCAATAAATCATCATCTCCCGAAAGCAATTGTTCGTGGCTTTGAAAACCTCCAACCTCTTCAAACAATCGTTTTTCATACCACAAATTGCGCCCTACGCCCATATATGGTTGTTTCCAAAGTGCCATTGCAGCATATTGCAACAAAACAAAAGCCGTTTCAAATTGCACCCAACGATTGAGCCAAGTCGCCTCCAAAGTATAAGGGCCATAGCCCAAAACCAATGCTTTTTTCTGAAGCACAGCATGACTTGCCATTTGACGAATCCATTGTGTAGAGGCGGGCTGACAGTCTGCATCGGTCAATAAAAGGTGTTCATATTGAGCCGCTTGAATCCCTTCTGCCAATGCTCCCTTCTTCCCCGCCGTTCTTTTTTCTTCCAATCGAATGCTTCTCAAGTTAGAATAAGACGCTTGTAGTTTTTGCAAAATATAAGGAGTAGCATCTTCAGAGACATCATCCACCACAATTACTTCAAAGACAGGATAATCCTGTTGTAGTAAGTATTCTAAGTTTTTTTGTAAATTTGTGGCTTCGTTTCTCGCACAAACAATAAGAGAAACGGGGGGAAGTTGCCGCGCGTTCAAAATAGGCGGTTTATACCACGCTAAACGCATCAACAAAATGCCCCAAAACAACAACTGTAACAGCAATATGCCATACCAAAATAGAAGTAAATACATCAAAGCTGTATTGTTTTATAAATAGAAGTTGTTTAAAAATACGCCTTCGAAAAGGAAGGTCTAAGATACAAAAATAGAAGAACCATACTATTATGAAGATGACATTTGATTTAGAGGGGAATGATCCAAATTCTAGTGCCCGCGCAGGGACCTTGCATACGGCTCACGGTGACATTCAGACCCCTATTTTTATGCCTGTAGGAACCATTGCTACCGTCAAAGGCGTCCACCAGCATGAATTAGAAGAAGATATAAAAGCGCAAATTATTTTGGGCAACACCTACCATTTATATTTGCGCCCTGGCACGGATATTCTAGAGCAAGCAGGAGGTTTGCATAAATTTAATGGTTGGGACAAACCGATTCTTACCGATAGTGGTGGCTATCAAGTCTTTTCTTTAGCCCATCGCCGAAAAATCAAAGAAGAAGGTGCAACCTTTTCTTCTCATATTGATGGTTCTAAACACCTCTTTACACCAGAAGGGGTCATGGACATTCAACGCAAAATTGGGGCAGATATTATCATGGCTTTTGATGAATGTACGCCGTATCCTTGCGAATATAAATACGCGAAACGTTCTATGCACATGACCCACCGCTGGCTCAAGCGTTGCTGGAACCATTTCCACCAAACAGAACCTTTATATGGTTATGAGCAAGCCTTATTTCCAATTGTACAAGGTTCTGTCTACAAAGATTTGCGCAAAAAATCGGCCGAGACTATTGCCTCCTATGACAGTGTTGGTAACGCTATTGGAGGACTTTCTGTTGGGGAACCACATGAAGATCTATACGCCATGACAGAATTGGTTTGTGATATTCTCCCTAAAGAAAAACCACGTTATTTGATGGGGGTAGGTACACCTGCCAATCTTCTGGAATGTATTGCGTTGGGAGTAGACATGTTTGATTGTGTCTTGCCCACTAGAAATGCTCGTCATGGGCTCATCTATACCAAAGAAGGCGCTATCAATATAAAAAATGCCAAGTGGAAAAATGATTTTTCTCCCTTGGACCCTGATTCCTCTAATCCAACTTCTCGCTTTTATACCAAAGCTTATGTTCGCCATTTATTTAGTGTGAAGGAGTTGTTAGGGCCTCAAATTACTTCTATTCATAACCTTGCTTTTTACCTCTGGTTAGTTGGAGAGGCTAGAAAACATATTCTTGCAGGAGATTTTACTGCTTGGAAAAATGAAATGGTGCCTAAAATCAGTCGTCGTTTGTAGGTTCTTAAATGGTCTAAACGTTGATTACCATCTTAATCATAGTAATCAACGTTTAGACCATTTTCCTAAAGCTTATACTTCCCAATATGTCCAATCAAATCACCTCCTAAATAAAGAGTACCATTCTGCTCTTCAATAGAGCTCGCTTCAGGAACACGTTTACCAGAAGTATCATAATAGGTTTTGAGGATTTCTCCTGTTGCGCTCAGATGCATCACCATCCCATAAGCTTGCATACCAGGTTTCATAAAATCAGGTAAGCCAAAAACTAGTTTTTTTAGCCAAATAGAAGGTTGTAGATTATCTAAATCATCATTTCTACACGAACTAAATCCTAACCAAAAACTACCATCTGCTCGACGAGAAATGCCATTGGGCAACCCAGGTAAATTGTCTATAAAAGTATCAATTGTTCCTTTTTTAGGTCCTTTTAACCAATAGCGCAAGACTCTGTATTTGGCTAAATCAACCATCAATACAAAGGCATCATCCTGAGCAATCGCTACCCCGTTCCCAAAGAAAGAGCTATCAATGAGTGTTTCAACCGCTTGGGTCTTCGGATCATAGCAAAATAAGCCGCCATCAGGGCGCGCCTCTAAAACGATTTTCAAGGCATTCGAGGTACTAAACAAATAACGAGAGGAGGTACTGGAGAAATAGATCTTACCATCATTGGCTATATCCACATCATTAGGAATTAAAAATGGGCGGCCATACTCATCCTTATTGGCTAAAACTTTAATTTCCCCTTGTGGGTTAACCGAAATTAAACCTCGTTTCTGATCGCAAGCAATTAAATTCCCAGCGGCATCAAAATGCAAACCTGTGACCCATTTGCCTGTTTCACAAAAAATAGAAAGTTTGCCCTCTTGATCTATTTTTATGATTGCTCCCTCATCAAAATTATCCTTTTTGTGGACCCCACAATATAAATTTCCAGCGGCATCAATCGCAATATCTTCTGGCCCATACCAACCTTCTAAATCAATCCACTCCGTTTTTTGTAATAATTCATTGGTTTGAAGCACTCCCTCTAAAGAGGGTTTTGTAGGAGGGTTCCAAGCGATGGGATCAATTTGGCTGGCTCCTATAAGGGTGCTTATAATAAAAACTAATATTACACTAACAACAAGGTATGTTGTAACTCTTTTAATGGTCATCTTTTGTGTTTAATCCATGAATAAAGTACAAAAGAGCACTATCTCCACTAGAGATGCCTTAACAAATGTTAGGAACGAACAATTTCTCTTCGAATTCGACTCAAAGACTCTGGGGCAATGCCTAAAAAACTAGCAATGTGGTACAAAGGAAGGCCTTGAATTATTTTAGGAGCTGTATTTTCTACAAAATCTAAATAGCGTTGCTTGGCTGTTTTTGTTTGCATCAACAAGGTTCTATCTAAAATACAAAGGTAATTTTGCTCTGCCAGAATCCGTCCAAAGCGTTCAAACTTTGGAAACTGTTCATACAAGTGATATAAGGCGGTATAAGACAAACTATAAGCCTTACTTTTTTCCACCACTTCTAAGTA
The DNA here is from genome assembly GCA_050633105.1 of Aureispira sp. Classification (GTDB taxonomy): domain Bacteria; phylum Bacteroidota; class Bacteroidia; order Chitinophagales; family Saprospiraceae; genus Aureispira. Next base: position 20,684 of record JBOEFW010000012.1, on the reverse strand, counting down.
TTCTATGGAGGGTTGTTGACGAAGAAAGCTAGAGAAAATAGTAATCAAACCTTCATCACAAGAGAAGTAGGTATTAATTTCTTTCCCCTCCTCTAAATAATAGGAGCGCATTAAGCCTGTTTCAATAAAATAGATGTTCTGCGCCGTTTTGTTTTCTTTGACAACCAATGTTTTGGCCTCAAATTCTTGATAAACTAAATGCGTTTGAAAGATCGCCCATTCTTCTTCTGAAAGGACTAAATGCTGCTTTAATAATGCTTTGATGTATTCCACAATTCGATTGTTTCCATGAAAAATTCTTCCTACAAAAAGGGAAAATAAAACAATTAAAAGAGAATGCTAAGAAATAGGCGGTGCTATATAATTTCGAATCAAAAACTGCTCTTGAAAACCCAATCGCTCATAAATGCTTTTTCCCATGCTAGAGGCTTGTAAAGTAATAGAAGGCACACCATTAAGAACAGCATAATTAATTAGATGACGCATAATTTCATCCGCATAGCCTCGCCTTCTATGGGCAGGAGGAACACCAATGGAGTGAATCCCCATCGTCGTGTAGGTTTGATTAAGCAAGCCCGTCCCAATGGCTTTTCCTTGATCATAAGCGATATAATAATCCAAAATTAACCAATTTTGTAGGATGGTAGGTACACTTATACCATAACCAAAAGCTTCTTTAAAAAGCTTGGCCCATAACACTGCTGTGACTTCTGTATCCACTTTTTTTAATTCAAATCCGTCTCGCTGTGAGAATTTGGCCTGTGGTTTTAAAAACATAGCCGTTTGCTCAAATTTATATGTCCATCCAAACCGCTCTAATAATGCCTCTTTATCGCTCTTATAAATGTCAAAATAAGGCAGTGTTAAAGGAACAGGTACAGCAGGCAGAATGTCTTTTATAGCCTCCAAAACGGTTCTATCAATATCTTGATGCAACCAAACTCGATTCGGCCAATTGGCGTCTTCTATATAACAGTAGTCAAAATGAGGCCCAGCAACATAGGTTGAAAAAGGCAAGCTAGCTGTTTTCCAAAGCATTGTCAAATTATGAATGTTCTCAAGAAGCATAATTATTTATTTTGAGTTAATAAAGGCAATACCTATAACCAAAGCTAGCATCCCTATTATCTTTTTTGTAGAAATAGGCGTAGAAGGCAAATGAAACCAGCCATAATGCCCTGCTATAACTGCAAAGAAGAGCTGCCCGAATAAGCCAAAAGTAATGGTGGTAGAAAGACCTAGCTTAGGGATAACATAATAATAAAGGCTAATTCCTAGCACACTACATCCTCCTCCAGTAAACCAGAGATAAAAAGGGACTTGTTTTATGATGGCGGCTGTCGGAGTTGTTCTAACAAATAGTAGCACTGCTACTAAAGCAAAAACAGCACTACAGAAAAAAGCAACAACCGATGTAAACATAGGATGCCTCAATAAAAGGGTCAACTGTGCATTTAAAGCACTTTGTACTGTTAAAAATACGCCCCCAATCATTGCTAAAAATAGTAGTAGGTATTGATTCATACCACAAATGTAAAGCCCCTTGATTAGAGTTTCCTTTACATAGGTTGATTCGGAGAATTTATTGGATTTTTTTTCGAATTCTGCTGAGTTGAGTGGGGGTAATTCCTAAATGAGAAGAGAGATGGTGCAGTGCAATACGTTGGTCAATTCTAGGATGTTTTTGGAGTAGTTTCAGATAGCGTTCTGTTGCATTTTCCATAACAAGAGCGACTTCTCTTTCTTCTTTTTCTACAATCCAATGTTGCTCTAAATACTTGATGTAGTAGTTTTTAAAATCAGAACAATGCTCTATCAATTGTCGATAGTCAAAGTAGGTAACATTTAACAAATAGCTCTCTTCTAAGCATTCTATCGTAAAATTAGAAGGCGTGCTTCGCAGCAATGAAACGGTGGAGCAAGCCAAGTCCTTATCCAGAAAGATATTTTTATTGTAATAATTGCCTGCCGCATCCGTAAAATAAGCCCGCAAAGCTCCTTGTGCAATAAAATGTAAGTCTCGGGCAATTTGCCCATGTCTCAATAATATCGTTCCCTTTTTTACAACTTGCCAGCGCATTAGAGCAACCAAAGTTTGCCAAGTTTTTTCACTGATAGGTGCATACTTATGAATTTTAGCCCGCCATTGCTGAAGGGCCTTTTCTTTATCCATCATCTGTTGTTACTTTATGACAAGCATTAACAAAAAAGTCTCTCCTACCTAAGTAGAAGAGACTTTTAAACTATTTTTCAGCAAAAGAAAAACCTTTGCTCACTTGTTTTATTCTTATAAACCAAATGCAGCTTTTACGTCCTCTACTCGGTCTAATTTTTCCCAAGTAAACGTTTCGTAAGCCGTTCCATTGACCTCTACCGTTCCTGGAGTACGTCCCATGTGACCATAAGCTGCGGTTTCGGAGTAGATAGGATTGCGTAGACCCAAGTTGCGTACAATAGCAGCAGGGCGTAAGTCCCATAATTCTTTGATCTTAGCAGCAATCTGGCCGTCGTTTAAATCAACTTGAGCAGTACCATAAGTATCTACAAACAATCCAACAGGTTGTGCAACACCAATAGCATAAGCGACCTGTACTAAACATTGTTTAGCCAAACCAGCAGCAACCATGTTTTTAGCAATGTGGCGAGTAGCATAAGCCGCAGAACGGTCTACTTTAGAAGAATCCTTACCAGAGAAAGCACCACCACCGTGAGCACCTTTACCACCGTAAGTATCCACAATAATTTTACGGCCAGTCAAACCAGTATCACCGTGAGGTCCACCAATTACAAACTTACCAGTAGGATTAATGTGGTAAATGATCTTATCATCAAACAACGCCTGAATACGAGCAGGTAATTCACTCACTACTTTAGGAACTAAGATGTTGATAATGTCTGCTTTGATCTTAGCCAACATTTTTTCATCTTCATCAAAATCATCGTGTTGTGTAGACAATACAATAGTATTCACACGAATAGGTTGATTGTTGTCATCATACTCAATCGTTACTTGAGATTTAGCATCAGGACGCAAGTAGTCAATTTGGCTACCATCACGACGCAAGCGCGCTAATTCTTTTAGTAAACGGTGTGACAAATCTAAAGCCAAAGGCATGTAGTTGTCTGTTTCGTCTGTTGCATAACCAAACATCATTCCTTGGTCACCTGCTCCTTGCTCTTCTTCTGATTTACCTACATCTACTCCCTGAGCGATGTCAGCAGATTGCTCGTGAATAGCAGATAAAACACCACAAGAATTGGCATCAAACTGATACTCTGATTTGGTATAACCGATTTTGCGAATAGTCTCGCGAACGATTTTTTGAACATCAACATAGGCTTTAGAGCGCACCTCGCCACCAATGACCACTTGGCCCGTTGTAACGAAGGTTTCACAAGCCACTTTTGACATAGAATCTTGCGCTAAAAACGCATCAATAATAGCATCTGAAATTTGATCAGCCACTTTGTCTGGGTGACCTTCCGAAACAGATTCGGATGTGAAAAAGTATGGCATAACTAAGTTTTTTTTAGTGAAGTTGTTGACTGTTTTAGACGGTATTTTTGGTGGGAAATCAATTTCTCACTAGCTAAAACAACCCCATCTTGGCAAACAACTTTGGTGTCTGGTATAAAATTTCCAACAAAGATAAGCAAATAATACACACTAAAAAGAAAGTATTTTCGAGAAAGACCAAATAAACTATGCCCAAAGAGATCTAAATGAATTATTCTTCTAAATAAAAAGATTTCTACTTTTTTAAAATTCTGTACATTCTGCTTAATTCAAAATTTTAGTTGTTTTCTCAGAGGAAAATAAAAAAGAAACAAGTACACTTTTTACAACACCAATAGCCTTATGCTTAGCGACGCAAAAGAAGTAACGGTTGCAGCCATAGTGCGCGCCAAAGAGATACAAAGACAACTTGGGGTTTATACTTCCAGTAGTGCTTTGGAGTAGTGTTGGAGTAGAACGTTTTTTTGAATAAAAAACAAGTAAAGAAGTATCGTCTTCATGACTAAAAGAAGTTAATTACTCACAATAACATTTCCTCTCCCTACACTTTTTGGGGAACCGTTAACGTTATTCTGTCAAAACACTTCTCTCCTTCAATTAAAAAAAGCATCTCTATCATGCTCCCAATCAAAATGGTTTTCATTCCACTACTCTTATTGGTAAGTAATCTATTAATAGCACAAAAAAAATTAAGCACCCAGTATACTTTAATAAACGACAACGATTCTAACGCACTTTTAGTCCGAAATGATTCTTTTAAACATGGTGTAATAGACAATGATGGCAACTGCATAATTCCACTTATCTATGATTATATTTATCCCTTTTCTGAAGGGTTGGCTTGTGTCAGAAAAGGCGACTGGTACAGTTACATCGATAAAAAAGGGAAAGAAATCACTCCTTTTATTTATGACGATGCTAAGCCTTTTCAAGAAGGAAGAGCACTTGTTAGACAAGCGGGAAAATGGGGGTGCATTAACAAACAAGGCAAACAGCTAATCTCTTCTGACCTTCCTTATTTAAGTGCTAATAATTTTAGCAACGGCCTTTCTTGTGTCTCTAAACCTATTAATACAACTTCTAGCTATATTGACAGGAAAAAATATGGTTACATTAATAAAAAAGGGAAAGAAATCATACCGTTTATTTACAGTGCTGCAAAACCTTTCTCAGAAGGAATAGCGGTTGTCAAACAAGAAGATAAATGGGGCTTTATCAACACCAAAGGTCAAACGATTATTCCCTTTATTTATGACGAAGTTGAGTCTTTTCAAGAAGGAAGAGCTCTAGTTAGACGGGCTGGAAAAAGTTTTTTTATCAACACCAAAGGCCAAACCGTTATTCCTTTTATTTATCAGTATAAAAATTCTTTTGTAGAAGGAATAGCAGCTGTAGCGAAAAATAACAAGTGGGGCTTTATTAACTCTAAAGGCCAAACCGTTATTCCTTTTATCTATGATTCCGCTAATAATTTTGAAGATGGTCTAGCACTAGTTAAAAAAGAAGGGAATTATGGTTTCATAGATAAAACGGGGAAAGAGGTTATACCATTCCTTTATGATTGGGCATCGCTAATAGAATATAATTTAATCCAAGTCCAAAAAGATAATAAGTATGGTTTTGTAGATTATACCAATAAAGAAATCACTCCTGTTATTTATGATGAAACTGGACAGCATTTCGAGCCTATCTTTCAAGAAGGAATAACTGTTGTTCAGCAAGGAGATAAATATGGGCATATCAACACTAAAGGGGAAATCATTATCCCCCTTATCTATGACGAGGCATCCTCTTTTAAAAAGGGCTTGGCTGTTGTCAGGAAAAACAATAAATATGGTCTCATAGATAAAACGGGAAAATTAGTCCTTCCTATGATTTATCAAGAGATGTTTTCCTTTCTTTCTAAGTTTAATTCTTTAAAAGTAAAAAAAGATAATAAGTGGGGCTTCTTGGATAGAACAGGCAAGGTAATTATTCCTATAATTTATGACGAAATGAACTCTCCAGCGACAGAATTAATTCTAGTTAAAAAAGAGGATAAATGGGGCGTATATAACCCTGACGGGACTTTGATTATTCCATTGATTTACAATGAAATATCCCATATAAAATTTCACGTAAAAATCTTATCTGCTCAAAACGATCGAGGGCACTTTCATATTAATTCCAATGGCACGGTGTTAAATAGTGCACCATATGATAAGTTAAGTTACTCTGATTATCCAATTCTTGCAAAAAAAGAGAATAAATATGGCTTCATTAACTATCAAGCAAAAGAAGTGATACCACTCCTTTATGACAACGCGTTTTCCTTTGACAAGGGCTTATCTTGTGTACAAAAAGACAATAAATGGGGCTTTATCAACAAAGAAGGTACTCTTATTATCCCTCTTATTTATGACGACATTGGAAGCTCTTGGGACAAGACATTTACAGATGGAATTATTACTGTAAAAAAAGGAGACCAATGGGGCTTTATTAACAATAAAGGCAACATTATTGTCCCTCTTATTTATAATGACGCATCTTCTTTTGATGAGGGTTTGGCTTGTGTTCAAAAAGACAACAAATGGGGCTTCATCGATAAAGAAGGTACTCCTGTTATCCCTCTTATTTATGACGATGCATCTTCTTTTGACGAAGGTTTGGCTTGTGTACAAAAAGACAATAAATGGGGCTTTATCAATAAAGAAGGTACTCCTATTATCCCTCTTATTTATGATGACATTAGAAGCTCTTGGGACAAGACATTTATAGATGGAATTATTACTGTAAAAAAAGGAGACCAATGGGGCTTTATTAACAATAAAGGCAACATTATCGCCCCTCTTATTTATGATGACGCATTTTCTTTTGATGAAGGTTTGGCTCCTGTACAAAAAGACAACAAATGGGGCTTTATCGATACCAAAGGAGAAATTATCATTCCCCTTATTTATGATGCGGCTAGTTCCTTTGAGCAAGAAAGAGCAAAAGTCAGTTTAAACAAAGACTCCTTTTATATCAACCAAAAAGGTGAAAGAGTATTGGATTGAGTAGAGGTATTATTAAGTAAGATTTCAAAAAAAGCCTACTTTTAGTGCTTAAAATGTTTCGATTCTTTTCCATAAGCCTCTAGTTATGTCTTTTGTGCCACTAACCAAGTCTATTCTTTATGTTTTCACCATCCTTGTCCTCCTGTTCTTCATTTCTTGTGAGCACTCCACTCCCCCTAATGATACAACAGAACCAATAATAGAGCACACTACCAAAGCAGCGCAGGTCTCTACTCCTGCGGTAGAACCCAGACAAACCTTCACCTCCTTTAGTTTTGGTGCTTGTAACAGCTTAGAAGAAGGCAGTTGCTATTGTGATTACCAAGCGCAAGGAACAGCCAACAAAGCACCTTCTTTTTTTGTTTCTGATAGGAATAAAAATGCCTGTGTTAAAGTAAATGATCAATGGCAAACATTGCTCAATCGAGAAGCCGTCTATCGCGAAAAATTAAGAGAGAAAGTAGCTTATGCTAAAAATAATGTAGATTGGATTTTTCTGCCTAAGAATGGCTCTGTCCGTTATTTTGGAGCGCCTATCCCTAAAGGCTTAAACGAATTGGATTTTTTAGTCCATGTACTGTTGATGATAGAAGAAATTCCAGCAGAAATTTCAGTTCGCAATGAAGCAGAGGGCATGGCCGTTAGAGAAGTACGTGACTTGGCCGCAGAAGCAATTATTTTAGCAAAAAAAAAGCAAGCAAAGTCAGATTATACCTTTTTTAAAGAAGAATTGTATTATAATGACAGCTATCAGGTTATTGTTGATACCAAACCAATAACTTCCTATGAAGGCGAAGCCAATGTCTATGAAGGAGATCTTATTTTGAAAGATAAAGAAGGAAACATTCTACATACACAACCTATAAAGGGTACTTGTGGTTGTTAAACCAGCCGTATTATTTACATTAAATCAATAGACCTTATGAGCCATAGTATGGCTCATAAGGTCTATTTATAAAGCTATTGTATTTTGAACATCGAATTTCTCATTGCCAAACGAGTAGGAACAGCTACTAAAAAATCCTTTTCTCGTTCCATTTTGCGCCTAGCCGTTGTAGCTATTGCGTTGAGCATGGTGGTCATGATTTTGGCAACCAGTATTGTGGCAGGATTCAAAAATACAATTAGTGAGAAAATCTTTGGTTTTTGGGGGCACATCCATATAACAACAAGCGCAACCGCCTCTAGTTATGCCTTTGAGACCACCCCCATGAACCAAACGCAGGACTACTATCCCAATATTGACACCATTGGACATGTTCAATATTTAGGAGCAGATATAGACTGGGTGGCCTCTATAGGACTCAATAATAGCAATCCATTACTTTTAGGAGCATTGGGCTGCTTATTATTTGCCTTTATCATTGTCTTCTTACCAATCTTGCGCCGAAAATTTGGATGGCAACCCCGTTGGTCTTTAGCAACATTGTTGTCGGTTATTGCTATTGTCCTCTCTTCTATGGTCAATTATCAATTGATAGAAAAAGATGTAGTCAAAGAAACAGAAGGCGGGATTCGACACATCCAATATTACATCCACAAGGAGGGCATTATCAAAACCAAGGACCAAATTGAAGGCATTGTTTTACGCGGTGTTGGAGAAGATTATGATTGGGAATTCTTACGCCAATACATCAAAGAAGGAGAGATCTTAGACCACAGCTCCGAAGAAGCACAAAAAAGCATTCTCATATCAGAAACAACGGCTCAACGCCTCCAACTAAAACTCAACGACCAGTTTTTAATTTACTTTGTCAAAGACGGCAACTCTTTGGGGCGAAAGTTCAAAGTTACAGGCATTTACAAAACAGGCTTAGAAGAGTATGATCGCCGTTTTGCCTTAGTCGATGTACGAACACTCCAACAACTCAATAATTGGCGGCCTTTCAAAAACTATGGAAACAATATAGAACTTCCCGCTGAAGCCCTAACCTTGCGCGGCCTAACAGCAGCAACAGCCGTTGAGGAGAAATTTTGGGACTATATTCAAGACCATACCATAGCTGGAACAACCTTAGATTTTGAGCACCCCGATTTACAAGCAGCAGTAATTCCACACCAATATGCACGTTTCATGAACTTGTCGGTTGGAGATAGTCTTCGCTTAACCTACTTAGATGACGATCAAGAAACCTATACTTTTGAGTACTTAATCAAAGGCATTTATCAAGGACCAGAAAGTATTGCCATTGAGCAAGTTGCCTTGGTACATTGGCAATCGATCAACCAAATGAATCAAGCATTGCCTCCTCAAATTTCAGGTTTTGAGCTCTTTGTAGATAATATTGAGGATTTAGACCCTTTGGGGGATTATGTCAATTATGTTGCTCTGAAAAATGTCGATCAATACGCCAATACCATTAAAGAGCTAGAGACCAATATTTTTGACTGGCTGAGTCTAACGGACATGAATGAGCGAGTTATTTTGCTATTAATGATCTTAGTTTCTATTATTAATATGACCACCTCTCTCATGATTTTGATCTTGGAACGCACCAATATGATTGGAATTTTGAAGGCATTGGGAGCGGCCAATTGGTCCATTCGTAAAATCTTCTTATACAATGCCGCTTACATTATAGGCTATGGTTTGTTTTGGGGAAACCTCATAGGACTCACCTTATGTTGGCTTCAAGCACAATTTGGCATTGTTAAATTGCCAGAAGATCTTTATTATGTAGCTGTTGCGCCTATAGAATTGAATTGGGGAATGCTACTAGCACTCAATGCTGGTACCTTGATTATCACCCTAACCGTTCTATTAATTCCTTCTTGGTTAGTTTCTAAAATTGACCCTGTCAAAGCCATTCGTTTTAGTTAAGAAAGGCTATTATTGAAACTCTACATTATCCAACTATACGTTTCCTTGAATATGACTTCTAAAAAGCAATTGGTACAATACCTCAAACAGTTTCCTTCGTTAACATTGGTAGAGGATTTTCTGAAAGTGTTGCGTTTGGGTTTAGAACAATTATCGATCAAGGAAGATGCGCCGCATTTGTTCTGTTGGATTCAAGAAGACAACAATGCGCTTTATGTGCAGTTGAATAATCGACCAATTCTAGTGCATCAACTAAAGGATCGTCAACAATCCATTGGGCTATTAATCCCTGCAACAGAAGAAAAAAACAATCCTGGTCTGCAAAGCTTTCAACGCCACAAACGGGCTATAGAAGGACAAGTGCTAGGCCTTGCCTATTTTACGCTTTCTCGCCAGCTTCTAACAGATTCCAACCTCTTAGAAACATGGCTTCAAGCCCTTCAATTATTACAACAACAACCCAAAAAGAAACAACGCAATCGCAACATGCACCAACAATGGTTGTATCAAGCGGCTATGGACCCTTTTGTGAACAAAGATATTTTAGCAGCGATAGCCCAAAAAAATCCTTACCAAAGCATTGTACAAAAAGCCTTGCAAGAGTTATTGCAACGCAATGACATTCAGCACATTCAAATGGCGCAAGAGTTTTGGTTCTTGCACGGCCAATTGGCCGTGCAGCATCTACAAAAATTGCCCGTTGAACCAGCCATTTATGAGCATTTTTTGGTGCACTACCAAGCCTTCAAAGGTAGTTATGCTGAATTTGTAGCCCAACTAAAGGGCCAGCCTGCCTATGATTTAGCCATAGCCATTGGCAAAGTTATCGCTTATTTAGATGATAAAGCTGCCAATAAACAGGCTTGGAATGCCTATGCCGACAAACGCACGCTTGGAAAAACGGGCATTCGACAAGATCGTTGGGTCAAGCAACTCTTGGCTTATCGGCAAGCCAACAATGATCCCGCTGCCCTACAAACAGAAGTAATTCGACATGCCGTTTTATACCTGCTACATCCAGAAGAGCACAGCCCTATTTTGCGTAGAAACAATCGGCGGGCTATTCTCAACAACCTCCTTCACCGCGCTTATCAAGCCGCTAATTTTGATCTGCAATTGCGCAGTTACTTTAGTGCTTTTGATTTGCCCATTAAGAACTATAGCAACTACACCCATCTCCTAGCCCATCTCTTACAAACGCCACCTGTCTACAACATTTGGTATTATACAGAAGAAGATATTTATCAAGAAGAATTACTAGGACAACAGGCCAATGAACCTAGAATGACGTATCAAACAGAACGCCTTTCTACCACACCACTCAATCAAATTTTATATGGCCCTCCAGGTTGTGGCAAAACCTATGAAAGTTTACGCCGTGCCTTAGCATTAGTAGATCAACAACCCTTAGAAACGATTTTGGCTTTGCCCGATGCTACGGTGCAAACCCGCTTACAACATTATTTAGAACAAGGCAGACTGATTTTTACCACGTTTCACCAATCTATGTCTTATGAAGATTTTGTAGAAGGCATCAAGCCTATTGTTGTTAAAGAACAAGTACAATATGCCATAGAGGAGGGCGTTTTAAAACGGTTAGCAAAACAAGCACAATTACAGCCAGAACTGCCCTTTGTTTTAATCATCGATGAATTGAACAGAGGAAATGTAGCCAATATTTTTGGAGAGTTAATCACCTTATTAGAAGAAGATAAGCGCCTAAATGCCCCCAACGCACTACAGGTACAATTACCCTATTCCAAGGAAAATTTTGCCTTACCGCCTAATCTCTATGTGCTAGCAACGATGAACAGCAGCGACCGCAGTATTGAGCAATTGGACTTGGCGTTGCGCCGTCGTTTTTCCTTTTTAGAATTGGTCCCCCGCCCAGATCTATTGGCCCAAAATGTCGAGGGTATTGATTTACAAGCCTTACTCAAAAGCATCAATCAACGTATAGCCATCCTATTGGATCGCCAGCATTTGATTGGACACGCGTATTTGATGCAGGTGTATAGCTTGGAGGATTTACAGCAAGTTTTCCAAACACAATTGTTACCCTTATTATTAGAATACTTTTATGGAGATTTAGGTAAATTGGGTTTAGTGCTTGGTCGAGATTTTCTAACCACCAAAGCGGTCCACTATGAACATTTTGCCGATTTTGACTATGAGGGTTTAGATCGTTCTTGGGATCGACCACTCTATGAATTAGCAGATTTCCCTTTACCTAAGAATGCTTATATAAATATTTATGCTTAACTACACTGATTATTAAGCTATTTGCTTAAAAAAACAACTTTTCCTTCGCTTTTTAAGCAAGCAATTTGTATATTGGAATAGCAAGTCGAATACTTGCTTTCTATCCCCAAAAAACATTGCTGTTATAAAGTAGCGCTGTTCTGATCAAGGAAAACAACGGTATTTGATGCCAGTCAATGGGCTCCTCTACATCTACTTCACCTACTCTATTTATTATGGCCAAAACTATGTACTTACAGGTTTTTGAACATCAGGTATTGCGTTTGAGTGAACAAGGGTTGACACAACGCCACTTGGATGCCTTAGCCCATTTCAACGAACAACATGACAATCGCTATTTTACACTCTTACATAAAGGAGTCCGTTTTAGGCAGTATGTTGGGGTTTTACAAGTTGGTGGACTAACCATTGAAATTCTACCAAAAACGGATCAATACGCAAGCAAACAGCAATGGCAACGGGTATTATTAGAATTACTCCAAGCCTGCTCCATGCTCCCTGTTGATACACTAACAGAAGCCCGTTTACAATCCCGTAACAGCCCCTTGTTGTGGTTCTACCTCAATCATTTTATCAAAGAAGTCCAACGCTTATTAGAAGGAGGCTTGGTCAAGCACTATCAAACCAAAAGCGCCAATGGCACCACTTGGAAAGGGCAATTAAATTTTGCGAAGCAACTGCGTCATAATTGGCAACGACCAGAGCGCGTCTACAGTAGTTTTCAACATTATGATTATCAACATCCTGCGAATCAAATTATTTATCGCGCCTTAGAGATTGTCCAAAGTTTATCTGTAGATCCAACACTCCAACAACGCGTTCGCCACTTACTTCGGGCCTTTCCACCTCAAAAGCCCATCAAGGCTACTGCTGCTATTTTTGAACAATTGTATGCGCAACCAAAATTTGACCGTTATCGTCGCGCCTTAGAATTAGCAAGAATGATTACCTTGCACTACAGTCCTGATTTGAGAGCAGGGAGTCATGCTGTTTTAGCTATTCTATTTGATATGAATCAATTGTTTGAGCGCTATATTCAGCAACAGCTACAACATTATTTAGACAAAGAATGGTTGATTCGCGCACAGGCATCTAAACCTTTTTGGGCACAGCGAAAATTGCGGCCTGACCTATGGTTGAGCCATCATGGCAAGCATTATATTTTGGATACCAAGTGGAAAATTCTAAAACGCCCTTCGCCTTCTGATGAAGATTTGCGCCAGATGTTTGCGTACAATCATAGTTTTGAAGCAACGCAGAGCTTATTGGTTTATCCCAATGTATTTGCCTTGCGCAAACGTCGAGAGGCCTTTTCGCAACCCTTGTTATTAGAACGACAAGCGCAACCACACTATTGCACGGTAGTTTTTGTAGATGTACTCAATCCCGCAGGTCAACTCAATCGCCATTTGGCGCAGGACTTAGTACGCCACTTACAAGCGAGTTAGGTTTTGTAAAGGGCCTCTTATTTTGTCTTTGATAGAGAAACTTGCTTCGTTACTACATGAAAAACAACCATATTCCTGATAAGAATAGTCCTCGTTCTATAGAACTTGCTTCTTGGTGTTTGCGTATTATTACATTTGCCTTTTTACTACAGATGGGCTTGTCTCTCCAACTTTGGATACCAATAACACGCAGCTATCCCAGTTTACCATTTTTTGCCTTCCTCCCATTCCATTATTACGAATGGTTAACAAGCTTCTTCAGTGCCCTATTCTTGTTGGGGCTTTGTTGGGCTAGCCTTAGTTCGCGTTGGCGACAACCAGCACTTCTTTTGGCCTTGGCTTGTTTTCTCCTGTTAGTTTTAGAAGATGCCAATCGTTTTCAACCTTGGGCTTATGTTTATACGGCGTTTTTGATTAGCATTACTTGGTACAATTGGCGCCCCAATCCTAAACGACTGGTCGCTACCCTACAATTCATTTTTGTTATGGTTTATTTGTGGTCAGGTGTCCACAAACTCAATGTCCAATTCATTCACGACGTTTTTCCTTGGCTAGTTGGGATTTTTGAATCTACACGATGGTTAAAGGAGATGCCTACGTTTGGGTATGGCATGGGATTTTTTGAGATACTTATTGCTGCGGCTCTTTTATTTCCTCGCAGTAGACGTATAGCCGTGTTCTCAGGAGCACTTTTACATGCCATTATCTTAGTCTTATTAATAAAAGACGGATGGAACAGTGTTGTTTATCCTTGGAATATTGCCATGCCTCTTTTACTTTATGTCTTGTTTTGGAAAACATCCGACACGCCCTTGCTCTCTCTTAGGAACCGCCCCAACTGGTTGGCAGTAGGTATGTTTGGCCTCCTACCTTTCTTGTATTTATTTCATTTAGCCCCCAATTGGCTGGCTTTATCGCTCTATTCTGGAACAACAATGGAGTGTGATTTAGTGGTACAAAAAACAGGCATGGAGAGCTGCTTCCCTGCTCCTTTAAAAGATGAAATCATCCATTATAAAGATGGTTCACGGCTCTTATCCTTAGATAGCTGGGGGATGCATGATCTTAATGTCCCTCCATTAGCTTCTGATGCCACTTACAAAGCCGTTGGTCGTCATTTCTGTGACTGTGCTATTGAACACCAAGGTTATATCATTCTTTATTATCCCCAAAAATGGGAAAACATTGATAAGAGAGTAATTATTACTTGTGAAGAGCTGCTAGAGGAGCCATTATTTTAATGCTGTTCAAATTGTCTAACCCTTGATTTTTTGCCAATTGCTTCCCTCTGCTAACTAATGTTGACACCTATTTCTAACTAGTTTCTACATAAAAATCGCACAAAGGGAAATATTGCCTCCTTCCAAGGAAATGTGGCTTACCTAGACCCCTCTTATTTAGTTCATCTTTGTACTGTAACATTATTACAACAATTTACATCACACACAACAAAAATAGAATTACAATGAGAAATGGATTATTGGTACTCGCTATGCTATTGGTTAGTTTCCTAAATTTTGCTGCCGCACAAAATACAACAGAGGTATCAACCATTAGATTAGAACAAACACCAGGCGAATTTACTGTCCAGAGTTTGACGCTAAAAGAAGGAACCTACCAATTTGAGATTGCCAATGTAGGGGTAGATCATGAATTAGGTTTTGTATTGGCTCCTAAAGGAAAGCCAGAAGCAGAACACCACATCAAAGCAGCTTATGTACAAAAAACTGTTAAAAATGGAGAAACAGGTTTTTCTCAAAAAGTAGATTTAAAACCAGGAGAGTATATTTATTTCTGCCCATTAAATCCAACAAAACAGTACGATTTAACAGTTAACGCGACAGCTATAGCAGAGGTCCCTACCATTAGACTAGAACAAACACCTGGTAAATTTACGGTACAGAGTTTAACCTTAGAAGAAGGAGCTTACCAGTTTGAAATTGCCAATGTAGGAGTAGACCATGAATTGGGTTTTGTATTGGCTCCTAAAGGAAAGCCAGAAGCAGAACACCACATCAAAGCAGCTTATGTACAAAAAACTGTTAAAAATGGAGAAACAGGTTTTTCTCAAAAAGTAGACTTGAAAAAAGGGGAATACATTTATTTTTGCCCTTTGAACCCAACAGAGCATTATAGCCTGACGGTCAAGTAAATAAATTAAGGATAATATTGATAGAGGTTAATAATTAGAGTGTTGTAGGGTGCTATTTTTAATAGTGCTCTACAGCTTTTTTATTTTTATAGTACTTTTATAGGCATGGACAACATCAAAACCTATACAGCTATTCCCTCAGACAGTGCTTCTCATGAATTTAAATGGGCAAGTATGGGCCAGACTTATCAAAAATATCAAGGAAAAGCCGACACCCCTCATCGCCATGCGTATTATACCATTCTTATTATTGACAAAGCACAAGGGGAACATTTAGTAGATTTCAAAGCCTATATTTTAGGGGAACGTCAAATCTATTTCATTTATCCAGGGCAAGTTCATCAATTAGTAGCAACAGCCCTACCACAGGGACAAGCATTGACCTTTTCTTGTGATTTTTTACTCCACAACAATATTCCTGTCGACTTTATAGAAAACTTGCATCTTTTTCATTCTTATGGCCAACAGCCCGCTTTGGAATTGACAGCTCAACAATGGGAAAAAGTACAACGTTATTTAAAAGAAATACAGCAAGTTTTTCAGGAGCATCAACCTTACAAAATGGTGGCAATTGGAGCACTTCTCAAATTATTTTTGATTTATTGCCACCAATATGTTTTTTTGGAAGAAACACCTTCTTCGCAACAAGCAACAGGACAAATCCTGTTAAAACGCTTCAAGGAACTTGTAGAACAACACTATAAAACTTGGCACAGCAGCGCTGCTTATGCCAAGACCTTACAAATTACCTCAGACCATTTGAATCGCAGTATCAAAAGCCTCTTAGGCAAAACGCCCAAGGCCTACCTACAAGAGCGTTTGACTATTGCAGCCAAACGCTTGTTGTAT
This sequence comes from Aureispira sp., assembly GCA_050633105.1. Classification (GTDB taxonomy): domain Bacteria; phylum Bacteroidota; class Bacteroidia; order Chitinophagales; family Saprospiraceae; genus Aureispira. The sequence continues at coordinate 4,600 of JBOEFW010000012.1, read as the reverse complement.
TTCTCTGAGCTATCTAACAAAGAGATTGGCTATGAACTGGGCTTCTCTGAGCCTGCTAATTTTAGCGCCTTTTTTAAACGAAATACCAAGCTGTCGCCTACACAATTTAGAAACCTGCGTTAATATTGTCCTATGAACTAAATTGAGCTTAGTGAACTAATGTAGTAGAAACAGCTATTTTTCCCTAGCCAACTATCTAGTACAAGGTACTAGTCAAATCCAAGCACGGTGCTTTAAGTTAACGTGCTACTATTATGAGCGCATTCCTTAAGCTCCTGTGCCTGTTACTGCAGGATATTTTTCTGACTATTTAAGAAAGATAAAGGGCTTACTCGACAAGCGCATGAAAACGCTCTTTTAAGTCCGTTGAGCCTACAGGGTTCCAAAACACCTTAAAATTATCAAACAAGACGAAATTATAATTTTTAATCCTTCATAGAGAGCTACTTACCTCAGATACTTCTTACTTTTCTAGGGCTAACGCTCTTTTTTAGGGCATCCATTTAGTTCTTCATTTGCCTAACAAAAATATACTAAAAATAGAGAGCTAAACGTTTCTAATAGCATCCCTTTCATCCTTTAATCAACCACTATGCGCTTTTTACTACTACTCCTTCTTTGTCTATTTGTTTTAAGTTGTCAAAAAGAAACAACCGTTCAAGAAGAATTTGAGATCGCTGCTGAAAAAGAAAAATGGCACTACATTCCAATTCCAGGAATGATTTGTAGAGACAACAGCAATACAGGAATTGGAGTTCGCCTTAAAGAGGCGTCTAAAAAGGCAATCATTTACCTAGAAGGTGGTGGAGGCTGTTTTAATACCGTTACCTGTGCTGCCAACCCTAGTTCTTATGGTAAAATTGCTTTTGATAGCTGGAAAACAGCAGGCCTACAATTTGGTATTTTTGATAAGAACAGTACTTTAAATCCTTTCAAAGACTGGAACTTTGTTTATATTCCCTACTGTACTGGCGATGTACACAGTGGTACCACTTACAGTGCGCATGTCAATAGCGTTTATACCGACCAAAAAATGGTAGGCCATAGCAATATTGACCTCGCTTTGGAAGAATTAACCGCCCACTTTGGAACACAAATCAATGAAGTTTTTTTGACAGGTTCTAGTGCAGGAGGTTATGGAACTTTAATCAATGCCAATCAAGTGATTGAAGCCTTTCCTGGTATTAAGATAACGGTATTGGATGATTCTGGGCCCGTATTGATGGACCAAGCCGTGCAACCAGATTGTTTAGATAACCTTTGGGAGGATGTTTTTCAGACACATTTCCCGACTGACTTTGACACCTATACAACAGGGCAATACTCCACTCCTATGAAATCTATTTATGAGTACTTAAGCAACAAACATCCCAATGTACAATTTGGACTCATTGCTGCCCTAGAAGATATAGTCATTAGAGAGTTTTATGGTTATGGGAAAAACAATTGTGCGGCCTCTACTGTTGTTCCAGCACCTTTGCCCGCAGCAGACTATAAAAATGCCTTGATCTATTTAAGAGAAACGGTGTTTGCTAGACATACCAACTGGAAGACCTTCTATGTCAACGATGCTAGCCATACGTTTAACCTATTGCCTGGCACCATGAAAAAAGAAGTCAATGGCGTACAATTTGGAACGTGGATCAATACCCTACGCAACAGAAACGCTACTCATGTTTATGATTAATCGAAGTACACTACCTTAATAATAAGACACACACATAATAATAAGACACACACATGTACGCAAAAAGAAATTACGGCTTTTGGATGACTATTAATTGGACGAAGAAGCCTCTGATTTATGGTTTTATTTATACTTGTACCATTTGTGGCTTTGCCTATCTAATGGATTATACCATTAAATTGCCTTGGCAACCCATTAGTATTATAGGCATTGCGGTTGCTTTCTATTTAGGGTTTAAAAACAATGCCTCTTATGATCGCACTTGGGAAGCGCGCAAAATCTGGGGCGGTATTGTCAACGATAGTCGCTCTTTCTCTGCCTCGGTATTGGCTTTTGTACAAGGTGAAAATCAAGAAAAAATTCGCCAAGAACTTATTTATCGCCATATTGCTTGGCTAACTGCTCTCCGTTATCAATTGCGCCTTAGCAAAGAATGGGAACATAAAGAAGATCGCCTCCATAAACTCTTTAATGCCAATGTCTGTGAGCAATATATTGAACGACTAGATAGTGAATTAAAACAGTATATTTCTCAAGAAGAAATAGATGCCTATCGACCAAAAGCCAATACAGCTAGCCAGCTTTTAGCAACTCAAATTAAACGCTTGCGACAACTTTGCGACTTGGGCTACTTCAATGATTTTAAGTTCCTTCATCTCCAACAATTGATGACGCGTTTTTATGATGGTCAGGGAAAAGCAGAACGCATTAAAAACTTTCCTTTTCCACGCCAATATGCCTCTGTAGCCTTGTGGTTATCCGTTATCTTCGCCGTGTTGGTGCCTTTTGGTATGTTGGATATTTTTCACGATACCCACACCTGGACCTTTATGCTGGTGCCTTTTATTGCGGCCTTGATTATTTGGGTCTTTTTCTTAATGGAAAAAATTGGCGATTACTCCGAAAATCCATTTGAAGGGACCTACAATGATGTTCCAATTACCTCTATTGCTAGAGGAATAGAAATAGATATTCGTCAAATGTTTGATGATGAAGGTATTCCTGACCCTATTGCTATGCAAAATGGATTTTTATTGTAACTGAATAGATCAATTACTCTTATGAGTATATTCTATACAAATATAGACGGTTACCTTGTCTATTAAATTTATAAAATTCTCATGACCTACCTAAGCAATCGCCTATTTCAATTCTTGTTAATAATAACAATTAGTCATTTGGCATGTGATTCTCCCAACAAAGCGACTCCTACAGAAGAGCATTCATGGAGCAATTCAACTATTTATGGAAATATAGAGAAAGCCCTACAAGAAAGAGAGAAAGTACAAGTAATAGAGACGATTAAGCCAATGTTGTTAGATAGTTTAATAGCTTTTCCTAACTTAAAATCATTAAGGTTATCTTACTATAAGGAAGATACTGTTTTTAGAGCCTTGCCTGCTCTCCCTGAACTTCAACACCTATCCATTAGTCTTGATACTAGAGATCGTTTAACCAACTTATCTGTGCTCAATGCTGTATCCAAGATGACAAAACTCCAATCACTAAATTTACATTTGAGTGATCTAGTGCTAGCAGAGGAAGAACATTTTCAGCTTTTACAACAGCTCCAAGAACTAGATTTAGGCGTTGTCAATGCTCCACTCCCTGCCTCTATTTATACCTTAACAACATTAAAGCGTCTAGTTTTGGCTGGCAATGTTAATAGCCTCTCTACAGATTTAGGAAACCTAACCAACTTAGAAACCCTATATATAAGTGGAAATGGTGGATTAAAGGAATTTCCTGCTTCTATTGGACAACTTTCTAAACTCAAAGCTATTTATGCTGCTTCTGAAAGTATAAGTTTCCTTCCTGCTAGTTTTGAAAAATTACAAAATTTAAAAACACTTTATTTAGTGGGTAATCCTATCTCTGAAGAACAAATCACTGCTATTAGAACAGCATTACCAAATTGTACTGTAGAATATTAATAGGGTATTCCCCTTCTACAAAAACAATATCATTAGAGGTTATTACGAATGGGATTGTGTAGGGATTAAAAAGAGAGGTTTTTTCATCAATCAAGGCAAAAATTTAGCTCATCCCGATAGATCGGGATGGGGTCAATTTTTAACGAAGAATGAGGGAAAAAGATCCTTTTTTGCCATAAGGCTATTCGTAATAACCTCTATTAGTAGCGCTCTTATTTCAATGATGTTTGTTGACACAGATTTCGTTATAGCCCCTACTCAAGTTTTTTCTACCTACAAACCGATCTCTCCTTCCACAAAAGCATTCCTCCAAACACAGCAAAAGGCACTTTTTTTGTAGCACTAAACGTTATATACCTAGTACAAGTTATCCACTCCTTATTGCATCGTCCTTCTAGTCCTTTTGTTATGCGCACACTATTCTATTGTATGCTCCTGCTATTAGGTAGCACTATCCATTCTCAAGCACAAGAATTAGAACTCAAGACTTACTTCTTTCCTTATGCCCATCTTTTTGAAGCAAAAGTTTATCAATACATCAATGAAGACAACCCCAATGATGTAGTCTATCAGTTGACTCAAAGTCATATTGTGGAGAAAGACACACTCCTAATCCTACGCCGTTACGACGAATACTTTCAAGAATTGGAGACCATGACACAAGTTATCCAGACAACAGGGGTGTCTTTGACCAACTACAGCTTGTATGTTGCTAATGAAAACATCACCAGTAAAGTTCTACAACATCAAATTTACCACTGGCAACAAGCACCCAATGAACCCATTAAGTGGAGTGTGCGTTATGCTTCGGTATATGGAGAGGAAGGTTTTCGTAAAATGCGCCAAGTTATTTCTACCTTAGCGCCCTATCGCTTTCAGAACGTGGCATATCCAACCGTACAATTCAAGGATGATTTTCGCCACAGTGTAAAGAGTCATACAGGCGTAACCACAACTGACTTTCACCAATACAGCCGTT
>JBOEFW010000011.1:73667-110601 GCA_050633105.1 Aureispira sp. | reverse complement strand
TGGCACCACGAAGTAGCAGCGCAGCTAATCACAAAAAGTAAAACCCAGTCCATTTGAAATACAAGTAAACTTCTGTTACAGTGTACTTGATTACCTATTTAAAGAGTTGTTCTAAAACGGAAATTCCAATGGATAAAGGAAAGAAAAAGTGTTAAATAGAAGCTTTAAAAAGTAGAGCCATTGCTAAGTTTTTGTTTTTATTGAGAGGGACTTATTTGGCAAAAATAGACAAGTTGTCAATAAATGCTACTATATTGTTTGGATGAACAACTTACCAGAAATTGATCAAATGCGGATGATCACTTGTGAGAATTTGCAAATAGCAGCGTCTATTGATAGCACAATTCAACAAACGCATAGTGTCTATTATCCTAGTAATGTGTTGTTGTATGTACAGAAGGGGCAAATGAGTTTACAACTAGATCATCAATTGTATAGTATAGCTAGAGGACAATTTGCTCTCATTCGGAAATACACACATGGGCAGTGTTTTAAAACATGGTCAAAAGAGGAAGGAAGTGCCAAAATGGTAGCGTTTGCCTTGCAAGATAATTTTTTGCAAACAGTATTAGAACGCCAATCTTTTGCATCAATGCCTAGCCCTAGCCAAGAACAAATATTTGAGCTGTCAGTGCATGGTTTGCTCAAAGGACTTATGGAGTCTATTTGGACGTATATCAAGGAGAATATACAACTGGATAAATCTATTATTGAACTTAAAACTTTAGAAGCTCTTTTAGCTATTGGACAAGTGCGTCCCGAATTATTACCTGTTCTAAAGGCTTATTCCCAGGCTGAGCGGGCAGATTTGGAGCAATTTATGCAGCATAATTTTCAATACAATATTCCCTTAGAGCAATTAGCACGGATGTCAGGGCGGAGTTTATCTACCTTCAATCGCGAATTTAAAAAGCTCTACCAGAGCAGTCCCCACCAATGGATTAAGCAGCAACGCTTAGAATTAGCCAAACGTCTTTTATTACAAACCGATAAAATGCCTTCTGATGTTTATTTGGAAGTTGGGTTTGAAGACTTAGCACATTTTAGCCGTTCGTTTAAACACCAATTTGGTAAAAACCCGTCACAAATTAAACGTTTAGTCAATTAGATGGCATGGGACTTTAGTATAGAAGGAGCACATTCAACAACCATTCGGCAGCGATTATTACAAGGCATTACTCAAAAATGGGATTTGCAAAAAGACACACAAACTAACTTGTTGGCTTTGTACCAATTGGAGGGGATCAACGCTAGTTTTTTTGATCAATTAACCAATGATTTATTTAGAGAAGCTTCCTTGAATATAGAGGAAGTATTGCGAGAGCTGGGCTTTGAAGAGCAATATGATCGTCGCTCTAGACAAGTGAATCAGGCCCTTAATCAATTCTTTTTTCATTGGATAGAGGTTTTTGCTGCCAAAGAAGGGCGACAACACATTAGTGTTCATGAAAGTAGTGCTTTCTTGGATAAAGAGACATTAATCGAATTGGTAGATTGGGTAATGCTTTGTGGGTTATTATTGACCCAACAACCAATTCCTTCTTATTATAAAAGACAATGCCCTCAATTGCTAGCAGATGCCCAATCCTATTGTGAACAAGTTAATGATTCTGAAGAGATGGCTTGTTTTATGGTTGAATTGCCGCTTTATCAACGTTTCCAAGAGGAGCTAAGAACCTGCTTATTTGATTGTTTTTACTGGTATAATTCCTATTAAGAATACAATGACAGTTTTTGACAACTAGATTGATGGTTTTAGACAAGCAAGATCATCTATTGTGCTCTATCTTTGTATGAACAAAAGAGGCTTACTCCTCTATTTGGAATTATAAATAGTTAGTACTGCCCTTTAGGTAGTGTTTTAAACAATAGCAGAATGAGCAAGAAAGTAATTTTAATTACGGGAGCCTCTTCAGGTATCGGAAAAGCCACGGCCCTGCAATTATTACAAGAAGGATATGTGGTTTATGGCGCTGCGCGCCGTGTCGAAAAAATGGCCGATCTCGAAGCCAAAGGAATGCATGCTTTAGCAATGGATATTACCAAAGACGAAGAAATCCAACGAGTTGTTAATACCATTCAAGAAGCACATGGAGGGATCGATGTGTTGGTAAATAATGCAGGTTTTGGATTATATGGTGCAGTTGAAGATACCACAATGGATGATGCCCGTTATCAGTTTGAGGTGAATATTTTTGGCTTGGCCCGCCTCACCCAATTGGCATTACCTTATATGCGTGAGCAAAAGGCAGGAACAATTATTAACATCTCTTCTATGGGGGGGAAAATATATTTTCCATTAGGAGCATGGTACCATGCAACCAAACATGCCTTAGAAGGCTGGTCAGACAGCCTTCGTTTAGAGCTGAAGCAGTTTAATATTAAGGTGGTTATTGTAGAACCAGGGGCAATCGCTTCAGAATTCGGGGATGTTGTAGGACCACAAATGTTGGAACGTTCTGGCAGTGGAGCTTATGCAACATTGACAAAAAACATTGCCGAGGCTCTCAAAAAATCTTACGAACAAGGCGGGAGTTCTCCAACTTCTGTTATTGCTAAGGTGATTTCTAAAGCGATTAAGGCTAGAAAGCCAAAAACACGGTATGTAGCGGGTAAATATGCAGGAACCATGTTGTTTTTGAGACGTTGGTTGAGCGATGATTTATTTGATAAAGTAGCCTTAAGTATGGCGAAGTAACCTTCTTACTTTGTTTAACAAGGAACAAACTTAAAGGGGAAATGCTCTATGTTGATTATTTCAGCATAGAGTATTGTTTTTAAGGGCAGGAGATGGGTTGCCCTTGTTCGTCCCAGCATTCTTCTGAGAGGACTGTTCGATTTTTTTTCTGCTGTCTTTTCCACAAAACTCCATTATCATGGTAAAGCTGCCATACCCCTGTTTCTTGCCCTGCTTCAAAGGTGGCATCAATGCATTGATTGGGATCATGGACATCACAAATCTTCCAAGGCCCTTCTCTTTTGCCGCCTTTCATCAACCCTGAAGCGGCAAAATTGCCTTCATAATACCACTTCATCCAGCCCTCTGCTTTTCCATTTTTATAATACCCTTCTAAGGAAAGCCGCCCTTCCTTATCAAATTCTCGCCAAAGCCCTTCCTTTTTGCCGTCTTTATATTGATTGAGTTGAGTGGTATCTGTCAAGGGTGGGGCAGTTTTTTTGCTTCTATCATTGGTCTCTTTTATAACAGTAGAAATTGGTTGTTGCTCTACGGGAATAGAAGGTGTAGCGCGTTTACTAGAATTTTCAGGAAGGCTACAGCCTGTTATTAAGAGGGGAAGCGCTATGGAGGATAGAAAGAACATGCTCTTATAATTTTTTTTAGGAGATAGCATAATGTTTTAGTTGATATTGAAGCTGTTTAGAAAAGGGTTTTCGTGTCATTAATTCCAATGGGCAAGTGCTAAGAGAAAACAATGAACAGACCATTAATGTTAATGATTTACCTGCTGGTATGTATTTATTAGAAGCTATTAATGATGCTGGTAACCACAGTATTCGCAAATTTATCAAACGATAAAATAGAAACGATTGAATTAGAGGTTGTCCTTTGTTGGGTAGCCTCTTTTTTGTACTTCTGTATGAATGCTTCTTAGGAGATTTAGAGAAGGCTTTTATTGTTTATAAATGCTTGTCTATAATAAAAAATTAATAGTGTTATAAGAATGAAGGTTTTATAAAGTTTTACGATGTGTATTTATTGCCATCAATTTGTTCTCCTTTATTTCGATTAGGCACTTAAATTCTAAAAGAGTATACACAAATCTGAGTGTAGGCACGTTGTACAAATAGACAACTTCCTAAAAACTATTCTATATGAGAACATTAAATTTAATTAGTTTCTTCATTTTTTTTCTGCTTTGTTGCAACCAAAGTAAAGCACAGAATATCTTCCATTATGGTCCTGATACAACCAACCATTATTATCCTAGCGATATTATTGCGACTCAGAATGGAGAATTAGTAGTGATGGCTGATGTGAACAATAGAGGTTCTTGGTTTCACAATTATTTTTTTAAACGCTATGTTTTTCGAATAACAACTAATGGGAGCCCTGTATGGAGTTTGATCCATGCAGATACCAAAGGGCAGGGGCTTATTTTAGAGCAAGCAACAGGAGGTTTTACGACCTTGAATAATATTGATGGGGCTTATGCTTGTGGCCTAATTGGTCAGTCCATTCCTTATACCGATTATAGTGTTAATACCTATGCTGGTACAGGGACATTATCTACTTCCAATAGCTATGATGAGGCTTGTGAGAATAGCCTTAGTAACTTTAAGAAGAGAGATGATGGGGGGATAATGGCTATCCAAACAGCAATTGTTTCTTCTATTAATATTCCTTCTGTCTATGAATATTCTATTAAGGAATTAGCACCCAATGGACAATTGTCTTCTCTTGATTTTCCTATTGGAATAACGGGTGGAGGTTTTGTAGAAAAGCATGCTACTGGTTATTGGATTTTACAATATGACAGTTTATATCGCCTAGATTTGGCAGGAAATATTGTTTCCCAAGATACAATTATCAATTATCCTTACCTTCGTGCCTTTACCAAAGTGGCGCAAGACAGTTTATTGATAGTCTCTTCTGCGGAGCAAACCTCTGCGCCTGATTTAACTTACCTAAGTAAGTATGATGCGTTTGGAAAAAAGGATTGGACGAGAATATTTGATATGGAGACGAATCATGTTTTATTACATTCTTCGGGTAACTATTTACTCACAGGAACTAGAAACGATCAATTAAGTCTTTTGATGGTTAGCCCTAGTGGCGATTCTTTATGGTCAAGAACGCAGGCTTTATCCCAACCTTCTGCGGCGGTCAAAACGATCGAAATTGCAGGAAATAAGATCGCAACTTTAGGTCGGGAAAATTCTACTTTTACGATGATGTCAGGGCGAGTAATCGTAGTGTTAGATTCTATTGATTGGGCACCTATGATGACACCTATTCGGATAATAGCCCCAGCACTAGTAGCACAATATTATCCTAACCCTAGTAATGGGCAGGTACATTTCACAGTAGAAGGAGCGACAAATGAAGGATATCAATTGACCTTAACCTCTTTGTTAGGGCAAGCTGTGTTCTCCGAATCTTTTGCGCAAACTTCTTTTAGTATTGGAGTAGAACATTTGCCTAAAGGCGTTTATATTGTAAAAATCACCAATGCTAAAGGTGCTGTCTTTGAAGAAAAACTAGTGATTGGAAGATAGATTTTTCCTCCTTTAAGTTTAAATATTGTTTGTAACGTCTCTATTCCGTGTGTTGGAATAGAGACGTTTTGACTTTACTTAGAATCTTTCTCTTTTTTCTCTGAAGATCTAAAAAGTACTTTTAATTGTTGGTCTTCTAGTTGCAGATGAACCGCCCATTCTCGATCGATAATACGGCTAGAATATTCCTCTGTCATACCAAGGCCAACAGCATGGATTACGCCATTTTTTATGGTATCAATATAGCCGTAGTCTATCAACTCGATGATTTTTTCGTGCCGATCTAAGATGGTGTAGGTCCTATTGGCATTAGAAAGGAAGAGTAAATGATGGCCTTGCAGAGCAAAATTAAGAAACCAACTGCCGCCCATACAAGGTTCTAATTGTGCTTGGGCCAATGCGTCAGGAATATGATCCCCATTAAGGTCGCCCCAAGTGATGTTATTCGAATCAAGTTGCTCTATTATTCGGAAATCACAAGTCCCCTTCTCTTCTTGCAGCGCAGTTTCACAAACTTTTGAGAGCAGTGTTCTTTTTTGTTTTGTTTTCTAGCCCATTGCGAAAAAGCTTTCTGGACAACTGTTAGGTGGTTAATGGCAGGTGTTGGTTCTGTAGAAGGAATTGAAGTGGTACAAGCATTTAACAATAAACTGTTTAGCAGGAGTAATAGATAAGAAAACTTAGTGAAGGGCATAAGGTATTTAGTTTAAGGTAATGTTGATGGAAAAGTAGTTTTTTTCATAAAATAATCCTATTCTTTGGAAAAATGTCTTCTAAACACCTTCAATAGAAAAGTGGTTGCTATTAGAAGAAATTCCGTTAAATCACCGAACTATTAAATTGTCTATGCGATCGTATATCTTCCTTCTATTTTTCTTATTGCTCTTTGTCTTCTATAAGAGGAATGCGAGTTCTCAAGTAGTGGCTTTCTCTTATAACAAAGAGAGCGTTTCTAGTGATTCTTGTATAAAACATACTCAAATTATAAAACAAGATTGGGGAACGTTACAACTTGACTGTTTGGGAGCTATTAGTGATAAAGGAAAGCAGTATGAAGTGTTTTTTATTACTAGGAGGGTTGATTTAATAGAAGGGCAAAAAGCTAGCTTATTTTTGATTTTTGAAGGAAAAGAAACATATAGTTACCTAGTGGAAGAGCAATTAGGATTAGAATATTGCTTAGAATCGGGACAATTATGGATCGGAGCAGAAGATTGTTTAGTAGATTTTTCAGAAATTGGAGAAGAGTTGTTATGCCCAAATTGTACCACGTTTAGCTGTACTTTCTTAGATTATAATCCTTTGAAAGGTATTGAAACAGACAAATAAAAACAAAAAAGCATCCCAACCGAAGTGAGGATGCTTTTATTAATTTGTTCGTACACTATAAATCTTAGTGCATGACATGTTTCTTACCAGTATCTCTCCAACCTGCATCATACTTAGATTTTACATAGTATACTTTTAGGTCCGCGTCGTACTTAGAATCGACAAAGTAGATTTTTTTATCGGCATCGTACTTAGAATCGACAAAGTGCCAAAGGCCAGGTTTGTTTGCATCGTATTTAGAGCTCACTTTGTGTACTACTAAGTCTGCGTCGTATTTAGAATCGACAACATATACTTTTACGTCGGCATCATATTTACTGCTTACTTCAAAAACTTTTTGAGCATTGGCAGCAGTACTTAGGGTAAGCGCGAACAATAAAGTCGCGAAAAAAAACAATTCTTTCATGGTTATAAATAACTATAGTTGATAAAATATTTACATAAGGAGGGGCTATTTCCATTTACGAGCTAGCCATTGGCCGCTATTGCGGCTAGGGGCAGCGGTAGAGGAACTTGCCGTAGTGGGCTGTTGATGCTCTAATAAGTGAATGGCTAATTGAGCGGCCAATTGTGCTTCTTGATCATCGTATCCTTGCAACGCGGTCGGATCAAAATGTTTTTTGACAAAGTTGGTATCAAAATCACCAGAAAGGAACGCCTCGTGTTGTAAAACATAGGTTCCAAAAGGTAGAGTAGTAGCACAACCTGTAATTTTGTATTCTTCAATGGCGCGTAACATACGTTCAATCGCTTCTGTACGATCGCTTCCATACGTCACCAACTTAGAAATCATTGGATCATAGTAAATTGGAATAGGCATGCCTTCTTCAAAACCATCATCTACTCGTATGCCTGGTCCTTTGGGAGGATTGTAAGTAGAGAGTGTACCAATGCTTGGTAAGAAATTATTGGTTGGATCTTCGGCATAAACGCGTAACTCGATGGAGTGGCCTTGTATTTTGAGGTCTTCTTGGCGAATTTGTAACACCTCACCTCTAGCAATCAGGATTTGTTGTTTGACTAAATCGACTCCTGAGATAAGTTCCGTCACAGGATGTTCTACTTGTAAACGGGTGTTCATTTCTAAGAAATAGAAATTCTTATCACTGTCTAATAAAAACTCTACCGTTCCAGCTCCAATATAATCACAAAGCTTGGCGACTCGTACCGCACATGCGCCCATTTCGGCCCGTAATTCAGGGCTTAATGCAACAGAAGGGGCTTCTTCTACGACCTTTTGGTGGCGGCGTTGGATGGAGCATTCGCGCTCAAACAAGTGGATGACATTACCATGAGTATCTGCCAAAACTTGAATTTCAATATGACGAGGAGAGGTAACGTATTTTTCAATAAAAACAGAACCATCTCCAAACGCAGAAAGTGCTTCTGAAATCGCGCGCTCCATTTGTTCGTCCAATTCTTCGATGTTTTCTACAACGCGCATTCCCTTTCCTCCACCCCCAGCAGAGGCTTTGATGAGAATAGGAAAACCTATTTCTTGGGCAATTTTTTTAGCGATTTCTGGATCTTCAATTGCTTCTTCTGTTCCAGGTACCAATGGAATGTTATTGGCTTTGGCAGCTTCTTTGGCAGCCAATTTACTACCCATCATTTCAATGGCATGTGGACGAGGTCCAATAAAGGTCAATCCGGCCTCTGTGACTTGTTGTGCAAAGGTGGCATTCTCACTCAAAAAACCATAGCCAGGGTGGATACCTTCTACGTGAAGTTCTTTGGCAAAGGCAATGATCTTTTCTCCTAACAAATAGGATTGATTGGAAGGGGCAGGGCCCAAGCAGACGGCTTCATCAGCGTAACGAACATGTGGAGCATTTCTATCTGCTTCTGAATAAACAGCTACAGTAGCAATACCCATTTCTCGGCAACTACGCATAACACGCATGGCGATTTCGCCTCTATTGGCAACCAATATTTTTTTCATAATTGTCTTGTTTTTTATCTGCTGGTCAGCTCTTTTTGAGAGCACTTTTGGTCTTTATTGGAATGTGGATGGTTGTTCAAAAAATGTCCAACAATATAGGTCTTCCTATCCATGTCTGCAAGCCTTGGCGTGCTTTTCTAAAGGGACAATTTTCAATGGCCTCAACAGCTTTTTGCAAAAAGAGTTGTTTATTCTACGGCGAAAGTAACAGTTTTTGAGGGCGGGAATCTCATCACACCGTTTATTTTCAATAGATTGTTTTATTTTGGGCTTTCTGTTCTTATAACCATCAACTATGCCTTACTTTCTTTACACTTGTTTTCTGGGGTTATTCTTATTGTCTTCTTGTCAGTCCAAAGAATCCAAACAAGGACCTATTGTTACTACTATACAAGATACTATAGTGACGCCCTTGGATAGTTTAGTCCATTTGCGCCTAGCTTTTGTAGGAGATATTATGGGGCATACCAATCAAATTCGTTCCGCAGCAGGGGAGTCTAGTGTATTCAAAAGTCAAGATCAATCTGTATTTGATTATGAATTGTGTTTTCGGTATATCACACCAATCTTGGAGCGGGCGGATATTGCTGTTGGAAACCTTGAATTGACCTTGAGTAATAAAGGCCGCTACACAGGTTATCCTATGTTTCGTTCTCCTGATGCCTTAGCTGGCGCTTTGAAAAATGCAAGCTTTGATCTGTTAAGTACAAGTAATAACCATTCTAATGATGGCGGAAAATATGGATTAACCCATACGTTGGATGTGCTTGATTCATTGGGAATTTGGCATACAGGTACTTTTAGAGATAGCAGCGAACGAGATTCTTTGTATCCTTTATTGGTAGAAAAAGAGATCAATGGGGTGACCTTTCGTTTAGCCTTTGTGAATTATACTTATGCTACCAATGGTGTTTTTGCAAAGCCTCCAACTTTTGTGAATTGGATTGATACAGCTTTGATGAGAAAAGATATAGAGGAAGCAAAAGCGATGAAACCTGATTGTATTATTGCTTTGATGCACTGGGGGCATGAGTATCATTTGAATGAATATTCGACTCAAAAGGCGACGGCTAATTTTTTGTGGAAACAAGGAGTCGATGTGATTATTGGTGGCCATCCACATGTCATTCAACCTGTTAAAACCGATACCATTTGGACCGCCGATAGTAGCCATCAACGGGAAGTGTTGGTGGCGTATTCCTTAGGGAATTTTATTTCTAGTCAATACCAACCTAATACCGATTTGGGATTACTCTTTGAGTTAGAATTGGTCAAAGATAGAACAACACAAGCTATGACTTTGGGAACACACGATTATCTATTCACATGGCGCTATTTGTATGGACGAGGCATTGATAGTTTGGAAAAAGGTTTTGAGTGGGCTTATAGCGTGTTGCCTGTTTCTGTTTTTGAAGAAGGGGCAGGGCAAAACTTAGTAGCGTTGACTCCCAAGGATAGTTTGGAGATGCATACGGTGACTAAACGCTTGCGGAAGCATTTGGCGCAGTATCAAAGTCAAGAACAGCGCGTTAGTATAGCGGATTTGGGCGCTGTGGCGCCTTTTCGGCCAGCGGAATTGTTGGACAGTACTGTTGTCCTCAATTAGTGTTGTAGCATGCTACAACACCCTGCTAACCACCAAACCAAGCAACATGAAAAAACGAACGAACAAGAAACCTAGAAAGAACACGTACAAGGTAAAGAAGAAAGAACGCCTTCCTTTGTCCACAACCCAGCTCTTGCTAGGCGTGACTATACTAAGTATAGTCTTATTATTGGGCATCCGTTATTATTACCAACAAGACAAAGCCCAACAACAATGGGCCAAAGATTATAAAGTGCTACAAGAGCGCATTCATTACAAGCGATTGGATTATGAACAACGATGGAAGGCAGAGCCAGAGCGACAGCAAGCCATGTTAACACAAGCGCGGCGGTATTTAGAGCGCACACTAAGCGATAGTATTTTTCATTATTGGTATGGAACAGCGTATGATTTTAACGGCACGACCCAACAACCAAAACAAGGAAAAATTGCCTGTGGCTATTTTGTAACAACCACCTTACAGCAACTGGGTTTTTCTTTACCAAGAGTTGCTTTAGCACAACAACCTGCTTCTGTCATTTTACGAAGTTTATGTGACCGAAAAAGCATCAAGATTTACAAAAGTTTAAGCGCGCTCAAAAAACACATGGATGCACAACAGCAAGGCCTTTATTTAATTGGACTGGATACCCATGTTGGTTTTTTGTGGAAGACAGAACGAGAACTTTATATTGTACATGCCAGCCAATCGGGCAACAACCAAGTTTCTCGTGAGCCTTGGGATAAGTCAACAGTATTGAGCCGTTCTAAGGCTTTTTATGTAGGGAATTTATTAGGCCATACGGCCTTAATTCAGACATGGGTACAAGGGCAAGTTATTAAAATGGCTACCCAATAAGGGGATGCCCCCTTAGCACGAATCTGACGGGATTACCCCTTATTCACTAAAAAATACCAATTCAATGAAACGTTTTCTTGAAACCTATAACAAACCGCTCACCATTGTATTATTCATTATGGTAGTGATCACTACCCTAGTGATGATGAATTTTGATCTTCCACTCAGAAACGAAAATTGTAAAGATGGAATTGTTTCCTTTGAATTAGCAAAAGACCTAGAAACAACGGTCACCATATTAAACTCATGGGATACCAATGCAAAAAACAATGCAAGTTTAAGCGTAGGATTTGACTTTCTTTTTCTTTTGGTCTATTCAAGTTTTATAGCATTACTTATCTTTAAAATTAACAATCGTTTATGGGAGAATCACGCTTTCCATAAAGTTGGAAGGGCATTAATTGTGTTGATTTTTAGTGCGGCATTTTTTGATATGATAGAGAATGTGGCACTAATTAAGTTGTTATTAGGAGATTTAGAACAGATGTGGTGCTCGATTGCTTATTTCTTCGCAATAGGCAAATTTGCCATTGTTTTAATTTGTATCGTTTACATTTTACTAAATTGGGTGTTGTTGTGGTTTGAGAAAGAAAAAACGTAAACAGATTACCATTAGGTTTATGAGCGCTTGCAATGGTTCTTGTACAAGGATGATACAGATAATGGTGGAAAAAGAACAGCAGAGCAGCTATTGGTGAGAAGGGCTAAGCGCCAAAGTGTTAATTATCATAATTATACAACCTGTATGAGTCTCTCAATAAACGTTGCGCCAACAGGCCTATTCAAAAAGCGTTTGATCTTATAGAGATTAATAAAGTAGAAATCGCTTAGAGTTGTTTATCTTTAAGATCAGAATAAGTTGTCCTACTACTCGTTGACAAGGTCTAGTAACACCATAACACTATATTTGAAGCTTGATTAACACTAGCCCAGACGAGTATTTTATGCTAAACAGCCTTAAAAACACTCCTACATGGCTAATAAAATGACGGCTATAGAAGCCAAATATGAAGCGCAGAAAATTGCATTTGCCCCTATTTACTTTCATGCAGTAGTCTCTCTCAAAGAACTCGGTATTTTAGATGCCATTGCCAGCAAGAGAAAGGGCCTCTCTCTAGAAGAAATTATAATACAAACAGGATTGTCCAATTATGGCGTTAAGGTCTTGTTAGAAGCAGGAAGCTGCATTGATGTTGTAGAGTTGGGAACGGATGGGCATTACCAATTAACTAAAGTAGGGCGTTTTATTCGCTCCGACCGCATGACAGAAGTGAATATGAATTTTGCGAAAGATGTCTGTTATGCTGGATTAGAACACTTAACAGAATCGATTAAAGAAGGACGTCCCGCAGGACTAAAAGTCTTTGGAGATTGGCCAACTGTTTATGAAGGATTGTCTCAATTGCCAGAGCGCGTCAAAAAATCTTGGTTTGAGTTTGATCATTTTTATTCAGACGATGCGTTTCCTTATGCCTTAGAATTGATTTTTCAAGAGCCCATAAAAAAGCTATTTGATATTGGAGGCAATACAGGAAAATGGGCGCGTGCTTGTTGTGATTATAACCCAGAAGTAGAAGTCACTATGTTGGATCTGCCTGGTCAATTGGAGGTAGCGAAGCACAACAATCTACTTTCTGCAGGCAATGATCGTATTCACTACCACGAAATCAATTTACTAGACGAGCACCAAGCCATTCCAAAAGGAGCAGACACCGTTTGGATGAGCCAATTTTTAGATTGTTTTAGTGCTGAAGAAATCCTATCTATCCTTAAACGGGTTTATGATGCAGTAGATGAGCAAGCATTTGTTTATATTTTAGAGCCTTTTTGGGACAATCAACGCTTTCCCGCTAGTGAGTTTTGCTTGGTAGGAACGTCCCTCTATTTCACTTGTATTGCAAATGGCAACAGTAAGATGTACCATTCTGAAGAGATGAAAAAATTATCTATTGATACAGGTTTTGAATTGGTGGAAAGTTTTGAGTTGATTGGCGATTCTTATCACACCTTATTTAAGTTGAAGAAACGTGCACAAGACTAATTACTCATTTTACAGTAGCCTGTCTGTTATTAAGTAAGAATAGTTTATCTTTGCTCCGTCAATCCTTCAGGATTGATCTATAATTGGACTACCACACTACCTATTATCATTAGAATAGGAAAAGGTAGGTGACCATTTTATTTTATCATCTGGTGCCGTTATTGCTGATTTGGTGCCCCACAGAAGATTATACACATTATGAATTTTGAACTGACAGAAGAACAATTGGCTGTACAACAAGCCGCCCGGGATTTTGCAAAACAAGAATTATTAGAAGGCGTTATTGAACGCGATACCAACATGACCTTTGCCAAAGAGCAACTCCAAAAGATGGGGGAGTTAGGGTTTCTGGGAATGATGGTTGATGAGAAATATGGTGGCGGCGGAATGGACACCTTATCTTATGTATTGGCTATGGAGGAGATCTCTAAGATTGATAACTCTTGTTCTGTAGCAATGTCTGTTAACAACTCTTTAGTATGTTGGGGCCTACAAGAATTTGGTACAGAAGAGCAAAAGCAAAAATACTTGCCTAAGCTAGCAAGAGGAGAGCAAATTGGTGCTTTTTGTTTGTCAGAACCAGAAGCAGGATCAGATGCCACTTCTCAGCGCACTACCGCCATTGACATGGGCGACCATTATCTATTGAATGGTACTAAGAACTGGATTACCAATGGTGGTTCTTCTAGTATCCACTTAGTGATTGCCCAAACTAATGTAGAGAAAGGGCATAAAGGTATTAATGCTTTTATCGTAGAAACCAACTGGGAAGGTGTTGTTGTTGGTGCCAAAGAAGATAAATTAGGTATTCGTTCTTCGGACACCCATACTATATTATACAATGATGTCAAAGTACCAAAAGAGAACCGTATTGGTGCTGATGGATTTGGATTTAAATTTGCTATGAAAACGCTATCAGGCGGTCGTATTGGTATCGCTGCACAAGCCTTAGGAATTGCAGGAGGAGCGTACGAATTGGCTTCTAAATATGCAAAAGAGCGTGTTGCTTTTGGTAAGCCAATTATTAAGCACCAAGGTGTAGGTTTTAAGCTCGCAACAATGGCAACAGAAATTGAAGCGGCTAAGATGATGGTTTATCGTGCTGCTTGGCTCAAAGATCAGCACATGGATTATGATTTGGCAGGGTCACAGGCTAAATTGTATGCTTCAGAAGTTGCAATGCGTACAACAGTAGAAGCAGTGCAGGTACATGGTGGATATGGATTTGTGAAAGAATATCACGTCGAGCGTTTAATGCGTGATGCAAAAATTACACAAATTTATGAAGGTACCTCAGAGGTTCAACGTATTGTAATTAGTCGTTTTAATGAAAAAGGACAACTTTATGTGCCAGTAACCAATCTTGATAAGGAAGCATAAAAAGAATTGTTGAAGATACAACACAATTATAGGGTGTTACACTTGGAAGAGTGTAACACTTTTTTTATATCTTTATACAATCACCCAAGCATTTTAGTGTAAAATTGGAACGATACACTAAGAGTGCTTGGGTGTTCTAGTGAATAAAAACATAGAATTAGACAAAAAACTTAGGAAATGTCACACATTCTAAAAAAAACTGCATGAATATGCAGCAGCAACTAGTACATTCACTAGAAATTAAAAGGGAATGCGTATATTAGAAGGCGCGTATCAACGACTACAAGCGGGATACAGCGTTTTTTTACTTTTACGAAAGAATACTTTGGAGAGGAGATAAAAGAGGAGGATGGAAGGAAAGATAAAGGAAAACATACGATAAAATCTATCTATAAGCATGTTTTTCTTATAAGAAAAAAAGGTTCTATTTTTGATCTATCTAAATTAGATGAATTAAAAATAGCTTAGTTCTTAATCTTTTTCATACCTTACAATAGTATTTAATTACAGTTTTTTTATACATTTATGACTATTTCAATAATTAATCATCAACACTAATATTCCTTTCTTGCTGCATATTACAAACAATGATTGGTTTTGAAAGAAAAAACACTTTCTTTAACAAAAAATTAACACATTTTATGACACTTAAACCAATAGACGAAGGATTGCATAAACGCTTGATAGCCATACTCAATTACCTAGGGTGTGATAAAAACACGAGCGAAGTTGCACGTTCTGTAGGCATCAATAGTCAGAATATTTCTAACATTTATAAACGCCAGACTATTCCCAAATTAAACCTTATTGCAAAAATTGCACATAAGTATCCTGATGACGTAAATTATCATTGGTTATTGACTGGAGAAGGGACAATGTTGCCTCCAAATCATCCTAAAGCAGCTTTATACCTTGATGTTAACCAAGTTGCAGACGAATCTAAGCCTTATCGCAAAGATCGTATAGAGGAGTACAATACCTATCTGTTGAAACTACAAGAGAAAGACAGTAAAATTATTGATTTACAAGCAGAGCTAGCTGAATCTCAACAGAAGATCATCACTTTATTAGAAAAGTTACTACAAAACTAAATTAGGGCTATAATAATAAGCAGTACTCACCACTCAATAATAGAAGACGACTATACCTTCCAAACTATAAGCGCTGAACCCTTTCTATTTTTGATGGATTCTTATTATTAGGTGTTTAACTCGACCATTTATCTGACCCCCAAAGGTGTTGGTCGAGGGGTAACACATTAGATAGCAATGCCCAAGTAGTGGCTGTCAAATCTTGGACTTTTTGAAGGCGTAAGATTTGACGGGCATCTATTTCAAATACAGGATGAGGAGATAAATAAGCATCACTTTGTTGCGTCATCAAAGGCAACTCTATCTGCAAAGCAGGAATATCTTCTAAAAATTTAGACTGTTCAATACACAATTGTTGCATAAAGTTAGTGTGCGTTCCCACCCATTGTTCTTCTGCAAAATCATAGTTAACTTTAGCTACTAAATAATAGGCGCCATGTATGGATAGTGCTTGTAAGGTTTGGTGGCGATCAGGTTGTCCTGTGGCCGTAAACCCTTTAAGAACATACGTTTCATTAGGGACTCTAATTCTAAATTCAAAACAACTAGAGTGCCCACCCACTTGAATGTTAGTGGCAATAAACCGTTCTACAGATTCTTTTAAATACCCGTTGAGAAAAGGTAAAATAGTAGAAAAGTTACTGGGAATCATTTCTTTTAAACGTTTCACAATAGATTGCTGTACCTGCTCTTGCAAAGAACCCTCTAATTGTTGGTAGTCAAAGCGAGGTGGCAAGGAAACATTATTGGCTACTTGCTCAATCAAAGCTAAATTTTGTAAAATGTGTGCAGCACAATATTTACCATAAGCTACTTCGTATTGACTAGCTTCTGTAGAGGCAAATCCTGTAAACCCTGCCATGCCTTTGCCTGGTAAGGGCATCAATTCCCAAGCGGTTTCTTTAGGAGCATAAAAATCAAACGGAGCAATGGGAACAATGGTAGGGTGGGTATTTTTGCCAATCAATTGTAAGGCAATATCTAAATTTAAGCAAGACAAAGCAAAAACCAAGGGTTGCGCGTAGGCTACATCAGCAGGTGTTGGTAAATAACAAAAAGCGTTAATCGCATCGATCAAAGCGCGTTCATCTTCTAGAGGTAATTTTCCTTTTAAGAATTCTTGCTCTTCTTTGATGATACGCAACAACTCTTGTTGCAGTTGCAATTGAATTTCCGATAGATGCAAATTCGCTCTTACTTTGTTCAATGCCTTCTGCGCGAAGCTGCGCATATCCAGTAGTTCTTTGTTTTCTGGAACCCCTGTTAAGGTTTGTCGATAGAAGGTACGCATTTGATCCCGTTGCTCAAATTGCTCTAATACTGCCGAAAGTCGATCGACTTCTATGCTTTGGGCTTCATTCAGAATAGCACTCAACAAGTGTGTCAAACTGCTAAATAAGCGCGCTGCGCTAGATTTAGGCGCCACTTTCATTTTACTAGAGAACAAAGAGCGTCCTACTTGTAATTTTTCATGTGCCTGAATCCTAAATTGTTGTTCTAACTCAGACACATCAGGATCTACAAAAATAAGTTGTCGTTCAAAATTTGCACTAGGAGTGGCATTATCAATAGAAGCCGCTAGGCGCAAGGCTTCTTGCACAGGCTCATTATTAAAGACGCCTCCATCTACATAAGTAAAGGAGTAGCTGTCTTTATGGGCTAAGGCAGGCGCCCATTGTTGTCCAAATTCATGACGGTAGCGACGGAGTACTACAGGCTCAAAGGCAAAAGGAACTGCTGCTGAAGCAATGGCCGTAGCTGCTATTTCTTTCCAGACTTCATTGTCTGTTAGCGCTTGTATGGTCTTATTATAAGAATTGCCCAATGGATCTTGTTGTATAATGTCCAAGGCTTCGCCCTCATGGTATTGGACCCAACGCAAAGGGAAATGGCGACTTTGATCCTCTATAATGGTATCAAAGTTCAAATCGAAGACACGCAACTCGCTGTGAATACGAGCGACCGAACTGTCATTGAGCGCTGCCAACAAAGCTTGCTCTTTGGTGTTTTTTTGTTGGGGCAAAGGGCCCTTTTTGAGCGTATGGCTCAAGTTGGCGAGTGTACAGCCAAACAAGACGCGTCGAGCCAATAAGGTGCGATGAGCTAGGCGATCTTCAGGCTGTCCTTCAAACTTAAAGAGGCGTTGACCCAATTTATCCACCACCGAGCGATCCAAAAAGCTAGCTGTTTCACTCAAATCTTTATGGTGGGCACCTGTTCCCAAAAGGCGGTCTAAATCAACTTCTTTTGTCCAGACTTTTTCTTGGAACTCTTGCAAGGTTTGTGCGGCCAATAATTGTTCATATTTATGAGGCTGCTTGCTTTTGATCTGTTGGAATCGTTCGCCAAATTGTTTGGCTAATCGAAAATCCAATACGTCCCGCATTTGCACATAAGAGCGAAAACCCAAAAAGTGGTATTTGTCTCTTGGATTGACCAATATTCTCAGCATAATCGCCAAGGAAAGCGCGCCTGCGCTAGCTCCACTGAACACATCTATTTCTACCTGATCATAGGCTTTAAAAATGGGTTTCCCTTGTACATCTAGTTCTCCTGTATCATATTGCCCATAAACCAATTGTTGTTTGATGGCTTCCGATAAAGCAGCACCCGAAAAAGTGCCCAAAGAAACGCCACCGCCCATGATAAAACCAAGGCGTAATGTTTTTGTCGTGTTCATAGGATCGCTGTATTTTGTAGGGAGTTGGGTAGAATAGAGAAATCTAGTAATCTCCTAAGATAGGAATTAGCACGTAGAAAGGAAGGGATACGATACAGAATTTCGTTTGTTGGGCGCCCAAAAACATCAATTGTTAGGAGTTGTTTTAGAAAAACAGCTTAATCCAAAAAGGAATCTTCTTGATCTCTTGGAACCTTGTCTTGCCCAAAAGATTGCTGTCTAGACCCTCCCTCTAATTTCAAGAAATAACCACCCAATTGCTTGACTTCTTCGTGTCTGTGCTCAATAAGTTTCATTTCTAATTCTAGCATTTCTGCAAAGTTGTTATAAACTTTCTTAGGAGCAGGATCCCCTTCATAATAATAATAGATGCTTTGTTCGCCCGCTTCATCCTTTTGAAAACAGCAAAAAGTATAGCCTTGATGCTGATAAAAAACAAGACTGTCCTCTTTTAGAAAACCAGACACTTCATTATGCCTTAATAGGTCGCGACCTATTGTTTGATATTCCACCAATTCACTGGCTTTAAGGTCAGCCCCTGCCTCAAAAAGCAAACCACAACGTTGTCCAAAAGTCGCTAAGTATTCTCTAAAATCAGAAGGAAAGGGTTGCCCTAATTCTTCTTCTAATTGAGTGATCGCAGCAGGGGAGAGCCCTTCAAAAACTCTAAGTGTATCTAAATGGGCGGCAGCCTCTGCTCTAGTCGTTTCGTAAAAAGTAAAATTACGATCAGTTACTAATTTCCAAAGGCGTTCTTTGATGGAGGAATACATGAGTTGTTTTTGATGGATAAATAGGCTTAGCGTTTTTCATCTTGAAAGGGCGGCACCCATTGTTTTTTTGCCATAATCGCTTTGACTTCGGCATACGACAAGGGATAAAAATCATGACAATCCACGCCAATATCAAAGGCCAAGCGGTCTATTTTGTCGGGTAAACTGCCGTGGCTGTGCCCATACAAATGCCAAGTACCTCTAAAATCACTGCGCCAAACACGCATGGCGTAATGAAACAGGGTGATTTTTCGAGTGCCATTGGGCGCATCAGCATCTTTGATGGACAATTCATGATAGTCCTTGATCCACTCAAAATATTGGCGATGATTCAGCGCCGCTCCTTCATGGTTGCCTTGAATCAAATAAATCGTCCCATTCAGTCGCTCCAAAATCCCTTGAATCATATCCTGATCCTTTGTCATTCCAAAATCTCCCAAATGATAGACGCTGTCTTCTGGCCCAACTTTCTCGTTCCATCGACGAATCATCTCTTCGTTCATTTCTTCTACATTCTTAAATGGACGTTGGCTGTATTTGATAATATTGGCATGGCCAAAGTGGTGGTCGGAGGTGAAAAATATAGTAGACATGGTGTTTCTTGTTCTTTAGTGTTTCCCAAGATTGGAATTGTTAGAGAACAGCTTTTTAGCACTAGAAGTTCCTTTGATAAAAAACTACCCCTCATAAAGCTCCAAAGGCAAGCCATCAGGATCGTTCCTAAAAAAGAACAACGTCTCTGTTCATTCATCCACTCGAATCGGTTCAGGTTGATAAGACTGTTCTAATAAAAAGAACGAGTAGCAGCGATATCATCTACTACAAAAGTCAAGTAGTGCTACCTAGTGGCTTTAGGTCGGAAAGGAAAACAATTATAAAATATAGTGCCTAGGAAGGGCTAAATCTAGTTGGTAAGAATGCCGTGCTGCTCGGTAAATTTCTTGCAAAATCTCTAAGCCTAGAACTTGAGTATAAAAAGCTTTGGAGTAGGGTAAGCACTGTAAATAAGAGCGATGTAGTGGACTTTTTAAGGGAGCGCATAAGCGATGATTTTACTCGCCTTCAAACAAATTGAGTACCAAATCATGTTCTTTGGGAGCGCTTAAGAAAGTGCGTTTTGTTTTGAGAGCAACACGGTTGCCGCGATCCAAGAAGGCATAGTTTTTCTGTAGAATGCGGTCTAGTTCTTCTTGTATGGCTTCTGAAGGCATCCAATAACGATCACTAGTCGTGATGTCGTCCAAGATGGCTTGTTGGAGGGCTTGAAGTTCGGGCAAAAAGTAGCTGGCACTGTCTAGCGCGGTGGCTATCTTTTCTAAAGCTGTCGCATGGATATTACTACCCAATAAACTGCACGAACTTTGATCTTCTAAAGGCAATTGCCAACCATAATAATAATAGGCAATGCTGTCTGCGGGATAAGCCGCCAGTAGGGCTTCCATAAACGCATCATCTTCTACAGCAGGAGTTTCTTGGCTGATTTGTTGCCATCGTTTTAAATCTCGAAAGAGGTAGTATTTTTTTTGTTCTGGAATGTAGTGTAATAAAAGACCATCTAGGAGCTCATTGAGCCAGAAAAAATCTGTTTCAGGGGTATTAGGGTTGGAATGAAGCAGGTTGGTAAAATGCCACTCTAGACTGTCTTTGATGTTTTGGGCGCGGTTATACAAGGCATGAAAACCTGGCAGGCTGCTGGTATTTTGGACTTCTTTTTGATAAATGCCCATTTGTTGTGCCAAGTCTGCCCCAAATAAGGCGGTTACCCTTGGGTAAAGCACTAGTTCTGCTAAAGCAGGTTGTGTTTGGGCATTAAAACTAACCATTGCCCCATAAATCCACGCCATTTTTTGATTGGGCAAAATGATTCTCAACCAAGGCTCTTGATAGGTAAAGCCTTCTAATAATTGGGTGCTGTGTTGCTCGGTAGCTCGATTGGTGAAAACAAGACTGTCTTCTTTTTGGTAAGTCGCTACTACGGGCGCTGCAAAATCAGGGCGTTCATGAGCTTGGGCACTTGTTGTCCTAACAACTAATACAATGGGCAAGCCCGTTACTTGGCGTTCTGTGAAGACAGGTGCTTTTGGTGTACTATCTATTGCAGGTAAATTATTAGGTGGAGTAGGATCCTTGCTGTTCTTACAAGCAAAAAAGGCATTAACTAGTAAGGCAAGTAGGAGGTATAAGGAGAGCTTTTTCAATTCATTAGAGTTTGAGTACGAACGAACGCTCTAAGATATGGATTTTGTAAGGCTTTTTAAGAAAAAGGAATTACCAAACATGAACGGATTGAATGAATTCTTGTCCAATGCCTTCATTGATGAAGCGTTTGATTTTTTCTTTGGAAAAGGCGATTTCTTGGCGTAGCGTTGCAGAAGAAATGGTAATGTATAGTTTGCGGTTGCGGACGTATATGTTTTGGGTATACTGTCCAATACTAGGACCCATTGTTTCAAACCAAACTTGTTTGGCGCGGGCTTCGTGGTATTTGTCCTCAATACCATAGGCCTTGAGCATTTTTAATAAAATATTACCAACAGGAGCATCATTGGTTCGGCGATAACGAAGTTTGCTGTTTTCTCTATGTAAATCAAAGCGCTTCATTATCTAGGGTTGAATGATGTTAGTTAAAGCTAAATTTTTGTTGAGCAAAAAGTTTTAGCCAAATTAGAAACGTACTTTGATGGCGTCTTTGTGCGCGCTCTGTCAAAGCCTCTGCTGCAAAATTACTAGAAATTGGAGAGAGCTGGAAATGTTTGCGCAACCATTTTTTATATTTTCTATTATGGAGGCTTGGTTCGTAGTTTTCTTCATCTTTATAGAAGTAAATTCCATCATCATCTACGATCGGTTCTACATCAAAGGAGAGCAAGAGTAGAAAGTCTAGTAAATTGTTGGCAACAACATGATAATGGCCTTCTCCTCCAAAGACAACAATGGGAGCCTCATTGAGATCATAACAATCTCCGTGGCACCAAAGGGCATAAATAGAACCTGAACTATCTGCTTGGGCAAAAGGGATGAGATCATTGGACAAGCCAATGGCTGATGACCAAACACTCCATCTAAAATCGCTGTTGGTGATTAAGGAAAATCCATCGGAGTAATTATCCTCTAGCCCTTGTACATGCTCAAACATCAATAGATCGATCAGCACGCTTGGAACAGGGCTGCCAACAAATACCTTGGCATACTCTTTTATTGTCATGTCTAATAGTGGCTAGTGTATTAGATCTTCTTATAAATAAATTTGGGAAGCATGGAATACCTACTTTTGATGGAGGGGATGCCATGGTGGGGACAACTTGTTTCTATTTTTTTAAAGAGTCCTTTTTCGCCTGTATACCGCTTTATTCATAAGAATGTCTTGTAAGTAAGTTAAGAAAAATACAGTGTAATCGCTAATGCAATCCTGCAAAAATTCCTACTTTCGTAAGAATTATTACTTTAATATCCTCAATTTTTTTTTTTGTAGAGCATTTTAAAGCAGCAAATTTTAATTTATTTTGAGAAATTCTACTATTTAAAAAATAATAAGGCTTCTTATTACACCTATAAGCTACTAGTTATTGCTTAGTTAACCTTAAAATATTTATGTCAATTCAATCATTATCATTACAAGGGAAAAAAGTATTGGTTCGTGTCGATTTTAATGTTCCTTTGGACGAAAATCGTCAAATAACCGACGATACGCGCTTGAGAGGCGCTTTGTCAACCATCCAATATATTTTGGATGCAGGTGGTGCGGCGATTTTAATGTCTCATTTGGGCCGCCCTCAGAAAAAAAAATTAGCGAATGGGAATTTAGATCGTGCGCGTTTTAGTTTAAATGCGGTGATAAAACCGCTCTCGAATTTATTGGGACAAAAAGTTATCTTTTGTCACAAAACAGTAGGAAACGAGGCAAAAAAAGCGGTGGCAGATTTAGAGATGGGACAGGTATTGCTATTAGAAAATACGCGTTTTCACAAAGAAGAAAAGAAAGGGGAGGAAGCTTTTGCTCGTGAACTTTCTCTATTAGGAGATGTCTATATTAATGACGCTTTTGGAACGGCGCATCGTGCCCATGCTTCTACTTGTACAGTGGCCCAATTTTTTGATAAAACGAATAGAGGTTACGGTTTTTTGATTGCGAAGGAATTGGAAGAAGCTCAAAAGTTAACGAATAACCCTGCTCGCCCTTTTACCGCGATTGTAGGAGGTGCAAAGGTATCGGACAAAATTACCTTGTTGGAACAATTGGTCGATCGAGTGGATCATTTGCTAATTGGTGGAGGCATGGCTTATACCTTGCTCAAAGCACAAGGGGGCCTAGTTGGCAAATCTTTATTAGAAGAAGATAAGTTAGAAACGGCTCGCCAGTTGTTAGCGAAAGCGAAAGCGAATAATGTCACTGTCTTATTGCCAGAAGACTCCATTGCTGCGGCAGCGTTTGATAAAGATGCGAGCCCTAATACGGTAGAGAGTGCAAACATTCCCAATGATTTGATGGGATTAGACATTGGCCCAAAAGCCATTAATGCTTTTTCAGAAGTGATTTTGGCTTCTAAAAGTCTTATTTGGAATGGCCCCATGGGGGTATTTGAATGGGAGAACTTCTCTCAGGGAACACTAAAAATTGCAGATGCTGTGGCTTCAGCTACACAAGCAGGAGCGTTTTCTCTTATTGGTGGTGGCGATTCTGTGGCGGCGATCAATCAGGCAGGCAAAGCAGAGGAAGTAAGTTTTGTTTCTACTGGTGGTGGTGCTATGTTAGAATTGTTAGAAGGAAAAACTTTACCTGGCATTGCAGCTGTGCAAGACTAATTGCTACCCTTTTCTGGAAGGAGCGTATTTGATATAGTAGAATATGCTCTTTTCAATTTATTTAATACATCTATCAACCCTAAATCCATGTTAAACTACTATCAAGCGCCTACTACTTGGGCAACTCGAGGTATCTTATATACTCTTTTGTTGAGTATTCCTTTAACCTTATTATTAGGCTATGTTTATACAACATTGATGGTGACCTTGCCTTTTGTTTGGTTGTTGCCCATACTTGTATTTATTATTGTTTTGGCTTGGAGTTGGGGGGTACGTTTGCTTGCGCGGTGGTTTCAATTGTATAATAAGAAGAGTCAACTCTTTGTTGCGCTGTTGTCTAGTTTGGTTCTTTTTTATGGGCAATGGTTGGTTTTTGTGCTCTATTTAGATTTTGGGCATTTGCCTTCATTGGGGTATTATTTTGGTAATTTTGGCGACTTATTTAAAATAGAGAATACTGCTTCTGTGTTGACCTTATTGTACAACGAAGGTTTTTGGGAAGTGGGAGGAGCGCCTTTGAATGGAATGGTCTTGGTGCTGTTTTGGATTATAGAAGCGTTGCTATTGTTGCTTTGCCCTGCTTTATTTGTTTGGAAAGTGCCTTTGATTCCTTATTCCGAGCAGCGTGGAAAATGGTATGATAAGTATGTTTTAGAACGTAAATTTGGAACCTTATTATTAGAACAATTTCCAGCAGCTTTGCAACAGGATCCTATTACTACAATAGAGGGGGCGCCCTTAGGCAAAGCGGGCCGTTATCGTCTCTTAGAATTGTATCATTTGCCTAAGAGTCAGAAAAATTATGCAGCTATTGTATTGATTAATTTGGATCATAAAGGAAATCAAGAAAAGAGCGTGGCGGTTCCTCCTTTTTTGGTAGAACGTACTTTAGTAGAGCGCCTTATTACCCATTATGAAATTTCTAAAGAGCGCTTAGAACTCTTCTAGGCAAATTGGTAAACTGCTGTAAGTCTTTTATATTGTGATTATAGCTACTTTAAGGAGCTGTAATCATCCTATTCATACACACAAATTATCAATTTATGAGAAAGAATACCACCTTCGTCTTTACACTGTTATTGTTATTGTTGGCGCTTTATAGCTGTGAAAATACTCCTGCTGCTCCAACAGAGGATAAAAACGAAACAATTACTGAAACATCTGCTACCACGGACAACCCAACGGATGTTCCTCCTGCTCCTGTTTTAGATTATACCTTGGCTGCAAAACGAGCGGGTGATTTTTCTATAGGCGGGGCTTTAACAACAACTGCTAAGGAAAAGGGATATAGCTTAGAGAAGCGCAGCCAAATGGCGGAAGGAAATGAGGAACCTTATTATATTGTTTCTGGAGAGGGAGAGTCGTTATTGCGAATAGAGCCTCGCTATAATTTAGAAATAGCATCTTACGAAGATGTAATCGGAGAAATAACTGTCCTTTCTAACCGTTATAAAATGGCAAATGGTATTGGTGTTGGTTCTAGCATAGAAGAATTTCAAAGTGCTTACGCAGATGCTAAGTTCTGGCACAGTAATGTAGGACAGTTGTTTGTAATGGAAACCGCACAAGTACCTGTTCAATTCTTATTGAATGCGGCTGATTTTACTCAAACGGAAAAGGAAATGACAGGAGAGTCTACTCCACTGGAAGCAACAGATTTTCGAGCAGGATGTAAAATTTTTAACGTTCGGGTATTTTAGAAAACCTTATTAAGGAGCACCTAAGATAATCTTGAGAGGAGAAAAGGCTACTAGCTTTTTCTCTTTTTTATTATCCCTTCCACGCATAGACCTCTAAGGCGGTTGTTGCTCCAGGAAAATAGCTTCTTGTCAAGTAGCCTAACTTTTCTTTAGGAAGATCTTTACTCACCGCTTCTCCCAATACCAAGGCTTGGTCATAATGAATACCCACTTGTAACAAGGCCGATAAACGTTCTGGAACGTTGCTGTAACACCATTGACGGTTGGAATCATAAATGGCGATCCCTTGATCTATGGCAATGGTGCAACTAGTGGTTAGTTGTTTTATTGTTCTTAGGAGGAATAGCACGGGGGTATTGGTTGCCCAAACTAGTGAGAGTCCTTGCTGGTCGTACTGTTGCTGTAGTGGTGTTGGTAACGCAATTAGGCTTTGCTCTATGCTTACTAACCAGTCTAAAAATTGCTGGTGTTGTTGGGACAAATCGGTTGTGGTGGAATCGTTGGACCTGTTTTGTAGGCGGACAAAATAGTATGGTGTTGGTATGGGGCTCATATTGTTAGTAATGCTATTCGTACTTGGAAATGCTTGTCTGAGAAAACTTCTTTTATAATAATATTAGTGCAAAAATAAAAAAGAGCAGGTAAATAGGGCGTTCAATAGCGGGCTTTTGCTATTTTGGTTGCTTATTTGTCTACAAAGACGTTGCATGCAACGCCTTTGGGAGGCTTACCTTCCTTTCCACCAAAAAAAAACATCATGGCTGGTTCCATTCCTCCTCCAACTACCAATCGTCCTTTAGACGAACCGCACAACAAGCAAAATTACAAAGGTGCTTTTGCACTCTTGACGACCCTATTTTTTATGTGGGGATTCATTACCGTAGTAAATGATCCTTTAATTTCCGCCTTCAAAAAAATATTTGACCTGCAAGCCTTTCATGCAGGTTTGGTACAATCTGCGTTTTTTATTGCCTTTTTTGTCATTTCCTTAATTTACTTCTTAGTCTCTACAGCAAGAGGAGAAGATCCCATCAATAAAATTGGGTACAAAAAAGGAATGGCTTTGAGTTTAGGCGTCTGTAGTTTGGGTTGCTTTTCTTTTTATCCCTCAGCGTTGGCCGAATCCTATCCTATGTTTTTGGTCTCGTTGTTCATTTTGGCATCAGGGATTACCTTATTGCAGATCTGTGCAAATCCTTATGCTGCGATTATGGGCAGTAAGGAAACGGCCCCTAGTCGCCTCAATTTGGCGCAAGGCTTCAATTCTTTGGGAACAACCATTGCTCCATTAGCAGCCTCCTTATTGATTTTTAAAATCTTTACCAATGGAACAGAGCCTACGTTGGAAGCCATTTCTTCCACCTACTTAATTACAGGCTCTCTATTTTTAATGTTAGCCTTGATTGTTTGGCAAGCGAATATGCCCGCTTATACCAACGATGAAAAGGTAAAAGGTGGCTTAGCCGTTTTACGTTTTCCTCAATTGAAGTGGGGGATTGGTGCCATCTTTTTTTATGTAGGAGGAGAGGTTGCGGTAGGAAGCTGGCTGATGCCTTTTATGGAAAATGTGTTTGGATTTGAACCGACAAAAGCAGGAGCTTATTTAGCCTTTTATTGGGGAGGTGCGATGATTGGGCGTTTATTGGGGGCGGTCTCTTTAAACCAAGAATTAGTCAACAGTAAGAAATATCCCATGATGGCGGCTATTTCTATCGCTGTTTTTGGGTTTATTTATTTGATAACAGGATTAGATTTAGATGTGAGTGGGGCTATTGTTTTTACAGGATTAGACTTTAGTGAAGTTATCTTTTATCTATTGTTTTTAGGACTCAATTACTTGGCGTTCCTCTTTGGGAAATCGAATGCCGCTCGATCCTTGAGCATTTTCTGTGTTATTGTTATTATTCTATTATTAATAGGTGTGCTAAGTGGACAGACAAAACTAGCCTTATGGGCTTTGTTGAGCATTGGGTTATTCAATTCTATTATGTGGTCAAATATTTTTACGCTTGCCATCAAAGATTTAGGAATTTACACCAGTCAAGGTTCTTCGTTATTGGTGATGGCTATTGTTGGTGGGGCCTTTATTCCACCATTGCAAGGATTGATTAGTGATCTATTTGGGGCACAAGTTTCCTTTTTGACACCCATTATCTGTTACTGTTATATCCTATTTTACGGCCTAGTTGGACATCGTCCAAAGAAAGCAGAAGAAGTATTATAATAAAAAGTAGTATTGGCTAGCGTGTTTTTTTTGAGAAAAGAAATATGATTTAGCATAACTTCTATTTAAAATAAGTCAAAAAATCCACTCAAAAGGTGGGTTTTTTGTATTTTTGCGAACTGCTATTCTATCACCAAAAATACGTTCTAGTGGCCAAGAAAAAAACAACTAAAGGAGCACCAAAAGTTAAAAAGACAACGCCTTTGATGGCGCAGTACAATGACCTCAAAGCACAGTATCCAGATGCTATCTTGTTGTTTCGAGTAGGCGATTTTTACGAAACCTTTTCAACAGATGCAATAACAGCTTCCAATGTATTAGGCATTGTTTTAACAGCGCGTAATAATGGGCCCTCGAAGGTAGAATTAGCGGGTTTTCCGCACCATTCCCTAGATACTTACTTGCCTAAATTGGTACAAGCAGGGTACCGTGTAGCAGTTTGTGATCAGTTAGAAAAGCCAAGTAAGCTTAAAAAGCTAGTCAAACGAGGAGTGACAGAAATTGTGACACCAGGTGTGACGGTGAATGATAAGATATTAGATCACAAGAGTAATAACTATTTGGCCGCCTTACATTTTGGTAAGAAAGGTCAAATGGGCTTGGCCTTATTGGATATTTCTACTGGCGAATTTTTAGTCAGTGAAGGACCGCGCAGTTACATCGACAAACTCTTGCAAAGTTTTACGCCTTCCGAAGTGATTTTTTCCAAAACATTGCAACAGCAAGTGTCAGAACAGTTGGGGGATAATTATTACCAATATGGTATTGATGATTGGGTCTTTACAGGTGATTATGCGCAAGGCAAATTGCAAGCTCAATTTGAGGTGACCTCTATGAAAGGATTTGGGGTAGAAAGCCTGTTGTTGGCGCAGGTGGCAGCAGGAGCAGCCTTGCATTATGTCGCTTCTACAGAGAATACCAATCTACGGCACATTACCAATATCGCGCGCATTCAACCAGAGCGCTATGTTTGGTTGGATAAGTTTACCATTCGCAATTTAGAATTGGTACAATCGCCTTATTCTTCAGGGGTTCCTTTGGTTAATATCTTAGATCAAACCATTTCTCCAATGGGAACACGTTTGCTCAAAAAGTGGATATTATTACCACTAAAAGATAGAAAAGCCGTTACCGCGCGCCATGAAATGGTGCAGCATTTTATAGAGAAAGAATCCATTGCTACTTTATTGGATCTACAATTGCGTCAAGTGGGCGATTTAGAGCGCCTCATTTCCAAAGTACCGTTAGGCAAAATTCATCCTCGTGAAGTCAAGCAATTAGAAAGAGCCTTAACCGCTTTAGCACCGCTCAAAGAAGCATTAGAGCAGAGTGAGAATACACAATTGCAATCCATAGGAGAACGCTTGCAATTGTGTACCAGCATTCGCGATAAAATTGCTAAGGAATTGGTAGAGGAACCCCCTGTTAAGATTGACAAGGGAGGAGTCATGGCCGATGGTATTTCGGAGGAATTGGATGAACTCAGAGGTTTGGTCAAAAATAGCAAAGACCATTTATTACAAATTCAACAAAAAGAAGCTCAAGCGACAGGTATTGACAACCTCAAAATTGGCTTTAATAATGTATTTGGTTACTATTTAGAAGTCACCAACAAATACAAAAATAAAGGCTTGGTACCTGACCATTGGGTCCGCAAACAAACCTTAACGAATGCTGAGCGCTACATTACAGAGGATTTAAAAGTACTAGAAGTCAAGATACTAGGCGCCCAAGAAAAAATATTAGAATTAGAAAATAAGCTTTATGCCGATTTGGTTTTTGCTTTAACGGCTTACATAACGCCTGTTCAAACCAACGCGGCCTTGGTCGCGCAATTAGATTGTTTGTCGTCTTTTGCAAAAATTGCGCTCTTGAATAATTACTGCCGCCCAGTAATGGACGATAGCCTCACCATAGACATCAAAGCAGGGCGCCACCCTGTCATTGAAAAACAACTAAAACTAGGAGAGGAGTACGTGCCGAATGATATTTATTTGAGCAATGAAGAGCAGCAGGTCATTATGATTACAGGCCCTAATATGTCGGGTAAATCGGCCTTGTTGCGCCAAACTGCTCTTATTGCTTTGATGGCTCAAATGGGAAGTTTTGTCCCTGCAATTTCAGCTAACTTAGGGATGATTGATAAGGTCTTTACGAGAGTAGGAGCATCTGATAACATTTCTTCTGGTGAGTCTACGTTTATGGTAGAAATGAACGAAACGGCTTCTATTCTAAACAACATTTCGCCTCGCAGCTTGATTTTGCTAGATGAAATTGGTCGTGGTACCAGCACGTATGATGGTATTTCTATTGCTTGGTCCATTGCCGAATTTTTGCACAGCAACAGCATTGCCCAACCCAAAACACTTTTTGCAACGCATTATCATGAGTTGAATGAGTTAGCAGAACGTTTTCCACGCATTAAAAACTATCACGTTTCTACCAAGGAATTAAAAGACAAAGTCTTGTTTTTGAGAACGCTACAAGAAGGCGGTTCCCACCATAGTTTTGGTATTCATGTTGCCAAAATGGCGGGTATGCCGCGTTATGTGGTGGAGCGCTCCCAAGAAATTTTGGCACAATTGGAGCAAAAAAGCATCGATGCAGGCGATTTAAAGAAAAAAGTAGAACGCATTAAAGCTTCTACCACTCAACTCAGCTTTTTTGATGCCGCTCCCGATCCA
Source organism: Aureispira sp. (assembly GCA_050633105.1). GTDB lineage: Bacteria > Bacteroidota > Bacteroidia > Chitinophagales > Saprospiraceae > Aureispira. The sequence goes on along the minus strand of JBOEFW010000011.1, from coordinate 80,272 downwards.
CAATTGACCGCGCTCAAAGAAAAGCTAGACAGCATTGATCTCAATGGCTTAACGCCAATCGAATGTATGCTTCAGCTCGATGCCTTGAAAAAAATGTTGGCAGAGCCTGTGAAATAGCGTATCTTTAAGAACAACCCTTCAAATTGTACCAACACCTTTCCTTATAACAAGTACTTGTATTTATGGCTAGAGAGAAACATTTAACCGCCGTCCACATTGGTAATTTTAAACGCTTTGTAGATTTCAAAGTAGAGAACTTGGGGCAGTTTAATTTGGTGGTTGGAGATAATAATACGGGGAAGACTAGCTTTTTGGAGGCTTTAGTGGTGGATGATAAGGGGGCAAAATGGATTTCTAGTTTGAGCACATGTATTACACAACGGCAATCGGTAGATGTTGTGGAGTCATCATTCTTACATCTTGAAGAGGATTTTCAACTTCTTTTAAATGACTATAATATTAGAAGTGATATTTCTCTAGAATTAAAAACGTCTACACGATCCATTGTTCATAGCTTACGTCCATTTGATTTAGAGAGAGATGTGGAAAAGCTCAGAGGTATAGCTAGAGAACGAATCTTGTTGTTGTCTAACCCTAAAGGCTTTACTGTTTCTCATAATGATGTAATTGAAGTAGTTGTAGGTCATGCTGAAGTGGCAGAAGCTACCAAGGAAAATGATTTTATACCCTTTATTCCTTTTGGCTTAGGTTATGATCAATACCTAGAAAACTATTTTGCTCAAAATATAGATAACAATATTTCAACCCGTCAGAAATTTATAGAACGCCTAACGTTATTCATTCCTAAAATACAAGATGTTCGCCTAGGGCAAAAGGTGATTAATATTTTTGAAGAAGGAAGAGATCACCCAAATCCCTTGTATACTTATGGAGAAGGTAGTACTAAATTTTTTAGAATATTGTGTGAAATAGCGATGAGTGAAGGCAAACGCCTAATGATTGACGAAATAGATGCAGGAATTCACCACACTAAGTTTGTACAATTCTGGAAGGCTATTATGCAAGCTGCTACAGAATTTGATGTGCAAATTTTTGCAACCACTCACAATGAAGAATGCCTAAAATACTTCCAAGCAGCACTAGAATTAGAAGAACTAGAAGAACAATGCCCTCTAGCACGCGTAATCTCCTTAAAAGTACGCAAAGAGCAAAAAATTAGAGCAAAAGTCTATGACTTTGCTAGTCTACAGATCGCAGAAGATTTAGGTCACGAAATAAGAGGGGGAGGGTTATAATGGAAGCGAAAATTTATGTAGAAGGCATTAATGATTTGGTATTTTTAGGAACATACCTACAAACAGTAATGGGCTTTCAAGGAGATAATAATCCTAAAGGTAGGATTCATTTGTTCAAGAAAGAGGGGCGAACGGTTCAGTTATTAGAGCTAGGAGGCTATTCCAATCTAAATACCACAACTATAAAGGAAGATATTGAAGATGATTTAGAAGATGGTATTAAGAGCTTGGTTATTCTTGATACCGATACTATTTACAATGATGGTGGTTTTTCTGTAAGAACCGCAGCCGTAGACACTATAAAAGTAACCGTTCCCTTTGAATATTTCCTTATTCCCAATGCTCAAGACGATGGTTATTTAGAGACTTTACTAGGAAATATTCTAGTAGAAGAATACCAAGCCTCCTTACAATGTTTTAGAGATCAAGACCAATGTTTAAAACAGACAAATAGTAACTTACTTACAGGTAAGAAACTAAAAGTGACTCCAGAAAAAGCTGCAGATAAGGCAGCGTTAAATTCTTTTATGAGGAGGTTGGAAAACAAAGGCAAGGACAAATTCAAAGACCAAACCATCTGGAACCTCCACCATCCCTACCTCGACCCCCTAAAGACCTTCCTAGAAAAACACCTCCTATAAACTCCCAGCTCCCTCCAACACAATTTTAACGAAAGAAAAACAACTCGCAGCCATAGAATAGAAAACATTTTATAGTGTAAGCGGTTAGATTGGCTGTAATTATGTACCTTTTACACAATACTTAGAGTAAGGACACGGTTCTAGTAGCATTCAAGCCCCATTATCAATCATTCCAACTGTTAATAGAACAGCTAGTAAGGTTATCCCCCCAAATATCTTATTGGATCTTTTCGTTCTGCTCCTTTGCAGAGCACGAAGGTTCTTTTTAACAACGGCTATAATTCACATCAGAGGAGATTTTTAGTCAAAGGTACTCCTCACAAAAATTGCTTATTATGCTTAAAATATCATCAAGTATTTTCTTGGTCCTTTTGTTGTCCTTCAGTTGTGCGGATAGTCCTTCCAATGAAACGGCAAATGCCACTACAACCACTACAGCAACCTCAACCGCATCAGAGAGCGATGCTGTTACCAATACAGACCCGATCGCAGAGACTATTCCTACAGCAGAAACAACAGAGGGAGTAGACGTAGAAGAAAACACAGGAATAGAGGAACCAACAACAGAAGCGGCACCTGCTGCATCCACGCCTGACGAAGAGCCAATCAAGGACAAAGCGCGTCCTAGAACAGAAACGACACCAACACCTGCCCCCGCTCCAAAAAACAATCCACCTGCAACCAACAAAAGCAGTAATACCGCAGAAACAGGCAAAACCATTGGTACCAAACCTGCCATTCCTGCCTTTAGCCACGATAAGTTTGATGCATTGTTGCGCAAGCATGTGAGTAGTAGCGGAAAAGTAAATTATAAAAGCTTCAAAAAAGATAAAGCTGTTTTGGACGATTACATCAACTTACTAGAGTTGAATGCCCCACAGAGTAATTGGTCTAAAAACAAGCAAATGGCTTATTGGATCAACTTATACAATGCGTTTACCATTCATACCATTCTTAATAATTACCCTGTTAAGAGCATCACAGATATTGAAGGAGGAAAAGTTTGGGACCGTAAAACCATTAGAATTGGTGAAGAAAAACTAACATTAAACGACATTGAAAAGAAAAAATTACTCCAACGTTTTAAAGATGGTCGGGTGCATTTTGCTGTGAACTGTGCAGCTACTTCTTGTCCTCCTTTGTTGAACAAAGCATGGACAGAAGACAATGTACAACGATACTTGAGCAAACAAACAAAGGCTTTTATTAACAACACTACAGAAAACCAGCTTTCGGCTAAAGCGATCCAAATCTCTCAGATCTTTAACTGGTATGCCAGCGATTTTGGAGGTAAAGATAAAGTAGTCTCTTATTTTCAGAAATATGCGGACATAGAGATTAAAGACAACGCCAAAGTAACTTTCAAGGAATACAATTGGGAGTTGAATGACTAAGAACAACAACTCTTTGAAGGAATAATAGGATGGGTTAAATACCACACCGATAACTAAGCATTTTTAAGCAGGTCCTATAAATCACCTGCTTGAAGGTGCTTTTTTTATGAATTTTAACATTCTAACTAGTCGCTTGGCTAGTTAATTGACGTTTATTAAAATTATGAGAACGTTTATTGTAATCCTGTTAATTTGGGTGGGGAATTGGGGAAGCAGCAGCTTGTTAGCGCAAGATAGCAGCAAGACTGCCGCAGCGATTTATCAACTAGAGCTCCAACTCTTGGATAAAGAACCACGTTTTGCCAAACAACAACGCCTGACCATGCGCCAAACAGGTCTGGACAGTAGTCAACTACAAAATGTTCTACAAGAAACGATTGCGCAATTGCAAGGAAAAGCGTATTTAGCCGCTTCTATAGATACTGTTTTTGTAGAAGGGACGATATACACCGCTTATTTGATGGTTGGAGCACGGTACGAATGGGCACAATTGGAGAATGGAAATGTGGCCGATGATTTTTTATCGGCGATTGGATTTAGAGAGCGGTTCTATGAACAAACACCGTTTTATTACAAAGAAGTACTAAAGGTACAAGAAAAGCTCTTGCGTTATTTGGAAGACCACGGTTATCCTTTTGCAGAAGTGTATTTAGATAGTATCCGAATCTCAAAATCTACGATTGCTGCTCGTTTGTATTATAATAAAGGGCCACTAGTTACCTTTGATAAATTGGTTATTAAAGGAAAACGTCAGGCAAATAAAAAAACAGAAGGTGAGAATAAGGTACGGATCAAGGCGGGCTTTCTTTCTAGTTATCTGGGGATTCGACCTGACAAATTATACAGCGAGAAACTGATTAAGAAGATTGCTAATCGGATGAGCGCATTGCGTTATTTGAGTAGTTATCAGAAGCCTTATGTTGTCTTTAGAGAAGATAAGGCTGCGGTTCATTTGTTTGTTAATGATCGCCCTTCAAGCAAAATAGACTTGCTGTTAGGACTCTTGCCAAGCCAAGACCCGATTACCCAACAGCAGCGCTTTGATTTTACAGGAAACATTGACATTGATTTAATTAATCCTTTTGGAACAGGAAAACGCCTACAATTTAAGTTTCAACAGTTGAGTTTGGGCACCTCAGATCTACTTATCCGTTTCAATTGGCCCTATTTGTTAAGAACGCCTTTAGGAGTAGATGCGGCTTTTAAATTGTACAAGCGAGATTCTTCCTTTATAGATATTATCAGTGATATTGGTATCCAATATTTGTTTAATGGAAACAGCTACATTAAAGCTTTTTGGGTGAATACGACTACTAATTTAATCAATATAGATCTAGATAGAATCGTGCAAACAAGGCGTTTGCCAAGTATGGTGGATTTGAGCAACAGTTCTTTTGGCTTAGAGATTTATTATGATAATTTAGATTATAAATACAATCCTAAAAAAGGCTTTGAATTATTAGCAAGAGCTGGTTTTGCTCTAAAACAGGTACGACCCAATAATGGTATTCAGGAGTTAGAAGATCCACTAGACGCCAATTTTGACTTTGCGAGTTTATACGATACCATAGTAACCAATACGTTTCAGTATCGATTTGTTTTGCAATACAGTCAATTTGTACAGCTCTTCCCTTGGAGTACGATCATGGCACGTTACAAAGGTGGCCTACTCTTATCCAAAGACCCTATTTATGACAATGAAACGTTTAGGATAGGAGGAAATCGTACCTTAAGAGGGTTTGATGAGGAATCAGTTCTGACGACTTGGTACAATGTTTTTACCCTAGAGTGGCGTTTTTTATTTGGGCGAAATTCTTATGCTTATGCCTTTGGTGATGTGGCTTACACTCAACGCCAAACGGTCTCGACTAACCTCAATGATGTGCCTTACGGTTTTGGGGTAGGAGTAGCCTTAGAGACCAAAGTAGGTGTCTTTGCGTTGAGTTATGCTTTAGGCAGCCAGCAAGGTAATCCTGTTTTGTTTAGTAATGGGAAGGTGCATTTTGGTTATGTGTATGCTTTTTAGAAAATATTTGGATTTAAGGGGTTATTTTTGCAAGCCACTCCTAACCAACTAAGAAGAGCGAGCAAGGATAGGATGTTTTCCATTAATCAGACAGGTTAGTTTTTAAATAAAGCTTCTTTATAGAATAGAATAACTATCCAATTCCATCAATACACGCTTGGGAAAGTGACGATAATTAATTCTTTGTTGGAGTAAGCCTATGCCTTTTTTATAATAATGCCATTCATCGGTGGCCGTTTGATAGCCTCTGGAATTAACCTCTAAAACGACCACATCATTAAAAGTACCCGCAGGGACTGTTAAATGTTGTCCTGTAGCAGTAATGGTATAGGTATGAATTAAAGGAAACATTCCATAAGGATCTACTATAGTCGTGTCTTTCCAAGTGTCCCCAACCACGGGATCTTCTATCATAATAGGCGCTACTCCATTTTGATTATTGAGGTATTTGTAATAAATCCCCTCCTTGAAATGAATTAATGCCCCATTAAGATCGAAATATTCTTTATTATCCATTACATATCCACCTAGGTAGGTATGGACGGTCGTGGAATGGTTGGCATTAGGAACACCGCTGAGGGTATCATAGGTATGAAATAAGTAAGTCCAAGTACTCCCCAATTCAAAAGGCATAAAATCTCCTTTATCACTTCTGACAAGGGAAGTGGCAGGTGCTGGTTCTGGAGTTGGTGTTGGTTCTTTATGGCAGGCTGTTAAGGAACATGTTGCAATTAACAATGATAAAAGGTATTTCATGTAGGAGACTGTTTTTTGAGATAAAAAGAAGAGGACTAACCTTCTTGTTTTATAAAGACGACACTACCCATTAAGTCGTTGGAAAGAATGACGTCTATTAAGTAGCTAACCTGTAGTAAGAATAAACGACAAGAATCCGATTAATCAAAGCGAATGTAGTCGTTTGATAGTATTCTTGGTTTGTACAAAAAAATTAAAATAAAGGCTTTTATATAGGGAGATGAAATTTCTAAAAGAAGTGCCTAATAAAGCTTTTTCAATGACATACCTTGAAAAAAAATATATTATATACATAAACTTTTTTTATAAAAAGAGAACCCAAAATACTTTAGTCCATGTTTTAGGGCTTGTTTTCAATGGCTGGATTAAAATAAAAGAGATAAAGAAAGGCTAGTTTTTATATTGTACTTGAAATGAACGATGGTCCTTCTCGTTTTTATTAAAACGGATAGAACGAAAGTAGGGTTGGGAAAATAAAACGCAATGGTTATAAACTAGTGAAAGTTTTTCCTTAGAGTTTGTTTAAAATTTA
>JBOEFW010000011.1:63185-73583 GCA_050633105.1 Aureispira sp. | reverse complement strand
AAATTTAAACATGCTCTAAAAAACTACCGCTTAAATTGTGAATAAATTGGCTGTTTTTAAGGGATAATTTTGTTTAATTTTCTTGAAGTTATTTAAGAGTTGAAAATAAGCAGAGCTAATAGTTTAATGCTGCTCATGGATGGTAAGGAGCTTACGAGCGTAGGGAGTCATAAAGTTAGTTTTGCCCTACTCTTCGTTAAAAACTAGTTCCATAACGCTGTTATGAACCAAATTTTACTACATGGGGCCTTTGGTGTTTGCCTTGATTAGAACAAAACTAATACGCATTATCAAAGCAATTTGACCAAGAGTTATTAACGGAAATAAAAGCAGTAATAATAAGAAGCAGATATAGGTATAAAAATAGAAGTCAGCAGCCCGCTGACTTCTATTTGCTTATAGAATATATTTTGTTTACTAGGACTCCTAGAAAAAGGGCTTTTTCTAAGCCAACTCCACAATAGTAATACCATCTCCACCTTGATGGGGCTCTGGATGATAACTGCGTTGAATACCGCGATATTCCTTTAGTTTTCGGCGGACGACTTTGCGTAAAGCACCAGAACCTTTGCCATGAATGATTTGTACTTCATTAGCGCTGGCCATCAAAGCATTGTCCATAAACTCTTGAATACGCTCCAAGGCATCTTCATAACGCATTCCGCGAATGTCAATCTTAGGATCGAAATGAGAAGATTTACTAAGCGTATCTGTTTTGATACTTTTGGTTGTATTGGTGAGAATAGGATTTTTGACGGCTTGCAAATCGCGTAATTTAACTGTTAAGACCATGTTTCCCAGTTCAACCTTTGCCTCTTTACGTTTGATTTCTTTGACAATTCCCATGCCTCCACCAGAGCGTAAACGAACATAAGAGCCTTCTTCAATGACACCATTATCTTGCTCCTCATAGATGGCATAGACCTTATCTTGCGCAGTATGTACTTGCTCCTGTAAGTTCTTTTTGCTCTTCTGGGCGGATTCTAATAATGTTTTTGCTTTTTTTGCCGCTTTTTCCTTGTTTTGAGCAGTTTTGAGTTCTTTGAGTACTTTTTGTAGCTCCTTAGTGGTATTTTCTTGTTCCACTAGCTCTTGCTCTTTGATTTGCAATTTTAGCTTCTTACGGGAGAATTCCAATTCCTTAAAGGCTGATTCATAGTTTTTGATCAAGCCATCTAGACGTTTTTGGTGTTCTAAGACTTGTTCTCTAGCTTCCAAAGCCTTTTGGCGCTCTCGTTGCAGATCCACTAAGATCTCATCCAAATTGTGTGTTTGTTTGCCAACCTTGCGTCGAGCATAGCCAATCACATGATTGGGAAGCCCACTTTTAGTAGCAATCTCAAAGGCATAAGAACTACCTGGTTTCCCCATTTTCATTTGGTAAGTAGGAGAGAGGGTTTCTTGATCAAAAATCATAGAACCATTCACCAAGCCTTGATTCTCAAAAGCAAAAACCTTTAAATTAGAATAGTGGGTGGTAATTACCCCATAGACTTTTTTGCGATTCAAATCTCTTAAAACTGCCTCTGCAATAGCGCCACCCATTTTAGGATCGGTACCAGAACCAAACTCATCAATTAAGACCAACGTTTTGGTATCGGCATGTTCCATAAACTCTCTGGCATTGTGCAAACGCGAACTATAGGTACTCAATTCATCTTCTAGCGATTGTTGATCGCCTATATCGGCAAATATTTGTTCAAAAATGCCAATTTCTGCCCCTTCACTAGTTGGAATCAATAATCCAGCCTGCACCATTAGTTGGAGTAATCCAATGGCTTTCATGCAGATCGATTTCCCTCCTGCATTGGGGCCACTCAAAACCAAAATACGCGTTCCCTTGCGGAAATGTAAATGAAAAGGAACCGTCTTAGAACCTGTTTCTTTGTTCTTGAGTACCAACAAAGGATGAACGACATTGCGCATTTTGTAATGCGGCGTTTCCATCAATTTGGGCTTGGTTGCCTCCAATTGTAAGGCTAATTGTGCCTTGGATTGGATGGTATCAAAGCGAACAATAATGTCCTCGTACAACTGCAATTGTTCTACATAAGGTCGTAATAAGGTACTCAGTGCGCGCAAGATTCTATAAATCTCCCGTTGGTAATCTCGTTCTAAGTCAAAAATGTCATTGTTGACATCAATAACACCTTCAGGCTCTATAAAAACGGTTTTGCCAGAAGCGGACTCATCGTGGATGATTCCACGAACTTGGCGTTTGCGTTCTGCTGGAACCGCCAATACACGGCGACCATTTCTAAAACTTTCTTTATTGTCCTTTAACATCCCTTGGGCTTGATAATGGACAATAATTTGGCGAAAACGTTTATCTAACTCTTGGCGTTTACTCCCTTGCAAGCGGGCAATCCGCATCAATTCAGGAGAGGCATCCGAACGTATATTCCCATCAGGGTCAATAACGCGTTGTATTTCTTGTAATAAGTCTTTATCAAAATCTGCGACCTTAATCACATCATATAAAGTAGGATAAAGCCCTTTGGTGCTTTTTCTTTTATTAAAAAAGCCATAAATATCATAACAGACCAACAAGGTCTTGGCAATCGAACGCAAACTATCAACCGATAGCACGTAACCATCAATGGCCAACATTCTCAACGCATCCCCTATACTAGTATAATTACTAATTGGAAAATTGTGATTGTTGTCATAGGTTTGGGTATATTCATGGACTTCTAACAACCAACGCTCAATTTGAGAGGCATCGCTGCTCGGAAGTAAGTTTTCAAAGTAAGAACGGCCTAGCTCACCATAACAAAACTGCTCGGTCAATTCTAATACTTTATCAAACTCTAGTACTTGGTATAAATCTTTTGGTGCTAATCTCATTATCAATCACTCATTCTGTAAAAAAAGGGCATAAAAGCCAGTAAGGACGTCTTGCTCAAAAGGAGCAATATAAACATTCATTTCAATAAGGCAACAATCCCTACAATAGTTCATTTTTTTTGTAGAAACTCTTCAAAAAAAATACATTCTTTTAACAGCATTTATTTGAATAGAGTTTTTTGCAAAAATAAAAAGAAAACCTTTTCAAAAAAGAAGCCTTCTTTCTGCAAAAAAATAGACCTTAGAATCTTTAAGCTTAGTGCTCTTTTCTTAGAGAAGAAGTGTGCAATGAAGTGAAAATATACTAGAATCTATAAATCTAATTGGAGTAGATTGAGAACTTTGTTTTGAAACAAATTGTGGTTTTTTTGTGAAGGTTAGAAACATTTAATCTCTTGTATTTTAATGAAAAAAAACAAAAAAGAGTATTGGTTGTTTATTTTTGTTTATTTTACCTCCGCTTAATACAAAAAAGAGTATTGGTTTACCCGTCAAATTTTTGTGATTTTGGCCTATCTCCAATAGTATCACACCTCTTTTATAATTATCATATACCTGTTCACAGAATAGTCAATACTACATGGATAATCCCAATCAACTACCCGAAAAACGATACGAATTTAGTGCTGTTTTGAATGGCGATGTCATTCAAGAACTCGCCCAAGAAATAAAAGCAGTCTGGCCTGCTTTTGAAGCGCAAAAATTTCATCAGATCGCTGCTAATGGATTAGAAGGCAAAGCGATCAAAGAGCGCTCACAATGGGTCGCGAACCAATTACACGCTTTCCTTCCAACCTCTTTTGCTACGGCAGGAGATCTGCTAATTCGTGCGCTTGGTCCTGATCTGACCCAACCAACAGGGGAGCATGTCAGTTCCTTCCGCTATATGCCTTATGGCGAATATGTTAGTGTACATGGATTGGCTGAAGAAGATTTAGTGCTTTCTGCACGCTTTTTGTATGAGATGACCTCACGCTTTACCGCAGAATTTGCGATTCGCCCCTTTCTCAAAAAATACCCCGAACGAATGCTTGCCTATTTACAAGAGTGGGTGACGGATAAAAATGTCCATGTGCGTCGTTTGGTGTCAGAAGGTACTCGTCCGCGATTGCCTTGGGGAGAACGAGTGAAAATTTATGATGGCGATTATACACCGATTTTGGCTCTCCTGAGTCAATTGCACCAAGATCCTGATCTTTATGTACGCCGCTCGGTTGCCAACCACCTCAATGATCTCACCAAAGATCGCCCTGAAATGGTCATACAACTCTTACAACAATGGAAAAAGGAACAACCCCATAAGGACCTAGATTGGGTGATTAAGCACAGTTTGAGAACGCTTATCAAAGCAGGTTATCCTGCTGCCTTGGCGTTAATTGGTTATGGCGCTGCACCAGCTATTGCTTTAGAAAACTTCCAAGTAATTGCTCCAGCATTGCCCTTGGGAACACAACAGGAATTTTCGTTTGATTTGATTTCTACAAGTGACCAACCACAGGAGTTGTTGTTGGATTATACCATTAATTTTATGAAGGCTAATGGACAACAGAAGCCTAAAGTATTCAAATTAAAAACGCTGACTCTAGCGCCCCAAGAACGCATTACGCTGCAAAAAAAACATTGGTTTAAGCATTTTAGTACACGGCGCTTGTATGAAGGTGCCCACAGCATACAGTTACAAGTGAATGGACAAGTACAAGCTAAGATCTCCTTTGAATTAATCTTTCCTTAGAGAATAGAGCAAGAACCATAAAAAGAGGCCGCTTCGATGGAAGTGGCCTCTAGTGGTTGGTAAAGGTCGAGGTGATTAACCTCTGGTCATTAGCAGGTTAAAATCACGAAAGGTCGACTTATACATAGTTGCTACTTTTTGTATTAAAAAGGGCTGAAAAAGTAAATAATGACAACAAAATGTATGCTCTTTTTTGTTTCTCCCAGAAGATAGTAGCAACTAAATTCTTCTAAATCTTATGAAAAGTACTACAGATTGTTGCTATATATGTAACTACGCTTTTCGTGATTTTAACCTGGGTCATTAGTAATAGAGTTGGTCAAACTCAGGTTGTGGTTGGTAAAGGTGGAGATAAATCTATCTCTGGTTAATAGGTTTACCCTTGTTAGGGCATTTTTAGTAGCATATTAGGACTAGAATGGCTAGCATGATTTGGGAAGTTTAGAGGGAAATAAGTTAGGGCTTAGTGGACAGAGAAGGTAAGTGTACCTGTTTGGCATTCTTTATCATCCAATAATTCTTGGTCGTCATTTTGGCAGGTCTCTGAGTGATGGATGGATTCTTTAGTAATGCTTTCTTCTTTTATTTCTAACTCTTTTTTTAGATAGTTAATAATAGAGGCCGTTCGGCTTCTAGATGTCTTACCAGAAATCCCTTTGGAAGAAAAACCTGTTACATGGATGGTGTATGCTTTAGGGTTTTGCATAATGCCTTTATAATAGTCGTTAACCATTTTTTGTAGTTCTTTTTTAGAGGTCGTTTTTTGACTAAATTTAAGTTCGGCTTCCCTCTTTAGCACTATTCTGGTAGTATTCCACCAAGTTCTAATACTGCTCATATCTCCCTTATCCAGCTTGAAATCTTTTCTACTGTTGAACTGTATTTTTATATTGCGTTCGACTTGGGATTGTTCTTTGGAGGCTTTTAGGGTTATGCTGAATCGATTATTGCCTTTTTGAGCAGGCATTTCTATTTCGTAGCCACCAGTAGCTCCTACTTCTGCTCCATGGGGGATAGTAGCTCCTGCATTTACTGCGAGGCTGAACTTTTCGCTGGTCACTTCTGCCTTTACCTCTGTGATAATTTGTGTTTTATCATCAGAAATATTAGTAGTTATAACACAAGCAGAAAGCATATTTTTGACATTCTCGTTAATTGCTGTCAGAAGGTTTTTTTCCTGATTTTTAGCTAGCGTTCCTCCATCTTTTGCAGAACTAAATATGGTGTTACTAATGGCTTGAATAATATCTTTGGTGTCCTTGTTGTTTTTCTTAATATTTTGAGAAATAATTTTTAGCACACCACTATCGTTTACTTCAAAGTCATATTCAGAAATATATGTCATGTTAGAAGCCGTTTCAGCTCCTTTATAAGTAAATAGTACCTTAACGGTTAATTCTATGGACCCTTTAGTACTCCATGGTATTTCAAAGGAATTTTTTTCACTGGTAATCGTAGATTGCTGCTTACCATTCCAGCTAATCGTTCCATTCACTGTGGTTGACCAGCCATACTTACCTATTTTGATAGACATCGGTTTATTAACGTCTGGCTTAGGTTCTTCTATTTCTGAGAAATAGTTATCGGTATATGTTTGCATTTTTTCGAGCATGGTTTCTTGCTCTTTTACATCTTTCTTTGTACCCTCTATGAAATTGTAAACCCTATTTGTATACTTTGCCTTAGAAGGGTTATTTTCTTTTGTATCAAAGTTATTACTGTAAAAATTAAGAGCAGAGTAGAGGGGTTGTATTTCAGTTTTTGCTTTTACTAGCAGGGTTTTGATTTTGTTGAGGTCACTAGAAGAAATTGGACTATAGCAAGTGGAGGCTAAGAGTTTTTCCCAGTCTGTGGGAAATAGTGGGAGAAGTTTATTAAGTATGACATATAACTTGTTGTAATGCTCCTCTACGTCCTTTTTAAATGCCCCAAAATCTAGTGTAGTTTCCTTAGTCGTCTTTCCATTGCTATTAACGGACTTCGTCTTTTGGCGTTCTATTAGATCAATACTGCTTTTCAAGGCAGCAATATCGCTTACCCATGTTGCTCGCTTATCTTTGTCATCTAGAATCTTAGGAAGCGCTTTTTCAAGTGTATTTATATTAGCTTTTATTTTCTTAATCTTCTTTTCTTGCTCTGGTGTCATTTTCGTTGTTTTAAGGGGATTAAGAAAGACTTAAGCTTTCTAGAAGTTCTTTAATCGTATTCTTAGTCGTTGCCAAAAACTCATCCACTTCTTCAGGAGAATTAAACTCTAGTGTAGTCTCCTCAACAACACCTTCTGTAGCTGTTGTTTCTTCTTTGCGACTTGCTTCTAGTGGAGTATTAGCCGTACTGTTCGTGTGCTCTTGCATGTTTTGTGCTTTTTCTTCTTCTCTTGGAACAGAATAAGAGCTTAGTTTTGCTGCTGCTTGTATTTTTTCTAGTAGAGGGCGGATCTTTTGGTCAATATTGTTTTGGTACTTATTCAGCTGCTGTTGTTGTTTGGAGGTGGCTTGTTGATAGAAGTCATCAAACTGTTGTAGCAAATCTTCCAATTCATTCAATAATGCTTTTTGCTCGGCCCCAAAGCTGTTATCTTTTAGAGTTGGTGCTACCTCTTTGTGGATACGGATAGCCAGCGACTTGATAGCTTTTAGAACTTGCTTGATGTCAATACTAGAAGAAGAAGTATCGGTTACTTGTGCTGGAGCTGTCTTGGGAGCAGCTGCTTTAACCTTGTCCAACAACGGGCGAACTTTGTTATCAATAAATTTCTGATGTCGCTGTAGTTGTTGCTGTTGCTTTGGAGTCGCTTGCCCTAAAGCGGCTTGAAATTGCTCCAAAGAAGTATCGAGTTCTCCTATTAAATCTTCTTGTACGGTTCCAAAGGTTCCTTGTTTAATAGTCGGGACAACTTCTTTGCGAACACGTAAAGCCAACGATTTGATACCCTTTAGTAACTGGGCAATATCAGCACTAGAGACAGTAGGGGCCTGTTCCTCCGCTGTTTCTTCAGGTGTTTGCTCTTCAGGTGTTTGTTCCGAAGTATTGGGGGTAGCTTCTTCGTTTTCTAAGGTTTTTTTATCTTCTTCTACGGTAGTTGTATTACCTCGTTCAGCCACAAAACCACATTTAAGAAATTGCTTTACGAGTGGTGCAACTTTTCCTTCTACGGCTTCTAAAGCATAACCACCATGGGTCATTTTGAAGGCAAGTTCAGGACCTTTAGCTCCTCTACGCATTCCCAAAGAACCTGCTGCCATTTTTTGATTGGGGTGCTTATCTTTCTTAATTTGTTTAAGTAAAGGTTTGATTTGATTGGCGCGTCTCAAAGGGATAATGATAGGCATTTTGCGGCTGCCTAATTTATAATCAATTAAAACAACCAGTGCTTTTGCTTTTTTCCATTGCGATTTTTCTTTAAAAGCTTTCTTATAATCGGCAAATTTCATTTCTTTAAGCGCCTCATAACTTAGGGACTCTGCCATTGTTTTCTTGTTGATGGGTTAACAATTACAGATACAAATATCGAATAGGTGGAGTGCAACGACAAGTTGAAAAAATGGATTTGTGAGAGCTGAAAAAGATAAAATTGAATCACAAGATCTTGATTTTAAACGAATTGAGTTTGTTTTTTGTGATAAAAAAAGCTTAAAAAAAGGCTGAAAAATAAAACTATGGATACCGCATCATTAAAGAAATTCTTAGAAAAGACAGAAGAGGAAGGCATCGCCAACCTCTATAATAAGGGCTACGAATGGTTTAAAAGTCATTACTTGCCTCGTTTGCGTTTGGCAGATGAGTTGTTGCCTAATAATTTGGAGCTCATTGCTGATTCTTGGTACTTGGTAGGAGATGTGTATGATTTTAACGAAATGCCTTTGTTAGCGATTGATGCTTATCGGAAGGTATTGGCGTATGATGAGGACGCGGATGGTGCTTATCGCGAATTGTCACACATGTATGAGCGTATTGGCGATTACCAACAGGCCTTAGAATTTGTTAATCTTGCCTTGGAATACACGCCTGATGAAGAAGAATTGATGGACGCTAAAGCTGAAATTCAAGACAGTATTAACTATACGACAGAACCTTATTTAACAGCGGATAACAAAGCATGGCAATGGGCGGAATGGATTGGACAGGAACGCCCACAATTGGTTTTGGAGGCAGCTAAAGAAGTAGGAGCCGAGGCAAATACGGAGGAATTACAACGCCTTGCCCAAGCCTATGCTGTTTTGGGAGAAGAAGAAAACTACTTAGCGACTTGGAAGCGTTTAGTCGCACTAAAAGAATCCATGGATTTGTCGTATGCTGATTGGTTTTACTTACCAAAAAATGTGGCTAAACAAGCTAGTTTTTGGCAATTGTTAAAAGGAACCGTAGAGCATTTACAAGAATTAGAAACAACCTTAGAACTAGACGAAGAAGAATTGAGTCTAGAAGAGTTATTGACAGCTATAGAGAAGCACTATCGCAGATAAGCAAATAATCATTGCAGTAGGGGGCTGGCATGCACCCCTACTGCAATAGCACAAAAAATTATTGGCGAACTTCCGCCAAGGCATACAAAGCAAAACTGGCCAACCAGTGCCCGCCTTCGTAATTACCGTCTGTAATCGCAGGTAAGGAATGTTGAATATGTCCATGCGCTAGATACCGTAAATGGTCACTATCTTCCAAGGTCTCGGCCAATCCATATAAGCACCAAGCACGACTAAAATTCACTCCATCCAAATGGACCAAATGCCCATCTTGACGATCACTGACTTCTGCAGGCGCTAAACTAAAGTTCTTATCCAACAATTGGGGCAAAAATTTAGCGACCCATACTTTAAAGTCAGCAGCAGATAAAATCCGACGCATAATGTCCGCTTCTTCCAAGCAAGGCGATAAAAAGTCATAGCCTCCAGGTTCCCAAGACAAAGGACAGTTTTGATCTTGACTATAAAAAGCCTTAGCACGAGTCTCAATCGCGGTTTGTAGAGCGTTGTGTTTTGTACTGAGGGCATAATCATGAGCAAAAGCTAACCCAAAAGCAGTATTGGTATGGGTGCCTACACGAATGGGATAACGCAATTTGGGTAAAAATGCTAAATATTTATGGACAATTAAATCGGTCAAAGGCTGTAAATTAGTCTTCCATTTTTGACCTTGCTCGTCGTCCCAGTTGTGCAATTCTTCTGCTAATTTTAGTAACCAGGCCCAACCATAAGTACGTTCAAAATTTTTGTTGTTGGTGCGTTCAAAATAGAGCAACTCTTGTTGAATATTTTCTGCAGTAAGACGAGCGGCTAACTTTTCGCGAATAGCGGCTGCTTCTGCCAGATCAGGAAAAGTTTTGAGCAAGCGCACTAAGGACCAATGTCCATGTACTGCTGAATGCCAATCAAAACAACCATAAAATGCAGGATGCAATTGACTAGGAGTTAAGAGGTCCTCTCCTCCGTTCAAAACTTGTCCCAATTTATTGGGATACTCTGTATCCAAGCAATGCAAAGGCAATTGTGCCAAACGATTAGCTTCTTCTAAGTTAAGTTGAGGAGCAACAACAGGAGTTGGCGGAGGGAGGGAGGGGATAGACATAACTTCTTCAGGAGAATCTAAGGTGGCTTCTTTTTTGGAGTCTGTTTGACAAGCAAAGAAGGTCGTTAATAAGAAGAACGAACAGAAAAAACGAGCAGATGTTGTACGTGTCATAAAGGAGTGTAGTTAAGAACTATTCAATTACAACAAGATAAGTAGATTGTAGGGAGTTTTGAGAATGGAGCCTTAAATTTATAGTTATAAATAGAAGCCTGCTACTTGATTCAAGTAAGAGTTTGTTTAAAATTTAT
>JBOEFW010000011.1:57567-63112 GCA_050633105.1 Aureispira sp. | reverse complement strand
TCATAAAGGCTTGTTTTTCTTTGATAACAAATTTAAACATGCTCTAAGCTGTTATGAATTATTTAGTACTGTTGCCTTTTTCTTCTGTATCCAAGCGTAAGCAAAGAGCAAGAATAAGAGTAGAAAGCCTAAGTAACTTAAGGTGAGTAACCCGTTGAATTCTATAATTAAGCTGGTAATATCTCGGTTGATGGTTGATAGTTCTGATAACTCATAAAAAACTTGTCCTTCTAAATCTAATTGGCGTTGACTTTCTAGCCAATTTAGCAATAAAGGATAGGCTGCTAACGTCACCCAAAAGAAGATAAAAAGACGACTTTGTCGAAGATAATCAATCGTTAATAACAATCCGACAAAAGCGGCGATGTGGTGGTATAGAAAGAACCACCAAAACATTCCTTCGATTAAAAAGGTGCGTTCATAAAAGGAGCACAACGCTTGAAAGTAAATTTGATTACTCATTAAACCATAAAAATGATTAAGTAAATCCAACCATAATAAAGCTATTAAGATGACTTGTTGCCAGCTAAATAGAGCCTGTTGTATTTTCTTAGGAAAGAAAAGCAAGAGAAATACAAGTAACAAATGAGCAATATAAAGGTGTTCCATAAATTTTAAAGGCCTATAATAAAACTCCCGTGAAACATCAACGGTGTTTTCACGGGAGTTTTAAGCGTGTCTAAAAAGATAAAACAAGTAAGTTTATCTATAGTTGCACATATCCTTCTGGCATTTCAAACAATTCTGGATCCGCCGTTACAAATTGTATATTGCTTAAGGTTGCTGCTCCTAATTGGTCCGTCAAACCAGTGTCTGGCTTCCATCCCCAAAATTTCCATTCATGTGCGATTGGAATACCGTCAATGTCTTGATAATTACCATAAGAAACAGCATGAGGATCTTTCTCTGCTTCTTCTTGGGCGGTACCGCCTGCCGTAACAATATAAGCGGCTACTTCAATTAAGTTATTCTCAGGATTTGCGTAAGTAATGTACCAATCATCAGGATCATCACCTGTTCCTGCTTCAAATGTCAATTTTTGAGTGAGATAAGCTTTGTCCTTTAAATTGCTTTGTTCATACGCCGCCCATTTGGTACCCTCATCACTCAACTTGTAAGGAAATAAGAAGAAATAAGACCAAGTGTAAACTGCAAAACGTTTACTAGCACTGTTTTCTGCATCAACAGCAAATACTTTATCGCCATCACAGAGGAGTGATTGTCCATTCTTATAATCAATACGAACTTTGGTAGAATTCGTGAGCGTAGTCACCGTACCATTCAAGCGTTCTGCTCCTCCAAATTCTAAAACGATATCAAACTTAATGGCTTCTTTGGCTAAGAATGCTTTGCGTTGATGGGCTTCTTCTACGGCTGCTACATAAGGATTAGCGTTAACAGGTACTTCTTTTACGACCGTTTCTTGAATGGGGTCTTGTGGTGTAGTTGCTGTGTTAGAAGTACTGTTGTCAGTGTTTTCAGCAGGAGTACAAGCCACGACTAGGGCTAGACAAGCTGCTGTGAAAAATCGGCAAATAGTCATAATTAAGGTGTTGTGAAAAGAGCACGAAGGGGAATCTATTCTTCTTTAAATAATCCTATAGACTATTGAAATAGAACAATCCTTCTCAGGCTTCTAAAAAAAATGATGTTTTAATAAAAAAATGATATGGTATAAAGAAGCTCATGTATGACTATTAACAGGCATTCATAGTGGAAATGACGGGGGAATTTCTAGAAGCTTCTTAAGCTATACTCAGACAAGTATTTTGCAGATTAGGTCCACAAGATACTACTTTTACGACGAGTATAACAACTATTATAAAACTCTTAAAGCGTTATTTATGTTGCAAACTTATCCAGTAAAAGGATATTTTTGACCAAAACAACAAGTAATACCATTATGATAAGAGTTATTGCGTTCTGGGGACTCATTTTTGCCCTGAAAATTTATCTATACATTCAGTTAATTCGTTTCTTTGAGCGTCCATTGTACAAGCGATTAACGATTGGACTAGCGCTCACTTCAATGGTTTGTACAGGGGTTGGTATTTATGCTCTTTTTGCGCGTTTTGCAGACAGTATGACGCAACCGAGTCCTGCTATTAATTACGCGATTGGTTTGTTTATCTCCTTTGCTGTGCTGGATTTGATTATGGGGGCATTTTTCTTGTTGGATGATTTGTGGGGAGGGGCGAAGAAGGTCTATTATGCTGCATCCTCTTCTGATGGACCCAATAAAGGGCGCCGTCATTTTCTGAAACGAGCAGGAATGGTCATTGCAGCGTTGCCCTTTGCCTCTTTTTTGCATGGGATTACTATTGGTAAGTACAATTTCACGGTGCACCAAGAAGATTTGGTTTTTGATGACCTACCAGAAGCATTTAATGGCTTTAAGATTGCTCAAATTTCTGATGTACATGCGGGGAGTTTTGATAGTCCAGAAGCGGTACGCAAGGGCTTAGAATTGTTGCAAGCGCAAGGGGCAGATCTTATTGTTTTTACAGGAGATCTGGTGAATGTTTATGCGAAGGAAATAGAGCCTTATCTAGATGATTTTAAGAAATTACAAGCGCCTTTTGGCAAATATTCCATCCTTGGAAATCATGATTATCCGCTTTATGGCCGTCATTTTGACGATGAAGCGCACAAAGAAAGAAATTTAGCGGAAGTGAAAGCGCATCACAAAACAATGAATTTTAGATTGCTCTTGAATGAACACCAAAAGATAGAGAAGGATGGTGCTTACATTTGTTTGGCAGGGGTAGAAAATTGGGGGCGCAGTCATCATTTTCCTAAAAAAGGAGATTTAGATAAAGCTTTTGAAGGCATTCAAGAGAAAGATTTTACTGTTTTATTGTCACATGATCCTACCCATTGGGAGGAAAAAATAAAAAGCCACAGCAAGCAAGTTCACCTCACTATGAGTGGACATACACATGGTTTTCAATTAGGCGTAGACCTGCCGTTTTTTAAATGGAGTCCCATTAAGTATGTTTACAAACACTGGGCAGGCTTGTATCAAGAAGCAGGGCAGTATTTGTATGTCAATAGAGGTTTTGGATTTCTAGGTTTTGCAGGCCGTGTTGGCATTTTTCCTGAAATCACTTTGTTTGAATTAAAAAAGCCATAAAAACGAAGGGGAGGGGCTAGTGCTCAGCCCCTTTTTCTCCATAAGCTAAGTCGCCTGCATCTCCCAAGCCTGGAACAATATAAGAGCGAGCGGTTAGCTCTTCATCAATGGCTGCTGCCCAAATAGTAGCGTTGGGTAAGGTGCGTTGTAGATGTTCTATGCCATCGGTAGAGGCAATGACGGTGACAATATGAAGGTGGCTAGGCTGCCCGTGTTCCAACAATCCTTCTAAAGCAGTTGTCATAGACAAGCCTGTTGCCAACATAGGATCACAAACAATTAAAGGGCGATCAGTTAGGGGAGGACAGGAGATGTAGTCCATGTGTACCTCAAAAGTGCCATCCTTGTGCTGTTTGCGATAAGCCGTCACAAAAGCATTATCTGATTGGTCAAAAAAGTTGAGTAGTCCTTGGTGCAAGGGAATTCCTGCGCGCAAAATGGTTGCTAGAACAGGCGATTTTTGAATGATTTTACTATCTGCAATTCCCATAGAAGTTTCTACCTCCAAGGAAACATAAGAAAGCGTTTTGCTAATTTCATAAGCAAAAATCTCTCCTAGACGCTCTAAGTTTCTTCTAAAGCGTGCGCGATCTGCCTGAATGTCAATATCTCGTAATTCAGTGATAAATTGGTGGACAATAGAATTGTTGTCAGATAGATTAATCAAAGGCATAATAAAGACAGTTTGTAGGAGAATGGCTAAGCCATTACCAAGGTTGTTGGCTAGGAGCATTTGGCTCTTAAGTGAAGAGCTAATGTAAAAAAAAAGTATGAATTAAGCCGCAAATGAGCAGTTAACTATTTTGAAATCTAGATAGAGAAGAGTTAGTGTATTTAAAACAGCAATTTCTTATTCTTTGGTAGAATGACATTGATGTGTTCGATTTCCCTGTTGCGCTCTTTGTTTGGGCTAAATGATAAACTGAAAATCAAGAAAATGAAAATGAAAGCCTTTATCAATTGTTGCTTTTTGTTTCCAAGTTAGGAATGTTACTGTTCCCCTCTATAACTTATGTTTTCGTAATTTTAACTAGGTTAATGGAACATTTCATACCCTGTCTTGAAGAAATTATGAAGTGGTCTTCACAACAGCCTCTTTACAGGTCTATGTTGAAATGTTCAAGCAGATGCGCTTCAAATTTTTCTTCCTTAAACTTGATTGTTTTTTCCTTTCCTAATTTAGTGATTTTTAATTGAGTATTATTAAGGGTAATCCTTCCGTTACTTTTTGCCATTGAAATTACTTTCTGTTGAGCAAAATGGGAGTCTTTACTAGTTTGATGAAAATGACATCTATTTTTAAATTCGGAAAGCTTTCTTTCTTCCTTAGTGAAAATATACTGAGGGATTAAAACTTCATTTTTGACTTCACTTACTCTCAGATAATCTGAATGGTGCCGCTCAAATCTAAATCGACCATAAGTATCTATAATGTCTTGATTTAATTGAATAAGCAAGGGCTCTAAAGTAAATTTACCAAATCCAACATCCACTAAAAATTCTTCGTTTTCTATTTTGACGATGATGGCTAGGTGATCATATATTGGACTGTAATCCCCATTTTTTATATGTACTTCTGCGGAGATTAAATAGGAATTAAATCCTAACTTGTTTAATAATTGATTGAAAAGGCCATTAAGCTCGTAACAAAATCCTCCTCTTTTATCTTCGATGATTTTTTTGTAAATATCATTTAAATCAAGGCTTATTGTTTGGCCATAATGTATGTCTAAGTTTTCAAATGGAATGTTTAATAGGTGAAACTTTTGAAGCTGAAAAAGATAATCCTTATCTGCATTCGATGGTTTAATTAATTTTATTCGTTCTAAATATTTGTCTACAAGCATTACTGAACGGATTTAATGAATGAATTTAATTTTTTCAAAACATTTTTTGGTAGGACATCCTTTTCTATCCAACAATGAACATTAGTTATATGGCTCATTATTAGATAATTGGCGGTTTCTCTAAAGGGCATATGAAACCCATCTTTCAACACTTGATCTGGTCCAAAACTAATAACAGCTATTTCCATGCCTCTAAGCTTTCTTCCTATACCCTTCAAAAACCATGGCAGGTGTCAAAGTTTTTGGTCATTGCATTTTTAAATTAACTTTTGTTACAGTATATTGATTGCCGTGTAACAGGAGTTTATTTAGATTTTAAGTAGACTGCCTTTTTTTTGTCATTAGCTCCGCTGCTATTTTGTGGTGCCACAAAAAGAAACAACTTAGTCAGTTATAATTCTATCATTTATATTGAAGGTCTAAATAATTAAAGAGATTAACAATCCTTTTAAATATTTTTTAGTAACCTTAATGGACATATTGTAAGTAAGAGTTTGTTTAAAATGTATTAAGGATGAAAATCAATAATTAGTGGTTCTGACAAAAAGTTAGTGGAGAAATTTAG
>JBOEFW010000011.1:0-57532 GCA_050633105.1 Aureispira sp. | reverse complement strand
AAAATTTAAACTTGCTCTTAGTTCTTTTATCAAAAGAAGAAGTAGGAAAAAGAGATTAAAGATTACTTTAGCTTTGTGTGACAACTAATAAAAACTCTATGGAGCGCAATAGCTATACCAAATAGATTTGCGACCAACAGCGCTAAAAAAATAAGGAACTTGATGTATCTTTGTAAAGCTTACCCAAGCGTTTTATTATAACCAAAGACAAATCGTTGCTCGGTTTGTATATTTTGAGCAACAGTGGAACAAAGCATATACCGATGAATACCATTACTGTTGGGCAACAACATTACCGTTGGAAGGTGCAGGAATTTTCTTGGATCAAGGCATTAGAGTGTACCGTCTATAATTTAGTGGACCCACAAGCACAATTGTCTATTGTCTTGTCCAACAAAGAAAAAGACTACTGTACTCCAAAACAGATTAGCAACTGGATTAATCTCGCTTTACGTCAAGGATGGTACAGTGAATGCAAAAGTTATCGCTTGGTACATCGTCATAATAACCCCCATCTTCTTCCTATCCCTAATAGTCTTCAAGAAGAAAAGCAGTTGATAGAGCAGATTCAACAACATTATCCTAACCTCCTCCTTCCAACAGCTTTAGAAAGAAGTAACATTGCTTACCAGTGGGCCGCCTTAGAAAAAGAACTAGGATTCCTGTTACCAACGGCTTTACAACAGCTCTATTCCAGTTTGGGCAATGGTGATTTTGGCCCTGATTATGGTTTTTTTTTATTAGACAATAGCATCACTTCTGATAAAATCACCTTGTTAGAAGCTTATAAAGAGGTACAGGCTGCAAATATTAAAGATTGGGATTGGCAATTGCCTAAAGAGGTGCTCCCATTCTTATACTGGGGCTCCGACATTTACTCGGTTATTGATGTTACTACTACCAATTATACGGTTTATGTATTGGATATGAATCTCAAAAAAACACACCACACTTGGCAAGCCTGTTATTGGCAACATTGTACCACCTTTTTTGACTGGTTGGAGAAGTGGGCAGGAGATCAACAGTCAGGGCGCAGCCTTTGGTTGGAAATGTATCAATTAAGAGGTTTGCTGTAGGTATAATAAAATATGGATAAGAAAATTGAGGTGGGATTTTGATAAGAAATAGCAAGATTTATCTCCACTTTTCTAAAACACGCCACTTTTTACCACTTTTGCATCAAAAACCTCAAAAAGCAGGAAGGATTTACCCTAAATCCAAGCCTTCGGAAGTGCAACCGCCTTAGAAACAACAAAAAGTGGCAAAAAAACTCTACAAAAAGTGGTAGAAAGTGGCAATTAGTGGTAAAAAATGGTACTTTTGATTTGTATCTAGGAACAAAACCATTAAATGTTACAACTTCTTGGCGAATATAACTGCAAGATAGACGCAAAAGGGCGTCTTCGCTTACCTGCCCCCCTGCTTAAGCAGTTGGGAGAACAGGCGGAGCAGGGTTTTGTCGTTAATAGAGGTTTTGAGCAGTGTTTGGTGCTGTATCCTAGGCAAGCTTGGGATACCAATGCAAAAGAAATTCAACAACTCAATCAATACGTTAAGCGCAACAGAGCTTTTGTCCGCTACTTCTTTAGAGGAGCGACAGAATTAGAATTGGATAGCAACACTCGGATGTTATTGCCCAAAATGTTGTTAGAATATGCTGCTATTGATAAAGAGTTGGTTTTGTTGGCTTATTTTGATAAGATAGAAATCTGGTCAAAAGAACAATACGAAGCTTTGTTGGAGGAAGAACCAGAGGATTTTGAAGCATTAGCGGAAGCTGTAATGGGCAACCCTATGGAAAGTACTAATAATAGTAAGCAGACACACCAAGATGGAGGAACTGAGTTATCATGATCCCGTATTGCTTGAAGAAAGCATTGAGGGATTAAATATTGACCCTTCTGGGGTTTACGTGGATGTTACCTTTGGTGGGGGAGGGCACTCCGCAGCTATTTTAGCAAAGTTGGGGCCTGAAGGGCGTTTATACGCGTTTGATCAAGATGCGGATGCCGCCGACAATCGCCTCACAGATGCACGATTCAAACTGTTGCCCCATAACTTTCGTTTTCTCAAACGCTTTTTGCGTTTAGAAGGCGTACGAGAAGTCGATGGGGTATTGGCTGATTTAGGTGTTTCTTCTCATCAGTTTGATACCGCTCATCGAGGCTTCTCTTTCCGTTTTGATGCACCTTTGGACATGAGAATGAACCAACAAGCAGATTTGACAGCCGCTAAAGTCGTGACAACTTATAATGCTAAGGATTTACAAGCCTTATTTAGCCAATATGGAGAATTGCGGAATGCCAAGACCTTAGCACAATGTATTGTGGCGGCTAAAGAATCAGGAACGGCTTTGGGAACGATTGGTGAATTTGTAAATGCTATTGATCGATGCATTAAAGGCAAGAGAAATCGCTACTTATCGCAGGTATTTCAGGCGTTACGCATGGAAGTGAATGGAGAGATAGAGGTCTTGAAAGAGATGTTGTGGCAGGCTACCGAGATACTAAAAAAAGAAGCGTGTCTAGTCGTTATTTCTTATCATTCTTTGGAAGATCGCCTAGCCAAAAACCTGATTAAGAAAGGCACTTTTGGCAATGAACCAGAAAAAGATGAATTTGGTCACTTTGAATTGCCATTAAAGGCAACTCATAAAAAAATAATTCTGCCAAGTGCAGAGGAAATTAAACGAAATCCAAGAGCGCGATCCGCTAAAATGCGTATTGCAAAAAAACAATAAATTGAAGAATGGTTCGACCAAACTCGATCTACTTTAGGTTATTGTAAATACTTAGCAAAATGGCACAAAATAAATTAAAAAAAACTCGTGTACCCCAACAAAAAGCAGCGCCTAAACGGCCACCTGCTATTATGAATGGGTTGAACATGACGGCTTTTTATTTATTTAATAACATACATTTTATTTTTTATTTGGCTTTTTTAGGAATCATCTACATTGCTAATTCTCATTATGCCATCCAAACAATCAAGGACATTAGCTCCTTGCAGAAGGATTTGCGCAAAGTGAGTTGGGAGAGCAATTCCAAGAAATCAGATTTGATGTATCAAAGCATGGAATCTAATGTCGCTGCTAAAGTCAACAAACTAGGATTAAAAGAATTAGAAACCAATCCCAAAAAGATTATCAACAAGAACGCTCGATAAGAGGCCCCCACCCCTAATGATATTATTTCCTGATTCGTCAGGATTTTGTCTCTATACCGACTGCACCTACAGAATACACCATGCCAGGAAAAGATAATAGCCAAGAACCAAAAAAGCGCGAGAACATCAACGTGAAGAATGCCATCTTGTGGCGTATCTACGTTGTGATGCTACTGACTTTTGTCGTGGCTTTGATTATTGTGCTCAAAATTGGCAAAGTACAATACATTGATGGGGAAGCCTTGCGCGCTCGCGCAGAGAAGATATACATTGCGGAACGTCCAGTAGAGGCGCCTAGAGGTAATATTTTATCAGAAAATGGCCGCCTTTTAGCGACTTCTCTTCCTTATTTTAAATTACACTTTGATACAAAGGTAGTCCCTAAAGATACCTTTATGTACTACCTCGATACCTTGTCTGCTTGCCTCGCCAAGTATGTGGATAACCGCTATACGGTAGGGGCTTATCGCGGACGTTTATTACAAGCAAGAGAAGCAGGGCATCGCTATTTCCCTATTCGTAAGAATGTGGGATATTTGGAGTTAGAAGAAATTAAGAAATTTCCTTTATTTAATAAAGGAGGACAATACAAGAGCGGGTTGATTATTGATAAAATGAGCAAGCGCCAGTATCCTTTTAAAATGTTGGCCCACCGTACCATTGGGTACATCCGCCCTTATGTTAAGGTGAATCGAGAAGGGGATACCTTGCGCAATGAATTGGGACGTCCTATTTTAGATACCTTAAGAGTAGGGTTGGAAAAGGCCTATGATCATATTTTGTCAGGGGAGGAGACGACCAAGCCAATGAAATGTATTGGTAGTAATATTTGGGTGCCCCTTACTGATATGTCGGAAATAGAACCAAAATCTGGAAAAGACATTGTTACGACCTTGGATATTAATATTCAAGACATCACAGAGAAGGCTCTATTAAGAACCTTACAAAAGAATCAAGCAGACCATGGTTGTGCCATTGTAATGGAAGTGGCAACAGGCGAAATCAAAGCCATTGCTAATATTGGTTTTAACAAAGATAGATCAACCTATTGGGAGACCAAAAATTATGCGATTGCAGAAGCAGCAGAACCAGGTTCTACTTTTAAATTAGCGACAATGATGGCCTTGTTTGAACATGGTTACATTACGCCTGATGATACGGTAAACTTAAATGAAGGTAAAATCAAATTCTATGACGAGACGATGGAAGATGCCTCTTATCATGGGTTGTATAAAACATCGGTACGCAAAGCCTTTGAATTGTCTTCTAATGTTGGGGTTGCTCGGTTAGCTAACAAGTATTATAATAAGGATAAAGCAAGCCAAGAGAAATTCATTAAATACTTGCGCAATTTGAAGTTTGAGAATTCTAAATTGAATTTCTCTGGGGAAGGCTCTTCTTTTATTAAAGATCCTGATCACAACGATTGGAGTGGAATTTCTGTGCCTTGGATGTCCATTGGTTATGAGTCTTACTTAACACCATTGCAGACCTTGAATTTGTACAATACAATTGCAAATGATGGCAAGATGATGAAGCCTCAGTTGATAAAAGAGATCCGTTCTTTTGGTAAAACAGAACGTCGTTTTCAACCAGATCCTATTGATCGTAATTTGACGGATAAAAAGACAATCGCTTATGTTCGTCAGTTATTAGAAGGGGTAGTTTCTGGTAAGAATGGTACCGCTAAAAGCATTCGACCAGAGCACTATACCATTGCTGGTAAAACAGGAACGGCAATTATCAACTACAAAGAGCACCGCGATAAAGGTGTTGCCAAAAAATACCGTTCTTCTTTTGCAGGTTATTTTCCTGCGGATCAGCCTGTGTATTCTTGTATTGTAGTGGTCACTAATCCTAGAGTTGGTTTTTATGGTGGTCGTGTTGCGGCACCTGTATTCAAGGAAATAGCTGATCGTTGTTATTCTCAAATTGTGGATGTACATGCCCCAATTAATGATAGTAGTAGAATTTATCTAGCGGATAACATGCCTGACTTACAAGTTGGGTACAAAGAAGATTTAACCATCTTGCTTAAAGGCTTGCAAATGCCTTTCGAAGATGCCTCTAATACACAATGGGCGGTCACTCGAATTGAAGAAGATACTTTACAACTTTTGACCAGAAACATTCAAGATAAAATTGTCCCGAATGTTATAGGAATGGGATTAAGAGATGCCCTTTATTTATTAGAAAATAGAAAAATACGTGTTCGGGTTAGAGGTTCTGGTAAAGTGAAATCACAATCTATAAAACCAGGCCGCTCTGTTAATGAAGCGCACACGATTGATTTAATATTAGGATAATTGACCAATAATAAGGCTTTAAGCAATTAACCAATGCAATTACAGCAACTAACCGAAGGAATGGCTTTTCAGAGCCTAGGAACAGAAGGGAATCCAACTGTTCTGGATATTCAGTTTGACTCTAGAAAGGTCACTGCTGGAAGTCTCTTTGTTGCAGTACAAGGTAGCCAAGTGAATGGACAAAAGTTCGTCCACCAAGCGATTGAGCGCGGTGCTGTAGGAGTTATTGCTCAAGAGGCGCCTAGTGCTGATGGGGCTATTGCTGTTCCTTATTATAAGGTAAAAGATAGTGCTGCTGCTCTAGGTCAATTGGCTAGCCAATTTTATGGAGCGCCTTCTTCGCAATTGCGTTTGGTGGGCATCACAGGAACCAATGGTAAAACAACGACGGCTACTTTGTTGTATGAATTGTTTACAGCTTTGGGTTATACGGTTGGATTGATTTCTACTGTCGCACATCGAGTAGGAGAGCGGGTTGTTGAAAGCACCCATACTACTCCTGATGTATTGACATTGAATGCCTTGTTGGCAGAGATGAATGAGGCGGGGTGTGAATATGCTTTTATGGAAGTAAGTTCTCATGCGATTGATCAAAAACGTATTGCAGGTTTGCTTTTTGAAGGCGGCGTGTTTACCAATTTGTCACATGACCATTTGGATTATCACAATACCTTTCAGGAATACCTAACAGCTAAAAAAGCCTTCTTTGATGGCTTGCCAAAAACGGCTTTTGCTTTGACGAATATTGATGATCGTCGAGGAAATATCATGTTACAAAACACTGCCGCTCAGAAAATAACCTATGCCTTGCGCCAAATGGCGAATTATAAGGTCAAGATTGTTGAAAATAACTTGACAGGCTTGTTGCTTGACTTAGATGGAGAAGAATTTTTTGCACGTCTAGTAGGGGATTTTAATGCGTATAATTTGTTGGCAGTTTATGCGACGGCTCGTTTATTAGATGCGGATAAAATGGAAGTGTTGGCTGCTATGAGTCAGCTGCAAGCGCCAGAAGGGCGCTTTGAGTATGTCGTGCATGCGCAGAAGAATATTACGGCTTTAGTGGATTATGCCCACACGCCTGATGCTTTAGAGAAAGTTTTGCAGACCGTTGATAAGTTGCGGACTGGAAAGGAACAAGTACTAACAGTCGTTGGTTGTGGCGGAGATCGTGATCAAGCCAAACGGCCTTTAATGGCAAAAGTGGCTTGTAACTACAGCCATCAAGTGGTCTTGACCTCGGACAATCCACGGACAGAAGACCCTGTTGTGATTTTGGAGCAAATGGAAGCAGGTGTTCCTCTACAGGCTAAAGCCAAAACCTTGGTGATTAGCGATAGAAGACAAGCGATTCGTACCGCTTGTCGTTTGGCACAAGGTGGTGATATTATTGTTGTGGCAGGAAAGGGGCATGAAAAGTACCAAGATATAAATGGGGTGAAGTACCCTTTTGATGATAAAGAAGAATTAATCAACGCGTTGGCAGAGGCCTAAATACAAAGACGTTGCATGCAACGCTTTGAAGCCTGTCACCAAACACCTATAGTAGAATAGCAAATGTTATATTGGTTAGCAGAAATAACAGACATTAGATTGTTCCAATACCTGACGTTCCGAGCAGGATTGGCCGTGTTGATCGCTTTAGTTGTGACACTAGTCTTTGGAAAAAGCATCATTGGCTTTATCCAAAAACGTCAAATTATTGAAAAGCAACGCGCTTTGGGTTTGCCAGGAGAAGCTTTAAAAGCCAATACTCCAACGATGGGGGGCTTAATGATTCACTTGGCTATTTTGTTGCCCTGTTTGTTATTGGCTGATTTGAGCAATGTATACATTCAGCTCATGATTTTGACAACCATTTCGATGGGCGCCATTGGCTTTTTGGACGATTACATGAAGCTAACTAAGAGCAAAGATGGCCTTTCGGGCCGATACAAAATTCTAGGTCAAGTTATTCTAGGAGCGATTGTAGGCGCAGTGATGTTGTTTCATGACGATGTAGTGGTACGCGTAGATAAAACGACGGCAGAGACCTACGATTACAAGATCATTGACAGTATAGAAGTAGAACGTTTTGCAAGAACACAAGAAGGGGCATTAACGCCTTACAACGAGACCATGTATTATGTGAAAACGACGATGACCAATGTGCCGTTTTTCAAAGGAAATGAATTTGATTACAAATACTTTTTATGGTTTTTGGGCGACAAAGCCAAAGACTGGGTGTTTTTGATTTTTATACCCTTTATCATTCTAATTGTAACTGCCGTATCCAATGCGGCAAATTTGACAGATGGTATTGATGGACTAGCTGCGGGAACATCGGCTATTATTGGAACAGTGTTAGGATTGTTCGCTTATGTCTCTGGAAACAATATTTTGGCAGATTATTTAGGGGTGCTCTATGTGCCCCATGTGGGAGAGCTGGTCATTTTTTCGGCCTGTTTCTTAGGAGCTTGTATTGGCTTTTTGTGGTACAATGCTTATCCTGCCCAAGTATTTATGGGAGATACAGGAAGTTTAGCATTAGGAGGAATTATCGCCGCCTTAGCAGTAATGACCCGCAAGGAATTATTGATTCCCTTGCTCTGTGGTATTTTTGTAGCAGAAAATTTATCGGTAGTTCTACAAGTGAGCTACTTTAAATACACACGAAAAAAAACAGGAGTAGGGCAACGCATTTTCTTAATGTCGCCTTTACACCATCATTTTCAGAAGAAAGGCATTCACGAATCTAAGATTGTTACCCGCTTTTGGATTATCGGGGTCTTCTTAGCCGTACTGACCATTATTACATTAAAAGTTAGATAAACAACATGACACCAAAAAGCAACATTGTGGTTTTGGGAGGTGGTGAAAGTGGTGTTGGGGCAGCAATTTTGGCCCAGCAGCAAGGACACCCTGTCTTTGTTTCTGACTTCGGTCAAATAACGGCAGCTTACCAGAAAGAGCTAGATAAACATGGCATTGCATATGAGCAAGGCCAACACAGTGTTGCCCGTATTTTAGAGGCAAATTTGGTGATTAAGAGCCCAGGAATTCCAGATACGGTGCCTTTGATACAACAAATCGAAGCACAGGGAATCCCTGTTATTGATGAAATAGAATGGGCAAGCTGCCATACCAATAGTCCTGTTATTGCAATAACAGGGAGTAATGGTAAAACAACAACAACAAAGCTTATTCATCATTTATTGGTGACAGGAGGAATTGATGCAGGAATAGGTGGAAATATTGGATACAGTTGGGCGCGCCAAGTGGCCTTAGCCCCCAAGCCTTATTATGTGTTAGAATTGAGCAGTTTTCAATTGGATCGCATTCAAGATTTTTGTCCAGCCATTGTTGTACTGTTGAACATTACCCCCGACCATCTGGATCGTTATAAGAATGAAATGGCGTCCTATGCAGCAGCAAAATTACGCCTTGTAAAAAACAATACTAGCCCTCAAACCATTATCTATAATCAAGAGAATGAATGGATTAATAAAGGGATAGAAACAAGAGAAAATAAACATAAAGAAGACCAATTATTAGGTGTAAGCCCAGAAGAACGTGGTCAAGAAACATGGATGCTTCGAGTACCACACAGTGACTATGAACAAGCCAAAAGTGAATTGGCCTTACAAGGCCGACACAATTGGTTTAATATGCAATGCGCTGTTTTAGCTGCTAGCCAAGTAGGAATAACGCCTACTGCTATTGCAGAAGGATTACGGACGTTTGAGAATGATCCCCACCGTTTGGAGACGATTTTAACATTAAATGAAGTAACCTATATTAATGACAGTAAAGCCACCAATGTGGATGCGGTTTATTGGGCCTTGGATGCAATGACAGCCCCTGTAGTTTGGATTGCAGGCGGAGTTGATAAGGGCAATAAATATACCGCCCTATTGGATTTAGTACGAGAGAAGGTTCGAGCAATTGTTTGTTTGGGTCGGGATAATGAAAAAATAAAAAATGCCCTAGAAGGGGTACATGATATTGTGGTAGAAACCATCAGTATGGAAGAAGCCATTAAAGTAGCCAGTCTTTATGCAGAAGCAGGAGATGTTGTGTTGTTGTCGCCTGCTTGCGCTAGTTTTGATTTGTTTGAGAATTATAGCGCTCGTGGCAATCGTTTCCGCGAAATTTTAGAACAGCAACACAAAATACTAACAGAAGGTATTAGTGTTACCCTAAATTTAAACTGGAAACAAAAACCTGTGGACCACCAAAGCGACAACGCTTAGTAATACAATAAGATGGATATAAGATATGCACAAAAAAAATTAGGGAGCCTTTT
The DNA here is from genome assembly GCA_050633105.1 of Aureispira sp. Lineage (GTDB taxonomy): Bacteria > Bacteroidota > Bacteroidia > Chitinophagales > Saprospiraceae > Aureispira. Next base: position 47,776 of record JBOEFW010000011.1, on the reverse strand, counting down.
ACAAGGAGATAAAGTCATTTGGCTTGTCATTGGCTTATTGGCGATTCTTTCTGTATTGACGGTATACAGTTCTGCGGAAGCCTTGGCCTTGCGTACAGGAGCCAATACAGAATCCTTTTTGATTAAGCACATTGTCTTATTATGTGCGGCGGTGATCTTGATTTATATCTGTCACATGGTCAACTATGTGAAATATGGGCGTTTATCAGTGATTTTATTGGTCTTGGCCATTCCACTGTTATTGTATACCCAATTGCTAGGAGAAACATTTAACCACGCGACACGCTGGATTCGCATTCCTTTTATTGGAGTAACCTTTCAAACGTCTGATTTTGCTAAGATTGCATTGATTATGTATACTGCGAGAACATTGTCTTTGATGCAGCACAAAACAGTTCCTTTAGGAGAATTAGTGATTCCTGTGTTGTTGGTCTGTGGTTTGATTGCACCATCGGATTTGTCTTCCGCCTTGATTTTGTTTTTTACCTGTGCTTTATTAATGTTTGTAGGGCGTTTAGAAATGCGGAATGTTTTTTCCTTATTCATGTTGGGCATCGGTTCTTTTGCGGTTCTAATTATGTTGTCAGAATTTCTGCCAGGCATTATTCGGGTGGATACTTGGCAGAGTCGGTTGCATGATTTCTGGGTCGGTTCTTCTGGAGACCAGTTTCAAGTAGAACAAGCCCAAATGGCGATTGCCCAAGGAGGATTCTTTGGAGTAGGACCAGGTAACGCTCAGCAAGCACACTTTTTACCGCACTCTTATTCTGATTATATTTTTTGTGTAATTGTAGAAGAATATGGTACAATAGGAGCTTTTATTATCATTGGATTATACATTACTCTGTTGTTGCGTTGTATCCGTTTGGTAACCCGAAGCCCCAAAGCATTTGGGGCGATGTTGGCGTTAGGCCTTTGTTTTAGCTTAGTGATTCAAGCGTTTGTACACATGGCAGTGAATGTGAATTTATTGCCTGTAACAGGACTAACTTTGCCTTTTGTAAGCATGGGAGGAACCTCCTTGTTATTTACAGGAATCTCTCTGGGAATTATATTGAGTGTTAGTAAGTATATAGAAACGACCGCAGGAGAGGGGAGTATAGGAGGAACAACAGAGGAAGTAGTCACTAGTGACAATGAACTGATAGAATAGACGATTGATGTGGAATATCCAAGAAGCAGAAAGTGCCCTGAGAGTATTGGGCGCGACTTATATCAAAGGCCAAGAAGTCCAGTTAGAAGAGCTAATCACTTCTTTTGCCGATTTTTATTATGAGAATGATATTAAGCGGTATAAAAAAGAGAACGATGGCGATCTGATTTTATTAGAATATGGAATGTATGATTGGGGGCAAGGGAGATATTTTCAGTTGGATTTGACCAGACAGTTTTACAAACCAACTAACATTAAACAATTACAGCTGACTTTATTTTATGATCCAATGGTAACAGAAATAGCAGCATTAGAAGCGACTAATTTTTGGAGTGGAGGGTATGAAAAAAAAACATGGATTGAAAAGGCAAAAACAACAGCTGCTTTTGAAGTATTAGAGAAGCAGCCTTTAATAAAACATGATATTAAACTAAACTTGGTTTAACCAATTATAAGAATGGAACTAAGAGAACTTCAGAACATCTATTTTGTGGGTATTGGTGGCATAGGCATGAGTGCCTTGGCACGCTATTTCCGCCATTTAGGCCGTGAAGTATCTGGTTATGATAAAGTAGAAACCGCATTAACCAAGCAATTGGTAAAGGAAGGAGCGCAAGTAAGCTATGTTGATGATGTAGCGTTGTTGCCTTCTAAGATTGACTTGGTGATTTATACACCAGCTATTCCTGATACCCACCAACAACTTACTTATTTGCGCGAACAGGGATACCCCATTAAAAAGCGTGCAGAGGTCTTAGGAATAATTTCTAAGCACAAAAAAACGATTGGAGTAGCGGGAACGCACGGTAAAACAACAACCAGTTCTATTTTGACGCATTTGTTACGGGTAGGAGAGATCAACTGTACTGCCTTTTTAGGAGGAATTGCAGGCAATATCAACTCTAACTTTGTAGCAGGTACTTCTGAATGGGTGGTAATGGAAGCAGATGAATTTGATCGTTCCTTTTTACAATTGTACCCACAAATTGGGGTGATTACTTCTATGGATGCTGACCATTTGGACATTTATGGAGTGGTAGAACAATTGGAAGAGAGCTTTGAAGCATTTGCAGGGCAAGTAAAAGAGACGCTTTATGTTGCGAATGGATTGCCTTTAAAAATGAAAGATGCAGCGCGTTATAGTTATGGCTTAGAAGAAGGGCAAGTCAAAGCAACAAATTTCAGAGCAGTAGCACCACAAGTATATTTTGATTGGGAAGGTTTTGGAGAGCAATGGTGTGATCTAGAATTTACCTTAGCAGGACAGCACAATGTTTGGAATGCAACCGCTGCTATTGCCATTGCTTATCAGTTGGGGATTAGAGAAGCTGCGGTTCGAGAAGGATTGAAAACCTTTAAAGGGATCAAGCGCCGTTTTGAGCTGGTGTATGAAGGGGAAACTCAGGTATATATTGATGATTATGCACATCACCCAACAGAATTGGAGGCCGCAATAAAAGCCGCTAGAGCCTTGTATCCTAATCGCCATTTAACAGGTGTTTTTCAACCACATTTATATTCTAGAACACAAGATTTTGCAGCAGGTTTTGCCGCCGCGTTAGATGGACTAGATCGAGTGCTCTTGTTGGATATTTATCCTGCTAGAGAGCTGCCTATTGAAGGCGTTGACTCTAGTATCATTTACAAAGCCATGAAAAATAAAGAGAAAGTCTTGTTAACCAAAGACAACTTATTAGCGCATTTAGAAACACTAGAAACAGAGATCTTGATGACGTTAGGAGCAGGTGATATTGGAACAATGGTGGGAGAGGTAGCTGCTTTGTTAAAAAATAGATAATATCAATAGACTGCAGTAGTCTATGAGCGAGAAATAAATAGTTATGAACCCAAAAGTACGACAAGCATTAGCGCTCTTAGCCCAATTAGAAGAGTTGGGAAAAAATGATCCTTCTGCAAAAGCATTGATTGAACAGAAGAGAAGAGAGTTAGCTAAGCTGACGGCTGGAGCAGGGCGAGAAGAACAAAAAAAGATCATTGAATTAGCCAAAACGGTTATGCCGAATTTAGAAGAGGCACCAGAGGTAGAACGAGCGAAAGCAAACCAAGTAGTGGCTGATTTTATGACAACGGCGACAGCGAGCGTCTATGATAAGGTCACACAAGCAGATTTTGTGAAAGATCTAAAAGAGCGAGTGAATGATCCTGAGAAGGTCGATCAGGATAGCTTGAATTTATGTGGTCCAGCTGCTTATTGTGTGCTATGGGCGAAGCATGATCCAGAAGGCTATGCTAAAGCTGCTATTGAATTGTATAAAAAAGGCAGTTATACATATAATGGAAAAACCATTACAGCGAATGAGGATGTGTATGAACAAACGCCACCTAGTGGTATGTCTCCTGTGGATTGGATGATGTTGGCGGCTATTCGACACAACGAAAATGCTATTTTTGATTACAATCCTAAAACGGATAAAGGACATGCGGCCTTCACCACCCATTGGGAATTGACGGCTTGGTTGTCGAATATAGTGGGCGTTAGTGAATACAGAGATGGCTCCCCTACTGTTGCTAAAATTAATACCGCTTTTAATGCTAACAAAACAGTTGTTTTATTAGTGGATTGGGGGCAAATTAGTAAGAACAACAATAAGAAAGGAAAGGGAGGCAGCAAGAAATCAGGAAAGCCTGATAGTTATATCAATTCGGTGACTGGGAACCATTATATCATAATGGCAAGTCCTATTGTAACCAACGGAGAACAATTGGAATTTACCATTTGGACTTGGGCGCAACATCGGAATATTGTGTTAGATAAAGTTCATTTTGAAGTCGCAGTGAAAGATTCTTTTACAGTGAATGACACGAACCAATAAGAGGCGTATGAACAAGCAACATCTTATATGTGGATTGCTTATTTTTGGAGCGACAGTAGTCAGCTCTTTTGAAGTCAAAGAAGCGCCCATTTGGATTAGTTTAGCAGTGTATGTTTTATTCGCAATCATTGCCTACTTTTCTGATAAAGGGAACATTTTTTTTGTAATATTGACCACCTTGTATGCTTGTTTTGTAATGTTTACCGCAGGGCAAAGTTTTTTGGAAAAGATGTTTCCTATCCAAGAGGAACTCTATGAAATACAGGGCTTGAGCAGCATTGCTTATGGAGCGATAGGAATAGGAATTGTGTTTAGTTTATTCTTTGCAATCGCTTGTAAAGAAGGCTTAAAAAAACAGGAACAATTGTTTTATAGCTGTGGCATTATTGCCTGTTTATTACCTAGTTTGCTAATGAATTAGAAACACTATTAGGCTTTAAAAACAGCAGGAAATAATTTAAAATGGAGAGGTAAAAAGGAAATGAAAGCCTTTATCTTGCCAAAATGTTAAAAATAGAGTATTTATACACTGTTGATTGGAACTATTTAAAGTTTATATCAATTAACGAACAAAAAATAAAGAAAAATGAAAGTGAACCCCAAACGAATGTCGTTTATCATCAAGCGCTTGTCGCTCACGGTCGGGGGCTTTGCTGTGATTTTACTCATTGTAGCGGCGGTACAATACCGTAAGAAAAGTATCGTTTCGGATGAAGGATTAACCATCACCATTATCAATAATGAAGCAGGTAATAAATTTATCAGAGAGCGAGATGTGGTAGAGTTATTGTTTAAGGAGTTTCGTCACGCTATTGTTGGACAATCCTTAGAGCAAATTGATATTGAGGAAGTAGAGCAAGTATTAGAGGAAGATATTTTCATCAAAGATGCTGATGTTTATGTGGATGCACTGAATAATGTACACATTACTATTGAACAACGGGTACCTGTTGCTCGCATTATGGATGAAGTAGAAAGCAGCTATTACTTGGATGAGGAGGGAGATCGGGTACGTACTTCTTCTAAATTTACAGCACGAGTGATGGTTGTAACAGGAAAGATTGGACGGTATAGTGAGAATTATCGCAACATTCCTCACCACCGTTTAGGACGTGTTTTAAAATTGGTACAATTTATCAATGCAGATCCTTTTTGGAAGGCACAGTTTGAACAAATTCATATTGACCACAGTGGAGAAGCAACTTTGATTCCAAAATTAGGAGACCATAAAGTGAAATTTGGACAACCTCATGAGGATATTGAAGATAAATTTCACCGTTTAGAGGTATTTTATCAAGATGGATTACCAGTAGAAGGCTGGGATAAATACAAAAGCATTAACTTATCCTTTAAAGGACAAGTCGTTGCTAAAAAAAGATAGAAAAACGAATACAAGAAGTGGCGATAACCGTAACAATTGAACCACTTTATAACTTAACTATACTATGCGAGGTCTAGCAGGCGTGAAAATGATCCCCTGCCAACCGCACGACATTATAAAGAACTTAAATGCGGATTACTATGAAAAACGAAATCGTTGTTGCATTAGACATTGGAACGACTAAAATTTGTGCTATGGTCGGGCGCAAAGACAAACATGGAAAATTGGAAGTACTAGGAACAGGTAAAGTTGCCTCTGTAGGTGTTTTACGGGGAGTAGTTTCCAATATTGAAAAAACAGTCAAAGCTATTTCTGATTCTATTGCAGAAGCAGAGCGCCGCTCTGGAGTAGACATTGGAGTAGTGAATGTAGGTATTGCTGGTCAACACATCAAAAGCTTACAGCACCGTGGTATCTTGACACGCCACAGCTTGCATGACGAGATTTCACAAGAAGACATTGATGACTTGATCTCTGATATGTACAAATTGGTGTTGCCTCCAGGAGATAAGATTATTCACGTTATTCCTCAGGAATACATTGTGGATAACGAGCAAGGAATTGTTGATCCTATTGGTATGTCAGGAATTCGCCTAGAGGCTAATTTCCACATTATCACAGGCCAAACAACAGCCACTAAGAACATCGCTAAGTGTGTGCAAAAAGCAGGCTTAGACATGGCTTCTTTGGCACTAGAACCAATTGCTTCTTCAGCAGCTGTATTGAGCGAAGAAGAGCTAGAAGCAGGAGTTGCTTTGGTGGATATTGGAGGTGGTACAACCGACCTAGCTATCTTCCACGAAGGAATTATTCGCCATACAGCAGTGGTGCCTTTGGGGGGGAATATTATCACTAAAGATATCAAAGAAGGCTGCAATGTAATGGGCAATCAAGCAGAGAAATTGAAAGTGAAATTTGGTAGCGCTATGGCTAATGCTGTAACCGAGAACCGTATTATTACGATTCCAGGGTTGCGTGGCCGTTCTCACAAAGAAATCTCTGAAATCAACCTAGCACGCATCATTCAAGCGCGCGTAGAGGAGATTTTAGATTTGATCTACTGGGAAATTCGTCGTTCTGGTTATGAGCGCAAACTGATTGGTGGTATTGTATTAACAGGTGGTGGTGCTTTATTGAGCGACATGACAGAGTTGGTAGAATTGCACACTGGTTTGTCTGCTCGTTTGGGTATTCCAACAGAACACTTAGCACATGGTTATGACCAAGAAATCACTAGCCCAATTTATGCAACTAGTATTGGCCTGATTTTGAATGGCTTCAAAGAATTGGAGCGTGGTCGCCAGTACGATACCAGCGAACAATACAGCTCTAATGCCGTACCTGCAACCCAGAGCAAACATGCGATGGATCAAGAAGAACCAGGGAACAAATGGTATGAAAAGATCTTCAAGCGTACCAAGGAATGGTTTGAAGCAGAGCCAGATGGTGATCTGTAGTAGCATATGGTAGTTTGCGTGTACATTCCAACCTGTCTACCCATGCTATAGCGGGATCTGTTGTTGGTAGTTATGAAGGAGAAGAATTGGAGGGTGTTGGTGCAGGGGATGCTTGGGATTAAACCATCTAAGTACTTGTGAGACATTCTCTAGTAAGAATCTGTGATTTTAAGCTAGAATGCTTATATTTGCAAATTAGCAGCAAGTAGAATTTATATGGGTTTTTAGAAAATTAGCCAAGAGGCAAAAATTCTACCCTACTAACTACTTAGCTAGCAAACGGTTAAAAATTAAGAGGTGTCCCTGAATTCCAGACACCTGGCAACTATTGGCAGTAATGTTGTGGTTGTGATCAACTGGAAGGACCTCGGACTTATAAAGAAAATAATATGAATTTTAATATACCAGACGACTCTGCCCCAATCATTAAGGTTATAGGTGTAGGTGGAGGAGGTAGCAATGCCGTCAACTACATGTTCGAAAAGAAGATCGTAGGGGTCGATTTTGCTATCTGTAACACGGATAACCAAGCCATGAATCTATCGGCTGTTGACCATAAAATCCAATTGGGACCTACCTTAACGGAAGGTCGCGGAGCGGGTTCTAAGCCTGTGATTGGCCGAGAGTCTTGCATTGAATCCATTGAAGAAGTCAAACAGTACTTTAGTGATGGAACAAAGATGCTTTTTGTAACGGCTGGTATGGGCGGTGGTACAGGTACAGGAGCAGCCCCCGTTATTGCCAAAGCGGCACAAGAACTGGATATTCTTACCGTAGGTATTGTGACGGTTCCTTTTACATTTGAAGGACGTCGCCGTATGAAACAAGCCATGGAAGGTTTGGCGGAATTGAAGAAGAATGTAGATACCTTGATCGTTATTTCTAATGATAAATTGCGTAAGATTTATGGTAACCTCAATTTGAGCGAAGCCTTTTCTAAAGCAGATGATATCTTAATGACGGCTGCAAAAGGTATTGCTGAAATTATCACCGTTCCTGGTTACGTGAACGTGGATTTTGAAGATGTTAATACCGTTATGCGAGATTCTGGTGTTGCGGTGATGGGAACGGCTACAATGGAAGGCGATGACCGCGCACTCCGTGCAGTAGAAGCGGCCTTACAGTCTCCTTTATTGGAAGACAATGACATCAAAGGAGCACAACACATCTTATTGAACATTACATCAGGCACCAAAGAGGTGACGATGGATGAGGTATTTGAAATTACCGAGTATGTACAAGAAGAAGCGGGTTATGGGACAGATTTGATCTGGGGTAATTGTTATGATGAACAATTAGGCGAGCAAATTTCCGTAACGGTTATTGCAACAGGTTTTGAGACAGGGCAAGATGTCAAAAAAACAGTTGCAAAAGCGGAACGCCCTATAGAGCGTAAAGTACGCGTAGCATTGGATGACGACGAAGAAAAGAGCAAAACAACAACAACTAATTTCTTTGGCGATAGCGAAGGACAGGAGACGATTGAATTCAATTTGAGTAAAAAAAAACAGGTAGATAAAAAACCTAAGTATTCTATTGAAAAACAACCTTTTGTAAAGCCAAAAGAAGAGCCTGAAACACCAAAAGTGCCACAGGAAAAGAAAGAAACGTTAGAAGAACGCCGTCAACGTCTAAAAAACTTGAGTGTGAAGCTCAATAATCCTGAAGTCTTAAATGAGTTGGAAAACAAGCCTGCTTACTTAAGAAAAGGGATTGCTTTAGACAATGTAGAGCATTCATCGACCTCTAATGTCTCTAAATGGACCATCTCTGATGAGGAGGAGCCAGAAGTAAAAGACAACAATTCTTTTTTACATGACAATGTAGATTAGTCATTTGTATAGTAATAGTTAAAAGCGGCCAACTCTTTAGAGTTGGCCGCTTTTTTTATAATTGCATGGAGGCTAATGTTGCCCAATTTTACCACTAGAGTTCTTTATGGTGCGGTTTAACTACGCTGCTACTGCGTGATCTTTTTAGTGGCGACTTAATACTTAATCTAAATATTCCTTAGGAGACTTCCCAAATCGTTTTTTGAACACCTTAGAAAAGGTATTGGGTAAATCAAATCCACATTTGTAAGCAACTTCTGAGACCGATAGGAAACGTCCATTTTCTAATTCTTTGCGTGCTATTTGTAGCTGTACTTCCTTGATGAATTTAGCAGGCGTTAAGCCTGTCATTTGTTTCATTTTTCTATTAAGTTGACGACTACTTAAATGGACTTCAAAAGCTAAATCTTCTACCGACAAAATGCGTTTAGGAATAGAAGATAGAATCAATTGCTCTATGTTTTTGATCCACTCATTGTTTTGAATGTGGTGTTGCGCTAGCGGATTTTCTGGGGGCGTAGGCGTATTGTCTTCTACTGCTTTCTTATCTTCTTCTTGGGGTATGGCTAGAACAGCTTCTTCTTTTTGTACCAATAGTCGTTGGTGATAATTGTATAATAAGTTTTGGACGCGGACCAATAGTTCATTGGGAGAGAAGGGTTTGGTGAGGTAATCGTCTACGCCTGTGGTGAGTGCGTGCAGTTTATCACGTTCGGCAGCTAGAGCAGTGAGCATGATAACAGGTAAGGTATTGCCCTGTGGTCTAGATTTAATGGCTTTGAGCAGCCCAATTCCATCCAATTCAGGCATCATAACATCCGAAACAACCAAGCTGATTTGGTCTTGATGCTTTTGGAGTTGTTCCAATCCTTCTAGGCCATTATTAGCGGTAAGAACGGTATAGCGTTGACAGAGTAATTCTTGAACAAAAGCACGCATATCAACATTGTCCTCCACTAATAAAATAGTAAAATCTGTTCCAATATCCTCAATAGGTTCTTCTTCCAAAATGTCCAAGGTAGTTTGGAGTTGTTGAGTGATGTTTTGGGGCGCCGCTTGTTTTTTAGGAAACTCAAAATAGAACTGACTGCCAATGCCTAGTGTACTTTCTGCATAGACTTTTGCCTGCATCAATTGGGCAAATTCACTGACCAGTGCTAAGCCAATTCCTGTTCCTCCATAGGCTGCTTGGTCGGCTTGTCTTGATTGATAAAAACGTTCAAAAATATGAGGCAGATCCTTGGAATGTACACCTTTGCCTGTGTCAGTGACACGAATGCAAAGGTGTTCAGCTTGTTCGATCACGGATAAGGTGATTTTGCCATTTCTAGGCGTAAACTTTATCGCATTGCTTAAGAAATTGTGGACAATTTTCCTTGTTTTTTGTTGATCAATCAGGCAGTATAGGTGCTCTTGTTCTAATAAAAACATTAACTCATAATCGAGTTGTTGGGCTTGAAACTGTGGCTCAAAAACAGCAAAAAGATGTTCAAAAAACTGTTCTACAGGGGTGGCTTCTTCCTTTAACTCCAGCTTATTAGCCTCTAATTTAGAAAGATCTAAAATTTCTTCGACCAGTTGGAGTAAGTTCTTTCCATTCCGTTTCATGGTCGTGAGTTGTTGGCGAACGTGTTGTTCTTCCCAAGCCTCAGGGTTGTCCAAGATATAAGCGAGCGGCCCTAATATAAGTGTTAAGGGGGTGCGGAGTTCATGCGAGATATTCGCAAAGAAGCGCGATTTTATTTTATCTAAGGCTTTTAACTCTTCTGCTTGCTCCTCTATCAAAGCCTTATCTTGGGCAATGGTAGCCGTACGTTGAGCAACCATTTGTTCGAGTTCTATCTGGCGCACGTTCAGTTTACTCAAACGCCATTTGAACAAGACATAGACGAGTAGACTAATTCCTAATAAAACTAAAACCAAGAACCACCATTGTAAGTAAAAAGGAAATGCCACAACAATATGCAAGGTGAAATCAGCTTCCTGCCACGAACTGCCAGATGCCTGCGCCCGTAGGCGTAAGGTATATTGACCATAAGGCAAGGTATTCATAGAGAGAACAGGAGTCGTAGTGTAATGCCAATCTTGATCATAGCCTTCAATCTTATAGGCGTAGCGATTGTTTTGGGTATTTCTATAGTCTAATAAGGCAAATTGAATCTCAAATTCCTTGGTGGAAGGAGGAAGTAATAATGTTTTATTGTGATTGACAGTCGAGGTAAGGTCTTTTATGCCTTCTTCTTGCCAGTCTTGTCGATGAACAGCGGTGAGTTGGATTGGATGCTCTTGTACGCGTTTTTGTAAATCGGCTGGATGAAAGGAGATACTGCCTTGTAGTGTTCCAAAATAAAGCCGTCCTGTTGTATCTTGATGATGGGCAATGGTATTGAATTCATAATGAGGCAACCCATCCTCTGGCATATAAGTATTCACCAAGCCCGTCTCTTTATTAAAGCGCATAAGCCCTCGATTACTGGGCAACCATAAATTATTAAAGGCATCTGAATAAACCGCATAAATCACATTGTGGGAAAGTCCTTGTGTTCTAGTGTACGAGGTGCTTTGCAAGGTAGAAGGATTCCAGAAGATCAATCCGCCGCCTTTGCTGCTCAGCCAGAAATTACCTTCTTTATCTTCATGTAAATGAGAGAGGTGATCGTAAGGTATATATTCTGTTGCAGGAGCATTGCTGTGCAAGTGCTGAACGATCTTTGTTTTGTCTTGATCCAATAAATATAAACCAGAGGAAGTACAGAGCCAACAACCTTGTTCATTCTCATAAAAATGATAAATAGCACTGTTTTTAAGTTGGGTATTGACTCCATAACCTTGCCATTCTTTGAGCAGTTGATCGTTCTTATCTAAGTAGTAAAGCCCCTTGCTGCTCCCAACCCATACCTGCCCTTTGGAATCTTCATAAGGTTGCCACAGAATGAGTCGGGCGTTATCTATTGCTAAGGGAGAGAGGTGAAAAGAATCTGTTGTAGGGTTATAATTTAGAATACCTTTGTGGTCTAAGGCTAATAGTAAATTACCTTGGTGGTTTTTTGCCATCCCATAAATGAAGGGACTACTTGGATAGAAGGAAATATTGCTATCAGGTGTTGCAAATACATTAGCAAAAGCGTGGTACACTTTATTATTCTGCGTGATAATTCCTCTAGTGGGAGAAGGGCTCTTATCTTTTTTAGAGAAGAGCTGTTTCCAATCAAAGGGGCTGACAAAAGGCACTACATGGATTAGCGCTTCATTGTTGTTAAGCCAGATCCCTCCTTGTTGATCAAAATAAGCTTTGCTAATACCAGGATTAATGGCTAAGGGTATATTTTGAACAATGGCGCCTGTTTGCTCTTCGCGTATTTCTAAGTAGCCTGTTTTGATAACATAAAAATAAGGCGCTTGATAATACCATTTGCTTGCTGCTTTAGGCAATTCAAATAACTCTTCTAAAGGCTCTTGACCTTTTTGTCTATAAAATATACTTGTTTCTTTTCCTAATTTTTCAACATAAATAGTATTGGAAGCAGAAATGGAAAAAGGAGCAAAGTAGATCTCTGCTTGGAAGGTATCGGGGATCAATTCTAAAGCTTGAGTAGACCAGTGCAAGTGTGCTAAGCTAGAACTGTTGTTTTTTTGGGCAATAGAATCCCACGCTAAATAGTGGTAACTAGCTAATGGATCAGAGCGCTTAAAAATTACTCCTTTGTTTGGACAACTCCCTAATAAAGTAAGTTGGTGCGCTTTATATTCATAAACAAGATTTTGAGCACCCATGAGCCAAATACTTCCATCTATATTTTGTTGAATTTTGTAGATGGTGTTAATATCAAAAGGAAGAGTAGGTTGTTCTAAATAATTAGAAAGAGATTCTACTTGGCCTGTGCTAGGGTGAAGAATATCGATCGCACGCATTCCTTCGCCTCTGCTCCCTGTTAGGACCCAAAGATGGCCTGTTGGGTCTTCTTCTAAATCAAGGACAGCGTTAAAGCTCAACTGATGACTCGTCTTGGTATAGGTTTTAAAACGAACCCCATCATAGCGTAATACCCCATTATCAGAGGTACCCATCCAAATAAAACCCTGCTGGTTTTGCAGAAGGTGCGTGATACTTAAGCTGGGCAATCCATCTTCAAAACCAAGCTCTTGTATATAGGCCGTTGGTGGTTGCGCTAGGGTATTTTGGGGAAGAATTAGTAAGAAGAAAATGATTGTTATATAGTGCAAAATAGTATGTTGTAATGAATAGCTATACTGTTCGGAAACTGTTGATTAACACTTGTAAAGCTACAAAAAAAGATACTGTTGCATATAGGGAAGATTGGTTTTAATGAGAAGAGGGGCCAGAGGAGAATTGATGACCTTGATAAGTTGCTTAGATGGGATGAAAAATGATTTAATAGTATCTTCTAAAGAAAGAAACTATACAAGACAACAAAGGACAATAGTAATTGTAACACAAAAGAAAAGACCAAGGGAGTGGTATGAAACTTTAGGAGATCGATTCCTTGCTGGACATATTTGAGGCGCAATACCCAAAAAAGTCCTTTTAGGGCTAAGAGGAGAATTGACCAACATTTATACAAGAGATATAGTAATAACAAACAAAGGGGAAAATATAAGATGCCTGTGATAAGTAATAGAACTTCTTCTGAATAGGCACTTTGATGTTGTAGAAAAAGGAGGCCTGCCCAATTAAAGATAAATAATGTAGTACATAAAAACAGTAAAACACTACGCACCAATGTTAATATATCATTTTGAATAACAAGTGGTTGTGAAAGCGGGCTATCTAGTGGTTGTTGCATCGGATCAAGAAATTCTAAGGAGAAAAGAAATTGCAAAGTAATTCATTAACAGTTGCCAACCAATTAAGGTAACCCAATGCCAAGCGCGCGATCGTGCAGCTCGAAAAAAATAACAAAGAAGGATCTTTGTTAAAATCGACTAAAAGGAATCAATGAAAATGGACTTAGTCAATTAAATGACGAGAAAAATCATCTTCTATTAATAAGTTGCCTTGTTGAGCTTTGGTTAATAATTGCTGAAGGTTTTGGTGCAGAAAATCAAGCTTTTTCTTAGAGAGCATTTTGCCAAATTCAAGCGTTGTTTCTCCCGCATAGAGGGTAATAGATTGCACCCGAACAGTTTTTTTATCGCTCTCTCCTTCTTTTTCTGTGATGCGAATATGTTTGATGTCGTGGAGTAAGAATTCTTCTGTTGTGCCTCTATTAAAAACGCCTTTAAAAAAACATACTTTTTGGGGATCTACGGTGAGAATTATTTTACCAAAAACCGCCTTGATAGAGTACCGACATAAGAAGTAAGTTGGAAGTCCATGAGAGAACCAAAAAAATACCGAAAACCATTCAAAGGAAGCTTCAGAAATTAAGACTAAAAACAGGGTTTGATAGAGAAAAACTAAAAATCCTGTTGTCCAGAATAGGGTGAAAATAAGAACAAAGGTGTCTCTTTTTTCAAACACACGACTGCCCAAACTATAGTGTTGTTTTTCTTTTTGGTAGTGGCACCAAGTCCCAGAAGGTGTTTGGGAAGGAATAATATTGTTATCAGGCATAGAAGGACTGTTTTAAACGATAATGGGCATTACTCAAGCAGGTGAGCACTAAGATTTTGATCAAAACGAATGCTTTGCTCTTTACTTTGTTGTAATAGACTACAAATGTATTCTAGATGGTTGCTAGGAAGACCAATTCCTATTTGGGTATCTGAGTGGTTTATTCTTGTAATTAAAATAGTATCACTATGTTGATTGTAGTAAGTACGTTTTTTTTCATGGAAATGCTTGTTTAGCGTTTTGTTAATAGAAGTTAAGTTAATCGCATCGATGTCAACGAAAGGGATTATTTTTTTCTTCTTTGGAAATACTTCCCTTATTATTGTAATTTTTTGGTTATCAATTAGAATGTCAACTTTTTCAAAAAAAACATTGATCATTAACCACCAACCAAAGATCAAAAGTCCAAGGAATCCTAAATAACTTATAAAGAAGATCCACGAAAATACGAGAACAATAAGATGGGGGGAATAGAATTGGAATTGGAAGTCATGATGCCAGTAACCTAAGCAATACATGATGGACATAAAAGAAAGAATAGAGAAGACAATGAACTTTGATGGGGGAGAAGAAGACGCTTCGATAAGAAGCTGGTGCCCCTCTTTTTTAGTTCGGATGCCCTTGGGAGGCGTCTGCCAGTTGTTAAATTTGCTAATTCTCATGGAAGGGCTTTACAAAGAAAAAGAACAATTTAAGACTTTTAAAGCGAATTGTTTGACATTTCTTTTTAGAGAAGCATTTATTTTATACCAACTATTCTGACCAACGATAGCTATCTAACTGAAAACCTGCCAAATCTAATACCCGATCGACCACGGTTGTGGCGACTTCTTCAATCGTTTGGGGTTTGCTGTAAAAAGAAGGCACGGCAGGACAAATAATAGCCCCTGCTTCTGTTAGGGTTTTCATATGGTTGATGTGTAATAAACTTAAGGGCGTTTCTCTAGGTACAACAATTAATTTTCGACGTTCTTTGAGGGCTACATCAGCGGCGCGTGTCACCAAATCGTTAGAAATTCCCGCTGCCATTCGTGCCAATAAGCCCATAGAGCAAGGGCAAACCAGCATAATGCCATACTGAGCAGAGCCAGAAGCAAAAGGTGCAAAGAAGTCATCCTTTGCATAAAAATCGAACGAATAATCCTCATAACTAGTGCTCTCTAGCTCTAATTTCCAGTTTAATTTGGCATTATCACTCATAACAACACCAACTTTTTCAATCTGCTCCGAGAGCACTCCCAGCTTGTCCAGTAGTAGCTTGGCATAAATAGAGCCACTAGATCCGCCAATAGCCACAACAACTTTCTTCTTATTCATTTCTTGGAATCATTTTTGAATTTTGGTATAATGAGGCACCAAAGGTGTCCTTACTAAAAGAATACAGTAAAGTACTTGCTTAGTTCATTAACAAGTTGCATCCTATTAATTCCGTGATTCTTTAGAAAGATTCTACTTTATAAGTAAGCGATTAGAAGCTGTTAAGGAGTAATAAATAAATCTTAAACTCTTCAACAAAAACTAAAAGAGTCATTTATGGAGTTTAATTTGCAGTTTGTGAGGGAAATAAAGTAGGAAACAGTATTACTTCTATGATCAAATCAATTCAACCATGAGAAATAATTTACTAATAATTGGACTTTTAAGTATCTGTTGTGTAGTGTTTGCCTTTACGGCAGCACCTACCAATAAAATACCTCCCGAACCGAATAAAGTAGAGGGGAAAAGAGTGCAGTGGATGACTTGGGACGAAGCAATTTTGGCTTCTAAGAAAGCTCGGGAGCGTGGTGAAGTACCCAAAAAAATCTTTGTAGACATTTATACAGATTGGTGTGGTTGGTGCAAAAAAATGGATCAGCAGACGTTTGAACACGCAACTATTTCTACGTATCTCAATGATAACTTTTATCCTGTTAAATTTAATGCAGAGCAAAAGTCCACCATTACTTTCCAAGGTCATGAGTTTAAGTTTGTAGCCCAAGGAAGACGTGGATACCATGAATTGGCGGCGGCATTATTAGATGGCAAAATGAGTTATCCTACCGTGATCTTCCTCAATGAAGATTTTGAATTATTGCAACGTATTCCAGGGTTTTTGGACATTGATATTTTTGATATCATTATGCACTACTTAGCAGAAGAACATTATAAAAAAACACCTTGGGCAGATTACCAGCAAAATTACAAAGTGAATAATTAAAACTTGAATTGGTTCAGGGGAGCATACTAATGAATGGGTTTAAAGAAAAAAAGTACTTTAATTGTTATAATTAGTTATGAAAAAAAAACTGTTGGTAACAGGAGCCTCAGGCTTCTTAGGACATACACTATGTCCTATCCTTGCCTCAAATTATAACATTACAGGAACCTACTTTAGAAATTTACCTGTACAAGAAGAGGTAGAATGGCTGCGTATTAACTTGTTAGAGACCAAAAAAATTGGTCTCTTAGTTAAAGAGTACCAACCAGACGCCATTCTCCATTTAGCAGCCATTAGTAATACCACTTTTTGTGAGCAGCACCCTGCGTTGAGTCATCACATCAATGTTTATACTACGGTTGCATTGGCAGAAGCTGCAGCTGCTTCACAAATTCCATTGCTTTATACCTCCACAGATTTAGTTTTTAATGGTAATTCTGCTCCTTATGAAGAGAATGATTTTCCATACCCTTTGTCGCAGTATGGACAGCAAAAGCAGATGGCAGAAGACTTGTTATTAGCTGATTTTGAGCAAACCTTAATCTTGCGCCTCCCATTATTGTTTGGCCAAGCACCAGCTTATGGAGCTAACTTTTATCAAAAAAGCATTGCGCAACTACGAGAAGGGGAATCTATTCTTGCTTTTACCGACGAATATCGCTCTATGTTGAGTACCAAGGCAGTTAGTGCAGGGATTGCTCAGGCAGTGGCTTATGCCTTAGAGGAATCGACCAGTTGGAAGGAGAAGGAACGCGTGTTTCATTTAGGCGCAACAAAAGCTTATTCTAGGCATGAGTTTATGACGATTGCTGCTCAAGTTTTAGGACTAGACGAGCAATTGATTGAACCAAGTTTACAAGAAACGGCGCCTTATGCTCATACGCGCCCTGCTGATGTACGCATGAACAGCCAGTTAGCCCAAAAAATCCTAGATTTTACCCCACCAGACTTAACAACACAACTACAGCAAATAATAGAATAAAGTTTTTGAGCGTTATGAGAATAAGGCTTCATGGCTGTATAAAATAAATTTCCCAACCACACTATTTATTGATCTGTTTTGCATATTCCTTACTTAACCTTCTTTGTCGTCAGTTATTGGTTGTTGAGCACGAGCTCGCTTAACGCGCAGTTGTTGCGTGTAGGTGTACATATAGGGCCTACAACAACGGATTTTTACGATGCGCACCACCCTTTATCAGAAAACTTTTGGGGCATCCCTACTTTGGGGGCTACCTTTGGAGCGGTTGAACAATTTACAATAGGGACTTGGGGAAAAGTGCAATTGGAGCAGAATGTCAGTTGGGAAGGCAACCAAGGACATTTTTGGAATGGGAAAAACTTGAATTTGTGGTATGTAGCCACGCCTGTACTGATGAAATTTAAAATCTATCCTAGCTTATGGATCGGTGGTGGGGTAGAGGCGAATTATTTATTGGATGTAACAGGCTCATCAGAAGTGTATGACGGGAAGTATTGGAATGGTGCCGCTATTTTTCAAGTAGAGCATAGCTTTTTGAAGCATTTTGCTTGCACTGTCCGCTATTTGCATGGATTTACACCAACCTCTATTATTAATTATGTAAATTATGAGGGAGAAAATAGTACCTTGTCCACTTATTCTGGTAGACGCTTACAGGTCTCTCTTTCTTACTTTTTTTACGAAAAAAAAATGCAACCCAAATGGATAGAAGGAGCGCCTTATTTTTACTAGAAGAAGCCTTTTTTTCTTAACAAAAATAGAGTTATAGATCCTTATGAAATATTACGCGGGATATCTTTTATTATGTTGTACTTTTTTGTGGACAGCTTGTGCCAAAAGTATTTACAACCCCAAATCACCTCAATATTCTCCTATTGTAGAGCTAGTGACCGATTATGGTACCATGGAATTACAACTCTATGCACATACTCCCCAACACCGCGATAACTTTGTGAAGTTAGTTAAGCAAGGTTTTTATGACAGCCTGTTGTTTCATAGAGTGATTGATAACTTTATGATTCAAGGTGGAGACCCTGTTTCTAAAGGAGCCGCTCCTAATGTTATGTTAGGCAATGGTGGCCCTGGTTATACCATTCCTGCTGAATTTGTAGATACACTAGTCCATCTCAAAGGTGCTTTAGCTGCAGCGCGTATGGGCGATGCAGTTAATCCAAAAAAAGCTTCCTCTGGTTCTCAATTTTATATTGTAGAAGGCCAACGGGTGAAAGGAGAAATGCTCGATCAAATGCAAATGCGGAGTGGTATTGTGTATACTGAAGCACAAAAGAAAGCGTATGCAACAGCAGGAGGAACGCCACATTTGGATGGTGGTTATACTGTTTTTGGTCGTGTAATTTCTGGGATGGACGTCTTAGAAAAAATTGCAGCAGTTCCTGTGAGTGGTTCTCGACCTAAGAAGGATGTAATGATGAAAATGCGCATGAAAAAAGGCTAATTTCAGAAGAATATTTTTTATCAAAAATTATGAAATAATAACAAATCATTTACCATTTTGGGATGGTTTAGAACCATAATGCCAACTAATTTTAAAAATTGGGTGGCATTATTTTTTATTAAAAAGGTTACAATCCAACCATTTTACTGTTTTTTGCCTTTGTTAGTACAGGAAACGGTCCTTTGTTTCCAGATTTTGGTACCACGGCAGGAGTGGATTATATCCGTTTGGTTGATATGACAGGTCGAGTTGTGCAAGAATGGCAACAGCCTAAAGCGACGGCTCAAGGCTTTCAGTTAGCACGAGAGCACTTAATCACAGGAATATATTTGCTAGAAGCAATCAAAAGTACAACAAAGTACAAGGGCTGTTGTGAAATAGAGAAGATTACTTCTCCTTGAAGGGGGAAATAAAAAAGGCACAAGTTCTACAGAGGAACTTGTGCCTTTTTTATGCTAAAAAAAAAATCTGGTGAAAAAAAGGAGGCAATCTTTTCTCCTTAGAAAGGAAAAAAATACAACCTACTGAGCTTTTAAAACGTTCTTATACTGGATTGTTCCGTAGATCAACAAAAGTAAGTATAACTCCAAAACCACTTGTCTTATACTATGGTCTACAAGCAACCTACGAACCACAACCGATAACCATTTTTAAAACTTAAAATTTAATAACCAAATTTAATTTCAAATGAAAAACCTTTTAAACCTCCTGCTCATAGCAGGACTTGTCGTTCTATGTACCTACTCCATGACTGCTCAGGAATATCCATTCTGGTTGAGAGACCAAGGGGAAGAATATAATGAATACCCCACTTCAATCGCTAGTACCGCTGGGCTTACTGCTACTGTCGGTTTTCATGAAGAAGACTTCGAAATCTTAGACTTTGGGTACAATCTTTATACTAATGTGGCGACTTGCATGACTTGTTTTTCTCCAGAGAAAATCTTTGTAAATTGGCGGGAGGAAGCTTCTGCTAATACATGGAATGCCTTGATTTACACTCACGGCCTAATTGATAATCAAGTAGATGTAAAAAGTGTCCCTCAAGTAGACATTAGTAGTAAGGGAGATGTCTATGTTTCTTTTACTTTTTGGAAAGATGGAGATGTCTATGTACAAGATGCCTCTGGTAATCTTATAATAATTGGTACTGGTAATGGAAGTTATGATTTAGGAGTCGTAAAGTTTGATGCCAATGGTGTTTATCAATGGCATATTATAGAAGGAGATTACGCCAATGATTTTATTACAGATTTAGATTACAATGAGCATACCAATCAATTAGCAATTGGAGGGTATGTAGAAGGAACTACAAGCCTGTCATTAGGTGGTGGTGCTGGCAATGTGGCAGCGATTACTGTTCCTTCTCCCTTGGGCGCTAATTTTCCTTATGGGAATGCTTTTGCGGCGGTTTATGAAGACAATGGAAATAATGCTAATTTTATTTGGGCAAGGTCTGCTCAAGAGCCTACCTATTCTACGGATGTTGTACAAGATAATAATGGGAATGTCTTTTTGAGTGGGATTTATTATGAAACTAAAAGACTAGCTGGTATAAGGCTTAGTAACAACTATACCAACGGTGGTTTAGCTTACAATTATTTCATCATGGCTTTAAGTCATAATGGAGGAATGCCTATCTGGGCAGAGTCCTATGGATCATTAGGCAATGAATTGGACATTACAGCAGACAAACATTTACGCCACTCTAGTTTAGCGATTAATCCCAAGACATCGGAGCTTTTTCATGCTTTTGAGAGCACAGGGAGTGATGGAGGAGTGTTTTCAGAATTTGGGACCTATGTCAACTACATTGATCCAGGAAATGGAGGGATTATTAACTCTATTACTGTAGGCAATACAGGATCGGTTAATGGAACAACTTATTATGGTTCTAAAAATGGAAGTCCTACTTATAACCCTAATATTGCAGTAGATAAGAAAGGTCAAGTTTTCATCAGTGGCAATTACTTATTGAGTGATTATGGAAACAGTGCGCTTGGTATTGCTTTTGACGAGTTAGAAATAGGTGGAACCTATGTCAACCACGGTTCTACCAATGCAGGTAAAAGAAGGCATCCAGAAGCCGTTGGTTGGTATACGGCCATCATTGATATGGGAAGTGGAGTTGTTTTTAACGAAAATGTTAATACTTCCTACTTGCCTAGTAACAGTACTAATGTATACAATCAATTGCCTGTTTATGGAACCGCTTACGATGATAATAAGGGACGTTTTTTCTATAGTGTACTAGGATTCAAGTATGGAGATTTAAGTCTTGATTTGATGGCGAATCAAGGAACCATCAACAAATACCGAAACAATACTAGCAGTACACAACAATATGATGGATTGATAGTCCGCAGTTTTATTGGCAATGGTCAACATGCCAAGCCTGCTGCCTCTACTACAACACAAGGAACTGCACACAGCAAGAGAACGAGCTTAGGAGCTGTTGCTGGAGCCAATACTGTTTGGTTGTTGTCTCCCAATCCAGTGGCAGCAGGAGCGTCACTGCTTTGGAAAAATGAGTTAGGAACAGAAGTAGTGAATTATATTCGCCTGAGGGATATGACAGGCCGTGTGGTACAAGAGTGGCAACAACCCAAGGCGACGGCACAAGGTTTCCAGTTGCCCTTAGGAGAATTAGTTGCTGGTACCTATCTGCTAGAGGCTAGTGGTAGTGCTACTCAACAGAGTACTATGGTGGTCGTTAAGTAAACGTTTATGGTTCGTATAAGAAGTACAATGGCGCAAGTTCCTTCAGGATACTTGCGCCATTTTTATGGGCACTAATTTTCTAATAAAACTACTACCTTCTAATACTCTATTTCTTCTTCTTCTTCTTCTTCTTTTTAGCCTTGGTATTGTACTGATAAATTATCGCTAGGATAAAATCGCGTTCCGTTGTTGTAATGCCTAAGCTCTGTTGATAGATCAAACGGAATTTTAAAAGATGATGTTTGTTGATTTTATACTTGGTACCTAGCCCTAAACGCAGTCGACTAAAACCTTGGTTATCTGCTTGCTCTAAAGGGAAGAATATCCCTGCGGTGATCTCAGGATCTAATTTCCATTTCTTAAAGTTATAACCCAAGGAGATACGGTTGCGCAATGTTTGTTCTTGTTCCCAAAGTTCCGCTTCTCCATCAAAATAACGAGGAATGACAGTTTGATTTTGATATTGAAAACGATAGGCAAAAGCCAAGCGTTTCCAGCTTTTTTTCAATGTAATGGAGCCGTACAAACGATAGCCAAATTTAGGCCCTTGTTTATTACCTTGGATATCATTAATCGTAAAAAAACGAGCCCCTGTCTCGAATTTAAACAACTTTAAAACCTTGTTTTTGGGATGCTGGTAGGAAAACGAGAGATCCAATAAACCTCGATCTAGCACACTAAGATGTTCTTTTAAGCGTGTTTGTAAATCGATCTGCATACTCCATGCTTTACTAAAGGAATGTTTGTATTGTAAGCCTACCCACAATCTAGTATCGTGTTCATCGTTTGTCTGTCTTAATGTAATCTGCGCAGTAGAAGTAGGAATAAAATAGAAGGATAACGATAGGAGCAATCCTATCATTTTAAATGATAAAGGCATAATAATATTGTCGAAAAGGAAGGAAAAATAATTATTGAGGGAACCAAGGTGCTTTTTCAAGCAACAATAATAAGACCAAAAAAGGTAAAAAGAATTATAATTAAACGTAGAAAAAATTCTAAAAGACGGATTAAATAATTGATTTGTACCAATTAAAGAACTCTAAAGTGTTAGTTGGATTTTTGTATCAAACGCTGTTGAAGATCTGTTTCAATCGCCTCTAAGAGTGCTTCCGAAAAACGTTTTTTGGCAGGAGTTTGATAGACTTGTAGCGTACGGCTGTAACGCGATTGATAAAGTTGCTCTTCCGCTAGATGTACAACATTGGGAAAATACTGTGCGGTATATGGAATGTCAACACGGCTATAAAGATAACCACCTTGAGTCAGCTGAGTGAGTTTCAAGAGGTCTTTTTGCAAAATAAAAAATGCATCCTTCGCCAAACGTTCTACACTAGTGATAAAAATGCCCTCTACCCATAATTCCGCGGATAAATTGTCTTCCAAGAAGTGCTCATAGTGCAGCTCCATATCCTTTAGGCAGTGAGCTGCTAAAGAAGCTTTGTGGCGAGTATGAGCGCTGGCAAGAACTGCTGCCAATACCACCACCACCATAACTATTAATAAAAGGTACAACAACATGTTCGTATCAATTAATAAGCTTTATTATAAATGGAGTTGTAACAGGTGTTTTAAAACAACGAAGTAGAAGGTACAACACTTTCGTTGATCCCTTCTACTCTCTTTCTATAAATTTTCTTAGAGGGTTTAAAATAAGCATTTCTTCAGGGAGAATTACCACAAAAAAACTTATTCTTCCCAGCCTTTGGTACGCTCTACAGCTTTTTTCCATTGTTTGTAAAGATATTGGCGTTCTTCATCGGCCATAACAGGTGCAAAGCCTCGGTCCAATTGCCAGCGTTTTTCTAAACTTGCTTTATCCCAAAAACCTACTGCTAACCCCGCTAAATAAGCGGCTCCTAATGCGGTGGTTTCAATGACCGCAGGACGTTCTACTGTTGTATTTAATAAATCTGCTTGAAATTGCATCAAAAAATTATTGGCACAAGCGCCTCCATCTACCCGAAGAGAATGCAATTGAAGGCTGGCATCTTTTTCCATGGCTTCCAAGACATCTCTAGTTTGGTAGGCCAAGGATTCTAAGGTTGCTCTAATAATGTGGTATTTGTTAGAACCACGGGTCAATCCAAAAATCGCTCCTCTAGCGTACATATCCCAATAAGGCGCGCCCAATCCTGCAAAAGCAGGTACGACATAAACACCTCCATTGTCTTCTACCTTACTGGTGAAGTATTCAGAATCGGGGGCTTCATCCAATATCTTAAGTTCATCTCTTAACCATTGGACGGCTGCTCCCGCAATAAAAACAGAGCCTTCTAAAGCATAAGTGATTGTTCCATCCAATCCCCAAGCAATGGTTGTTAGCAGACCTGCTTTGGAAGGAATGCGCTTGTTGCCAGTGTTCATCAACATGAAACAACCTGTTCCGTAGGTGTTTTTAGCCATGCCCGTTTGGGTACAACCTTGGCCAAATAAAGCCGCTTGTTGGTCACCCGCCATGCCTCCAATAGGGAAGGAGTGGCCCAATAAATTAGGAGCACTATATCCATAGACTTCGCTAGAAGGGCGTACGGCTGGCAGCATACTAGCTGGAATATTGAACTCTGCTAAAAGGCGCTCATCCCATTGAAGGGTCTGTATATTAAAAAGCATGGTTCTAGAGGCGTTGCTGTAATCAGTCGCATGAACAGCGCCATCGGTCAGTTTCCAAAGCAACCATGTATCAATAGTGCCAAAAAGTAAGTCTCCTGCTTCGGCTGCTGCTCGGGCCCCTTCTACCTGATCTAAAATCCATTCTAACTTCGTCCCCGAAAAATAGGCATCTAAGACCAACCCTGTTTGTTCGTAGACATAATCTTTCCAACCTGCGGCACGTAATTCATCACAACGCTGAGCCGTTCGGCGGTCTTGCCAGACAATGGCTTTATAGACAGGCTCCCCTGTGTGCTTGTTCCAAACAACGGTTGTTTCTCGTTGGTTGGTAATGCCAATAGCTTGAATAGCGGAGGCTTCTACAGCACTCTGGCGTAAAACTTCTTGGGCAACGGCAAGTTGCGTTTTCCAAATTTCTAAGGGATTATGCTCCACCCAAGCGGTATTGGGATAGTGCTGTTCAAATTCTCGTTGAGCAGAGGCGACAATAGTGCCGTCTTTATCAAAAACAATAGCGCGGGAGCTGGTGGTACCTTGGTCTAAAGCAAGTATCATAGTAAATAGAATGGTGGTCAAAGACTGTAAAATAAGTCGCTTGTCGCGAATTTTGATTAAATTAACCTGAAATCCTATTTTTACAAAAGAACACGCTAAAATTTTTATTCTTAATGTTTTGCTCTTTAACCACATGTCTTTCTTTTTTATACAACCAAACGACCGCTTGGAGCAGTTTTGTACTGCTCTTGTGTAGTGTTGTAATGGTTCAGGCACAAGTGCCCGATTGTGAAGAAGACCCCTCCTGTCGCCATACCAAATCCATGCTTTTAATTGCCCAACAAGAATGGGATAGCTTGGCTTATAGTATCAATACCAATGCTCGTACTCAAGCGATTGATATCGTTCATTATACAGTCGTCCTTAATATGGCGGCACATGAAAGCCAACAGATTCAAGGTTGGTGTGAAGTGGACTTTAACGTACTAAAAGAGGGGCTGGAAACACTTCCTTTAGATTTATTACAACTACAAGTAGATTCCGTCCGCTGGCAAGAGGAGTTGACCTCTTTTTCTTATAATGATACGTTATTACAAGTTCATTTTAGTAATCCTTTACCCAAAGACAGTCGCCAAGTTGTTCGGGTTTATTATCAAGGAAAACCACAACGAGATGGTAGTTGGGGCGGTTTTTATTATCAAGATGAATATGCTTATAACTTGGGAGTAGGTTTTGGTTCCAATCCACATAATTATGGACGGGTGTGGCATCCTTGTTTTGATAATTTTCGAGAACGCGCCACTTATACCTTTCGGATTACCACAAAAAATGAACAGCGTGCCCATTGTAATGGTTATTTACAAGCAGAGCGAACAAAAGGAAATTTAACAACCCGTGTTTGGCAACAGAAGCAGCCGATTCCGAGCTATCTAGCGGCGATTGCAGTGGCTAATTATACGGTGGTAGAACAGGAATACATCGGCATCAACGATACTATTCCCATTCGTTTAGTTGCCAATGCTAAAGATACGGCGGCTTTGGTCCAATCGTTTGCCCATCTCAAAGAGGCTATTGGCGCCTATGAATATTGGTTTGGGCCACACCGCTGGCACAAGGTTGGTTACAGCTTGGTACCTTTTCGCTCTGGCGCTATGGAACATGCTAGTAATATTGCCTATCCTATTTTTGCCGCTGATGGCAGTCTAAAGAGAGAAAGCCTCATGGCACATGAGCTGGGGCACAGTTGGTGGGGGAATTTAGTGACTTGCGCTTCTGCACAAGATATGTGGATCAATGAAGGTATGGCTTCTTATTGTGAACAATTATTTGTCGAACGAGTCTATGGCCGTACCGCTTATCTTAACACCGTTCGCAGGAACCACCACAGTGTGTTATCAGGTGCTCACAAAAAGGAGGGGGGCTATAGACCCGTTGCAAATGTGCCGCACCAATATACCTATGGTCGCCATGTGTATGATAAAGGTGCCGTTGTAGCGCACAATTTACGTTGGTATATGGGAGATACCGCCTTTCGTCAAGGAATGCAGACCGTGATGAAGGATTACGCTTTTAAGAACATTACAACAGGAGAGCTAAGAGATGCCTTAATGGCAGCGACACAACAAGATTTAAATCCTTTTTTTGATGATTGGATTTTTCAGGGCGGCTTCCCACATTTTCAAGTGGTTAGTTATACTTATGAGCATAAAAAAGTGTGCGTTAAGCTTGCTCAACAATTGGTAGGACGCAGTACTTACTGTACAAAAGTGCCTTTGGAATTAACCTTTCAGGGAGTAGGCGGAGAACAACAACGCACGCGTATCATAGTTTCTGGAGCATTGGATAGTGTGTGGATCGACTTACCTTTTGAGCCAAGCCAAGTGCTCCTAAATGATGCACAACAACTCAACCAAGCACGGTTTGATGAAGCCATCACACTCAAGGATAGCAGCCAAACAATGGTGCCCTTGTCACACAATATTTTATACTGGGAAGGCTTGGAAGTCTTAAATTGGAGTGATACTACCTCATTACACTTGCAACGGCATCCTGTACCGCCTCATCAATTGCCTGCTTCCACTCTTTATCAAGCAACCCAGACAGGTTATTGGACCGTACAAGGAGATTGGGATCCCACGTTTGAGGCAGAAGGCAGCATTCGATTGACTGAGAGTCGCTTAGGCGACTTATGGACAAAAAGTAGTAGTGCTGACAGTTTAGTATTATTGTATCGTCCTACGGTTAACAGTGCTTGGCAAGTCCATCCTAGTAGTAGAAGTACCACTTTTATTAATTCTAAACTGCTTGTTTTTACCTTACTAAAAGGAGATTATTTATTAGCGAAAGCCAATCCTCCTATTGCTGCTTATCAAGAAGCACAAAACGCTCATCGCCCTCAAATTTTATTAGCAGAAGTACAAAATGGACAATTCCAACTGCGGTTTGAGTTGCCTCAACTACAGAAGGGGTGTTTGTTGTTGGTTAATGAGCAAGGTAATTGTGTGTACACTAAGAAAGGAAAATGGGGAGATGCAACAACAACACACTCCCTTCCTTTACAAGAGAAGGGAATTTATTTTTTGAAATTACTCAACGCTAGAGGTCGTCTTGTCTTTAGCAGAAAATTATCTTTATAACAATTAATAACAGACCTTGATTTTTGTTTTAAAACCAAAACAACACTAATGAATACAATAATAATAACCGAAGGTAAGCATCCAATTCTTATGATTATGAGTTTTTGCCTTCTGCTTACCAGTTGTGGAACCGCTCAAAAAATGAATTCTAATAAACAATTAGAAGAACGAGTAGCTAAATTAGAAGCAGAAAATAGCGTGCTCCGAGCAGATATGAAAAAATTGCAATTGCAATTGAGTTCGGTCATGGAGCAAGTTTTGCCAAAGCCAACACGGGGTGGTAATGGAGGAGCCCGCCCATTGGACGATGACTCTATGGAGCAACAGTTACCTGCTAATTTAACCGCTATTCAGTTGCCTGAATTGCAACACGACTTTGGTACCATTGTCAAAAATAGTAGTGTTACCCATGAGTTTAAGGTCAAAAATGTTGGGACAAATCCTCTTAAAATAGAAAATGTCAAGGCAAGTTGTGGCTGTACCGTCCCTGAATGGCCGAAGGAACCTATTGCACCAGGGGCAGAAGGTAAGATTAAAGTAACGTTTAACTCTGCGGGAAAACGTGGGGTACAAAATAAAGCGATTACGATTACGGCGAATACGGACCCTATTAATACTCGTTTGTACATCAAAGCGACGATTGCTGAATAGGTCATTTTTGCTTCACTGTTCTTAGATTTTTATAGGTATGGCTAAAAGACATTATATAGATCCTACAACAAAGGGCATGGCTAGAAAAAAGTTGAAAGAGACCTTTTATGACTTAGGTTTTAGTAGCATTGCCTCCAAGAATACAAAACGTTTCATCAATAAAGATGGAACGTTTAATGTTTATCGAGTGACGAATAGTTATCAAGACCTACACTTGTACCAACATGTTGTTTCTATGAGTTGGTGGCGGTTTACAGGATTGACCTTGTTGGTTTATTTTATGATGAACTGCCTTTTTGCTTCTCTTTATTTACTCAATGGTGTGGAGAATTTATCGGGAGCAGCAGATGATGGATTACCTGCTTTCTGGACCGCTTTTTTCTTTAGTATACAAACAGTGACAACCGTAGGGTATGGGAGCATCAGCCCACAAGGCTTTATGGCGAATTTTATTGCTGCCTTGGGGGCGTTTACAGGCTTGATGGGCTTTGCCTTAGCAACAGGACTACTCTTTGCGCGTTTTTCTAAGCCCAATGTGCGTATTCTTTTCTCTGATAATGCGGTGGTAGGGCCTTATAGAAATGGAGAAGCGTTTATGTTTCGTTTGGCGAATGAACGCAAAAACATGTTGACCAATTTGCGGGTGGAAGTCATTGCTGCTTGGATTATACACGATAAGGAGGGCAAAGAACGGCGGACCTATCGGCCCTTAGAATTAGAGCGAAACACACTTTCGATGTTGCCGCTGAGCTGGACGGTTGTACACCCTTTATCGGAAGAGAGTCCTGTACAAATTTGCAAAACAATGGAAGATCAATCGGATTTAGAAATCATGGTGATCTTAGAATCGTATGACGATACCTTTGCGAATATTGTACGCACACATTATTCTTATAAATTTGAGGAAATTGTCTGGAATGCTAGTTTTGAATCTGCCTTTGAGTTTGATGAGAATGGCGCGACGATTTTAGACTTGGATAAGATTCCGCTTTATACGCAGAAGAAAGAAAAACATTTGGAAGAAGATGGGGGGGCACCCAATGAGCTAAAACAGAGCAAGCGTCCATAGTTTTTGTTAAAAAAGGCATAGCGATTAACCTGTCATACTCTTCTTCGTTAGAGATATAAGTTATGTTAACTCCAATTAAAACGATCATAATTTTATTAATAACAGGATAGAGCTCACGAATGCATTAATCGAATGGTTCGAATAATAATAAATAGATAATGAAATTTAGAGTTGTAGCAAAAATAGTAACTTTAGCTTCAATAGTTGGTTCCCCCAAAAGCACCACTAAAGAAGGCTACTCTCAAAGAGGAAACGTTGACTGGAAAGGAACTGAAATTATTAATCATTTTATGGAAGAAAAATATAAAGACCAAAAAGTAACTATTATTGGGTTATCTTGGGGAGGCGTTCTTGTTGGGCTGCTGGTCTAGAAACTGGAAAAAGTTACCAGACTTTTAGAAAAAAAAATGCAAAAAAGGACAGTTTAAAAACAGGAGGGTTATGTTTAGGAACATTATGTTATCGGGCTTAAAAGAAAGGAACCAGATTTAGATAACAAGGTAAGTTCTCCATTAAAAAGATGATGATGTCTTATACGATGAATCATTGAGGAGAGTCTTGCGCATCATTAGACACCGTTAAAGCAATTTATAGATTAAAGGAAATATAATGAAAGACAACAAAGAATCATCTGAAGTAAATGTTGATGAACAACAAAAAATGAAGAGTAGAGAACTGACAACGCTAGAGGTGTTCATACCAATGGTAACATTGATCGGTTTATTAGCTTATAATATGTTGTTTCTAGAAGACAAAGACTTATTTGGTGGATATACGAATCAAATTATATTGCTCATTGGCGGCCTTGTCGCTGCGATAGTTGGTTTGTTTAATAAAATTTCTATCTCCTTTATGTTGCAAGAAATTGTGGATAACCTCAAAAGTGTTTTAGTCCCAATTTTTATTTTGCTTTTAGTTGGTGCACTTGCTGGAACTTGGCTCGTGAGTGGTATTATCCCTGCTATGGTCTATTACGGATTACAGGTTTTGAATCCGACCATATTTCTTCCTGCTTCTCTAATCATTGCGGCAATCATCTCTATTGCAACAGGGAGTTCCTGGACGACATCCGCAACGGTAGGAATTGCATTGATCGGAATAGGTTCTGCCTTGGGCATTTCATCGGGAATGATAGCTGGAGCTGTAATTTCTGGCGCCTATTTTGGAGATAAAATGTCTCCATTGAGTGATACCACTAATCTAGCACCAGCGATGGCAGGAACAGATTTATTTACTCATATAAGGTATATGACAATTACGACGGTGCCGACTATTGTAATTACATTGATCGTCTTTACGATCATAAGTGCTGGTATTGATACAACTGGTAGTGCCGATGTGAATGCATTACTTTCAACGATTAAATCTACTTTTAATATTACACCGTTAGTATTTATAGTGCCAGCGATAGTTGTTGGATTAATTTTACTAAAAACAAAACCACTTGTAGCTTTAGGAATGGGAGTGGTTTTAGCTGCAATTTTTGCCTTAATTTTCCAAGGAGATGCCTTGTCTAAATTATCGGACTCTAATATCTCTGCTGTGATAACTGCTACTTTTACAGATACAAATATTGTAACTGATAACGAAAAGCTAAATGAGCTTTTCAGTTCAGGGGGAATGCAAGGGATGCTGTCAACCATCTATTTGATAAGTTGTGCGATGGTTTTTGGTGGAATTATGGATGCAATCGGTGCCCTCTCTAAAATAACAAATTTGTTGCTCTCTTTTGCAACGACTGTATTCGGTTTATTTGCGAGTACCGTTATAAGTTGTTTAGGCCTTAATGCAATTACAAGCGATCAATATCTTGCTATCGTTATTCCTGGAAAAATGTTTAAAAAAGCATACGAAGATAAAGGGCTAGCTCCTGAAAACCTGAGTAGGACACTAGAAGATTCAGGTACGGTTACTTCTGTACTTATTCCATGGAATACTTGTGGTGCTTATCAAAGTAGTGTTTTAGGTGTTGGGGTAGGAGAGTACTTTATCTATGCCATATTTAACTGGTTAAGTCCATTTACCACTCTATTTTTTGCAGCACTTAATCTGAAAATAAGACAGTTAGATTCTGGGGCAAAGAAAACAGTTACCAATGAGCCTAAAGAAAGCTAAAACATCCAAAAGAGAATCTTTCTGATTGTTGAAGAAGGATATAAAAATTGGAAGCAAGCTTTTGAATCAATAGAAACTAAAGACCAGTAGATAATACCGACTATCATTTAGACCGTTTTTGGTGTTTAGACCAAGAAGGAGGCATACTCTATGCACAAGTTAAAACTAAAACCAAGTAAAGGTTATGGATAGGAATGCGTTTATTGATTTTCCATTTTTTACTGCTTACCAAATTTGCATAAAAAATGTGAAAGAACACTCCGATTTAGAAATCCTAGAATGGCTTGGAATTCACGATTGTGTTAAGCTTACTATTGACGCTCCTCTTACGGAATTTGAATGGATGGCGAACCAGTTAGTTATTATGGAAAATAATGATTGGACCATTATCTGTGATAATGATTATTATGATTTATGGCACTATCATTACAAGAATGATGACTGGAAAAAGAAGGTAGGGGAACGGTTTGATCTCTTTGTTTATATGTTTGGCGATTCTAGAAATACTTTCGAACTTACATTTTATGAAAAAAGAAAATTGAGGAGGAAATATGTTCTTGAATTTATAAAATGGGATGAATATGAAGAAGAAGAGAACTATGGAGAGCCATTAATTGGTGAAAACCTTACAGTAAACAGCAAAAGCCATTACAAAACTATTGCCGCGATAGAAAGTCAACTTGGAATGAGTGAAAAAATCGATCCATGGAGCATGAGATTATATGGGAAGCCAGATAACAACTAAAAAAGGAAAATCAGAAGAGTTATGTATACGATAGTTTGATTTTTAGTATCCTAAGAATGTGTTTGTTCTAACTAAGAATGTCCACAGAATTATCAAAATTTAGTTTGTATAGTTTCCACCATTTTGGAGAAGCAGCCTAAAGGTAGATCCATGAAAGAGATGAATGGTCTAATGGATTTTGTAGTGGAGATGGAATAAATAAAGAAGCTATTGACGCAACGAACGCCCTCCAAACAGTAGGGCAATTGGAAATAAAAGCGCATCTAAAAGAGGCTTGCTCAACGCAATCAATAGACAGAGAATAGTGGCTGAAAAATGAAAAAATCGTAGAGGGGCCTTAGGACTGTTGCTATTGGTGCAGACCAAGTGAGGTACTGCCTTAAAAAAGCCAATAACAGAATGCCCTCTATAGGTATTAATGTGCTTTCTGAAAATGCCCTCATGCCAGTAGGCCGTCCGTTCCATTGGATGTTGTCGATAGGCTTGTTGTTGAGTGACTTTCCAGGTCAACCCTTTCTTAAAAAAGCCTTCATAAAGCATCTGAAAATACCAGCCCAAATAATAACGCATAAAACGTCGATTATATCCCCAACCCCAACTGCCTTTAGTCATACTTTCGAGATCGTGGTATTGTTGGATATGAAAGGCTTCGTGCACAATAATCGCTAAACGCTCATCAACAGAGCGCCGATCTTTATCCCGTAAATAGACATGCACTTTCTGTCCATTGTAAGACGCAGGCAAAGCAGAGCCAATAGCAAAGGTAAAATGCATAAACCAAGGCAAACAGGTATTAAACTCTACTTTTTTCCAGTCAATATTAGGATACATTTGCTGCAAAAGGCGTTGCTCTTTGGGCATTAGCTCAAAGGAAGGGGGCAGTACACTATTGTATAATTGTTGACCTAAACGCATAAGCAAAAAGAAAGACTAAGTTTGGAAGAGTATCTAATTTAAGGAAGTCTTTTTATTAGTAATAACTAATAATACGATTGTGTGAAAAATTTGACCTGTTTTTGAGGTAGTCAGCGGTACCTTACTTATCTTTATAAGTACATAGAAAATCCATCAAAAAAATAAGAGTATTGTCTTTCACAAAAGTCAATGTTGCTCTAACAAAAATTTTCTTTGACAATTTCAACTTCAATCGCAAGAAAACATAAATATTATGGTGACTAAAGAGCAAATCACGATTTGGTTTCAACAACTACAAGATGATATTTGTTCAGAATTAGAGGATTTAGATGGAATCGCTGAATTCAAGCAAGATTTGTGGGAACACGAACATGAAGGTGGTGGCCGCACCCGCTTAATTCAAGAGGGGCAAGTCCTTGAAAAAGGTGGGGTTAATTTCTCAGGGCTAGGCAGCGATATGCCGCCCAATTTGCTAAAACTATTAAAAATGGAGGACCAAGGAGAAGACCCAATTACTTTCTGGGCAACAGGGGTCTCTATTGTTTTGCATCCTCGCTCTCCCCGTATCCCAATTATCCACATGAATGTTCGTTATTTTGAAATGAGCAATGGTGTTTGGTGGTTTGGTGGCGGAATTGACTTGACCCCTCATTATGTCAATGCAGCATTGGCAACCGATTTTCATCAACAACTCAAGGAGGTTTGTGATCGCCACGATCCTGATTATTATGCTAAGTTTAAACCTTGGGCAGATGATTATTTCTACATAAAACACCGTCAAGAAACCCGTGGAATAGGCGGAATTTTCTTTGATCGTTTACAGGAAGAAAAAGGGAAGAGCAAAGAGCAACTTTGGGCTTTTGTACAAGAGGTAGGACGCGCTTTTGTTCCTCTATATCGTCATCAAGTAGAGCAAACGCGCGATTTGGCGTTTGGCGACCAAGAACTAAATTGGCAACGCCTGCGTCGAGGACGTTATGTAGAGTTCAACCTGGTGTGGGATCGTGGAACTAAGTTTGGATTGGATACCAATGGTCGAACGGAATCTATTTTGATGAGTATGCCTCCAAGAGCTGAATGGGCGTATTGTCATGAGCCTGTTGCTGGTTCAGAAGAAGCTAAAACCTTAGAACAATTAAAGAAAGGTATAAATTGGGTAACAGTGCCTGCTTTATCCTAATCCTTGACTTTTAGCATTCCTGTAGAGCAGCACTATAGTGCTGCTCTACAGGAAACTATTCAAGGGAGCCCGCAGATTGCGTTGTAGTGCCAATGATTTTTGTTTATTCATAATAAAAGAATTGGCGTTTAGTAACTTCGATGACTTTATCTCCTGCATAATGGAGACGATTGGTCCAATTGCCTGCCTGGTCGTATCGATATTGATAAGAATAAATTTCCTCCTTTCCATTGTAATAGATAACCTTTTCCCGCTCAATGTCTCCTTGTTCATTATAAGTATAGGTAGACGTCGTTGGCTGTGTACTACATTGGGCATTGGCCTTATCATAAACATACACCAATTCTTCTTGCACTTTTCCCTGCTCCGTATAAGTTCGGTGGACCTCACAAGGCACAATGGTAGGATCTATTTTTTCAGAATAAATTAATGTTTTAGGCAATTGTTGCTCATTAAAATCAACATTGATTCTGTAAAAAACACTGGTATCTAATAGGAGAGAGGTTAACTTTTTTTGTTGTCCTTGTGCATTGAGTTCATACAACCAATAGTTTTGATTTTGTTCTGCGCCGCCATCTACTTGCAACGTTCGACGAACCCAAATACTATCCGATTGATAAGTATAGTGGGTCCAACGAAGTTGGTTATCGGTTTGATAAAACAATCCTTTGTTTAAGAAGCCTTCTTTTGAGAACCAGTTGGTTTGTCGGTTGTTATGTTGCTCGTTGGTAAAAGTAGCATAACTACTGTAGGTCCATTCTTCAAATTGTTTAACTTTACCGTTAAGGTGTAGGCGTTGCCAATCATTAGAAGGAGGATTAGTGCTTGTACAAGCACCTAAAAATAGCGCAATCAAACAACAACTATAGAAAATAGGATTGGATAGAGGGCGCAAAAAATATTGTAGCATAATAGATAATATTGGAGGGCGTTATAGAAGTGATTAAACCTTAACCTGACTTTTTAAATAACTTCCTAGGAAATAGAGGCAATGACGCTTCCAAATGTACAAAAATAGGACTTGTGATTAAAACGCCTAAAAATACCCTTTTGTAGTATGTTCTTAAAAATACCCTTTTACTTTTTTGTTTTACTTGCTTTTGTAAGAACGATTCCTATGTACGCTTGTGCTACAGGAGAACACCACTCTACTACCTTTCATTATAACAATGCCCAAAAAGTCTTTGTAGGAGTTTTATTAGACCAACAAAAAAATAAAGAAGGAGGAAGTGATACCACTTGGCTGACCTTTAGAATTAAAAAAGCCTATAAAAATTGTAAAGCAGGGCAACTGGTCAAAATTCAAGGGAATGCTTACACAACAGCTTTGGTAAAACGTAAAAGTTGTCATTTAGTCTATGCAGAAGCGACGCTTTCTTCGGTGTTGTATTGCCCTAAATTAGAATCCTTAAAAAAGACAACTACTAGCCGCCAATTGGATGTTTTGGATCAAATTTTAGTCCATCCATTAGGGAAGGAATTTATAGAATATTCACAATATGGGCGAGTGTGGTCCAAAGGGTATTATAACCAAGGAATCCCTTATCATGGCTGGCAATATTATGCGTACAGCGGTGAACTGAAGATAAAAGCGCAATATGTACGAGGCTTGCGCTCTAGTCAATGGAGTACCTACGTCCATACTAAAGATAGCGAATACGAGATTTTAGAGCAGATTATGACAGGAGTTTATGCGCAGAAGTGGGATGATTATGCTGTTTTGGGAATAGATACAAGTCTAGAAGATAAATTTCGTTACACCTTACGTTATTTGGTGCAAGAGGATACTGTAGTGGCGCCTTTTTATTATAATAATCCTTATCGAACGCAATATAGATTTTATCGAGAGGGAAAAAGAGATGGCTTAGAGAATTCTTTTAAGGAGGATGGAAGGGTGTATCGCACATATACCTTTAAGGATGGGCGCCTACATGGAGTTTATCGAGAGGTATTACCTTGGGCACAGCAAGAAGGAGGTTATGTAGAAGTCAAAGGATCGTTCGTGGCAGACAAGCGCGAAGAAGAGATTCATTATTATTATAATGGTCAAGGGCACTTTTTACACAAAAAAGTGATTGTAAAGAAGGGCAAGATCTTGTAAATAAGATGCCCTTAAAAGAGCAAGGTTATGGACAAACAAGATATTGGCACCCGAGCAGATTTAGAACAACTATTGCAGTTGTTCTATGAAACATTGTTGTTGGAGAAAGAAATGCAGCACATTTTTTTAGAGGTGGCTCAACTCGATTTAATAGGGCACTTGCCTTTGTTAGTTGATTTTTGGGAACAAGCCCTGTTGCAAGCCAACGGTTACCACCGTAATGTCTTGAAAATACATACCGATTTGCACTATAAGATTCCATTAACAGCGGCCCATTTTCAACAATGGTTACAGGTTTTTGAAGCGACTGTAGACGCCCTATTTATAGGGCCAATTGCCCAAAAAGCCAAAAATAGAGCACAATCTATTGCTATTGTTATTCAAAGTAAATTAGCGCGGAGTTAATAAACGCTTTTGTACGCTATACCTATTTAATACTCCCCTCTTAAACTACTAAAACACGCATGGAGAACATTTCTAATACCCCCAAACAGCTACAAAACACGATTAAAGCAACATTGGCCCAAGCAGGCTTTAAAGATGTTTATGCCAATAAAAATGGTGCTCTAATTGTAAAAGGCACCAATGGCGATGCCGTAAAAGTCCAAATTGAACTCCATTCTACTGGAATAAACGAGGTACAGGGGAAGTTTCCTCAAATAGGGAATGGGGTACAAGTTATTTGTACTTTGATTATTCTTGTGATTGGCTTCTCGGGCTATTTACCTTGGCCTTTTATATCAGCGATTGTGATTGGGCAATTGATCTCTTTTATTTGGTTTCAACCTAAGATTAAACAACTCAAAGGAGCTGTAGAGAGCGTTTTAGCCGCTTCTAATGATAACTTGCTCTAATTCAATACTCCATAAAACTAAACCTCGTGCAAGAAACTCCCTTAGATACCTTCTCCTGGACAAAAGAGGACCCACTGGTTTATCCTGCTTGGTACCAACGATTATTGGCTGCGTTTATAGATCTATTGATCGTGTCACTGCTGATGTACGTTGTATCTTCTTTGACACCCAATTATTTAAGGATAACCGCTGTTGTTGCTTTATTGCTTGCTCCATTGTATAAGATTCTAATGGAAGGAGTAGATGGACAAACACTTGGGAAAAAACTCTTTGGAATTCGAGTGGTACTAGATGATGGCCAAAAAGCTACTATTGGTCTGGCAAGAGCTAACAAGCGATTTTTGTTATTTTGGCCCAACTATATTCTACTGATAAGCATCGTTTTCATAGATGTAGATGGGTTTATTAATGAAGGGATCGGTTTGGTCATTAGTGGTCTATTAATGATGACCGCTTTTTTAAGTGTTTTGGCTGTTTTTAGTATTTTTAGAAATGACCGCCATCAAACCTTGTATGATGGAATAGCCCGCACGATTTGTATTAAGACAGACTATCTTTTTTAGAAAAAATTATACCCCTTATAAAACACAAGAACTGATGCGTATGAATTTATTAGACGATAACAGTCTAGAACGAGAGGAAACGATTAAAGCAATTTATTCTAGTAAGGGAGCACGTTTTGGAGCCGCTTTTATAGATAATCTTATTATTACCTTGCTGATTTTTATTCTAGGGTTATTTTTAGGGGGAGGAGATTCTATTGGCGTAAACTTAGCGAATGCTTTGTTATTTCCTTTTTATAAAATTTTGATGGAGGGTAGTGGTGGACAAACGATTGGCAAGAAGCTTTTGAACATCAAGGTGGTTCGAGATGATGGTTCCTTTACACCATTGACGATGAGCGATGCCAATAGGCGATTCCTTTTGTGGTGGCCCATGTATGTCGGTTTATTATTCCTCACTATTGCTCAAATGCAATTGAGGGCGGACTCTTTTTTAATCATCCTAATTGCAATAGTTATGCTTCTTGGATGTTTCCTGAGTATAGGTTCTGCTCTTAGCATTTTTGCTGGTAAGCGGGGCAAAACTTGGCATGATAAAATAGGCAAAACTATTTGTGTGAAAGCAGACTCTTTGAATCGTTGGTAGAATAAGAAAACAACAGATACGCCTTTAAAAAATAAGCCAATGACTCCCGATTTATTAGATGACCGTTCCTTAAATGTTGCCTCAAATCGGACGATGGCAACAATGTATTCGACTAGGAAAGAGCGGTTGGGAGCTTTTGTAATTGATGTTGTTCTAGTTAATTTTGTACTACTAATTTTAGATATCTTTTTAGACACGGATAATGTGCCTTTTGCAATCGCTATTGTACTGGTTTTTCCCTTTTATAAAATTTTGACAGAGGGATGGTATGGAAAAACGCTAGGAAAATTGCTCTTAGATTTAGAAGTGGTCAGCGCAAAAGAAGGCCATGCACCCATTAATCTTTTAATGGCCAATCGTCGATTTATATGGCACTGGCCGTTTTATATCGCCCTGATTCTACATATACTTATTCCAGAGGAAGGAGCAACGAATACCATGAATATTGCGGTTGTTCTTTTTTTAATTGGATCGCTTTTGATGGCTCTATTGGTTCATAGTAGTATTCTTAGAGAGGAGAACAATAGAACTTGGTGTGATAAATTGGCGAAGACCGTATGTATTCACAAAATAAGAGCTAAAAAACAACAAGAAGAGCATAATTTTACGAAAATAGATCAATAGTAAACCCAATGGATATATTAGATGACGACCAATTAAAAGTAGCTTCTTTAGAGGAGTTGCTTTCTGTTTCTTGGTATAGCCGTCTTTTTGCGGGATTGTTAGACATATTGTTGTTTGGTGGCTTGTTTTATAGTCTTGCCTTCTTTTTAATACCACCTTATTATAGGAGTTGGATGGTTCCTGTTTTTTTAATAGGAATACCAGTATACAAGATTGTATTGGAAGGAACAATAGGAGCTACTTTGGGCAAAAAAATCATGGGATTGCAAGTTGTAGCTGATGAGGAGGCTTATACCGCTTTAACATTGAGGCAATCCAATCGACGATTCTTATTGGCTTGGCCAATGTGTGTATTTCCTTTGATCGTTTGGGCCTTGGATGGTCTTTATGTGGAGCTAACCAACGTTGGTATTATGAGCGATTTCTTGAGACAGATAGAATGGGTATTGGTCTTCTTGGCAATCATTGATGGGGGGAGTTATCTATGGAGTAAACGCCAAAAATCTTGGGGAGATCACCTCGCTAATACTCGTTGCATTGTGGCTAAAAATAGATTACAAGAAAATTACTAAAACAATATGCAAGAAGAAATCTTAGATGAAAACTTACTAGAAGAAGAGGATATAAAAGTGCCAATGGCTCCTTATCCGACCATTAGAGCGCGAGCAGTTGCTTTGTTCCTTGATGCT
Organism: Aureispira sp.; assembly: GCA_050633105.1. Classification (GTDB taxonomy): domain Bacteria; phylum Bacteroidota; class Bacteroidia; order Chitinophagales; family Saprospiraceae; genus Aureispira. Next base: position 8,352 of record JBOEFW010000011.1, on the reverse strand, counting down.
TGGTTCTTGGGAATGGTATTGTTATTCGCTTTTTTTGTAGGAACCTACTTTAATTGGCCTCCCATTTTTTTATTGCCCTTTTTTCTACTCCCGCCATTATATAAATGGTGGATGGAAGCGCAGTTTGGAGCAACGGTGGGTAAGAAGATGTTGCAAATAAAAGTGGTTTATTTTGAATATCAAAGCCCCATTAGTTGGTTCACTTCTTTTAAGCGAAATGTGGTTATTTTTCCTTTCTTTTTAGCTTTTGTAGGAATTGTATTTCTAGATTCTCAGAAAGTTGGTCGTTCAGGGGCTTTCGGTTTCGAATTTTTTAGATGGGTATTCTACCTTGGAATGCTTTATAGTATCGGGTACTTATTGAGCCTCTTGACACTTTTTATAAAACATCCTCCTAGAACAGTCTTTGACCGAATAGCAAAGACTGTTTGTATTAATGTGGCGAGAGAGGAAGATGAATAAGGTTTATAGGAGAGCTTATTTTGGATGAGGATAACTTAAATAAATACCATGCACGATACTATTCTAGATGCAAGACCTCCTTCTATGGAGAAGTTGTACCCTGTTTTTAAGCGTTTATTAGCTTTTTTGATGGATGTAATATTCTTAGGCTTGCTGATTTTGTCCATCATTATTTTTTGTACAGCTCAAGGAGTAGCGATAAGTTTCTTTTATCCATTTATAGTATTGGTTCCTTTGTACAAATGCTGGATGGAATGGAAAAAAGGCGCAACTTTAGGTAAGCGAGTAATGAGAATTCTTGTGGTAAAGGCTAAAGACCATACTGCACTGACTTGGCAGCAAGCGATACTGCGCAATCTAGTGTTTTTTCCCTACGCCTTCTTATTGATAGAGCTTTATTATACACAAGATAGGGCAGCAGCAGGGAATTATGAGGTCTATAGACAGCACATTTCTTGGATATTTACACTAGAAGAATATATATTATTTTATGTCACATGCTATAGCATAGGTTGCCTTTTCCTCTTTTTTAGCCCTATTCATAGAACATTATACGATTATCTAGGTGGAACCGTTTGTGTTAATAAAATGGAACTTATTGCTTCATAGAAGCATGACTAGACTACTGTATTAATAAAAGCATCTTTTCTAATAGAACCAATCGGCTCTATTAGAAAAGAATTAAAGCGGTCAATGATGGGGATTATAAGGTGGTTGGAGGAGCATCTAATTGTCCTTTTATATAAAAGTAAGCTGTTTCTTCATTTTTCATGAATGGAATTTCTTGTCCATCTTTTACTTTAAACAACTCTACCAATTCTGTTAATACCCCTTCTTCATAATCGTACGTTTGACGAATTCTCATATGGCTATAAGGAGCAAAACTACTAAGATTGGTCAACGCAAAGTTCAACTCCTGCTCTCTAAAAACGCGATCAGAAGTACCTGTCCCATTACCCAAAGAAGAACTAATTTGAGAACGCAAGCTTTCTCCTGCTAATTCATAGGCTAATTCAAAATACATACTTTGAGAGCGTAGGCCTGCTTTTCCGTCATAAGCGGGGTGCAAACGGTGCAAATTTTTAACCGATTTCCAAGTCTTCTCATACCGTTTTTGTACCACATCAAAAACATAATCATAGGTTTCATCTCGTACCCACTCGTCTTCTACATAACGAAAAGCTTTACTAGTTCCATTCCAAATAATGGTATAGGTATCTTCAATATTGGCAGTAGCTGTTAATGGAACAATAATTTGATTGGTGCTAGAGCAACTGCCCAATAGGAGACATAAAACGAAGAATAGAACAACTGATTTCATTTTCATAAGATTGAATGATTAAATAATGTCCTTCAAAAATCTGAATAATGCTTCGTTAAAAAATTGACAAATGTTACAATAGCTTTTTCTGGACAATTTTTTTCCTCAATCGGCTTAAGCTCTCTCGTTCAATTCCTAAATAAGAAGCAATATGGTACAGGGGGATTCGTTGAAAGAGTTGTACTTGCTCTAAGGCTTCTATATAGCGTTGCTCCCCTTTTTTAAATAGAAAAGATTCCACTCTATTGGTGGTAACTTGATAGGATTTTTCGGCGATCAATCGTCCAAATCGCTCCCAGCGATGGGACTGGTCATAAGCCTTCTGAAGTGTTTCAAAATTAAAGGTTACAATTTCAGCGTCTTCCATTGCTTGAATATAATATCGACTGGGTTGTTGTTTTAAGAAACTATCATAGTCCACAACAAATTCATTCTCGAAGATGAATTGGGTGTTAATTTCTCGCCCTTCTGACAGATAAAAAACTCTAAAGCAGCCTTTATTAACAAAGCCTAATAGATGACAGATTTGCCCCTCTTTTAAGTGATGTTCCTTTTTGGAATAAGTGTTTAATTCTAAATTATTCTCAAATAAGGCACAATCCGCCTCTGTTAGAAAAGAGGTTTGCTGCAAAAACGTTTTAAACTGCTTATAGGCACTCATAATCAACTTGTATTTTTATAGGACGGATAGTATTTTTATTGTATTTCAGGAAAGATTTAAGAAGCCCGTTTTTTGTATACCAATCCCCCCATTCCTAAGGCCACTATCAATAACGAAAAGCCAATCCACCAAGATAGAGAGCTCCTTTTTTTAATAAGGAGCACAGGAGCTGTATTGCCAATTTGAATAAAAGGAGACCAAAGTGCAGGATGCCCCAGGTTACCTTCTGTAGAGGTCATAAAGTCAATTTTTGCTTGACGCAAAGCAGCATCCTTTTTCATGCCTAGCGATAGATTATGGTAGAATTTCTTCATAATGATAGAGGTTGCATAATCATTGACCTGCCAAAGAGAGACCACTAAAGAAGGAGCACCTGCATACATAAAAGAGCGCGCTAAAGAAGCAATTCCATTGCCTTGTTCAAAGGTGCCAAAGCCCGTTTCACAAGCGGACAAAACAACCAGTTCTGCGTTTAAATCTAATTTAGAAATCTCATAAGCTTGCCAAAAATTAGATTCAGAGCTATCTCCATCTTCTGTCAATACTAAAGACGAAAGCACAGGTTTTTCTTGATTGAGAATGCCATGTGTTGCAAAATGAAGCACGGCAAAATCCGCGGCTTTGGCCTTGATAATTCGCTCACAAGCTTGCTCATCAAAAGCAAAGAACCCTTCAAAATCCGCGGCTAAGCTTTCAACTTCTTGTCTAGCATTAGGCAAGGGAATTAAAGCTTTGCGTAGACGTTGATCCATCGGCAATCTAGCGGCTATCAACGAAGAGTCTGAAGAAGAACTATAACTGGCTGCAACGCCTAGAATTTGACCATTGTTATTATTGGTAAGAGCATGACTATTCTCCCGCCATAATGCCGCAGAAGAGTTATAAGAGATGTTGAACTCATTTAATAAATAAGGCAGTTGATTGAAGGGCGTTAAACCTTGTGGCGCTTCTTCTACCAAAAAGGTCTCAAAGGGGAGGTGCCCCAATTTGCCATCTGTGACAATAATTAAATTCTTGATGCCTTCTTGGCCTTCTAAAACAGGAGCTACTAATTGTTCAAAGAACCAATGAGCAAACTTAATGTACGTGTGGTAAGCTTTTTCTTGATTGCGGACTAAGAGTTCATAATTGCTAACGGATTTGCGAAAGCTTTTGATGCGTTGTTGGAGTAGTTTATTACTAATAAAGGATTGGCGCCAAACAACCTCCTGTTGGTCTATATAAAAAATATGAATGACCGAATCTCCAATAACATATTCTAAAAGTGCCGTTTCTGCATCTAAGTTCGCTTGAACACCTTGGACGCTGGTTGTAGGTTCTTGGTATTTTAGTTGGTAATATTTGGGGTAATCCTTCTTGACCAAATTCTCAAAACGCTCAATACGATGATCAACTTTTACCAGTTGTGTTTGGAGTTGTTTTTTTTCTATGGAAGGGCGTTTTTCTAAAAGTTGTGCTTGTAAATCAGCCCGTTCTTGATGCAAAACCTGATCTTGTTCAGCCAAAGAATCGGGCAAATCTCCCAATCGATAATCTGTTTCTGATTGGATGGCTTCGAGCAATAGAACGGACTTGTTCCAGTCACTAATAGCAAAGGCTTTAGCCGCATCTTGTGGCGCTTCTAGTAAAGACAATTGTGTTCTTAGCCATTGATGGCTACTTCTCAATACCCGCAGTTTATCCTTGTCATCATACAAGGTGTTTTTAAGTCGACTGTATAAGGTGACAATTAATTCTGATAAAATTAATTGTTGTTTTTGGGAGAGGGTAGAGGTTCGCGGAAGCAAATAATAAAGCGCTTCTAAGGCCCCAATGGTAATATTAAGATGTAGGTTAGATGGATAAGAAATTTGTAGAAGGCTGTCCTTCCAAGCTTGATCAATAGTTAATGAGTGATCAAAAGAAGAGGAAATAGCGAGTACCTTTCGCAAGGTACTTCTTACTTTTTTATCGTTTCCCATTCCAGCATAGAGATAGGATAAGTTACAGAGAAATGCCGCAACATCGGGATGATTGGGCCCCAAGGTCTTTTGGTCAATCTTTTGAGTTTCTAAATAATAATAAAGGGCCTTATCATACACGCCCATATCTTGATAGAGATAGGCTAGGTTATTGAGCGAAATAGCTAAATCAGGATGTTCTTTCCCTAAGATTCCCTCATCAATTTCTTTTGCTTGTAGATAAAAGGCTAAAGATTGTTCATACTTGCCTAAGTCTTGGTGAATAACGGCTAAATTATTGAGTAAGGCAGAAAATTCAAGTGAATACTGGTTGCCCTGCCGTTCGTCAATTTCCTTGATTTCTAAATAGGTGTCCAAAGCTTGTTGAAGTAGGCCTAGTTCATAATAAACAACGGCCAAATTATTCAGTATCGAGGTGTATTCAGGATGTTCTTTTCCAAAGAACTTTTCTTTGATGTTTTTAGCTTCTAAATAGAAACCTATGGCCTTTTCATAATCGCCTAACTCTCGGTGAATTTGAGCGGTAATATTGAGAGAACTTGCAAATTCATAATGAGTCCGCCCATAAAATTTTTCTTCTAAATCAAGGCCTTTATAAATCATAGATAAGGCCGCTTGATAGTTGCCCCTCCTATACTGTAGATCAGCAAAATTGATGAAGATATACCCCAGAATACGAGGGTTTTGAGGAGCGCCTCTTTGAGCAATGTCAAGAGCTTGTTGGAAGAGTGCAAGCGCAGATGGATAGTCGCCTAATTCCATATAAATACCAGCGACATAAGAAGTAGCTTCCGCAAAAGAAAGATGTTTCTTTCCAAAGGTTTTTTCAAAAATAGCCACAGCCTCTTCACTAAAGGCTAGGGCTGTTTCATACGCTCCCAATTGATTATGAATGGCACTCAGATTCAAGGCCAATTGAGCAAAAAGAGAATCTTCTACGCCTTTAGCTAGTTTGACTTTTTGTCGAAAGGCTTGGGTGACAAATACCTGCTCTTGATAGGCTCCTTGTTTATAAAGAACCTCTCTAAGTGAATCTAAATCAGTATTCGTATAAGAAAGGTATTTTTGATAACCTTGTGCCATCGCAATACTTGGAAATAGCAAAGCCCAAAGTAAACTATAAAGGAGTAGTTTCATGAAAAAATAATTTAAAAGGGGAGACAAGGGATATGGATGTTGTTTGGACAACAATAGTAGAATCAAGCACCTATAAGTTTGGGAAGATTTATTAGGCAAAAGCTTATAATGAAAAATGAAAGTAGATTATTCTTTTGTGGAAGAATAATCTACTTTCAGCACTCTAAAGTGCTAAATAAACCTACTAAAAGTTGGTTTATTTTTTCTTGTACAAGGGAACCATAGAACAAGGTTCTCCATACATGATTTTTTTGGCAACAGGGGTTAGTAAACGCGCTAACTCCATATAGGCCGATATTGGAACAGGTTTATCGCTACAACCTTTAATGACAATGCGTTGATCGGCATAGTTTTGCAAATCTAAAGCCTGTAGATGGGAATAATAATGAGCGATTACAAAATCCTCTACACTGCCATGTATAATTTGGCGAGCATAAGGCGTTGCTTCAATTGTTGCCAATTGATAAGCCCAAATAGGAACAATCGCATCTGTGGAACAGTAAATCACGAGATTCTTATCTTGATACTGTGTCCAGTCGTGTTCTGCTACAACTGCTCTAAAATCTTTTTCCCTTAGAATTAAACCTCTAAAAAGGTAATCCTTTATATCAAACACCAAAATCTCCTCTTGGGGATAATAATCCTCTAAGTTGAGAGTAATGATGCCACTTTTGGCCACTCTATTTACCAGTGGTTTCTCTTTCATATACCTAAGTTGTTAAAGGGTAATTGATTGGTCTAACACTTAACTTAAAAATAAGTCATTGCATAGGTTAGCAAAACAATAGTACCCGCAATTTGCAAAATAGTTGCCTGTTGCTTGTTTTTTAAGAAAAAACTAACAACCAAAGGCAAAGATGCTTCTGCAAAGATAGAGAAATCATAGAAGAGTTCCAACCAATAAGGATAAGAGAACCAGTCTAATAATTGAGGAATCAATAAAATAAAACAAAGAAATAATCCAATGCCAAATAGAACCTTCTCTAAGGTTGTGCTAGGTTGTTGTTCCTCCAAGGCTTGTGTCACCCGCTCTAAGGCTTTGACGTACTCTTTAGGAGTAGAGCGTATTGGATCAGAAGAGGTTGGATTGGCGTCAGAAAAGGAGGATTCAGAGGAGTCTTTCATAGAGATAGAGGGGCAAAGTTTTTGGCTAAGCGAAGAGAGGGCTTGTTTGGGGAGAGTCTTCTTGTTAGAAAGGAAACAAGACACTTATATGAAAGTACGAGCATCTTTTCAGATTTTCAAACTATTTTTAATCAAAATCTGTAGTTGTAATAAAATATAAATTGCATGTAAAATATTTAAAATAAACAGCTTTTAAGCCTTTAATGCACTGTAACGGAAGTTTTTGTTAATTTTAAAACGTGTCATTTTACATTTTTAATTGTTAGATAATCGCCGTTTTANNTTTTTCTACCTACAAAAGCATTAAAAATACGCTGTATAAAGATACAATAAATTTCTGTTACACGGTATTAAATATGAATTGCTGAAGTTATATTAATGGCTTTGCCACACAAAATTTTTAGAAAAAATCGCTTCTAGGAGGCAATTTTTTTATCTTGTTTTCACAAAATAGACTAAAATAAATAAGGATATGATAGGGGTAGAAGAAGCAAAAATGCTAGTAGCAGGCCTAAAGCCTGTTCTGCGTAGCCAACGATTGGAATTGGCCGCAGCAGTAGGGTCTGTATTGGCACAAGATATACATGCTCCTTTGGCTTTGCCTCCATTTGATCAGTCCGCGATGGATGGTTATGCACTCTGCTTGGGAGCAGAAGAACGCTACCATTTATTAGGGGAAGTTGCCGCTGGAAGCGACTGGAATCCTACTCTAAAACCTGGGCAGGCTGTGCGGATTTTTACAGGCGCGCCAATTCCTAGTGATGCCAATGCCGTGATTCAGCAAGAGAAGGTCGAATTGGATGGAGATGATATTCTAGTGCCTAAAGCGATTGCAATAGGACTAAACATTCGTCCCAAAGGAGAACAGATTGAAAAAGGAGCTTTGGCCTTACGCACAGGAATGGTTATTCAACCTGCTACAGTAGGCTTTATAGCTAGTTTAGGCATAACAGAAGTAGTAGTTTTTTGTCCACCTAAAGTAGGCGTTGTCGTAACAGGCAGTGAATTAGTTGCCCCTGGAAAAAACTTACAATTGGGGCAGATTTATGAGAGCAATGGACAAATGCTACAAGCGGTATTAAAGCAAACGGGCTTTGGTAATGTGCAAGTACAAGTAGTAGAAGATGATTATTTAGCCACCTTAGCCGTTTTACAAGGGCAATTGCAAGAAGTAGACGTCTTATTGATTTCAGGAGGGATTTCGGTTGGTGATTATGATTTTGTGGGGCAGGCTTTACCACATTTGGGCGTAGAGACATTATTTTATAAAGTACGTCAAAAGCCAGGAAAGCCTCTATATCTAGGAACGAAGGACAATTGTATTGTTTTTGCACTCCCTGGTAATCCAGCCGCTGCCTTGAGTTGTTATTATGAATATGTATTGACCGCCCTCAAAAAATGCCAAGGCCATGCACATTATTCCTTACAAAGAAGTCACTTGCCCTTAGCGAGTGCTTATCAAAGAAAAGGAGTGCGAGCGCAGTTTTTGAAGGCCTTTGCGAGTAGCACAAAAGTGGAATTGTTAGAGCAACAGAGTTCTGCGATGCTGCACTCATTTGCCGCTGCAAATGCCCTAGTTTATGTGCAGGAAACCGTCAACCAATTAGAAGCAGGAGATTTGGTTGAAGTACATTGGTTGCCCCAATAAGTATAGGGTTTAATTATAATAATAGTTCGTTGAAAAA
>JBOEFW010000010.1:0-62065 GCA_050633105.1 Aureispira sp. | reverse complement strand
TTGGAGTATTGGTATAAATTGGGGCATTGTAATCAAAGTAAATAGCCGCTTGGTTAGAGATTTGAGTTCCAACAGGTAATCCTGCTACTCGATCAATTTTGAAATGCACAAACCCCATGCTTTGCTCTTGGCTTACAGAAGAATCAGGTAAGTTGATGTTATTAAACGTAAACACTAAAACATTCCCATTTTCTAAGGTAATATCCATATTGTGCTTGCTAGTAATAGCACGAACTGTTTCTGGTAGTAAATTAACATCTAATGTATCTCTAATCACCACAAACTGAGCAGGGGCTGTTCCTGTATTCTGAAAACGGATAGTGTAATCTAATGTATTGTCTGTTTGGTAGATAGCTCCTCCATCCCAAGCATTGCCTGTCCGATAAGGGCCAACTTGTTTGTCATTGGGGTCGTAAGAGGCAACAACAACTTGTTGAATATTGTAGATATTATCCTGACTATTATCATCCCCTATTATAGGATAAATACGTGCTGTTAAATCTAAAGGGGTTCCTAACATTGTTCCAGTAGGTACTCTAAACAAAGTATTAACCCTACGACATTCTCCTATTTGTAAGTTATGAATAGACAACCCTACTTGATTATTAGGAATATTTGTCCCAATAACTTGATCGAAGCCATAATGACTAGTAGTGATGTAATCTAAAACTGTCCCATAATCATACTCTATTGTAGCATTAGTAATAGGTGTTCCTCCTCTATTGCAGTATTCCACCCATGTTTTATAGACGCCACCAGGCGTTGCATTATTAGCAGGTGTAATACGAACAGATAAATCAAAAACATTCAACTGCCCTACATTAAAGTCATTATTGCCATAATGGTTTCCCATAACTATACCATTGAGAACAATACTCCCTGAAGAGGGGCAAATAACACTATCAGTAGAGGTGTTATTTACAGGCTCAATGGTATAGTTGCCTGCTGTTATTATATCAAACTCATAATAACCACTGGCATCTGTAAATGTCAATTGTCCAGAAGGTAACAAACGTATTAATTTATAGGGCAATAAATTGCCTCCCACACAAGAATTTGTTGTCCCTAATCCTCGTAAATAACCACTAATAATACTAATATTGGTATCTATACCACTCGTTACAACATAACTGCGAACCGTTACACAACCTGTTATTCCATCAGTAATAGATACAATATAATTGCCTACTCCTATGTTTGTTAAATCTTCTGTTATAGCGCCATTACTCCAATTATAAGTAGGATTATTAATGCCTGTCACTGTCAAATCTATTGCTCCTGTATTGCTCATACCTGCGGTGCTAATAGAAGCTTGAACATTTGCTTGAACTTGTCCTCCTATAATAACAGGCACCTGTATTTGGCAACCATTGTTATCAAGCACTGTTACTGTGTATTGACCTGTAAATAAATTAGTAATAGTTGCCATTGAACCTCCCCCTGTTGACCATTGATAACCATAAGGAGCAGTTCCTCCTATTGGAATAACAGTAGCTTGGCCATTCTGGTTAGAACAAGTAGCATCTATACTAGTATAACTTGCCCCCAAAGAAGAATGAGTAGACACCAAATAGTTGGCAGTATGGGCACAACCATTAGCATCCGTAATCGTTACACTGTAGGTATTTCCCACAATAGGATTAAATAATTGCCGCCCACTTGAACCATTATTCCACAAATAACTATAAGGAGCAGCCCCTCCCATTGCAACAGCACTTAATACAGTAGGTTCACAGGGGGTAGATGCCTGAATAGAAGCCATAATAGCCCCTGCATTATCAATGACAACCGTCTCTACTACAGAACAATTGTTATCGGTAACCGTGACTGTATATGTTCCAGCCATCAAATTATTAAGACTGGCGGTCGTTGCTCCTGTATTCCACGTATAAGTAGGGTTCATCATATTATAAGTAACCACCTGCGCACTCCCATTGTTAAGTCCACAACTCGCTGCATTTTTTTTGACCTGCACCACATTACCTACAGCAAACGTATCCGCTCTAGAACAGCCATTCCAACCATAAACAGTTACAACATGAAAGCCTGCAGCAAGGTTATTAATATCTTCTGTTACGGCTCCTGTTGGGTACCATTTTAATCGATCATAGTGTTGTCTATTATAATTAATAGATAAGTCTATCGCCCCATCATTATTCCCACAAGTATTATTCTGAATTACAGCACTCGTTCTTATCTGAAACAATGGCTTGTAATTGATAATGGTAGCTGTACTAGTACATCCAGCTATATCTGTTACCGTTACAGTATATGTCCCTCCAATTTCAGGAAAAATAATACTAGAAGTTGCTCCTGTATTCCATGCATAAGTAAAAGGCCCTGTCCAATAAGCTCCAGCGCCTCCTCTAGCTTGTGCATATAATCCTGGTTGATCACAATTTTTAGTAGAATCAAAAAAGGCTACACTCAAGGAGCTATTTGATCTTATTTCGGCTGTTTTGACAACAGTACAGGTTGCATCTGAAACAGTCACGGTATAAATTCCTGTAGCCAAACCTGTATTGGATGCAGTTGTTGCACCATTACTCCAAAGAACACTTGGGCTCATAAACCCCTGTATATCAGCTACAATTCGCCCGTTATTTAGTCCACAGCTTGTATTATTTTTTGTCAATGCAACAGATTGACCGGGAATCATTACATCATACCAAAAACTACAAGTGCCATTGCCAGTAATTCGTGCTTTTGCTAAACCAGCTTTTAAATTTGTAGGATCTTCTGCATTAGAAACGACCGCCCCATTTTGATACCAAGATACATTATAAGCGGTTCCTCCACTAATAGTCAAATCCACTCCACCTGTAGCACTATCACAAGAAGCTGCTGTAAGGGTATGACTTACCAAGAGTGGATTACTGGCTATTGTTGCTGTGCACACCTCGCTACAACCATAGCGATTGGTTGCTGTTACAGAATAAATTCCAGGAGAAAGGTCTTCTATTCTATGTGTTGTATCGCCTGTACTCCACAAATAGGTATTCCCATAACGGGGAACAGTACTGATATAAAGAGTGTTACAAGAATAATAATCCTTTCTTATACTAAAAGAAGGTCTACTCGAAGTAGATGACAAATAAATAGGTGCAACTTGATACACACAACCATTTATTTCTGTGACGGTAACACTATAGTTCCCTATAGTCAATCCATTAATACTACTTGTTGTTTCTCCCGTGCTCCACAAATAGGTAGTCCCACTACTACTGGTATTTCCTTGAACGGATAATCGTCCATCATAGGCTTGATCACACCCAGGCTTGATAGTAATATTTATGCTATAAATATTAGAACATTGCCCTAATGCACTTGTACTACTCCAGCAAGACAACAGGGTAAGCAAATAAAAAAAAAGTTTAGTGAAATTCATTGTGTTCATCGTTTTAGCTTATTGAGTTAATTAACTGTTTAACAACTACATATGCAAGACTTGTTAGAATTCTTACACAATAGGTACTGTTATTAATTCATGACACCAATGATAAAAAGAAACCTTTCTGAACAGTTTTTTTGATATAAATTGGACGAGTGGTTCAATTATCTGTACGAATGACAAAAAACACTAAACTTAAAAGTTTGGGGAGTAGTTAGAAACGCAAAATAAAAAAGGGACGTATTTTTTGTCGCTAACTATTTTTATAATAGTGACAAAAAATACGTCCCTGTCTATAGGAACTATACTTATTTAAAACGAAACTTAGAAATCAACCTTAAAACGTACATTAATACGTCTTGATGTTAAGATATTCGCAATGGCATAGCTTCGATTAGAGAAATCTTTAATCCATGTATTAGAAGCCGCATTACGAGTGTCCATTAAATTGAAGATCTCAAAACTCAACCAAATGCCTTTGAAACTACGTAAGGCATGATTGGACTCTTTTTTAAAGCGTTGTTTATCGTCATCATACTGCTTCTTGATATGATTTTCCCGATCCCACAGTCCAAAAGAGGCGCCAATATCAATTCGATGATAGGCTGCAAAACGATAAGAATTTCTAAACTCAATGTTGTTTTCTGGAATACCAAATGGTAGGCCTGTTCCTAAAGTAAAAGCCAAATTCAAGCGTGCCCAAGGAGCTTTTGGAAAATCATCTTGAAAGTACATGGAAAAAATCATGAGTTGATCGGTTGCTTTGGGAACATCAGGCAGGAGGTTCGTTTCTACAGTAGAACCAACCAAGCGACGGCTGCCATGTTGTACGTCATTAAACGATTCTCTTGCCCGCAAAAAGGATAAATTAATCCAAGATTCTAAATTATCTACCAATTCTCCATTCAGACGCAGATCGATTCCTGCGACATAACCCGTTGCCAAATTGTCTCCATAATAACGAATACGGACATTATCGATATCGTAAGGAATAAGATCCCATTGGTGTTTGTAATAAGCTTCTGCAATGAACTTGAAGCGGCGCTTGTAAAGCATAAAATCCCATACAACCCCTGCCAAAATATGTACCGATTTTTGGGCATCCACATCAAAACTAGTATTACCGCGCAAATCACGTAGCTCTCTATAAAAAGGGGGTTGATAATAAAATCCACCAGCTAATTTAAAGGTTAAATCTTTTGTAGTTTTGGTTGTATCACTCATCAAGTTGCGGTAACGTCGAGGCGTATAATACAACTGCATTCTTGGAGCAATCAACAACTCCTGATTGAGTGTCCAATAACTCGCTCGTACCCCTGCGGTCATACGGAACAAATGCTTGAGTGATTTGTGTTCCCAAGTATTTTGTACATAACCTGAAAAACGGTGTGTATTCAGCGATACATCTGTCTTGATGTAATCAGGAATCCCTACTTGTATAGTAGAAAGCGGCAAGGTAAAGCCTAGAGAATCGAGGCGGCGCCATTCCTTGAGTCGATCGCGGATTATTTCATTTTTGTATCCCAAACCCCATTTAAACCATTGATGGTTTTCTACACCTTTATAAGAATAACGATCGTTTAAATACGTTCCTTTGAATTGTACATTGGTTACATTCGCTCTCAAATAATTGCGCGCAAAATGATGGGTTTCTCCATACGCCAATGTTCCGATAACTTCTCCAAAATTATCTTCACCTAAACCTGTTTCTACTTCCTCTAAGCGATAAAAGTTAATGATATCAATACGTTCATTCTCATCTGATTGATAATGAGAAGCTAATAATTTTAATTTAAGATTTTGAGAAACCTTAGCAGTGGTATCAATTTCTCGATCTCTTCCCCCTCCCCAAGGCAAAAAGGTAATAGACGTTCCTACCGTAAAGTTCTCAAAGTTAGAAATCTCTTGTCCCTCAAATAGAGTTGTTAATTGCAGCGCTTGGTTAAATAACCCTGTAACATCTCTAGCTTTTTCAGGCTCCAACGAATAAATAGAATTAGAATAATGTCCAATCGCTTCTACCTGCCATTTTTCATTGATATCATAAATGAGATTTCCTTGTATATCCGCAAACTGAGGAACATATTCACCTTTCACACTCAAAGAAGACAACAAATAGGAAGTTGTTTTGTAACGCGCTCCTAGTGTATAAGTAAATCGGTTGGGCGCTCGCCTAGCTTTAGACACAGAATCTTTATAAATCGCTCCTCCTACATAGACACTGCCTCCCAATAAAGATCCGCCAACAGACGCTTCAAATTCATATGGACGACGGTAATTGACATCTAAAACAGACGACATTTTGTCGCCGTATTGCGCTTTAAACCCTCCTGAAGAGAACGATAAATAGTCTAACATATCTGCATTTGGAAAAATCAACCCTTCCTGCTGACCAGAACGCACCAATAAAGGGCGATAAATTTCAAAGTCGTTCACGTAAATTAGGTTCTCATCATAATTTCCACCTCGAACAGAATACTGGGAGGTCAATTCTCCGCCTGTTCCAGCCGTTACACCAGGAGCTAAATATTTAATTAGGGAAGTGAGGTTACCATCTGTTGTAGGGATGCGTTCAATATCTCTTCTCTCTACCCGAATCGCATCAATTTCTCGGGATTCAAAAGGAACCACTACAATTTCATCCCGTTCAACAAGGGTCATCTCTACATTATATCGAATGGCTTTGCCTTCCGATAAACGTAAATTGGGTCGGCGGATTTGCTGATAACCAACATAACTATAGACAATTGTAAAATTCTTATTGGCAGGTATTTCCAAACGATACTGCCCATCTATTCCACTAACAGTATTGATCTCTGTTCCATCCAAATAAATAGCCACTCCAGGCAAAGTAATTCCATCTCCATCCGTCACTGTTCCAATAACAGTAGCAATAGATCCTTGATCTTGAGCCAAGATTAAAGTAGGTAATAACAATAAAGGCAAGATCCAACAACACAAAATGCGCATAGAAGGTAATTAGGTAAACGACAAAAAAATAAAGGCTCTAGGAATTAAAGCCTTCGATTAATAGCTAAAAGTAATGTTTTTTGTCATAAATTGATGGGATCAGACATTTAAAAATGAAGATACAGGTGCGCTTTTTATAGGCTGTTATTAAAACAATAAAAGGTTACTAAACAGTCTTTTCAACCATATAAACGTGAAGAAAGTCTTAAACGTGGGGCCATTCCACGCTTTTTTTTGATTTTTTTTAAGAGCTTGGTGCATTGTTTGAATAGTCTTAAGAAAGCCTGTCTTAAAAAGAAAGCCATTATAATCTACTTATTTATAAGGCGCTATACCATCATTTCAAAGGGCTTAGGAAATCCCAAGAGGATTATGGGTAATGAATTATTTTTTGTTCAAATAAGAAAAATCATGCCTAATTAGGTTATTTTTCATGCGAATCAAGGCAAAAATTATCTTGTTTAAACGACTTCAATATGGCCTTTTCAATAAAAGCGCTATTTTTACGACAATATATCAATCCTTTAGAGGGTTATTTGTAAAGTTCTTTTGTTTTTTTTCTAAAAAAAAACTTTACATAGACTTGTTTGCATCATCTCAATTTAACTACACATGAAGAAAATTATGCTACTTTGTTGGAGTCTTCTCCTAGTGGGCAGTCTGACAGCACAAGAAAATCGCAAAGAAGACGGGGTTAAAGTAGGTGCTTGGGCACACAAAGACAGTCGTGGAAAAGTCTACGCAGAAGGTACGTATCAAGATGGCATCAAAACAGGTGCTTGGCGTTATTATCTCTCTCCTGTTAGCCGCTACACCCATGTTTCTGATGTGAGTGGTAGCTATGATGCCTTTGGGCAAAAAACAGGCAACTGGCTTTTTATAAGCATGACAACCAAAATTCAGGTAGAAGCAGAGTTTGCGAATAACCTCCTACAAGGCCGCTGTTCTTATTTCAATTCGGAAGGGAACATTATGGCAACAGGTGTTATGGATGCAGGTATCCGCCACGGCCAATGGGTGTTTTATTCTCAAGGGGAAGAAATGACAAGAGGTTATTATAAGAATGGCCTCAAAATGGGCGATTGGGTCTATGACTATTTCCCTGAAAAAGATTTGCATGTTAAAGGTGTTTTGAATTTTGACAATGGCGCAAAAAGTGGCAAACTGTTTTATTACAAAGTAGACCGCCACCCCAAGTTTGGAACCAATGAATTACTCTCGGGTATTGGTGAGTATATTAATGGTAAGAAAGTAGGTCGTTGGATTGAATACCAACAAGGTCTTAAGGGCGAACTAGTAGAGGCTGGCCTATACAATCGTCAAGGCAAGCGTCAAGGCGTTTGGCGAACAACCCTCAATCGCAAAAACTATCAAATTGGACTGTATGAGAATGGCACCCTACAAGGCGCGTTCAAGCAGTTTCACGACAATGGTAAATTGCAATATGAAGCCATCTTCCAAAATGGCGCACCGATTGGAGCTTTCAAACGTTATTATAATAATGGTAAAATCGAAGAAGAAGGAACAACCGTTTTTATTCCAGCAAGTAATCTGACTAAAGATACTTTATACATGGATTTACAACTGCCTTATGAATACAACTTCCGATTGGTAGAACAGGCAAATTTCCATCAACTCAAACACCGATATGTCAATTGGATGCTCAGCCCTAACTTTTCTGTGGAACCCGCTGAGTTGGATCGTCGTTTTAAGGTTTATTTGGATTATGGATTAGAACCACAACGCCGCATTAACAGAATTGTAGTTGATAACAAAAAAGCAGTTCGCAAAGGTCCTTATAAAGCCTACTTCAAAAATGGCAAGGTCAAAGTCGAAGGCAGTTATTACCCCAGTATGACAGAAACTTACGATCCAGAACAGAAAACTACTATTAAAGATTTTGCCCGTACTGGCAAATGGTTGCAATACGATGATAACGGTTATGTTATGCGGACGATTCTTTATGAGAAAGGTAAGCTGTTACGCATGTTAGATGACAAAGGCAATGAAATTGGGGTGGGTACCAATACCACCACAAACGATCCTTTACCAGATGCAACACCAGCGGAAACAGCCCCCAAAGAAGAAAAAAGACGAGTAGAAATTATTCGCAATAATTAGGTAAGAACAACATATGCCTTTCAAAAAACGCTCGTCCAATGGACGAGCGTTTTTTCATCTTACTCCAAGTATAAAAACAATCCACTATGAGTGCGCGCCCTGCTCTGCACATACAACTATACACTGCATTTTTTACCTCTTCTCATCTTTATCTTAGAGGACGACTTCTGAAGGATCAACCACTAGTAGACAAAGAAAACGGGAGTGTTTGGAGAGCACTTTTTTATACTGGCCGAAGAGCACTCAGTCGTGAAATTGCCCACCAGAAAGTTCAAGTCATCCTAGAAAAACATGTAGTGGAATTAACAACCGACAAAGAAGGCTATTTTGAATGGCAGGAAGCCGTTGCTGCAATACCTACTCCAACTAGAACAGGCATTCAACTAAACGTCCCTTACAAAAAACAAGACCACCTGTTACCCATCCAACTAGAGGATTACAGCCAATCTAGTTCTATAGGCATTATCTCCGATATTGATGATACCATTATGGTGACAGGTGTTCAATCTTTCTTTAAGTTAAAAGTAGCCCTCAACACACTTTTTATCAATCCATTTAGGCGAAAGCCCATAGAAGATGCCGCAGCGGCTTTCCATGATCTATCCCAACAAGCAACAGGACAAGGTCCTGTCATCTATATCTCCAATAGTCCTTGGAATCTATATAACTATCTCTATCGTTTTCTCCAACACCATAACTTTCCAAAAGGAATCATAACTCTGCGAGACATGGGGTGGCAATTATTCCGATCTAGGAGTTTAGAAGAAGGCAACAAATACAAAGAAATCAAAAAAATCCTAGCCACATTTAATAGCACTTCTTTTATTCTAATTGGAGACTCAGGGGAGTTAGATTTTGATATTTATCAGAAAATTTTGGCAGAGCATCCTGATAGAATTCACCGAATTATCATTAACAAGGCGGGCAATAAAGAAAAGGAAGCCGCGATTCTACAATATGCCCAACAACATCCAATCGTTGAATTGATTCAAGGCTATTCTAGTCTATTAAAAGAATAAACAAGAGCTAGCTAATCCAACGAATAAACGATTCTACTCTCAACCATAGAGTCCTACCATTACTTTTTTCTAAAGTTGAATTAAACTAAAACAGGCACTATTTTCTTGGAATAGTGCCCGTTTTAATTCGATCAAAGCGCTTCTATTTTTAGTGCTTCAATACTTGATAGCTTTTTCGTGGCAACTGCTTGCCTTCCAATAACAAAAAGTAACAACCATTAGGCAAACCCTCTAAAGAAAGCTGCTCTTGTTGTGCTTCCCACTCTCCTTCTAATAAAGCCTGACCAACTGCATTATACAACTGGTAATGTACGCCATTTTCTACCTTAGGCAAGGTTACTTGCAATAGTCCTGTTGTTGGATTGGGATAAAGATCAACCGTGGGCTTTTTTACTTCATCTAGATTTGTAAACAAATTATCCACTTCATAGACCACTGTTGTTCCTGATACCTCATTGCTTACAATCAATAGATTTTGTTGGGTATGACTCGCATGTGCAGGCACAAATATTAACCCCTCTGGTCCAATATCAATAGACGTTCCAGCCACCACATCAAAGGTATTCACGTATTGTTCAAATACAGGGGCTAACGGATCTGTAATGTTGTAAACCATAATTCCCCCTTGACGCTCTAAGCCAACAAAGGCGTAAAACTCATTGCCCAATTGTCCAACCGTTACCGCCTCTGGTTCTGCTCCTTTATCATCAGAACGATTATCCATTTTAGAGGCTTTTCCATCATTACAATTAAAGAAACTGGGATAATTAAGCGCTAGGTGTTGTGCAATTTCATCTCCACTGTCCCAAACCAACTGTCCATTGGCATCCCAAATAGAAAAAGAACGCCCCCCATAACTATACAATTCATCCACATCTCCGTCTCCATCCGTATCCCCAAGCATATCTGCGGTAAAGGTTTTGAGGCGTCCAATAACGGAATCCATTTGTAAAATAGCCGCTTGAGGGAAAGCCAAGCTATCCAAGATTAAATCTTTAACTCTAGTTTCTGAGCTGTACCCATTATAAGATCTACCATCTCCTTCATTAGCTGAAACGTAATAAGTGCGGTTATTAATAGTATAAGTAGCAAGGGCATCTGGTTGATAAACTCCTCGGATAGGTTGTGGCGCAATATTAATCCCACCATCTTTATCATTCGCATCTAGTCCATTTCCTGCCAAACTATGGTCCTTAAACCCTAAGCCCTTATAAGCTTTGATGGTATCAGCCATAAGATCTATCAAAATCAATACATTGTTTTCCTGACAAACAACTGCCGCCTCTGTACTGTTGGCATTCACCGCAATGTATTCTGGTTCTAAGTCTTCTGCCATACTAGTATTGGGTTTAAAAATACCTCCTGTAATGCTGCTTGGTGCTTGCTGAAAATCCAATAAGGTCACTTCTGTAGCCGATAAGTTAGCTACTGCTACCGTTAAATCTATTAAGGCAATGCTCCCTTGTGGATCTATTGTATAACTATCATTAGGTTCTCCTTCACAAGCCACCAATAAGGTTAATCCATCAGGGCTAACGGTCAACATATCAGGCAAAGCACCTACTGTCAATTGATTAACATAAACTCCATTGACATCAAAAAAAACCACCGCCCCATTCGCCTGAGGGTTGTTATTTTCTACCGCTACTGCAATATGCCCTGTAGGCAAATAAGTAATAGAGTTGATTCCACCACCATAAGCTCCAATATCAATAGAATGCGTTCGTATTAACTGACTTGGATCCGAACAATCAACCACATCGATAGAATCGGTCACAGCATTCGTGATAAACAACTGCCGAGAAGTAGAATCATAAGCAGTAATTTCGCAAGCGCCTTCGCGACCATCGGTATAACGACCAAGTAATTGAACCGAGAGTTGCTGGGCAAAACTACTGCTGCTTAAAAACAATAAAAAGGGAAGTAAAAATAAACGCATGAAGGAATGATTTAAGAGTATGAAATAAAAAATTGTCTTACTCAAAAATATCTCTTTACTATTGCCTCTAATTTAAGGTCAAGCTATAGTTTTGTTAAACTACTGTCTAAAACAGGTTAAAACTCGGCCTCGAATGCTAATTAATTTCCCGTTCCCGCTTTATATCAAGCCCTTTTTTTACATCTTTGCACTTTCGCTAATGCGCCCTGTTTTAGGCTTCCTCAAAAGGATAGACTAGCCGCGCGTGCTCTAAAAAATACACACATGCAAAGAATAATATCAGAAGAATTATTTGCAACCGCTAAACGCTTCTTCCCAGGAGGAGTCAGTTCCCCCGTACGAGCCTTCAAATCTGTCAAAGGCACTCCTTTATTTATTAAAAAAGGGAATGGTTCTCAGATTTGGGATGAAGATGACAACCAATTTACAGACTTCTGCTGTTCTTGGGGACCGCTCATTCTAGGGCACAACAACAATCAAATCCGAGAAGCGATTGTCAGTACTGTCGCCAATGGCACTTCCTTTGGAACGCCAACACGTTGGGAAAATAAATTGGGAGAAATTCTTCTAAAAAACAACCGCTACATTGATAAATTACGCTTTGTAAGTTCTGGTACAGAAGCTGTTATGTCAGCCATCCGTCTAGCACGTGGGGTTACTGGAAAAGATAAAATCGTCAAATTTGATGGTTGTTATCACGGACACGTGGATTCTCTATTGGTCAATGCCGGTTCTGGTTTAGCTACTTTTGGTGTTAGTAGTTCTGCGGGTATTCCCGAATCCTTCGCCAAGGAAACCTTAGTATTGCCTTTAAATGATTTAGACGCCTTAGAACAAACCTTTGAGCAACGTGCTGAAGATATTGCTTGCGTCATCATTGAGCCTGTTCCTGCAAATAATGGTCTTCTATTGCAAGCCAAAGAATACTTGACTGGCTTGCGCCACTTATGTACGAAGTATGAGGTACTTCTAATTTTTGATGAGGTAATTTCTGGCTTCCGTGTAGGTTTTGAAGGAGCAGCAGGGTATTATGATATTCAGCCTGACATTATCACCTATGGAAAAATCATTGGTGGTGGAATGCCTGTTGGTGCTTATGGCGCTAATTCAGAAATCATGGGACATGTTACGCCAGATGGCAATGTCTATCAAGCAGGAACACTTTCTGGCAACCCTGTTGCGATGGCTGCTGGTTATACCGCTATTGCGCAGTTATTGGAGCCAAATTTCTATGAGAACATGGCGGCCAAAACACAAGCATTTGTAGCACTTATCCAAGAGCATTGTGACCAGAAAGGATACACCGTTTCCATTCAAACCATTGGTTCTATCTTTTGGATTGCCTTTACCAAAGAAACCATCCGCCGTGCAGATGAAATCGATCCAGCCAGTATGGAGAAATTCAAAGTTTTGCATGCGTATTTATTAGACAATGGTATTTATCTAGGGCCATCGGGATATGAGGTCGGTTTTATTTCAGCAGCCCATACCACTGCTGAATTAGAAGCCGCCGCTGTTAAAATTTGTACAGCAATGGATATTGTACACCAAGAAGCCTAACCGTAAGGTTTTAATTTGCCCTAAGAGGGCTGTATGACAAGATCATACAGCCCTCTTATTTTCTTCATTTTTTATTAACATCGTAGAAATACGTTTTAGTTAACTTCAGGACCATAAGGTTTAATACCAACAAAAGAAAAGTATCTCCAGATACCAAAATAAGCCTTATAAATATCTAAGGATAAAGGAGCAAAACGACGCTCCAATTCTTCAATTAATTGAGGCTGTACAATTCGTTTGTTTTTTTTGAAGCGTCTAGTTAAGATTTTTGTAGAAATGGAATGAAAATCTAAGACCACAATCAAACCGCCTGGTTTTAGGTCATCATAAGCTTGTTGCAACTGTTCTCTCCAAGGGATATAAGATTTAGACAACTGATAAGAGAATAACAGTACGTCAAAAGAGTTGTTGGTAGGAAAAGAACTGGTGGTATAAGGTGTTTCTAGTAAATCAATTCTGTGCTGGTAAGATTTTAAACTGTTTTTCGTTTGATCCATCCATCGTGAAGAAGGTTCTAAACCAACCAATTGTGCATTGACAAAATGACTAGCGAATTGTTCCAAAATATAACCTTCCAAACAACCTACTTCTAGTACTCGAATAGCGGCTTCGCGTGCTATGGGTAAGTCATGCACTAGATTCGATCGTTTCCGATAAATTAAAGCTTGTTGCAAGGCCTGCAAACGGGTTGGATTTTTATAAGCGGCTTCTTGAGCCGACACAACATTTTGGTCTTCTACAACACGAATCATAGTTAAGTAATTACACAGTAAGCATTCAAATCGTCTGTAAAAGAAGGACTTTTAATCGGAAAAGAATGGCATAAATACTTTAAAACTATGAGAAATCCATTTTACGCTAAGTTCACAAAACTAGAACTGTGTTAATTTATTATTAAGTCCATTACATCACACTTCAAAGACTACGATAAAAGTCTCTTTATAAGCAACTCCTTTTCATCACTTTGTGTCAATAAACCCGAAACAGCTATGCCCCAAACTCCAATTTGGTGCAACAAGGCTACATCCTCCTCCAAAACACCTCCTATAGCTAAAATTGGAATATCTATTCCTCTTTCCTTCATCCCTTGAAGGATGTTCTGATAACCTGGCATCCCTAAAATGGGGCTCAGTTTCTTCTTTGTGGAGGTAAAACGCAATGGCCCCAATCCTATATAATCAATGGGCGCCGTTGCTAACGCTTGGACTTCTTCCCAAGTATTGGCAGTAGCACCAATAATGGCCTCGGGATAAGCCGCACGAACCAAAGCAGGTGCTTGATCTGTTTTTCCAACATGTATACCATCAGCTTGTATAGCCAAGGCGACTTCCCAATTGTCGTTAATTGTCAACAGCGTGCCATGTGCTCTACAAAGCTCCAATGCTTGTCTTCCCGCAGTTTCATATTCGGCTGTACTAAGCTCTTTTAACCGCAGTTGAATCCAAGGACAGCCAGCCTCACAAAGTTGTTTCAAATGCTTTAAATGATCTGCTGTTGTTTCCCCTTGTGTAACATAATGCAATCGGGGTAAATTAGCTCGACGTTGATAATCTAAGGACATACTTATGTATTGTGATAATGATAACCTAATAAACTAGGAGTAGAATTCAAAAATTGTGTGGTGTATAACTTAGCCGTTTTACAGGCTTCTAACAAGGTTTTGCCTTGCGCCAAATGCGCTATAATACTCGCTGACAAAACACAGCCTGAACCATGTTTCTCATAAGGCGATAAATAAAGTGGCGGCAATTGGTGCTGTTCTCCTTGGTGTAATAAAATATCAACGCCCTTTTGCTCTACATTATGCCCTCCTTTATATAAAATAGAAGTCTGTTGGGCCAATTCTTCTGCTGTGGCCAGTAAATCGTTTGGAGAAACAGCCATCCGAGCCAACTCTTGGGCATTGGGCGTTAATAAATCAATGGTAGGCAACCAAGCCGCCAACGCCTCTACAGAAGTTGCATGTTCAAAATCAAAGCCTGCACTTGCTCTAAAAATAGGATCAACGACTATAAAAATAGTGGGCTGTAAGGCTCGAAGGTGTTGGGTCACCGATTGTAAGACGTCCCAGTTTTCCATCAGCCCAATTTTACAAAACTGAATAGGGTACTGTGTCATCAATAGTCCTATTTGTTGCAATATCAGCTCTTGATCCAGCCATTCTACTCGCTCAAAAACAGACTCATGTTGCACCGTGATTGCTGTCGCGACCGTTAATCCATAAGCGCCCTGTGCTTCCATTGCCTTCGCATCAGCTACCAAACCAGCGCCACCACTAGGATCAAATCCTGCTATACTTAAAGTGTAAGGTCTTCTACTTGCTGTATTCCCTGCCATAATTGTTCATAATTTTGTAAAACGGATTTTAGCGGTTGCCAAACGGCTCCTAAAACGGCCACAGCATGAAAGCCCCGCGCTTGTACGGCTTCTAATTTATCAGGCGCAATGCCTCCTAAAGCTACCAATAAAAAGGGAGTCGTTTTATCATCTTTCCATTGGTAATTTGCTTGATAATTCGGCTTGGAAATACTCTCAAAAACAGGGCTGACCGTCACATAATTTAAGGTCTCTGGCAATTCTTCCAGTTGTTTAGGGTGATGAATCGCCGTTCCTACTTGATAGCCTGCGGCTTGTTGGTCGGCAACTTGTTGAGCAAAGGCCTCTATGCTTAGAGAAGTACGCTGTCTTTCTGTCCAATGTACCCCACCCAATTTTAATACCTTTCCCAGCTCCCAATACTGGTGCAAGATTATTTGAGAATAATAAATCGGGTTGATCTGCTCTAGTAAGGTTTGGCATTCTTCTAAAGAAGAATTAGGCTTTCGCAAATGCAAATAAGGCAGCTCTCTAGCAAATAACTCATTAATCAACTTCCCCTCTCCTTCCAAGAAATTTGGCCACGTATATAAACGATGTTCTAACATAAATTGTTATCTCACTCCAAACAATAAAGAGCCAACACGCACCATTGTACTCCCTGCTTCCAAAGCCAATTCGTAATCCCCTGACATGCCCATAGACAATTCTTTAAAAGAGGCTTCCTCTGAAAAGTAACTGGTTTTGAGTTGTTGAAAATAGGTTTGCAATTGCTCAAATTCTTGCTGTACCTGTGCTTTATCTTTGGTAAAAGAAGCCATGCCCATGACACCAACTAGGCGAATGTGCTGCATGGCTTTATACTCTTCACTTTCTAATAAAGTTAATGCCTCTTCTATTCTCAAGCCTGATTTGGTTTCTTCTTGTCCAATATGAAATTGTAACAAGCCATCAATTACACGGTTTTCTTTCGCGGCGTGTTTGTTAATCTCTTTCAGTAAACGAAGACTGTCTATCGAATGGATCAAATGAACAAAAGGCGCAATGTATTTCACTTTATTTCGCTGTAGGCCTCCAATCAGATGCCAATGGATATCTTTGGGCAAGGCTTCAAATTTTTCGACCATCTCTTGGACCTTATTCTCTCCAAACACCCGTTGTCCCAAATCATATAAGGCTTGCACGGCTTCTTTGGGTTTTGTTTTAGAAACCGCCACTAATTGGGCTTCGCGTTCTTGTGTTTTTTGTAGAATATCTTGGTAATGTTGTACTTGTATCATAGATTTCAATGAATGATTAAAATAAACCTTTTGAGCGATTATGACTTTTATGGATTTCGCAGAACGAAGTAACTAAATAGTTTCTATTAGGTACTACTAACCGTTTTTATTCTTCCGTTAAATTTAGTTCTTTCTTTAAAAAATCGTTTCCATTCCAATCACAACTACCATCCATTATCTCTAATGGATTTCCTTTGTATTTCAACACATACGTATCTGTTGTTGTACAATTAGAAGAGCCCATGTAACGAAGTTCTATTTCAAAGTGTCTTATAACTTTTATGGCATCACTGTCCAATAGCTTTTCTTTTCCTTGAAAGGTAATGTAAAATTTGTCCGATTTTCTTTTTATAAGCATTGTCTCCTCTGAGCTGTGAAAACATCCTTGAGAAGAGACTTGAATCGAATAACTTTCTCCATTATCTAGTTGGTCAATAATTTGCTTGGGATGACTATCATATACAATTCACCTACCTACTAGTTTTATTTTTCAACTTCAATAATGTTCTTGCATTTTTAAGAATTTCCCATAAAGAGAAATTTTTTTTCGCTTCCTCCTCCATTAACTTTTCAGACAGTTCAATTATTTCTTTTTCGGCAGTTAAATAATTCCCTGATCTAAACATCGGATTGGGGTCATATTCTATTGATAATTGGGCGACTTTCGCAGCTTTTTCACCTTTCAATTGATTTATCAAGTATATCGCCATATCAATTCCTGATGATACCCCTGCAGCCGAAATATACTTCCCTTCATCCACTATTCTCTTTCTTATTGGTTCTACACCAAACTCTGAAAGTAAATTAATCGGCTTCCAATGAGATGTTGCTTTTTTGCCATTCAGAAGACCTGTTGCAGCCAATATAATTGAACCAGTACAAACGGATACTGTTCTTTGCGTTGTCAAATCAATTTTCTTTATCCAAGCCAAAACTTTTTTGTCTTTCATTTCTCTAACAAAAGCAATTGTTGAACCAGGTATTAACAATATATCAGCTTTTGATATTTCGTCAATCTCATATTTTGAGTTAATGTGCACAAAATGACTATCAGCAGTAATTTCACCTTTTTTTTTAGATACGAATTTAATATTCACCCCTTTTACATTGCGTAATACTTCATAAGGACCAATTGCATCCAACATTGTCATTCCATTATATACATATATTATTACATTCATTTTTATTTTTTATTTATTACAAACCATCTCTTTGTATTTGACACAAATGTGAAATGACTATACTGATTTAGAATGACATAAATTTATAGGGATTTAAATATCTATTAGTATACTTTTATGGATAACTTTTGTAAAGTTTGGAATGTCTTTAAATAATTATTTTAATAAAAAACATACTTATTATGTTTATTTTTATATTTAATGCGTTTTTTGAGGTAAATTTCCCTTGTTTTAACTTTATACAGTGGTCTCCAACAACTAATACTTCTTTATTTTCTATACACAATAATATCTCTAAAATACAAGAAGTAAAGTTATAGCTTAAGTTAGAAGCGCTTTCAAAATCCGTGTATTCCGTCTCATTAATTATAGCTTTCCTAGTGTTTAGGAAAAATCTGCTCCTTTTTTATTTCTGATTTTTTTTCTAGATTAAATGTAAACGTTGAAAAGCCCAATACATAAAGTGGTATATACGATATACTTCGAGTAAAGAAGATGTCTATAAAATGAGTTCGAGAACCTGCTAGCCAATCCATGTTTTGAGTGGAATGATGAATAGTATCTTTAATAGTATTTGGTGTATCAAATGTAGATGGTTTATTAGCTATTTCTAAAGCAATAAGATTTTTAGCCTTGCATTCATCCCCCTCCCTTCAAATATTTCCTCACCTCTCCTAATAATGTCTATTGCTAAAAGAACAAGAACTGGTAAATTATGTTTTTTTGAATAGAGCAATACCACAGTCGCTGTTTTTTTAACTATTATTGCAGCACACTTATTTCTAACAATAACTTAATATAGACCATCCTAACTTTCTTATTGGAAGGCTTATTTTTGCCTTAAATAGATATTAAAGTTGTTTAAACTGCCTAGTAATACTCGTCTAAAAAACGTTTACTTAACTACTACTTAAAATAAACAACTTGATTCTCTTTTAAAAACGTCTAAGAAAAAGTTCAAGCATTTTTAGTTTTTGTATTAAAAATAAAAGGACAACCTTGTTTCTCAAGGCCTTATTTCACGAAGTTCTTTATAGGACTTTAATTATTGCACATACCACTTTTTCACTATCTAATTTTTATTACCATGAATCCAAGTGATTACAAATTGTTAATAGCAGACGATGAGCCAGATATTTTAGAATTTGTGTGCTATAATTTAAAAAAAGAGGGATTTGAAGTGCATCAAGCAACCAATGGTCTAGAAGCCTTGGAAGCAGCAAAACGCGTACAGCCACACCTCATTTTGCTAGACATTATGATGCCCGAAATGGATGGTGTTGAGGTTTGCAAAGAACTGCGTGCCCTGCCTGAATTTGAAAACACGATTATTGCTTTTTTAACCGCTCGTAGCGAGGATTATTCCCAAATTGTTGGTTTTGAAGTTGGTGGCGATGATTACATCAATAAACCCATTCGTCCAAGAGTATTAATCAGTCGAATTAATGCCCTCTTGCGCCGTTTTCATAAAAAGAATCCAACCAATGACAAAAATGTTATTGATGTAGCCGATTTACACATCAATAAAGAACAATTCATTGTACAGCGCAAAGGACAAGAGAATAAAATTTCTTTAGCCAAAAAAGAATTTGAATTACTTTGTTTATTGGCTTCCAAGCCTGGAAAAGTCTTTACTAGAGAGGAAATTTTTAATAAAATTTGGGGCAGCAATGTCATTGTTGGGAATCGTACCATTGATGTACACATTCGCAAGATCCGAGAAAAAGTAGGCGAAGGTTACATCAAAACCATCAAAGGAATTGGTTATAAGTTTGAATTTTAAGAACTTAGTTCTCTAAATAATACGCCCATGTTCTTCTTCTCTACTAAAAATCCCAGTCCTGAGCAATTGGTCAGGTTAACCGCTCTTAATATTACAGCAGTTCTATTCTCTGTTGTTTTATTAATCAAAATTCTCTTTCCAGCAAGTCTATCTTGGTGGTTGGTTTTGCTGCTTCCCTTGTTGGCGCTGGCTGCTGGTTATTTAGCGGTCTACCGTGCAATGCATGATTTTATCTATCGCAAAATCAACCTCATTTATAAAACCATCTATAATATGCAATCGCCAACAACCAATAGTGTTGTCAGTGTTGATATGAAAAAGCATATGATTGATGAAGTAGAACAAGAGGTGATGCAATGGGCCCGCAGTTGGACCAAAGAGATTTCTAGTTTAAAAAGTATGGAGGCTTATCGCCGTGAATTCATGGGCAATGTCTCTCACGAACTCAAAACACCTATTTTCAACATTCAAGGGTACTTGCACACCTTATTGGATGGCGGATTGGATGATCCTGGTATTAATTATAAATACCTCAAACGTGCGGCCGAGAATACCGAGCGAATGGCAAACATAGTTGCTGACTTAGGCTATATTTCTAAGTTTGAAGCTAAAAAACTACAATTGCATTTAGTGGAATTCAACATCTGTCAATTGGTACAAGATGTCTTGGATGACAGCGAACTCAAAGCATCTCAACTGGACATTAGCTTAGCCTTTAAGAATGCCAATCAAAAACCATTAATGGTGAAAGCTGACGTGGAGAGTATTCGTCGCGTTGTTGTTAATTTGATTAGTAATTCTATCAAATATGGTACAGAAGGCGGCCAAACAATGGTTGATTTTCACAATTTAGACAATAGCATTCTCATCGAAATCTCTGATGATGGGAAAGGAATTGAGCAAGAACATTTGCCGCGTTTATTTGAGCGGTTTTACAGAGTAGACAAAGGACGCTCTAGAGCAGAAGGCGGCACAGGATTAGGCTTGGCTATTGTCAAACACATTCTAGAAGCACACGATCAAACGATTACTGCTAGAAGTCGCCTTGAAATTGGTTCGACCTTTGGCTTTACACTTCAAAAAGCATAAAATATAGGGCACAATCGCTACACTTCGCTTTATGCGAATATTCGGTGTTGCCATTGCGCCCTATATAACTCCGTATCTTCTTCTTTATTCTGTGATCTTTTTCAAGGTCTTCAACAAACCCAATGTTTCTTGTGTCTGTTCTTTGTTCAACCCCATTTCCTCAGCAGAAACAATCGCTTTTTGTGCAGCGTCTAATGCGGTTTTATTCTTACCCAATTGTTTTAGAATCATTGCTTGAATATGTAAGTTGTAATAATGAGGGCTAGTCTCTACGGAACGAGTAATGTATCCCAACGCTTCTTTTAACTCTTTTTTACTCCCTTCTCCTTCTGTATAAATTGCCCAAGCAATTTCATTCAACTCCTCCATATCTATCGTAGTTTTGAGGTAGCCTTTTCTAAGGCGTTGTACTTTTGACATATTAGGTGGCGTCTCTAGTGCCGCTCTATAAAAATTCCAACGTGGTTTAAACTCTTTTTGTGCTTCAGGGACAAGCGTCAGGAGTTTTTCTACTTTTGATTTTGTCTCTTCGTTGTCCTCTAATTGTGCCAAGTGATAGGTGTGATAAGTATAGGCCTCTAGCATGTAGTAATCTACAATGTCCGCTCCAACATTCTTAGCATAAGCGGTGCGATTTTCCATAAAATAAGTAGTCCAGTCGCTTTCTATATCCGAAAAATCCTCTGTAACTACCGCCAACATGTTCAATAGGTCCTCACTATGGCGCTCTTCCTCTTTTAAGGTATTCCAATACAACTCAAATGGTTCTGCAAAATCTTCTCCTGTTTCTGCCAATACATTGACATATTGCTTCAAAAAGTCAGCATCTCTCACTCCATCTTTGTACTTCTCGTGATAACTCCCTACTTGTTTGGAAGGATCCATCGCATCTTCACACAATTGAATCAACTGCTCTGCATTTCGAGCACCTGCGGCTTTGTGTAATAACAATCCTTGGCTGTCAAAATAAAGTAGTGTTGGAAAAGCATTGACTTTATTGGCAATGGCAAAAGCTGGCCCTTCACCTTTTTCCATGTCCATTTTATACGCTACAAAATGTGCATTCACATAGGAAGCTACCGTTTCTTGGGTAAAAATCTCTTTTGCCATCCACTTACAAGGGCCACACCAAGTCGTGTAGGCATCTACAAAAATAGGCTTATTCTCTTCTTGTGCTTTTGCCAACACTGTCTCCCAGGTTCCTTTTTCAAATTTAATCCCTTGTGCAAAAGTTGTGTGCACACTGCTCCATAAAAAGCATAGACCTATTAAATATCGTAGCATGATTCTATTTTAATGATAAAGTTATTTCATTTAATGGCAACAAGGTAAGGATTTTAATTCGCTTTCTATTCTGTCACACGTGATCCAGCAAACTAACTCTTAGCCTAAATAGGATCCTTGAAGTTGCCTAGAAATTTACCAATACTATGCCTTATTGATCCTAGAGCCCTCTATTAACGAGACTTTATCATTTCATGGAAAGAAAGCTTAGATAAATCCTTGTGTACAAAGCTCTTTTTTGTATCTTTGCCCCACTTATAGAAATCCTGTTACTTGTTAATCAAGCGAAACAGGGTATTTTTGACTAAAAAAAGTTAATACAAAATGGCTTTAAAAATCCGTTTACAGCGTCATGGACGCAAGAAGAAACCTTTTTATCACATCGTTGCTGCTGATGCGCGTGCTCCTCGTGATGGTAAATTTATCCAGAAATTGGGTACTTACAATCCATTAACTGTACCTGCTACAATCGATTTGGACCGCGATGCTGCTTATGAGTGGTTGATGAAAGGGGCACAACCTACCGACACGGTACGTGCAATTCTTAAGTTCAAAGGTGTATTTTACAAGAAACACCTACAGCGTGGTGTCACTAAAGGCGCGATGGACCAAGAAAAAGCAGATCAACTATTGCAAGAATGGATTGACGCTAAAGAAGCGAAAATCGAGAAACGCAAAACACAAGTTGCTGATGCGAATGAGGCTCGTCGTAAGAAAATCTTTGGTAATGCTCCTAAAAAAGTAGAGGCTCCTGTTGAAGAAGCTCCTGCTGCTGAAGAAGCAACCACAGAGGAACCTACTGTTGAGGCTCCTGCTGACAACGCTGACGAAGCTTAGTCGACAATTGATGTGCACTAACGTGCCTCAAAAACAAAAGCGTCCCGAACTTGTTTCGGGACGCTTTTATAGTATAATAGCGTATGAATTTGCCTAGTTTTTGATTTAGGCCTGCTCTGCTTAGAAAATAAATAGTCTTTATTCTAACTCTATCCGCATTTCTTGGATTCTATAATCGCTTTCTAGTTTCTTAAAAAAGATATAAACACGGTATTTCTTCCCTCCTGCCGTCAGGCTACCAATACAATAATAGGAAGCACCATCACGAGCAGATCCACTGTGTACTAAGCTACATTGGCTTGGTTTATTTTGCTGAAAAAAGCCCTCTACTTTTCCAATTGTTTGGGCCTTGGGATAGGTACCGCTTTCTTCTCCTACCGCTAGCTCGACTTCTGCCTCCATCAAACCGCTGATACTAGCGACATCACCTGCCTTCAGGGCACCAATTACGGCATTAAAGTTCGGCTGTGCCATCATCCAACCACTGCTTAAAAGCAAGGTAAAAAGTATTGTTATTTTCATTGGTTGTAGCTTTGAACGCCTTTTGAGGCTGTTATTCTAAATGAGTTTAAATATAATGTTTTAATTAGAAGCTCCTTGATAGAAGCCTATTTTTTTTCTATTCTTGTTAACATACCGCCTTTAAACGCTCCTATTAGCCCATAAATAGCTCTTTCTTAAAGGATAATTTGCTTATAGAGTTATCTATATAACGTTTTTAGTAGTTCGCTTATTTTATAAAAAAAAGATAATTAATGGTAATCTTCTTCTCTCTATTAAGGGTACAGTTTTTCATTTAAGAAGTTGTTGAATTAGAGCTGTTGAATTAGAGCAATCGTTTCTTCTTGTTCTCCCTTCACAAAAGAAATAAGGCTCCTACGGCAATTTTTCTATCTCCTTACTCGTTTTTTATTATCTTTGGTCTCTTTAAACCTTATTGGTACCAATTCACAGTTAAGAGAGCTCCTTTTATTAAAAACAACGTCCCCACTTTATGTTTGGAAAAAATGATACTAACGGCAGCAAAAATGGTTCTGTAAATACCGCAGAATTAGAAGTATGCAACATTGCAAAAGGCACCACTATTGAAGGCAACTTCAAAGCCCAATCCAACATTCGTCTGGAAGGAATCATTGAAGGGGATGTGCAGTGTATTGGTCGCATTGTATTGTCAGAACAGGCAAAAATCAAAGGACAGGTAGACTGTCATACCATTCTATGTAGAGGATATGTTACAGGCGATATAGTTGCCAAGAACACCATTCATTTACACGCTACGGCGGTTGTAGAAGGCAATATTTCTTATCAGAAATTACAAATTGATGAAGGCGCTGTGTTTAATGGCAGAGCGACTTGTTCTAAAAGAATTGCTTCCAAAACAACTCTTAAAACGAGTGGAAAAGAGGCCTAAGCCATGTTTAAAAGCGCACTGATTCGCGGGTTGCATCATTTTTCGAGCTATATTCCCCTGCCTTTTTTACAGTTCTGTAGTCGTCAATATTTTTTACCCGTCTTCTATCACACCGTCAGTGATCGTTCCCTCCCACACATTCGCCATTTATACCAGGTTCGGGATACCACCACTTTTGAGGCAGACTTAGATTATTTATTGACACACTATACCCCTGTTAGTTTATCAGCGGTTATAGCCCATATTCATGGACAACAGCCTCTTCCAAAACAGGCCTTTTTATTAACATTTGATGATGGTCTAGCAGAATGTGCTACCGTCATTGCCCCGATTTTGCAACGCAAAGGGATTCCTGCTACTTTTTTCATCAACAGTGATTTTGTTGATAACAAAGGACTCATGTTTCGTTATAAAGCCAGCTTGTTACTTGATTTATTGGTGGACAATACACCTGCCCAACAACAATTAGTACAACAACATTTATCCAATTATCAACTTCCTTTTGAGGGCATCCAAAAGAGTTTACTGGCTGTTCGTTGGCCACAACAAGCGGTTTTGGAGGATTTAGCACAAGCTTTAGGCTATTCCTTTGAACAGTTCTTGGAACAAGAACAACCTTATATGACGACCGCCCAAATACAGCAATTGTTAGTGCAAGGTTTTGACATTGGCGGCCATAGCCAAAATCATCCCACCTATAATTTATTGCCCTTAGCGGAACAACTCGACCAGACCTTACAAAGCCAATTAATTTTAGAGGAACAATTTGACCTGCCTCACCGTGTATTTGCCTTTCCATTTACAGATTTTGGTGTTTCTGCTGCTTTTTTTGAGCGGATATTGGGACAAGCTAAATTTCAGCTTACCTTTGGCGGCGCAGGACTTAAAAAGGAAACGATTAAAGGCCAGTTGCAACGTTTTGGAATAGAGACCCAGCAATTAGATCCTCTCCGTACTACCTTACATACAGAGTATTGCTATTTCTTACTCAAAGCCATTTTTGGTAAAAACACGCTTCAAAGAATATGATTTCACGCATTAGCATTATTGGAGCAGGCAATGTGGGCAGCCACTTAGCCAAGCGGCTATACGCTTGTGGACATACTATTGTTCAGATTTTCAGTCGTACTCCCTCTAAGGCAACCACCTTATCTAGCCTTGTCAAGAGTGTAGGTATCAGTCGATTGGAAGACATTGCTCCTTCGGCAGATTTATACATTTTGGCTATTACTGATGACGCAACAGCTAGTGTCACCAAACAGCTAGCCTTTCTCAACCAACATCAAAAACTAGTAGTTCATACCTCTGGGTCTGTTTCTAGTGAAGTTTTTCAAGATCATTTTGATAATTACGGCATTTTTTATCCTTTGCAGACCTTTTCTGCTGCACAGGCCGTTGACTTTGAGCAATTACCTTTTTGTATTTATGGCAATAGTCAACCTGTAGAAGATTTATTAGTGGAATTGGCGCGAAGTATTTGCCCCAATGTCTATCGAATCAACGATGAACAACGCGGTGTATTACATGTGACGGCTGTATTCGCTAATAATTTTAGCAATTATTTGTTCTCTATGGCAGAGCGGATTTGTGAAGAGCATCAATTGCCTTTTGAGTTGTTACTGCCACTCATTCAGGAAACTGTACATAAAATTGAGCGCGCTGCTCCTAGTCATGTACAAACAGGCCCTGCGGTACGGGGTGATTCGCAAACGATTGTACGCCATAAGAATTTCTTACAGCAGTATCCTGATTATTTAGCCGTTTATCAATTGCTCACCAAGCAACTTCTAGCCCATCAACAAAAGGATTAGCTTAGCGAACTAAGCGAATCCCTTTGTCTTCTAATGTTATTCGCTTTTCCTTGTACAAGCTCCCAACCGCTTTCTTAAAGGTTTTTTTGCTCATTCCCAACTGTTGTTTGATTTGCTCAGGGCTACTTTTATCTGTTAATAAGATAAACCCTGCTCGCTTTTCTAGCAAATCCAAGATCTTTTGAGCGTTGGGTTCTACTTTCTCATACCCATCTTTATCTAGACGAATATCTAACTTTCCATCAGAACGAACCTGAGCAATATAAGCACTCACTCGATCTCCGATTTCTAGTGTTTGGAAAACTTCATTGTGATAAATAAGACCTCTGTATTGATTGTTAACAATCACATTAATTCCCAATTCACTTGGTTTCCAAATCGTAACCAAAACTTCGTCTCCTTGTTCTAGTCCTTCTGGTTCCTCTTCTTCTAAGAATTGCTCAATTTTGGTAGAACCAGTCAAACGATCTGTTTGTCCATCTAAATACAAATAAACCAAGTAGGATTCGCCCAATTCCATGGGTTCTTGCTGCTCTCTAAAAGGCACCAACAAATCCTTGTCTACACCATAATCAACAAAAGCACCATGGGTATTAATATCCGTAACCTTTAACAAGGCATACTCATACAAAGTAAAAGCTGGCTCTTGCGTTGTAGCAATAGGACGATCTTCGTTGTCTTTATAAACATAGACTTCTATCATATCGCCGACCGCTGTTCCTTCAGGAATAAACTTACCATGTAGTAAGACCGATTCCCCTTCTTTATCTTCTAAAAATAATCCATGCGGGGTGCTACGAGCTACTTCTAATAAATTATATTGACCAATGGCTATCATAATGGTGTTGGTTGGGTGCTTGACGCTAACAAATAAGAAATTGATGACAAAGATAAAAAAATAGCCCTGTGGTTGGGCACATAAGTAGTTTATTCGTTGCAGTATTGCACTTTTTATTCTGCCCCAAAGAACAAGAATAAATTTAAACACTCCTCTTTCTATAAAAAAAGGCCACCTCCCATTGGAGATGACCTTTCTTATCTTCCTAAAGATACACTGATCGTATCTTATTTTTAATCTTGTTTTATGGTCGGACAACTACCATTTTCACCACACTTACGCCTTGCTCGCTTCGTAAGCGAACTAAGTAAGTTCCAGTAGTTGCGTCTAACATATCAATGTTAACAGGAGTGGTCGCACCTAGTGTCACTTCTTCAAAGTGCACCACCTTGCCCAATACATCCAATACGGTTACTTCCACCATCCTAGCGGCTCCTTCATATTCTAATAAGAAAGCGCCCGTATTAGGATTCGGATACAACTGATAATTAGCGGCCTTCTCTAATTGCTGAATTCCTGTACAAATATCTGCTGTCACCGTCACAGAACGTGTTGTTGGACAGTTACCACTCGTTGTATAACGCACGGTATACACTCCTGGTGTAGAACCTGCTCCATCCACTTCTCCTGTTCCTGGATCAGCAAAAACTAATCCTGCGGGTGTAGAACTAAACGTTCCTGCATTAGCACTTGTAAGAGGAATCATTGGATTACCATAATTGAGACAAACGGTCGTATCGGTATATCCAAAGTTAACAATACCTTGTGTTAAAATATTCACTACAAAGAGTCCCACATCTGGACAACCTGTTGTTACGGTATAGGTCACAATGTAACTTCCCAAGACAGAACTACTCAAATCAATCTCTCCTGTTACAGAATCAATGGTTAAGCCTGCGGTACTAGAAAAGGTTCCTCCTGTTACTCCTGTAATTGTTGGAATAGGATCTACTGAATTGCTCTGACAATACGCACTAGAACTATAAGTAAATGCTCCACTATTCGCTGTAACAATAGATAACGCTTGTGTACTAGAATCTGGACACGTTCCATTGGTAGTGTACGTAATCATATAATTCCCTATCGTAGAATTAGACAAATCCACTTCCCCTGTCACCACGTCAATATCCAAACCTGCTGGACTAGCTGTAAAGGCTCCTCCTGTCTGCGTTACTGTTGGAATAGGATCTGGTACATTCTGACAATAATTCACTGTCGAATAAGCAAAGGTAGCATCATCTGGAGTGCCTATCGTGATCGTTGTACTACTATTGCTGGAACAAGTTCCACCTGTTGTATAGGTCACGGTATAAGTACCCGCGGTAGAACTAGAGGCATTAATTAAGCCTGTGCCAGCATTCAATGATAAACCTGTTGGAGTTGCGGTAAAGCTTCCTCCTATTGTTCCTGTTATCGTTGCTGTTAAGTTATTCCCACCAATACAAGTACTTGTTGCGGAATAAGCAAAAGTAGCATCCTCGGTTGCATTAATGACAATTGTTTGGGTACTGCTGTTGGCACAAATACCAACAGTGGTATAGGACACTACATAAGTTCCTGCTGTTGAGGCACTCGCATCAATCACTCCTGTAGATGTATTCAACGACAATCCACCTGTACTACTAAAGGCTCCTCCTGTTGTTCCTGTCAAAGTCGCTACTGGATCGGTTCCATTTTGACAAACAGCCGTCGTATTATAACTGAAGTTTGCATTATCAATAGAATTAATCGTTACACTAACATTACTAGAACCACCACAAGGGCCTCCAACAGTATACGTCACATTGTAGGTCCCCAAAGTTGAAGCGCTTACATCAATCGCTCCTGAAGTTGGATTAATAACTAAACCTGCTGTACTACTAAACTGTCCTCCTGTTACCCCTGTAATTGTTGGTATTGGGTCATTCGCTGATTGACAATAACTTGCATTACTATAACTAAAGTTAGTCCCTCCTGCGGCATTAACCGTAATCGATTGTGTTGCTGTGGTCGGACAACTACCACCAATATTATAAGTAATGGTATAGGTCCCTGCTGTTGAGGTACTCAGATCTATCTCTCCTGTATTCGCATTGATGACTAAACCTGTTGTACTACTGAACTGCCCTCCTGTTGTTCCTGTAATTGCAGGAATAGGATCATTATCTGTTTGACAATAACTTGTATTGGCATAAGCAAAACTAGCATTACTATTGGCATTGATAATAACGGTTTGTGTTCCTGTATTTGGACAAGAACCATTCGTTGCATAAGTAATTATATAACTTCCCAAAGCAGAAGCGGTCAAATCAATCTCTCCTGTATTGGCATTAAGCACCAAACCAGCGGTACTACTAAAGGTTCCCCCTGTTACCCCTGCAATAGTTGGGGTTGGATTCGGTGTATTTTGACAGAAACTATTAGAAGCATAAGCAAAGTTTGCATTATCCGTTGCATTGATGACAACCGTTTGAGTAGAACTATTTGGACAAATACTATTGACCGTATAGGTTACCGTATAAGTTCCTGGCGTAGACGCACTCACATCAATTCTTCCTGTTCCTGCATTAATTGCCAAACCATTAATACTACTAAACAAACCACTGCTCGTTCCTGCTAAAGTTGGAGTAGGATCTGGATCTGCTTGACAATAACTGTTTTGATTGTAACTAAAGTTTGCATTATTTGGAGTAATCGTCAAAGTTTGTGTACTCACGCTACCACAAGTACCTGTTACCGTATAGGTAATCGTGTAGGTTCCTCCTGTTGATGCACTCAAATCCACTGTTCCTGTTGATGCATTAAGCACCAAGCCAGCAGTACTAGTAAATGTTCCTCCTTGACTTCCCGCAATTGTCGGCGTTGGATCTGTTGCTGATTGACAATAGCTTGCTAACGAATAAACAAAGCTCGTATTTCCTGCTGCATTGATGGCTACTGTTTGAGAAGTACTATTTGGACAAACACCTGTTGTTGTATAAGTAATAGTATAGGTTCCTGGTGTAGACGCACTCACATCTATCGTTCCTGTTGAAGTATTAAGTACTAAACCTCCTGTACTACTAAACGTTCCGCCATTCACCCCTGTAATTGTTGGCGTTGGATCTGCATCTGTTTGACAATAACCATTCTGACTGTAACTGAAACTAGCGTTGTCTACTGGGGCGACTGTTACCGTTTGTGTGCTCGTGCTGCCACAAGCTCCTGTCACCGTATAAGTCACTGTGTAAGTTCCTACCGTAGAATTCGCTAAATCTACCTGACCTGTGTTGGCATTAATCGTTAAGCCTGTTGTACTGCTAAACGTTCCGCCTTGATTGCCTGTAATCGTTGGCGTTGGATTAAGAGCCGATTGGCAGTAACTTGTTGTAGAATAAGTAAAGCTCGTATTCCCTGCTGCATTGATCACAATCGCTTGAGAGGCACTATTTGGACAGCTACCAGTTGTTGTATAGGTCACCGTATAACTGCCTGGCGTAGACGCACTCACATCTATCGTTCCTGTGGTTGCGTTAAGAACCAAACCACTTGAACTAGTAAAACTTCCTCCATTTACCCCTGTAATGGCTGGGGTTGGATCTGCATCTGTTTGACAATAACTACTTTGATTGTAAGTAAAGTTTGCATTGTCTACTGGAGTGATGGTTAAAACCTGAGCACTCGCACTACCACAAGTACCTGTTACCGTATAAGTAATGGTATACGTTCCTGCTGTAGAGTTCGTAAGATCTACTTGACCTGTATTCGCGTTGATCGTTAAACCTGTCGTACTAGTAAATGTTCCTCCTTGGTTTCCTGCTATCGTTGGCGTTGGGTTTGTAGCCGTTTGACAGTAACTTGCCGCAGAATAAGTAAAGCTTGTATTCCCTGCTGCATTAATGACTACTGCTTGAGTAGAGGTATTAGGGCAGTTTCCATTTGTAGCATAAGTTACGGTATACGTCCCAGGAGTAGAGTTACTCACATCGATTTGTCCTGTTCCTCCATTAATAGACAACCCTCCTGTACTACTAAACGTTCCGCCACTCGCTCCTGTAATCGTTGGCGTTGGATCTGCATCTGTTTGACAATAGCTATTTTGATTGTAAGTAAAGCTTGCATTGTCTACAGGGGCGACTGTTAGTGTTTGTGTGCTTGTGCTGCCACAAGTACCTGTCACAGTATACGTAATCGTATAAGTACCTGCCGTAGAATTCGCCAAATCTACTTGTCCTGTACTAGAATTAATCGTTAAACCTACTGTACTGCTAAACGTTCCGCCTTGATTCCCTGTAATCGTTGGCGTTGGATTAAGAGCCGATTGACAATAGCTTGCCGCAGAATAAGCAAAGCTTGTATTCCCTGCTGCATTAATCACCACCGTTATCATCGTGTTATTAGGACAAACTCCATTCGTCGTATAAGTCACCGAATAAGTTCCTGCGCTAGACGCACTCACATCAATTTGACCCGTTGTTGGATTAATAGACAACCCTCCTGTACTACTAAACGTTCCGCCATTCACCCCTGTAATTGTTGGCGTTGGATCTGCATCTGTTTGACAATAACCTCCTTGACTGTAACTAAAATTCGCATTGTCTACAGGGGTTATTGTTAAGGGTTGAGTACTCACACTACCACAAGTACCTGTTACGGTGTACGTAATCGTATAAGTACCTGCCGTAGAATTCGCCAAATCTACTTGTCCTGTACTGGCATTAATCGTTAGGCCTGCTGTACTGCTAAATGTTCCGCCTTGATTCCCTGTAATCGTTGGCGTTGGATTCAGAGCCGATTGACAATAGCTTGCCGCAGAATAAGCAAAGCTTGTATTCCCTGCTGCATTAATCACCACCGTTATCATCGTGTTATTAGGACAAACTCCATTCGTCGTATAAGTCACCAAATAAGTTCCTGCGCTAGACGCACTCACATCAATTTGACCCGTTGTTGGATTAATAGACAACCCTCCTGTACTACTAAACGTTCCGCCATTCACCCCTGTAATCGTTGGCGTTGGATCTGCATCTGTTTGACAATAACCTCCTTGACTGTAACTAAAATTCGCATTGTCCAATGGAGCCACCATCAAGGTTTGGGTACTTGCCCCTGGGCAATTACCTGAAATCGTATAAGTGACGGTATATGTTCCAGGAGGCGTATTTACTAAGTCAACTTGTCCTGTATTCGTATTAATAATCAAACCCGCTGTTCCTGAAAAAGTACCACCTGTTACTCCTGTAATTATTGGGGTAGTATTTGGAGCACCTTGACAATAACTTGTCGCAGAATAAGCAAAACCAGCATTGCTCCCTGGGGTAATCATTACCATATTGCTACTGCTATTAGGGCAAGTCCCATTTGTTGTATAAGTTATCGTATAATTGCCTGTACTCGACGCATTGAGATCAATCACTCCTGTATTGGCATTGAGTACTAAACCAGAAGTACTTGAAAAGGTACCACCTGTCAAACCTCCAATCGTTGGCGTTGGATCTATTCCTGTTTGGCAATAACTATTAGCGCTATAAGCAAAAGTAGCATTGTCCAATGGATCTATTGTTACCATTTGAGTACTAGAACTTGGACAAGGGGTTGTTAATGTATAAGTAACAACATACATACCTGGCGTAGAAGTCAGCAAATTGATTTGGCCTGTTGTTCCATTAATAACCAAACCTGCTGTACTGCTAAATGTTCCGCCATTCCCTCCTGTAATTGTTGGGGTTGGATTAGGTGCTCCTTCACAATAATTGGTATTGTTATAAGAAAAGGCTGCAGAGGCAGCAGCGTTAATAGTAACAGTTCTTGTTGAACTATTCGTACAAGGTCCATTGGTTGTATACGTAATAGAATAAATCCCTGTAGTAGACGCACTCACATCAATTCTTCCTGTCACTGCATTTAGTACTAAACCACTTGTGCTACTAAATTGACCACCTGTTAAACCTGTAATCGTTGGCGTTGGGTCTGGCACCGATTGGCAATAACTAGCATTACCATAAGCAAAACCTGCATCATCTAGATTCGTAATGGTCAATGTCTGTGTACTAGAATTAGGACATTGCCCATTAGTTGTATAAGTAACAGTATAAGTCCCCAAAGTAGAGGTTGCTAAATTTATTGCCCCTGTATTCGCATTAAGGGCCAAACCAACTGTACTAGAAAAGTTTCCTCCTGTTACTCCTGTAATGGTTGGAGTTGGGTTGGGTGCTGTTCTACAGTAAGAATTATTACTATAAGCAAAACTAGCATTGTCTAAAGCTCGTACGGTTATATTTTGAGAAGCACTATTTGGACAAGTGCCATTGGTAGAATAAATAATCGTGTATGTACCTGGTGTAGAGGTCATCAAATTTACTTGTCCTGTAGCAGCATTAAGAATCAAACCAGCCGTACTCGTAAATTGCCCTCCAGCTAAACCAGTAACTGTTGGCATTGGATTAGGTGCACCTTGACAGTAGATCGTGTTTGCATAAGCAAAACTAGCATTATCAGGACTATTAATAACCACTACTTCTGTGCTACTTGTTGGGCACTGACCATTGGTTGTATACGTTACATTGTAAGTTCCTGGTGTCGAGGCGGAAAGATTAAGAGCGCCTGAAGTAGCATTGATAACTAGCCCTGTTGAACTAGCCGAAAATGTTCCTCCTGTTAGGCCCGAAATTGTTGGACTAGGGTTATTTCCACTGGCATTCTGGCAATAAGCAGCATTCGCATACGCAAAATTCGCATTATCTAATGGGTTAATTGTAAGCGTAAATGTAGCTGTATTAGGACACTGTCCAATAGTAGTATACGTCACTGTATGATTTCCTAAAGTTGAAGCACTGACATCAATTAGCCCAGTATTCGTATTAATGGATAATCCAGCAGTACCACTAAACGTACCATTATTCACCCCTGTAATTGTTGGGCTAGGATCGGCTGCATTCAAACAATAATTAGTAGCAGTATAAGTAAAACTAGCATCATCCGCTGAATTCACCGTCACCGCTTGCATACTACTATTAGGACATTGTCCTGTTGTGGTATAAGTCACCATATAATTACCAGGCGTAGAGTTCGCCAAGTTAATGTTTCCTGTTGTCGCGCTGATTGCCAAACCAGTAGTACTGGTAAAAGTACCATTTCCAACACCTGTGATAGTAGGCATGGGGTTCGTGCCATTCTGGCAATAAGCTGCACTCGTGTAAGAAAAACTAGCGTTATCCAAAGGATCAATCGTTACTATTTCTCCACTACTATTAGGACACTGTCCATTGGTCATATAAGTCACCGTATAGGTTCCTGGAGTTGAAGTGCTCACATCAATTCTTCCAGTAGTTGGATTAAGTGTCAACCCTCCTGTACTGCTAAATTGACCACCCGCCAAACCTGCAATGGTAGGCGTTGGATCGGTTCCATTTATACAGTAATTGGCAGCGCTGTACGAAAAAGCCGCATTGTCTGTAGGTAGAATATTAACAGGTTCCATAGAGCTGTTGGAACACATGCCTCCTGTTGTGTAGGTAACCATATAATTCCCCGTACTAGAAGTACTCAAATCCACCTGCCCCGTACTGGCATTAATCACCAACCCACTTGGACTCGCGGTATAAGTTCCACCAGTAGTAGTAGCTGTTGGAGTTGGATCTGTCCCATTCTGACAATAGTTTGCATTACTGTACGAGAAAGAGGCATTGGTCGCATTGGTAATCGTGATATTTTCAAAGCCTTGTGCAGGACATGAGCCATTTGTAAAATATCCTACAGTAAAGGTCCCCGTTCCTGAAGCACTAATATCAATTGTTCCTGTTGTTGAATCCACAACTAAACCTGCACTCCCCAAGTAATAACCGCCTGGGCGACCTGTAAGTGTTGGGGTCGGATCAGCTTGATTGATACAAAAGCTATTGGTTGGATAAGCAAACGAAGCATC
Organism: Aureispira sp.; assembly: GCA_050633105.1. Lineage (GTDB taxonomy): Bacteria > Bacteroidota > Bacteroidia > Chitinophagales > Saprospiraceae > Aureispira. The sequence continues at coordinate 27,353 of JBOEFW010000010.1, read as the reverse complement.
GTCCGCTTGCAAAATTGTAATTTGATCAGTCGCTGTACCTCCTGTAAAAGTATAAGTAATTGTAAAGGTTCCTAAAGGAGAAGCCGCTAAATCTACCTCCCCAGTAGCAGCATTAATCGCTAAGGTATTGGGGCTAGAAGTGTATGTTCCACCCATCACCCCTAATTGGGTTGGTGTTGGATTAAATACATTTTGACAGTAAGTAGCGCTTGCATAATCAATCGAGGCTGCTACACGCTCTGTCAATACTAAATTGACAGGAGCAATCGGATCATCACCGCTTGTCCTATTGTCGCTGTTGCCCACTATTCCTGAACCATAAAAGGTGACAGTTCCTGAACCTACTCCAGGAGCAGTCCAAGTAGCGGCAAAGGTAAATCCACCTGCTGCAAATGCAGGCGTTGTATGTTCTAAATATTCTCGTCCACCCAAGGTGCTAATTTTTGTCCCAGAAATGGGGTTCGAAAAACTACCCGCTTGAGCGTTGGTTGGTGTTAATGCGACGCCTTGCACACCATGTGCAAAACCAAATTGGTTCGTCGTATTATATTCTACCGTATAAGTGTCTCCGGGGTTATAGTCGGTGACGACTTGATTCGTAGCGTCTTTTACGACAATAGCCAGAGCGGCATTATTAAAAGCTCCACTATGACAAGCGCCACAGTTCAGACCACTCGCAATTGGACTACCTGTACGGTCCAAGTTAAATGTTGCAGCAACTCCTGTTCGACTACTTTGTAAAACATAGAGCAATAACAAACACGATGCTAGAAAGTAAAGAAATCTTAATTTCATAGATTCAATTGTTATGTTAGGAAATATTTTGAAATGGGTCTTGTGGTGAGAACGAAAGAATAGATGATTTTGTCACTAGTCTATCCATATATTTTTGAAGAGATAAATTTAGAGAACGCTTCAAGCATTTATAGAAGGTAGACTATCAGTAAGTAAGATTGAATTTAAAAAGCACCTATTCTTATCAAAGATGTTTAAATCATTATTATATACCGCTTTTTTAAGCTGTGACCAAAATAGAAAGAATAAGACAGCCCTAATGCTACTATTGAAAGTAGTTAGGGCTTTTATTTAGTAACTGGGAGTTTTATTTAGTAATTGGAGGGATGAATATTCTAAAAAGAATAGCATTCCTTAAAGGGAAGTCCATTTGTATTTAAACACTAGAAAGTTAATGATGCATTAACTTTCTAATCCATATTCTCTCTTTAAAAAACAATAGTCATCTCTTTGTACTTGCAAGAGATGACTATTGTTTATTTAGTATATTGTACTAAGTATCAAAAGGCTTACTTTGCAACAACCATTGGCTGAGCTTGACGCAAGTTCTCTCCTTCCAAGATCACAGTGTAAACACCAGGAATCAAGTTAGGGAAGTTCAATGTCTGGCTAGCATTTTGAGCCAAGTTCAACTGCTCTACAGCTACTACTTGACCAGCCATGTTCACTACTTGCAATTGCAAAGCACTTTCTTTACCATTGTTTTTCAAGGTAAAGTTACCTTGGTTTGGCATTGGATAAACATCAAATAGAGCAATTTGTCCTTCAATGTTATTAACGTTAGTACTGTTATCTTCTGTTAAAGATACTTGGATAGCAGGAGTAACTTGGTCACCACTAGTACCACCATTACCATTACATGCTAAACCAGCACCATACAAAGTAACAGTACCTGTACCAGCTACTGGAGCTTCCCACGTAGCAGAAAAAGAACCCGCTGCTTGCAACCCTTGGTGTTCTAGGTATTCAACACCACTACTAGCAACAGTACTTAATTGTGTATTAGCAGTTGTGTTAGCTAAGAAATCACCAGCATTGTTATTGCTAGCATCCAATATAGCTGCTTGCATGGCATAACCACTCACACCTGTACCCGTTACGGTATATGTTACGGTATATGTTTGACCTGGAACATAAGAAGTAACTGTTGCTCCTGCACTGTTAGTAAATGTTGCTGTAGAAGTAGCAGAGAAACTACCTCCACTATGACAAGCAGAACAAGTTCCATTAGCAATTGGAGAACCAGTTCTATCTTGGTTACCATTCGCAGCACGTCCGCCAGAAGCACTTTGTAATACCAATAAACCACCTACACTGATCATCAGTGCCATTAAAAAGTTAAGCTTTTTCATGTAGAGTAAATGTTTAAATCTCAATAAATTATTTGTTGAGGAAATTCTAGAATAGAAAACTTGTACTGTTATAAAAGAGCAACTTGTACTGTTATAAACAACTTTCTCTTTTATTATTACATTGTTTAAATGTAAGTCATTTTAAGTAACAAAACTACACTGTGGACAATTTTATTACAGCTTTGTTTGGCTTTTGTCAATTTTTAAGCAATTTATGACGATTAAGCTTGATTTTATGACAATTCTACAGCCAAAACAAACTGATACATTTAATGTATGCACGGTTATTTTTTACTCTAAATGCTTTTTTTTACTTGTTCTTCTTAATTTACTTGTTGCACTAATGAGACTCCTACTTTATTCCCTTACAATAGTTTTTTTACTTCTCAGCAGCACTTCTGCTAAAGCACAAATACTAAATGCCGATCGTTATGAAGTATCAACGGACAGTTTACGTCCTTTTAAAGCCATCATTGATATTGGCTTTAGTATTAACAAACAAAGCAGCCTGATTTTTTCCTTGAACAATCGACTAGATTTATCGTACAACAAAGGGCAAAACCTTTGGGTACTAGTAGGACAATTCAAATTATTCAGAAGTGGCAGCAAAAATTTACTCCATGGTGGTTTTGCTCATGCACGCAGCCGATTTTTCAAAAAACACTGGGTACATCCTGAATGTTTTGCACAATACCAATTAGATGGCATACGAGGTATGAACTTGCGTTTTTTAGTTGGGAGTAATGCTAGATTCACGATCAAAGAATACGAAGATGGGCGCTTTCATCTAGGCTTAGGAGCGATGTATGAATTTGAGCACTGGAATTATAGCGGTGTCCCTACCGATCGACTTCCCCTTTCTACCCCATTAGTTAGCAACCATTTTATCAAAATCAATAGTTACCTTTCTCTTACCCAAACCTTCCAAAAGATTCTGCTCTTGCAGATTACCGCTTATGTACAATTTCGTCCAGATAGTTTTATACGTTATCCAAGACTTTTTGCTGATGGGCGATTGGGTATTACCTTGAGCAAACATGTGCAATTTACGATACAATACCATTTATTCTATGACAGTTTACCTGTCGTTCCTATTGATCGACTTTACTTTTCGATCATTAACAAACTAACATTCACCTTTTAAATAATAAAGGCTCCGAAAGGAGTTATCTTCCTTCAAGAGCCTCTAAGCCTATGCTTATATTATTCTTCTTCAGCATTTAAGCTAAAAAAGAACCACCTAGCGGGTGTATGTAACAATGTACGTAAACTGTGTCGCTGTATCTGTAATTTTCAACATAATAGTATCATCCGTTTTGCTTCCTTCATAAGAATAGCTTTTACCAATTCCAGTTGTCATGCTCCCTGGCACTAATACAGAATAGTTGGTAGGATCAATCTCAAAAGTGATGTCATTGTCATTGAGAAAGTTGAATTTGGTTAGTGTAAAATTGTAAGGAGCATCCTTAGCCGTCTCAAAGACATAGCCAATGTTGTTAAATGTTCTTCTTCCTCCATTCGCATCAATTACTACATAAGTAGCAATAACTGCACTGTCTTCAGGATCAACATAGCGTTCATGTATAGGTTTACAATCCGTATTTTTACGCTCATACCCGTCTTCGCAAACACAAATGCCATTGGCACAAGTTCCATAATCACATACTACGCCCTCACAAGGGTTACAAGCAGAAAAGAGCAAAGCTGCAAACAGAGCCACAAAAAAGTATTTCAATCCAGTAATCGTCGTCTTCATAATAAGAATGTTGTTTAGTAAAATGGATTCCGATCCATCGGAATAGATTTGTTGTTCAAACGCCACAATAAAGCGCTTTAGTATAAGAGGCGCTATAATTGTCTCCAACTTTGGCCGTGAAATTACTAAAAAAATAAACTTTCATAGAAAGTCTAAAGCACTCGTGTAGCAAATGCTTTCTTTTTCATCCAAAAGTAAAACTATCAAAGCCAGAAAACAACTAAACTATACTTTATATATTCCCTCTTTAATGACAACACTTTTATTCCTTATTAAAACATAGGACGAGTACCACATCATTCTATTTGAGATTCTTAGCCTCTCCTAGAATGGATTATTGTAGCTTGGTTTTCCCCCTTTAAAAAGTTATCTTTGGCAAATGCACTCTTTTTTTGATTATTTAATTGAAAAAACAATTTAACTTCCCATTAAGAAGTTGCTTGAACTGCGTCTATATTAGCTCAATTTTTATCTTTCACATCTAACAATGAAAGAGCAATCTAAAGATAACTTTCACATGAAACATTTTTTTACTGGCCTACTTGTTACATTAGCAGTACCATTTGTACAAGCACAAAATGTAGGTATTGGTCTTTCTAATCCTAACCCTTCTGCCAAATTAGAAATTAGTGCTACAAACCAAGGTGTTTTATTGCCTAGGGTAGCCCTAACAAGCACCACAGATGCTACCACCATTGCCAATGGCAATGTTCCTTCTTTATTGGTTTATAATACCGCTACTATTAGTGATGTTTCTCCTGGGTTTTATTATTGGACAGGAGCTATCTGGCAACGCATGGCGGTACAACAAGATGCAGACTGGTATAGCGAGACCACAGCTCTGCCTCCAACTAGTATTAATGAGAATGTTTACACCATGGGAAGTGTTGGAATTGAGAATAGCGCCCCAATTACTAAACTACACATAGGAACAACAGGAGGTGGAACCTATCGTTCTTGGATGAACTTTGGAACCTTCTATGGAACAGATTCTGACGGTATGTATGTAGGCCTCAAAAATGAAGGAGCCGATCGAGAAGATGCTATTATAGCATGGGGAGATAATACAAGTGATCACTTACGTTTCCTCTTTAATCTTTCAGGTAGTACAGGGTCTGCTGAATATATGCGCATCACAGGTACAGGTAATGTAGGGATTGGTACCACCACTCCAACCTATCGTCTTGAAGTAGATGGAGGATTTCAACTCAGTAATAGCCTTGGCTCTCGCATTTGGTCAGAACGCTTTGATTCTGAATTTGATATTGTTCAAGAGAATACCAGTACCAAACGAGCCTTTTCTATTCATCCTGGCGCTGCTGGTGCAGATCCTTTAGCCGTTTATTGGCACGATGGCACCCAACACCAACCCTCTCTTCATGTTTTGAATACCAATGGTAATGTAGGGATCAAAACACAAACACCTACCAATGCTTTAACTGTTAATGGCGTTGCTGAAATTAGAAAAGTAGGCACTAGAAGTAGTATTTACTTTACAAACTTAACAACAGATGCAGGTTATATCCGCCATATTGTGAATAATAATGCCGCAGAAATGCGCTTTGTTGTTTCAGATGATGTGGATGCCAATAGTTCCATTGATTATTTTAGCTTTGGTGGAGAGACAGGGTCTGTTTTTACAGAAATCATGCGCATTAATGGAGCACGGAACGTGGGTATTGGAACTACAGCTCCTGCTCAGCGTTTACATGTTGTTGGTAACATCTTAGCCTCAGGAACCATTACAAGTTCGGATCGTCGTTATAAGCGCAACAGCCAAGCACTCGTTAATAGCACAGCACTGTTACAACAACTCAACCCTGTACAATACTACTTCAAAGAAGGTTTTGCAGAAGGTCAATTTGATGACCGTTTACACTTTGGTTTATTAGCCCAAGAAGTGGAAGCAAAACTTCCTCATTTGGTCCATGAGGATCAAGAAGGCTATAAAGGTATTAACTACACCGAGTTGATCCCTGTTCTTATCAAAAGCAACCAAGAACAACAAGTATTAATCGAACAACAAAATCGTATCTTGGAGCAGCAACAAGCACAAATTGAAGCACTTCAAAAAAACATGGAAGCCTTAAACGGTTCTAAATAAAAACAGCAATAGCAATTACTTATGGAGGCATACATTTATGACGCATTGCGTACACCACGTGGCAAAGGCAATCGAAAAGGGGCTTTAATCGGCTCTACAGCTACTCAATTAACAGTAGGAGTAATGGACGCCCTACGCCAACGCCATGCATTGGATACCACTTTGGTAGAAGATATGATTCTGGGATGCGTCACCCAGGTTATGGATCAAGGCGCTAATGTCGCCAAAACAGCCGCCCAACACGCAGGCTATGGCGATCACTTAACAGCCGTTACTCTCAATCGTTTCTGTGGATCTGGCCTAGAAGCCATCAATCAAGCGGCAGCCAATGTCAAGGCTGGTTTTAATGATTTGATGCTAGCAGGAGGCGTAGAATCCATGTCTCGTGTCAAGATTGGTTTAGATGGTGGTGCCATTGCCATGGACCCTGCGGTCGCTCTACAAGGACATTATGTCCCCCAAGGTATTTCTGCCGATCTAATTGCCACCAAATATGGTTATTCTCGCCAAGATGTCGATGCCTTTGCTTTTGCTTCTCAACAAAGAGCGGCCAAGGCTTGGCAAGAAGAGAAATTCAACAAAAGCATCATTCCTGTACAGGACATCAATGGTTTGTTGGTCTTGGATACCGATGAGAATGTCCGCCCTACTACTACACTAGAAGGCTTAGGGAAATTAAACCCTGCTTTTGCTAAAATGGGTGCCCAAGGTGGTTTTGATGCCGTCGCCTTAGATCGTTACCCTGAATTAGAAGGCATTAATCATGTGCACCATGCAGGGAATTCTTCTGCAATTGTAGATGGAGCCGCCCTTGCCCTTATTGGCAGCAAAACAGCGGGTGAACGTATGGGTTTAACACCTAGAGCAGTCATTCGGTCCGTTGCTACTTATGGAACCGATCCTACGATGATGCTGGTTGGTCCTGCTCCCGCCAGTCGTCGAGCGCTCCAACGAGCAGGCATGAACAAAGAAGATATTGACTTATATGAAGTCAATGAAGCCTTTGCAGCCGTTGCCTTGCGTTTCATGGATGATTTAGGGGTTGATCACAGCATTACCAATGTCAATGGAGGTGCGATTGCACTAGGACACCCACTAGGAGCAACAGGAGCCATGTTAGTTGGTACCGTTTTAGATGAACTAGAACGCCGCGATCAACAAACCGCTTTAATTACACTTTGTATTGGTGGAGGCATGGGCATTGCCACCATTATAGAACGGGTATAGTTTCTGAACCAATACTAATTCTGACCAAATAATATGATCAAAAAAATAGCCGTCGGTTGGTTTGGGGGAATGTTTTATGTGGGACTCACATGGGCAGCTACCTTAACTGGAATTTTAGAATGGTATCAAAACTTTGATCCAAAACAAGCACAAGAAGCCGTTTCTATCTTTGCTCCTTTTTCGTTGATGGCTTTTTTTTTATTTGCTAGCATGGTTGTTTACCACCAATGGCAGCCACATGAAAAAGGCAAAGCAGCCTTTTCTAAACTAATGATGATTGGGACAGGGTTTGCCTTTGGCGCCACTGCGACTCAATTGTTGTTGATGTCCATTGATGGTTTATCCATCCCAAACAGCTTGCTTCTTGCAAGTGTATTCTTTGTCAGCAGTTTAGCTATTGCCTTACTCATTGCTAGTTTTTATCGCTTCTTACGCCATTGATTTTTATAATAATTAATACAACACACTCCGCCTACACAATATTCACTTATGAGTACCACCAATAGCGCTGTTTCTGATTTTTTGACAACCAATATTTCTGATGGAATTGCATTGCTTACCATTCATCAAAAAAACGCTCCTACTAATTTATTTAGTTTTGAGTTCATTGAGCATTATTTAGCAACCGCCAAAGAATTATTGGCACACTCTGAGGTCCAAGGTTTAATTGTAACTGCTCAAGGAAGAGATTTCCTAGCAGGGGCAGATTTACGAGAATTCTTACCGCCGCCAGCCGATAAAGGCGCCTTATTCCAACGTATTATACAAGTGCACCAAGCGTTTAGAGCCTTGGAACAAGGCGGCAAACCGATTGTAGCAGCCATTAATGGCAATGCATTGGGGGGCGGATATGAATTGGCCTTAACTTGCCATTACCGCATTGCCTTGTCTAGCAATAAACTTAGAATTGGCTTACCTGAGGTCAAATTAGGCCTGTTACCAGGAGGAGGTGGAACACAACGCCTCACCCATTTATTGGGCGTTCCTCAAGCCATAGAACATATTTTACAAGGCAAATTATTATCTCCTAAACAAGCCTTCCATGTAGGGATGGTTGATGCTATTGTGGACGATGCACAAGCCCTTATTCCTGTTGCCAAACAATGGATCTTGGAAAAAGGAGAAGCCATTCAACCTTGGGATGACCGCCGTTATAAAATGCCTCAAGGGGGCGTACTTTCTCCTATCGGTGCAATAACCATGACAGGCGCTATTGGCAATTTGCGGAAAACCACCCACGGCAATTATCCAAGTGCTCAATATGCCTTAAGCTGTATCCATGATGGCACGGTTTTGCCGATTGATCGAGGCTTAGAAGTAGAAGCACGCTACTTTCTAAAAGCTTTGTACTCTAAAGAAGCTCAAAATATTATTCGCACCAGCTTTTTTGCCATTAATGCGGCAAAAAAACAAGGCAGCGCGGCCAATGTCCCTCCAATCAAAACAGTGGGAATACTAGGTGCAGGGATGATGGGCGCAGGGATTGCTTATGTTTCTGCCAAAGCAGGCCTTCAAGTACAATTACAAGATGTCACCCAAGAGGACGCTCAACGAGGCAAGCAACACAGTCAAGAATTACTACAAAAAGCACTCCTCAAAAAACGACAAACCCCTGAAAAAATAGCCACTATTCTAGCTCGTATTCAAGCAACGGATACCGTCAATAACATGCAGGATTGTGACCTTATCATTGAAGCCATTCCAGAAGATCCGAGCCTAAAAGCCAAGGTTTTGAGCCAAGTAGAAGGTGCTTTAAAAGCAGGAGCTTTGATGGCTTCTAATACCTCTACACTGCCCATTACAGGCTTGGCTAAAGCCACCCAAACTCCCAGTCGTTTTATTGGCTTGCATTTCTTTTCCCCTGTTCACAAAATGCCTCTAGTAGAGATCATTATGGGCGAACAAACAAGCGAAGCAGCCAAAGAAGCCGCGTTGGCTTATGTGCAGCAAATTGGAAAAGTGCCGATTGTTATCAATGATAAACGCGGGTTCTTTACCTCACGGGTCTTTGCTACCTTCACAAGAGAAGGAGGATTACTCTTGAGCGAAGGCGTTGCCCCGACTCTTATTGAAAACATTGCCAAACGAGTAGGCATGCCTGTTGGCCCTTTGGCTGTCTTAGATGAAATTAGCCTCAGCTTAGCCATTAAGATTCTTAATACCACCAAAGAAGAACACAACTCAGCTACTCAAGCATTCTTAACCGTCCTTGAAAAAATGGTTCTAGAGCAAGGCCGAGCAGGAAAAAAAGCAGGACAAGGATTTTATACCTACCCTAAAGAAGGCAAAAAGCACCTGTGGAAAGAGCTTACGCAACACTTCCCTACCAAAGAAGAACAATTATCGGCAGATGTTGTTGGCAAACGTTTATTGCACATTATGGCACTAGAATCCTATAGATGTTTAGAAGAAGACGTGCTCCTCTCTCCTACTGATGGGGATGTTGGTTCTTTATTAGGCTTTGGTTTCCCTGCTTATACAGGGGGGGTATTTTCTTATATAGACTATGTAGGTCTACGCCAATTTGTGTCCGATTGTGATGCCTTTGCAGCTCGTTTTGGAGTACGTTTTGAAGTGCCTGCTTCTTTAAGAAATCGAGCTAAGACGGAAGAACGTTTTCATCAAGCTTAGAACAAGTGTTTTCTTTTTTGAAATAATTTTTGCCCAGTTTACAATTGAAAATAAAAAAGCCCCAAGCAGCAAAAGCTACTTGGGGTTATTATTATCCTGTTGTCTTTTCAGAAAAGTTATTCTTTAATCACCGTTTCTGTAACTTGATTTGTTCCATTCGTAATGTGCAAGAAATACATTCCATCTGGTTCTTTGCTTAAATCAATTTCAATCATATTTTTGTCCTTCACTTCTGTTTTTAGCAAGAGCTGTCCCAAAGAGTTTAATACTTCAATACTAGTTGTTGTATTTTCAGCATCTTCTAGTTCAATGTGTACCAAACCTGTTGTTGGATTAGGGAAGGTATTAACCTTCATTGATTCAAAATTGAAATCAATATCCTTCTTACCCTCCTCACGTTTTTCAGGGTCATCTAACCATTTAAATCCATTTCTAAAGATCTTACAGTCTTTAGGAAACTGTCGTTCCAATTCCACACTATAATTGACACCTATTGTGTAATTAAATTGAATACCCGCAAAATGAGGGCTTGTTGTTACCAATGTATTGGTGGACAAATCCGTAACCGTCCATACATCCGTCACACCAAACATAGTCACATTTGGTTGACAAGAAACACTACTTCCATTCGGTGCAAAACTAAAAGCAGCATTGGGGTGATTGTTTTGAATGTCTACTAAGTCTGTTACAGTAATATTGAATGTTTCTGTACAACCACTCATGGAAGTAACAACAACTGTATACGTTCCAGGGCCTTGGTAGGATCCCTGATAAGGGATACTGGTATTAACAAAAGAAGTAGTACCATTTACATCTGTATATGTCCATAAATAATTATGCAGGTCTCTTAATGGATCTGAAAACCAACCAACATAGTTAGGAGCAGGCTTGTTCATCGAGCAAAATTCAATATCATCAGGCCCTTCAATCCCTATTCCTAGTTCGCTAACCGTAAAATAACGTCGTACACTACATCCAGTTTGTCCAGTTATAAAAGCGGTCACATAATAGGTTCCATAAGAAGTAGGTGTAAAACAAGGAGTCATAACTGGGGCTGCAAAAGAACCAACTTTTCTCCAACGGTAATTAACACCAGACTGCCCAGCACTTCCATTTAAAGTTGCACAGATCGGCTGAAAATTCCCATTACAAACCTCATAAGAATTCTGTAAATCAAGAACAATTTCTGGATGGATCGTTACTTGATAATTTTTAGAACACCTTACTCCAGCTTTATCATAAATATATTCAATAGTAACCACACCTGAACCATAATTGGAGCCACTAATAACATGTGGTAAAGTGGCATTAAGAGCGCCCATTTCAGCGATCACCACACCATTAACAACCAGTTGAAAAGGAATAGTACCAGTGTTCCCAGGACTTTCTAGGTCATAGAAATTATCCTCTGTTATTGTTATACTTTCATCATAACATAAATCTGCAACAACCGATAAATCGTTATCTGGATTCTGTATATTGATGGTAAAGGCATCATTAATAGAACATCCATTGTTCTTAACAATATCCACAGTATAACTTGTTGTCGTGCTTAAAGTACTTCCATTTGGATTGTTAGGGATCCAATTGCTATACGTACAAGTTGGATCTAAATTCAAATTAACAACATCGCTAGGACAGATATTCAAATCGTCTATTAGGGTCGGTCTTTCACCTATAGTCAAAGGCAAATAAGCAACGCGGTGTCCACAGCCCCAGTCTCCAACTTTACTGGTAAAACCATCGGCTCCGATGGCTAAATAGTTATAGGTACTAGGCGCATTATCATAAGTAACAGTGATACTAGTGCCATAATTCCAATTATTAAATATTGGGTGCGGTGTAGTAAAACTACAATTCTGACAAACATCGGCTAAATGAATAGCTGGAATAGTATAATTATTGGCAGGAATGGAAACACCCGTTGTAGGTGTTAAGCCAATCGTTGGAGTCTGAAAAGCAGTGTAAGTATGATTCGGTGGAGGATACGTACTACCAGAAAAAGAATGCCCTCCCCCATTGTATGTACAATTATTTTTAAGCGTTATTAGATCTCCTGGGCACAACGCTGGTAAATTCGGTTGAGTATTTGTTGTTGTTTTTTGTAAGGTTCCAGTCGTTGTAATATTACCAGGATTACTAGGAGTACTATTAGGACCAGTACCAATGGTGTACTCTCCATAGTCTATTCCATTGATAGAAATTCTAAAATTGAAAATAAAATCATTTTGTGCAAAGGTTTTATTGCTTGATAAAAAGCAAAAGCACGTCAATAGTGCTAAAAAAACAGTTTTCATATTAATTTAGATTAATAATAGTTCATGGATATTCTAATCCAATTGAAAAAAATCACCAAGGCATTTTTAATTGTTCATATTGATACCAAACAAAAGTTGTTTTTTGACAAAGAAACGCCTAATCTAAATCCTTTAGATCGCTATACTTATTAGGGCTAATTAAGAAGTGATTTAAGTTAGAGGTAGGGGTTAACTTTTATCGCACGTTTTTGTTCTGTACACTATATTGATACATTAAATAGGCTTGATGGTTAGTTGAAATGTAGTCACAGGTCTAATGCAAGAGTTCATAAAAACACTACGTTTTTTAGTCTCATAAAAAACCTCAAAGTATCCTGTGGCTGATAGGGAGGGCAACCTTATGGATACTTTGATAGCACAAAAGTAGTTGCTGCGACTGATTGATACAACTCTATTTTAGGCAAAAAATATAAAGCCTAACCACCTTTTTCAATTATATAAACTTAATTTCCAACTACTTGCAGCTGCACCACTTGAAGCATTTCTTTCTCTGATACAAGCGACTCGATCCAATCAATAAAAATAAAGTATCTAAGGAGGTGCTGCTCTTCATGGAAGTCCTTAAGTTGTTCTTTTATAGCCATTAAAGAAGGTTGAATCTCTTCTAAATTGTGTTCCTGTCTATTGAGCAATTTAAATAAAGTGACCAACAGTTTCCAATAATCAAAAAGGGGCTCTGTTTTATTCAACTTCCGAACAAACGCCTGAATAAGACTATCCAAGAAAAGGAACTCCTTTTTTTCATAAAAAATAATCATCTCTATTACAAAAGTGGCTAAATACAATTCAGGATAGGCCTTTTGCTTTTTTAGAATACTAGCACTATTTTGTAACAACTCTAGCGCCTTATCGTATTCTTTGTCAAACAAGTAGATAATTCCAGTGTTAAAATAGATCACAGGAATAAAATTATTATTCGCCAACTCAGTATGTTTTTTTAGAAAAATTTGAATGTTTTCCAATAAGGCTTTCCCTTCAGCAACCCTTCCTGTTTTTCGATAAAAAATCATCTTTGAACTTTGAGCAAATATTTGAAAGATAGGCGCAACAGATTCTGTGGGTAACGCATCATACGTTTGAGTAAACTCATAGAAGTCTTGAACAAAAACGCCATTAGAAGCAACAAAAATAGAAGTGGTTAGAATAGCGTGGTAACTATCCTGCCATTCAGAAACCGTTGTTAATCGTTTATTATCTTGTTCTAATAATTGGAGTGCCTTTTTATTACTCTCCAAAGCGCCCAACCAATTATGTACATAAAGATCCTTCTCTATTTGCTTATTGAGATAGGTTAAGTTCTCTACAAATCCATCGCTTTTTGGTAATAAAGTGCCCACATTGGGTTGGACTATTCCTGTTTTTTGGTAATTAAATTTTAAATGCAATAGATCAACAAATTGCCTTAATCCTAATTCTAATGCTTCGACACTTGCAGGAATTTCTTCAACAATAGCCTCAAATTGTTCGATACTATTAACTTTCTTATCAAATAAGAGCGCATACTGCGTGGTATGCTTCCAATACAGAATAACAGGAAGATAAAAGGAACGGTGGTAGGTTCGTGCTAATTTCTCCAAACGTTCAATTTCCTTTTTGAGCAAGGAAAATAAGCCTTTGTTATTCAATATTTTTAGCGTTCTAATCCCGTCTAGAATAGTATCATCGATTGTTTTTTCACTATGATAATTACGCAATGCCTTAAGAATAATCCCTTGCAAATACTGTTTAGACGCACTAAGGTTCGAGAGCAATTTTTCTCCTCTAAACTTCCGTCTTATTTTATGCTCATCATATTCTTTTTGCTGAGCAATCGCCTTAAACAAGCGCTCATAATTGGTTGATTTTGCGCCTAAATTCTTAATAAATAGCTTAAAATAACGTTGTTCGCTCTTAGTTAAACTATGGATTAAATTAAATAACTCTTGATTGGATTGGTTCATTTAAATTTATGGGTGTCAGTGACTCCTCAATCCCTTTGAAAAGCCATCCATAAAAGATAAAGAGAAGTCAATTAAACATTTCTATTAGGCGCTAGAAAGAGCGCCATATAAGACAGTTATAATTTACATGTTTTTTGTACCTAAATCGTGTTTGTCATTTACATACAAAAAGGAATAACATGTCAAAGTGCAAAAATAGGCTATTTCTATTTTTATCCTTAGACCGATAACCTTAATTATTTTATAGGTTCATTTTTAAAAGTTTTATAGTGCATTAGCACCCATCTTTTCTAAAAAAAATCCCCTCATGCACTTACAAGGTCTACTGTTTATGAATTCTAGTCAACTAAGTTGATTGATCATTCACAATTGCTCTCCATCTAAACTATTTAGTAGTTTTTTACTCTTTCTTTTTGTTCTTCCCGATTAGAATTGACTTGATAGAGAGAATTGAGATAGAAAAATTATACCTTAGACTTTTGACGAAAATATTATACAAACAATTGACCTAATCGACCTCTTGAAAGATCTACTTCATTACCTCAATGAGATTGTTTTACTAACAAAAGAAGAACAAACTCGAATCAAAAACAGTTTTGTACAACAAGAAATTGCTCCCAACGAAGTCATCATTCCCTCAGGGAGAGTGGCGACCTCTGTTTATTTTCTAGCAAATGGATTTGTAAAAGGCTACCAACTTCATAAGGGCAAAGTAGTGCTAGATCATCTAATAGAAAAAGGCAACTTCTTTACTTCACTTGAAAGTTTCACTGAAGAAGCCCCTTCCTTGGATACCTTTCAAGCGATTGGCCCTGTTCGTCTTTATCAAATTAGCAAAGCAGACTACGATCATTTTAATAAAGATTGGGCGAATTTTCAGCGCATCAGCAACCATATTATGAACAGCACACTCACTTGCAAAATGGAGCGCATTAAAGATTTTCAAGTCCTAAGCGCCAAAGAACGCTATTTAAAGTTATTACACGCAAGCCCTGCTATTGTCCAACATGTTTCGGTACAAGATTTAGCCGCTTATCTAGGCATAGAGCCCCCTTCTTTGAGTAGAATTAGAAAAGCCATTACTTTCTAACATTTGTTATTTTTTATCCTTTTTCTTTGAGCGACTTTTGAACCATTATATAACTACAAAAAATGGTTGATGAAACAGAAGTCACTAGTAACAGGCGCCAATGGACATTTGGGCTATAATCTTTGTGCATTATTAATCGAACAGGGAGAAGAAGTTGTTGCCACTTATAGAAATCCAAAGAATAAAGCGGTACTAGACGCCTTAGATTGTGAGAAAGCAAGGGTTGATATTATGGACAAAGCCTCTATGGAAAGTGCTTTTAAGGGAGTAGATAAACTCTATGCTGTTGGAGCTTCTTTTAAAATGTGGTCTAAAAACCCTAAAAAAGATATTTATGATAACAATGTCTTAGGGACACAAAATTTGTTTGAAACAGCTGCTGCTTGTGGCGTCAAAAACATTGTATATATCAGTTCCGTTGCTGCTCTTGATTTTACAAAATTACCTGCAGAGGAAAAGAATGGCTACAATAAAGATCGAAGAAACTGGTACTACAACTCCAAAAACGACTCCGATCAATTGGCCTTAGCATTAGGAAAAAAATACAACATTAGAACCGTTCTTTTACTTCCTTCTGCTATGATTGGCCGCACAGCGCATCGCCTAAGCTATTCCAACCAACTCGTGCATCAAATTCTAAAAGGGGAAATGATTGCGGATACCAACATTACCATCAATTGGATTGATGTCAAAGATGTAGCACAAGGCACTTACCAAGCCATGAAAAAAGGAAGAAACGGAGAACGCTATATTCTAGCCAATCCCAAACACACCTCCATACAAGAAAGCGTAGCGATTGCAGCTAACCTATTCCCTGCTCTTCGACTTAAAACACCTAAAAAAATCCCTAAACCTTTGCTTTATCTAATCGCAGGAGGCATGGAACTTCAAAGTAAGCTCTTTGGGAAAGAGCCTTTACTACAACGGCATTATTTGGATATGTTTTATGGACTCCACCAAGATTATAACATTAATAAAGCCCAACAAGAACTTGGGTTTTCCCCTAAAGATTCCAAAACGGCCTTGGAAGAGACCTTACATTACTTGAAAAATGAATGGAAAGCGCCTCAAGTATAAAACAAAAAGCATTCTAAAATAATCCTGCAACAAGAGATTATTTTAGAATGTTTTTTTACATTTTTTTATTCGACCAAATGCCAACGATGATAAGGCGCCTCACTACCAAAAACACTGGCGACAGTTCCTATTTTGTCTCCAATTTGTTCCAATTGCTCTGCCGCAACTACTTCTTTAATGGCTACTTTTATCCGATCTAAGCTCAAATCTTTAACAATCAACATGTCTTCTATCCAGAAATAGGACGATAAATTTAATTCCTCTTTTGCCATCAAAGATTGAATATTCTCCAAGGTAATTAAGATCAAAAAATACACCGTCCCATCCCTCAAAATGACATGCATATCCAAATTATCGTTGTGAATGTTTTCAGTCTGGTAACCTATTGGAAAATGGAGATGGCAAATCATACAATAGTTCTATATTAATCTTTAAGCAATTTCTTAGCAAAAAAGAGAAGAAACGATAAGGGACTAGCTGTTTGCTTCATAATAACGACAAGCCATTGTTCCTTGGGCATTGGGTAAGAAAATCACCTTGTAACTTTCATCGCCCGCCAAATAATACGCTACTTTTCCATCTGGAGAAACTTCATTCGGCTCTCCCAGTAATTCCTGCAAGTCATTATAAGTCATCAACTGTACTCCTTCATCAAAGTTGGCAGTCGTCTCGTTCTTCTCTCCCATCTCTGTAGGACAGTTGGGTAATAAAGGGTCAAGTTTTTCAAAGACATCTTTGCGATCAAAATTATTTAGACTTTTAAATTTAGCACACAAACCAAGAGCATTATTCGTCAATTGACTTTGATCAAAAACAACCTGTGGCTCCATTCTTAAGGGCGATAGTTTTTTGATGTTATCCACTAAAGCTTGATCTTCTTTGGATAATTTAGGTTGCTCTTTAGGGGTCTCATTGGTACAAGCCGTGAACAGCAATGCCACCAAGGCAGCAAAAAAAAAGCACTTCATGTTGTTTGTTATTGAAGGTGAGAAAATGCGTTCCTTCAAAGAAACGAGAACCTATTTAAAAAGGTGCATTTTGAATAAAAAAATTAAGATTTCCTTGTGCGTCATTTATAAGAAAGGAAGTACGATCAGGGGGACAATCGAGATACGTGAAAAGATTGTCCCATAAAAACAATGAGCAGGTTTATGGAGGAACAATTAGGTGACTTGAACAGGAGTTGAAACTGGGACCGCAATCAATAGGAGTCCTTAGAGGGCAGTAGGGCAAAAAGAAAGCCTTTCCTTTGGAGGAAAAGCTTTTGATCTATTAATGACAATAAGGGTTTCGGTTTGGAGCGGGGTCTATATTTGGTGTACCTTCGTCTACTCCTTTATAGTGTTTTATGACATTTTTTTGGTTATTTTGACAATTGGTGTTGGTTATTTTGGAGTATCATTTTATTAAATAAGGGGCAGCTGTTTAGTGGGGCTGTAACTCCTGTTACTTTGTCTACCATTTATTTAAGAAGATTCTTTGTATTAAAGGTAACTCAAATGAAGGGAGTTCTCGCAGGACTAAGGAGGATAGACTCGAACGGTTAATATAAAATGCGTTTCAATTCAATTTTACATAGTAAAGATTATGCATATTGCGGACAATTCTAATTCAATTGCGCGCACGAATGCAAAAATTACTTACATAACTTTTAGTGTTAGTAATCGTTTTGTTTTAAAGTTTGAACATCCTCAATTAATTTTTGAATTGTCATATCAATTTTCCCTTCTTCTAACTTCCTTAATTCTGTTAATATCGGCCAAGTCTCTCTTTCAAGTAGAATATATTTTTTAATTGAGGTTGGTAGAGTAGCTAATTCTTTGTCATCTATGTCATCATCAATAGAAACTAGTACTTCACGTTCGTCATCTGACAGAGAGTTCCAATTGTTATCTCGGCTTGTTATCTTTTGTTCTAACTCTACAAGTTTTTCATAATTAGGAATCGACTCATTATTCAATGCTGTTCTTAAAAGGGAAATTGCTTCTTCAAATTCATCATGACAATATGGAAAAAGCTTTATACTCCACTTTTTCATTAAATCACTAGGTATGTTGCTTCTAACTTTACCGCCATCTTGATCCCAAATATTATTGTCTAACCACAGGTAGCTTAAATGTCCATACGCATCAAAGTACTGTTCCTTGGTATTTATATCCCATGGGTACATCACATGATTTTTTGTGTAATTTCTGTCTAAATTAGGTTCTAGAAAAATCACAAATTGATTTCCCGACGTGAAATCAAGATGCTTATACCAACTATGTGCGTTAAGAAGATGTTTCTTAAAACATTCTATTTGTTCATTGGAAGGTATTGGTAAATTCGCTATTTCTCTTTGGTAATTCATCTATGATTACGAACAGTTTGTATAAGCGTAGTAGCGGAATTAAAAGAATGAATGTTTTGATTTACGACTACATTTGATAAATGTACAAAACTTGGATTAAAGCACTAAATTGCTATTACGTTTATATATGGTGGTGTGAGAGGCGCACTCCGCTCAATCTTGGGCGGAGCCGTCTACTCGATTAGCGGCTGGCTTCTTCTCAATATTTATTACTACATTACCTTTCTTATGTCCTTTTTCGACATACTCATGAGCATCTACTATGTTTTCTAATGAATATGTTTTGTCAATAACTGCTCGAATATTTTGAGTTTCAAAGATACTTTTTAGATTCGACAAATAATTGGCTTCTATCTTCATAAATTCATCATCTACTGAAACATATTTTCCATTTTCTGTAAGTGTCGCCTTACAAACAGTTTTGAGTTTAGAGGTTTTATTTTTCCCAACGGCATCAAGTATAAAATCATATTGCTCCAATTGATCAATCGCATTTTCTTTTGTGTAATCAATCATTTTGTCAGCGCCGAGAGAGGCAACTAATTCAAAGTTTTTAGAACTACAAACTGCTGTCACTTCTCCTTTATGGTATTTGACTAATTGAATAGCCATTGTTCCGATTGCACCAGAAGCACCATATATTAATACTTTGGAATGCTTATTTATATTGGCATTTTTCATAAAGTGCATTGCTAATGCTCCACCATAAACAATTGCTACAGCTTCTTCATGGCTGGCATTTTTGGGTTTTAAAAAAAACTCGCCTGCTGCTATTTCTTTAGCAGAGATACATTTATACGCTGCATATGTTCCTCGACTGTGCCCTGTAAATCCATAGACTTCATCGCCTTTTTTGAAATTTTGAATATTCTTACCAGTTGCTTCTATTATTCCTGAAAACACTAATCCGATTACAGGATTTCTTGGTTTATTGAATCCAATAAATAATCGCATCCCAAGTTTCATCAATTGTTTGACTGGCACCCCGTGTCCCCCTGGTATCTGTAAACCTCGAATAACACAATCACTTGCAGTTACGGCAGTAGTATGTATTTTTACTAAGGCTTCATTCTCTTTAGGAATAGGTTTATTTATTTCACTCAATTGTAAGACTTCGGGCTTACCATATTTTGTGCAGATAACTGCTTTCATTTTTGTCATATTGAATATTTTTAATTAGGATTAACAATAGCTGAATTTGTTTTTCCAAGGATATAATGCTTAAAAACATAGCCCCATGGTGTAAATAAAAAGGGGATAATTAAAATCAAAAAAGTATAAGTCCATTCTTCATATTCGCTGCCAGCAAGTTGATTAGCAGACCATAAAGGATAGGCGACTACGATTAGCCAAAGTCCTTTATATAAAAACATAAATAGCATAATAGGAAGCATTCTAAGGGTATGAAAAATGCCAATTCCCGATAATGTAGTATAAGCTGTTATGGAACACCAAGCAACCGCAACTTCAGGTTGCCAAATGCCTTCATGTTGCAATATTTTTGTCCAAGCATCCTTCCCTGCCATTAAAAACATCAAAGTAAAAAAGAGCTTTAAGACATAAATTTTTATTGACAATATCCCATAATATTTTGGAGACGGTTTAAAAAGATTTGATAGCATTGGTAGTGAGTTTAATTTTTTTGACTTTCTAATTAGTGAGTTTAATTCTGGCTTATTCTAATTCTTGACATTCAAAGTTTGCCTCTTTTAACAAGTTGACTATTAACTCTGGTGAGGCTTTTGAGCTGTCAATTCTCAAAATATTATCACAATCATCTAAGTCGAAATTCCACCTATTTATAGTGGAAACTTTGTCAAGCTTTGGTTTCAATATTTTAATATCTTCACTTGTTTCAACAGAGGTTCTGAATACATGAATCATAGTTAGTAGCTTTTTAAACATAGACATTGTATTATGTCAATACACAATGGTTATCCAAAGTGCTTGAAATATCTTCGACAAAGTTATAAAAGAATTAGGTGGGTAATTAGGATGAAACAAATTGATATTAGGACAAATCAATCATTTTCCTGTAACTCGCAGGTGTGACACCTTCTTGCTTTTTAAATAATCGTGCAAAATAAGACTGGTCATCAATTCCCAGTTCTGACGCTATTTCTTGAATAGACAGGTCAGATTGAAAAAGTAATACTTTGGCTTCATTTATTAAGGTTTCTCTAATCCAAACCGAGGGAGATTTTTGGGTAATCAGCTTAATGTTTTTGTTTAAGTGATTGGGGCTGATATTCAGCATGTTTGCGAAATCTGAAACTTTATGCGAGTTGCCAATATTTTGATGGAGCAACTCTTTGAACTTATTGGTTAACTCAACTGCCGTTTTATTTTTATGACTGGAAAGTGGCAAATAGTCTATATTCAAATCGCAGAGCAGAGCGAGAAGGTAAGCTTGAATAATTTTCTGATTTTGCAATGCATTTTCTGTATATTCATTCCATATTCTGTTCAAGGTATAAATTTGATGTATTGCTGATTTCTCTTTCGGTTTAATAGTAGGATTCCCCCAAATAGTTAAAAACTCAAAAGTTTTCAATAAATCACGACTCCCAATTTGTCCTATTAAAAAATCATTATTGAAACCACAAATAAAACCTTCAGCATCCTCACTTTCTATAAAGTCATCATTACTATAACTGAACACTTGTCCAGCAGGAATGATTACACATTCATTTTGACCAACTCTAATAGGATAGCTTCCAACATTCATATTTAGAATTTTGCTTGTCAAAAAGAGCAAGGAATGTGTCTTTGCTTTGACAGGGAGTACAGGAGGTTTAGAAATCTCCCGTAAATCCTGCAATCTGCTAATGTAGAAAATGTCGTAGTTTTTCTTAAATATATCATTCCTTTTCGAACCAAAATTCATATATAATTCAAGCAATTCATTTGGTTTAAGTGATTTGATTTTCATGTGTTTCTTTTTTTGCTTGCCGCTAATGCTGAGGCTTACCGCCGTTGGACAATGGCGATTAGCCATTGTTCTGGGGGGTCCATTTAGCACTTCTCCAGTTAGATATGGGAATTGATTTTTTTTAAAATCAACGATTCCTTGAATTTTAGATTTTTTCTCTTTACCCGTTACTATGTCTAATAATGCTTTTTCCATATGGCAGCCTATAAAATACTGAACATCAGTGCATTTTTGCTCTGGATTACTTGAGTAAGATATTTGATAACCGCCTAAAATTATACTTCCTATAAAGTCAAATTTCTTTCTTAAATATTTTATCAAATCGTTCAACAAAAATTCGTTCTATATATAAGCAGATATAGCGATATAATCAATTTCCTTAAAATTATACACTAACAATTCTTCACGAAAATCTTTGACTTTACTATCTTTTGAAAGATTGAACATATTCAAAGA
The DNA here is from genome assembly GCA_050633105.1 of Aureispira sp. Classification (GTDB taxonomy): domain Bacteria; phylum Bacteroidota; class Bacteroidia; order Chitinophagales; family Saprospiraceae; genus Aureispira. Next base: position 5,325 of record JBOEFW010000010.1, on the reverse strand, counting down.
AAGATTTTCAAATGTAAAATCACCCCCGTATCGTTCATCACTTTTAAGGTATGAATTTATTGACCCTATCGCCAGAGATGTTTTACTTTCTCCTTTTCGGATTAAATCGGAAGATATTATTAGTAGTTTCTTCAAGGGGTATTTTTCTTTTTTAATGGCTGCCAATACTGAGGCTTGTTCTCGACTCTGTTCAAGTCGATCCGACCATGATCCGACCGTAGGGAGAGTGGACTCAAACGTTTCGGCTAAGAAACGTTGCTGTGTTTTTGTTGTTAATTTAGTAAAAATACCTGAACTTGGAATTTTGCGAGGATTTTCCCCTTGGGAAAGTCCGTAAGCAATGTTTTTTAGGTTTTGTTAGCGTTAGTTACTTTTATTTAACGCTTTTATAATATTTATTAATAAAATTTGATAAAACGCTTTTTATATCCTTAAGGCCGCTTTTGTCTCTGTTATAAATAACATTGTCTAATTTCCAACCATTTTCATTTAGAACTATAACCTTGTCAGTCCATACTTCTTTAGTTCCAAACATATCATTTATGAATTTTAGTTCGACTAGAGAACTGTTTTTTCAATCGATATATTGGTAATTGAATAAAATACATACCCTTCATAAAGACTTGCAAAAATTTCACCTTCTATTAAGTACGGCTTGATAATCTCGTAGACTTGGTTTATTACAGCTCTAATTTTCTTTTCGTCATTATTGTTATTACAAGATATAATGAAACTGTGAAAAACAATTAAGGTTATTATGTTTATTGATTTTTTAATATTTGACATAGTTTTTATTAATGCTAACATAGTCGGGGATACCCTCTGTTATTTTTTTGTATGTGCTGTGGCACATTAAGATAAAATAATGGAGGGTATTCCTAGTTCTGGGCTGTGCTCCCGTAGGGAGCTCGTGCAGAACTAGGGGCTTGTCCCCGACTCGAATGGTTTGTGTATGCGGCGTGGCCGCGTTTAGTCGACATGAACGACATACACTTTGTTAGCACCAGTTTTTCTTATGAATGGGCTGAGACTTCCTTATTTAAATCAACCACTATTTTGCCAACCACTGTACGCTGCTCAAGACTATGAATAGCATCTGGTACGTCTTTTAGTGAAATAACTTTTTGTATAGCGGGCTTTATCTTTTTCTCAGCAATCATTTTAAGTACTGTTTTTATATTTGTTGTAACCTCAACCTTTTGAGTTATAGCCATAAACTCCTGGCTACCACGACCAAATCGGCCAAGAAATTTTACTTTAAGCATATTGTAAAAATCACCACCGACTAATACATATTTACCATCTTTCTTTAAAATCTGTTTGTATCTGCCAGGACATTGAAAAGATGCCGTATCAAAAACCGCATCAAACTCATTTCCAATTAATGCTTTGATTGAATCCTTTTTTTTATAGTCAACAATCTCATCTGCCCCCCAACTCTTTACGGCCTCAGTTTTATTGGTTGAACAGATTGCTGCTACATAGGCGCCCTGAGCTTTTGCTATCTGAATGCCAAAAGAGCCAACACCACCCGAAGCACCATTAACCAACACTTTATCGCCTGGCTTTATGTCACAAAGAATCATTCCCATCATTGCGGCTTGGCCAGATATAGGAACTGTGCAGGCTTGTTCAAAAGAAACTTCCACAGGTTTTTTCACCAGGTGTTTGGCATTTACGATGGCATACTGTGCGTAACCTCCCCCAAAAGATTTGCGGATATCAGCTACTACGGCATCACCTACTTGAAAATCCATAACATTCTTTCCAATGTCTTGAATAGTTCCCGCAATGTCCATTCCTAATATCCTCTTTTTCTTAGAAGGTCTGAACAGTCCAAAAACCATCCGAATAATAAAGTAATTAGCTCGCACAATATACCTATCAGCTGCATTCACAGAGGCACATTCAATTTTCACTAAAACCTCATTCTTATTGGGTTTAGGAATTTTACAATCTTCCACTAGTTCCATTACTTCCTGAGGGTCGCCATAGTCTCTAAAAACGATAGCACGCATCCATTTTGAATTTTGCATATTTTTTTTTTAAGCAAAGTTATTAGAAAATGGTGGTTACGTCTTTGCCTGTGGGCTCAATTATCATTCATTGAGGTTCTTTCTGAACTTGGTAGGAGAACAGCCATATTTATTTTTGAACATTCGAGAAAAACTGGATGGATTAATAAACCCACAATCGTAGCAAATTTCATTTATGGATTTTTGAGAAAAAGCTAAACTGTTTCGTGCCTTTTCCAATTTTTTTTGAGTGATGTATTTAGCTGGTGTGCTGTCGTACATTTTGTTGAATTTTCTTTTAAAAGAAGCCATACTGTTGTTTGTCATAGCTGCCAAACGTTGAAGGTCTAATGGTTCATACAAATTAGCACCGATGACTTTCCTAAATGAAAAAGTTTTATCAGAAAATAAACGTCTTATAATTAAATTCAAGTGTGATGACTCTTCAGTTTGCAGAAGGAGCAGAATAATTTCTTTTAATTTGACCGCCAAAATTTCCTCGCTTAGCGCAGTTTTGTGTTCAAAAAACTTGGCAACACTCAAAAAGTAGGCTTTTACTAAGGCCGAAGCGTCTTCTTGAAAACCGTCTTTTTTTAAGGGATGATCCAATTCCTTCCAAAATTTTGGCTTTTCACTATCAAAAACTTTTTGCAATACGTTTTGATTAAAATGAACAACAATAGTACTTATATATCCAGTTTCAATTGTTGAGAAACTACGTCCAACTGTTTTACCGCATAACGAAAGAATAACTGTTCCTTTGGTAGCTAAAAATCCTGACTTTGTTACATCCTGATTAGCACCTTCAAGAATATAGGCGAAACAAGATTCGGAAGGTAAATTAAATTCTTTCTCTATGGGCATGGCTAATTCATACCAAGAGAATAGTGGTTTTTCATACAACGTGATTTGATTAAGTTTTTGAGCCATAGAGTTTACGCCTTGTTCTCTGATTTTTTTTATTTTCTTTCTTGTAATTGGTGCCAACAGAGTCGGGAATACCCTCTGTTATTTTGTTGTATGTGCTGTGGCACATTAAGATAAAATAATGGAGAGTATTCCTAACTCTGTGCTGTGCTCCCGTAGGGGGCTCGTGCAGGACTAGGGGCTTGTTCTCAACGCTGTTCAAGTCGATCCGACTGTAGGGAAGGCCGAAGGCATTCCCTACGAACATTTAGTATATGAAGCGTAGTATCCCACAGGGTACTATGATTTCATGTACATTGCTGTAGCCAGTTTTTATTTCATGCCCGTATTTTTAAACGCCATATATCCAACTATCAACCCTAATGAAATAAAGCCAATTGATAATGCCCAAGGCACTTGTGTAGGATTGTTGCCAGATTGAAGCGTTAATTCTGGTAATGCAATTAAGAATATCCCTTTCAATAAAAACATAAAACCTAATAAGGTCACAATTATCTGAAAAGCATTTTTCCATAAAAAGTGATTAACCAGAATTGTCATACCAATGAAAAAATGCACCATTCCTGACAGGTTTATTAAAACTGGGTCAGAACTAGTGTGAGCTATCATTTGTGAATAATATTCACTTGACACTAAAAATCCTATCCCAGTTACAACAAGATAAATAGCTACTATTCTTCCGATTTTATTCGATATTTCCATATTCTTCCTTTTTTAATTGGCTACAACGTTTTGTGTAAGAATAGTAAGGGATTAAAACGTACTTACTTTTCGGTTTAGCACTTAGCCAAATTTATAATTTTACCATTATTTTCTTTTAACCGTCAAATTGAAAATTTGGTGGACTTTGTTAGTCTGCACCATTTTGGGGTTTGGCACTTACTCCTTATTATTTTTACACCTTGTTAGCTTTAGTTTCTTCTAACTTTCCCAAGCTAAATTTATAAGTTTTCCTTCTTTATCAATATTCACAACAACTATTTGGTCGCTTAATTCTCGGTCAACTATATAGTCGTAAACAACAAATGATTCAGTTCCGTATTTTCCATCAGGATAAAATCCAATTCTCCCGAGTTTTAGTTTTTCCAATAATTGTTTTTCAGGACTACTTGATTTGTCTTCAAAATTTATAATTCCCGAAAGCTCTTCTGCTAATTCTTCTATATGAAATTCTAAGTATTCTTTTACAGTATCTCCATTTTCGTCTTTGAAGTCAGAAGTGATATAAATCCTGTTTTTTGAATCTTCTGATTCTATATTTTCAATAATTTTCTTTATTTCGTCAAATAATTGAGCTTCTATTTCTTTTTTCTCGAAGTTTAAATCAATTCCAATTTTAAGACCTTTTTGTTCAATTTCAACATTATAATATTCGTCTAATTGAGTTAAATCTATTTCTTCAAAATGTGGTAATTTATATTTCATTCAGATTTTTTTTCTAATTAAAGCTAACAGAGTCGGGGATATCCTCTGTTATTTTGTTGTATGTGCTGTGACACATTAAGATAAAATAATGGAGGGTATTCCTAGTTCTGGCTGTGCTCCCGTAGGGAGCTCGTGCAGAACTAGGGGCTTATACCGACCGTAATAGCGGAATTAAAAGCCCTGATGTTTCAAATTACCACTACATTTGATAAATGTACAAAACTTGAATTAAAGTACTAAACCGCTATTACGTTTATATTTTGTTATGCCCTTTTTTCTTTTGTGCATCTAATTCAATCTTTTATGACATAAATATTTCCATTCGTGTCATTTTTTTAAATCGCCTTTTATTTATTTCTCAATTTTGAAGTATCAAAAAGCTAAGTACACAATTTAAGGGACTAGGGGAAATACCTAATTATTAAAAACTAGGGAATACCCTAAAGGTAAAACCAAGTTGCCAAAGTAATTTTGACATGTAATCAAAAGAGAAATATTCGATTGAGTAGCTTCTATCATTTTTTGATTACAAAGGCGGAATCTGAAAAGCCTATTTGAAAAAGAGTAAGAAAGTAAAATTATAATAATTATGGAACAAGTAAAAAACAACATCTTACTAGGTGAGAGTACCAATCAACAAGCAGTTACGAAGCCATCTTCAAGTGCGAATACAAATGAATTGATTAATTTAATTAAAACTACTGGGATAAATCATGAGTTGTGGAATGACCTATGCTTAGCAGCTGCAACAAATTATGGGACATCATCAGGAACGTTCAGAAATAGATTACAAGAACACCTTAATACTATAGGTATCAAAGTAGAAGGTCTTTTTTGTCATAAACAATCATCTACTTGTGGATATAGCAACGCTTGGGCTGGAACACAAATCCAAATGAGTACTGTAAAAGTGGATGGGAATTATTTTTCTGCATTTTTGACTTACACAATTTAGAAT
>JBOEFW010000009.1:0-11663 GCA_050633105.1 Aureispira sp. | reverse complement strand
CTGCTTTCGTGATTTTAACCTGATTTTTAATCGTATTCAATAGGTCACGAACCTCTTCCTGAGAAAGCACTACAGGTAGTTTTTGTTCCCGTCTATCAGGATATAAATAGTCTATTTGCAGGTGTTTGTTATACATTTCTTTATAAAAAAGCTTGATGGCACCTACTATTTGTTTTTGTGAAGAAAAAGCTATGCCCGCGTTTGTTTTCTTATAGATATACATTTGCACTTCCCTAGCTTTTACTTCTTCTATGGGAATAGGTAGTTGTGTAAAGAACTGTAGTAATGCCGTTTTATAGCTTTTAATAGTACTTCTAGCATAACGTTTAATAACAAGTAGTTGAGCGAATTCGTCTAGTCCTTTCATTGAATTATAAGTAATAACTAAAAAATGGCTGGTTATCTACAACCATTTATAATATCTTCTAATATAGTTGGATATCGAAACATTTCCTAAAAATAGCCACCATTTTTTGTATACTTGAATATATACCTACGTTCGAGTCCATCCTCCCTACGGTCGGATCGACTCGAACAGAGTCGGGGCCAAGCCCCTAGTTCTGCGCGAGCTCCCTTCGGGAGCACAGCCCAGAACTAGGAATACCCTCCATTATTTTATCTTAATGTGCCACAGCACATACAACAAAATAACAGAGGGTATCCCCGACTCTGTTGTAGGCAAGCAAAAAACGACCTCTCAAAAAAACACATCTAATTATTACTAATAGTACTATTTTCTTCGTATCTTGCGTTTTATTTAATTCCCACTTTTATGACTAAATCTTCAACAAACAATATTCCCTCTCGACCTCAAAGTAATATATTTGAAATTGTTATTTTTCTAAAAAAAATTAGCTCAATACTATTTTATGCCATCTTCATAATTTCACTATTACTTCCATTTATTTCTAAAGATTGTAAAATAAATGAAGTCGAAGTTTTATCCATTCTTGGTATAATAAACTTTGTTCTAATAATTTCATTTGCTGGATTATCCTTTGTAATTGATTACATTTTTTTCCCTAAAGCAGAAAATATACGTCGAGCTGATTACATAGACAATTCCTTTGGAAGTAATCATAATATTCATGAATCAAAGGACTACTTTTCAAACGACACCGCTAATTATGGTATCTATAAAGCAGCTGTTAATCTTTTTGAAAACTGCCTATTTTCTTTAAAAATTTCTAGCAAAATGCTTCTTTGGGAAGTCATCAAGTCAATCATTATCGCTATTGTTATTATTATTCTTGCAGTACAGGGATTTCAAAATAGTCAAATTGCACTCCCAATTTTACAGCTGTTCTTATCAGCCTCAATACTAGGAGAATTGATTAAATTGATTATGTACGTGTCTAAAATGGAATCGTCTTTTAATGATTTAAAAAATTTATTTTCTGAAGATAATTTTAAAAAAAATCCTGAAAATTATATCCATCTATACCTAAGATATTATTCAAATTACGAGAGTGCATTAGCAAGGTCTTCAATTCTTTTAAACTCAAAAATCTATAAAGAACTAAACCCCAGTCTTTCTAAAGAATGGGAAGAAATAAAAACAAAACTAAACATTTAAAAAATGGCACTAAGCATTGATTCCTACCTAAGAAGTCGGTCATATGATTTTTATATAAGTTCCACATCCAAAGAAAAACAAAAAATTGACACTTCGGTCAATTCCGTTATCCTAGCATTACATAACTACTTTAGAAACAAAATCAAATATATTCACACTTTTGGGTCATATACAAGAGGAACTATTATTCCTAGAATTTATGATTCTAATTCCGATGTTGATCTTATGATTGTTTTTGACCATGAAATATGTGGTGTCTTACCTGAGACTTATAGAAAATGGTTAAAAGATTTTGCTAACCTTAAATATTCCCGTTCTAATGTTGTCAAAGATTTCCCAACGGTAGTAATCGACATGCTCCATTTAAAACTAGACTTAGTCCCTACAATTATTGAAACTCACTGGTGGAATGGAACTCAAATAAAAATTCCTGATTATCAAAATTCGTGGCAAGAAACAGCCCCAAATGAGTTCAATAATCGACTCACGGATGTTAATACTCAATACTCTTACATTGTTAAGCCAATCATAAGATTATTAAAAGCTTGGAATTCTAGTAATGGCTATCCATATTCATCTTATTTTCTTGAACAAATGATAGTAAATATGAACTTTTCAGGAGACAATTATCAAAAAGGGTTCTTTTGGGCTATAGACCATCTTCCCACATCACACCTTAGTATTAGTTCTCAAAATAAAGTCAATACATTAAGAAATAATAAAGATTGGGTCATAGAATATCTAAATAGAGAAGACATGACCAAAGCAAAACAATGGCTTCATAAAATCATTCCATCGTGGTAAAAAGCCAGCCTACAACAATGTATATATTTCCATCCTCGCCATTTGCAGGGGTAAAAATGAGTCCTTCGCTCCTACCCCGCAAAATCACAGATTTTGCCAGATTGGGTGAAAAAATTACTGGCAAAATCTGTGATTTTGCTATATTGTGGGGCTAAATCTTTGTCCGTTGCGTGGTCGCACGGAATATATACTGACGTTCGAGTCCATCCTCCCTACGGTCGGATCGACTCGAACAGAGTCGGGGACAAGCCCCTAGTTCTGCGCGAGCTCCCTTCGGGAGCACAGCCCAGAACTAGGGATATCCTCCATTATTTTATCTTAATGTGCCACAGCACATACAACAAAATAACAGAGGATATCCCCGACTCTGTTCGTAGGGAATGCCTTCGGCCTCCCCTACGAACGGCAGGCTTGCCGCGCCTGGCTCGTGCCAAAAGCACTCCCCAGAACAATGGCTAATCGCCATTGTCCCAACCGCGCCAAGCCTGCCGTTAGGCATCATAAAATGAAAAAAAAATTCAATCTTAGTTCTATTAGTATTTAGTTGCAATATGAATAACAATACTTTTCCTTCGAGTTTTCAAGCCCCCAACCCTATATTTGATGATGGAACAATTGGAAATTCTATATACATAACTGATATAAAAGGTTTAGAAAAGGAAAAAGACAAAATAGATCCTAATTATTCTTCCTTTTTTCAAAATATTGATTCTAGCCTTATTAATTTGAGTAACTCAACTCAGAATAAAGAGCTCGCTGAATGGATTAAATCCCTAATTGCTAAAAAGAAATTACTTGAGGTACATAATAATGGTTTCTTTAACCAAGAAAAGATGCAATTCTCTAATTTATATATTCAATATACTGATTATAAAAACTATAATGATTGGCAAGATCACTATCCTTCTTATGGGATTAATATTGAATTAGTTAATAATAATTTAAGTAATTTACCTAATTCACTTAAAGAAGTTTATAACGTTGGTGCAATTTGGATATTTGGAATCCCCTGTTCAGGTTATTTTTATCATCCTAGGGACATAAAAAATGCTTTAGATGAGGAATATCTTAAAGAATTCATTTCAGATGATTTGTATAAACAACTCAATTATCCGCTTAAGGAGTTAAAAGTCTTTTATACCGATTCAGGCTGTTGGTTAATGTATGACAATGAAGAAAACGTGTATTGTGGAGGTGTTGAATGTGGAGATTTTTACAAATCATCTAAAAAATTGACTGAGGTTATTAGCATTATTTTCACCAAACTATTAAATAATGATGAAAAACTAAATATTGAAAGTTTTGCGCCTAAGAACGAAGCCTAACAGTGTATAATTTTCATGTTTTTTCGTTCTTCAAAAAAACGCAAATTTATACCAACGTTCGAGTCCATCCTCCCTTCGGTCGGATCGACTCGAACAGAGTCGGGAACAAACCCCTAGTTCTGCGCGAGCTCCCTTCGGGAGCACAGACCAGAACTAGGAATACCCTCCATTATTTTATCTTAGTGCGCCATACCACACACAACAAAATAACAGAGCATATCCCCGACTCTGTTGGCAACAATATCCGAAAAAATCCCAAACTAGAATTTATTAATCACTTTTTTATTCTCATCAAAGGAGAAAAATTCATAAACTTATAATTTTCAATACAATTTTACAACTTGTAAATAATTGTAAATCAATAATAATTTAAAATTGTTTATTTAATAGTAAAGAAACAGATTTGACCGATGTATTTTTGTAAAAAATAACTAGATATGAATAACAAAAAAACATTAGAATTAAAAAAATAATTCAAGAAGATTATACAAATATTGCTGGAATTATAGTTAAAAAGAATAATGATATCGTTTTTGAAAATTACTTCAATGATTATAAAAAAAGTGACACTATTCACATTGCTTCTGTAACGAAAAGTATATTATCCATTCTTGTTGGAATAGCAATTGACAAAGGATTTATAAAAAATATAGAACAAAACGTTTTATATTTTTTCCCTAAATATGTTCTAAAAAAAAGAGAAAGAACCATTCAGAATGTAACGATAAGACACTTGTTAACAATGACTGCTCCATATAAATTTAAATCTGAACCTTACACGAAAGTCTATTCAAGTGACGATTGGACTAAATCAGTACTTGACTTATTAGGAGGAAAAACTTTAAGAGGAGATTTTAAATATACAACAATAGGTTTACAAGTATTGTCTGGTATTATCACAAATGCTACAGGGCAATCTATACTTGAATTTGCTTCAGAAAACTTATTTTCTCCTTTAGGTATTAAATCACCTAATAATTTGCGAATACACAACAAAGAAGAGCATTTTTCATTTCTTAAAGACAAATATGTAAATGGTTGGGTAATTGACCCTAAAAATATAAATACAGCAGGTTGGGGATTAACTTTGACAACTACGGATATGGCTAAAATAGGTCAATTATATTTGAATAAAGGAAAATGGAATAATAGTCAAATAATTTCATCAAAATGGATTAAAGAAAGTACTAAAAAGCATAGTCAATTGAATGATTTAGCATACGGATATTTATGGTGGATAATTGACAACCAAGAAAATGATTGTTTTTCAGCTATAGGAGACGGTGGAAATATAATTTATGTTAACCGACATAAAAATGTCATAATTGCTATAACATCACAATTTATGCCGAGAGCAAAAGATAGAATTGAATTGATTCAGAAATACATTATTCCGTACATATAAAATACTGTTGCCAACAATGTATAAAAAACATAGGGCGGTTTTCGCTTTCTGAAAGGTCTGTGTTTATTTACAAAGTCGTCAAATATAAAATTTGGTATTTTCAACAAAAAAGGTAAAAGCAAAATATTATATTTGGCTTAGTATCAATTCGAAACGTAGCGCTTATCACCTGCCCTGCGTTTCTTATACAAATGGCAGGCTTGCCGCGTCTGGCTCGTGCCAAAAGCACTCCCCAGAACAATGGCTAAACGCCATTGTCCCAACCGCGCCAAGCCTGCCGTTGCCAGTAATGACGAAGAAAACCTTTAAAAGAAAAGAACTAAATTGAAATTAAATAATTTAATATTAATCATTTTACTCTTGACAAGCCATTCGAGCTTTTCAAGTGACAAAATTGAAATAAGTATTTTGACTTGCTCACCTGGTCAAGAATCCTATTCTGTCTTTGGACATACAGCAATCAGAGTAATTAACAAGGAAATCCATACCGATAAAGTTTATAACTTTGGAATGTTTGATTTTAATGCCCCAAATTTTGAATACAATTTCCTGAAAGGCAAATTAGAATATTTCAAAGGTATTCAAAGAACATCTGACTTTATAAAGAGTTACACATACGAAAAAAGAATAGTTACTGAACAAATATTAAATCTTAATGAGCAAGAAAAAATTGAACTTTTAAATAGATTGGATTTTTTATATAGACCAGAAAATAAATTTTATTTATACTCTTTTTTAGGAAGAAACTGTTCAACAGAAACCCGAGATTTATTAAGCTATATCGGAGTTAATTTTCAAAATCAGGAACTTAAGAAATCTAACAGGAATTTAATCAATTCATACTTATACAAAATGCCTTGGCTTAAATTGGGAATAAATTTGGTGTTGGGCAAATCATTGGACAAAAATTCTACTCACAATCAAAGTATGTTTCTTCCTGACTACTTACAAAAAGAAATCAGTGTTTCTAAATTGAACGGCAAGAAATTGGTGAAATCCGAACAACAGTTGAACTCGATAAAAAGCAGGCGTCAATTAAATATTCAGCAAATACTTTCACCTTTATTAGTTTTTTCTTTTTTAGCTTTATGCTTCCTGTTTTGGTTTCCAAAATCCGTTAAAATAATAATCAGTTTTAGTATTGGACTTATAGGCTTTTTTATTTTTGTATTGTGGATGTTTTCTGGACATGAAGAAGTTAAATTCAATCTAAATATTATTTGGTGCAATCCATTTTACCTTCTTTATATTCCACTTTTGGTGAAAAACAAGACTAATAGAAAATTAAGTTTAATGTTGGTAATTACCTTGATTGGCTCTGTGGTTATATGGATTTTAAGAATGCAACTTTTTGACATTTCAATTTTACCAATTTTCTTTATTCTCGGAATTTTGAATTTACAGGAACTAAGAAAAAGTAAAGTGGAGCGGAATCTAAAATTGGCAAGCTGAATAGAAAACACTACTGGCAACAACGTGTATAAAACATAGCTATAAAGTGCTAAATCGAAAGGTTTATGCTTGTTTATTATGACCGTCAAATTTTTATATTTTGTTTTTGAAATAAAAAAGATAAAAACAAAATATAAAAATTCGTCTCTGTGCTAAACTGAAAATGTAGTATATTTAAATATGCTACGTTCCATACACAAACCGTTCGAGTCCATCCTCCCTACGGTCGGATCGACTCGAACAGAGTCGGAAACGACAGAAATACACTTTTTACCAAATGGTAAATGACACAAAACAAGGATATATTACTTTGCAACAATGAAAGAATTTATAGAGTACATCTTGCAATATGGTAATTTGAATAAACAGCAAATTGACTTGCTTACAAGCAAAGCAAAAGAAATTGAACTTAACAAAGACGACTATTTTGCAGAAGCGGGAAAAGTTTTGAAACAAGTCGGGTTTATTATTGAGGGTATTCTTCGTATTTGTTATTACAACAACAAAGGTGAAGAAATCACTAAAATTTTCATTGAAGAAAACCATCTTCTTTTCAACTTAAATAATGCACCTTCAACGGAATATATACAGGCTGCAACAGATTGTAAGCTACTTGTATTTTCTAACAAAGATTGGAAAGAAATTTCTGAAACTATAATTGATTGGGAACATATTATTCAAAAGATTACGAATAAATCACTTGCGCAAAAATTGGAACGAGTAAGTCCGTTAGTTTCACAAGATGCAACGACACGTTATCTGGAATTTATGGAAAAATATCCAACACTTGTAAATCGCATTCCCTTATCATACATCGCTTCATATTTGGGAATCACACAACAGTCGTTGAGTAGAATAAGAAGAAATATTCGCTAAACTGATTTTACCATATGGTAAACAGGTTCATTTTTAATCTGTGCACTTTTGTACCATCAATTTATATTAAAAAATAAAGAAAATGGACAAAACAATTTTTATTACAGGTGCATCATCAGGATTAGGAAAAGCAACTGCCAAATTATTTGCGGCAAATGGTTGGACGGTAATTGCTACAATGCGTAATCCCGAAAAAGAAACAGAACTTACTGAGTTACTAAACATTCATCTTTTGAAGTTGGACATCAATAATGCTAAGCAAATTGCTCAAGTAGCTTCTGAAGCAGAAAAAATAAGTCCTGTAGATGTATTATTCAATAATGCAGCGTATGGACTTATGGGAGCTTTTGAGGGGACTAGCGATGAACAATTAACAAGACAGATCAACACTAATTTCTTAGGAACAATACTCGTTACAAAATCATTTCTTCCTTACTTCAGAGCAAGAAAAGGCGGAACGATTATTACTGTTACATCTTCAACCGCTAATATTCCTTATCCGTTTGTTGCAGTTTATGCAGCAACAAAATCAGCATTGGAAACGTGGACGGAAGGAATGAGCTATGAACTAAATGAGTTTGGAATCAATATCAAAACAATTGTTCCTGCTTATATGCAAACTAACTTTGGAAATAATGCACAAATGGTTTCTCATCAAAATTATCAGGAAGTTTTTAATCAATACATCACGGCAATGAAAGCAGATTCAAATGCAAAAAAAGATACACCTGAAACCATTGCCAATGTAGTTTTCCAAGCTGCGACAGACAACAAAAAGAAATTACACTACACAGCTGGCAATCTTTCAACAGTAGAATATGAATGGCTGAGAAAAGATGGAATAGAAAATGTAATTTCAACAATGAACAAGCGATTTTTTGAACACGAATAATGACGTAAAAAAGCCCAGCTGCCAACAACGTGTATAAGCAATAGCGGTTTAGGTAATTACTTAAACCGTTTTTCATTTTAATAAAGTATATTGCTAATTGAAAGGCTGTCGCACATAATCCGCTACTGCTCATACACAAACACGTTCGAGTCGGGGACAAGCTCCTAGTTCTGCACGAGCTCCCTACGGGAGCACAGACCAGAACTAGGAATACCCTCTGTTGTATTGCATTTTGAATCAAATCAACCAGAGTTAATTACAAATTATTCATTAAATCAATTAAAAAAGTACGGTAATTATTCAATTCAAAAGGAACATCTGCATTTTTTTCCATATCGTGAAAATGATGTGTAGCTAACAATTCCATCCCTGTAAAAGCATTCATTCTGTGAAAGCCGAACATAGCACCTTCATCGACACTTTTTTGATTAAAAAATTCATTTTCTAAAGTAAATGCGGTTTTAGGTGCATTCCAACTTGTAGTAAGTATATATTTTTTTCCGTGCATTAAACCACCAGTTCCGTAATTGATGTTTGGATTTTTTCTACTTCTTCCGTCATTTGTATAAATTCCATTTTGATGACCTTTCGTAAAAACTTCATCTATATATTTTTTAAATCCAAAAGGAATTTGAAACCACCAAATAGGCGTGTGATAAATCACTATATCTGCCCATATAAATTTTTCAACTTCTTCCTTCACTTTATAATTTCCACCTACTTGAGTAAATTTCACTCCGAATTCTTCAAGTGAATCAAAATATGAAATAGTAGTATTAAAAAGTGTTTCGTTAAACCTTCCACCAGAATGTGCAAAAGGATGACTTCCATTAATTATAAATATGTTTTTCATTTGTGTCTTATTTTATTTGGGACAAAATTAAGACAACATTTACTGTTATAAAAATAATAGAAATCATACCTTTGTATTAAAATTTTAATAGCTATGGTTAATTTAGAATGGTATAGAACATTTAAAGAAATATACGAAAATGGGACTTTAACAAAAGCTTCGATTGCTTTGTATGCTTCACAACCTGGTGTTAGTGTACACTTAAATGCTTTAGAGGCATATGTTGGCAAAAAACTATTTGAACGAACTTCGAGAAAAATGATTCCAACAGAAGAAGGAAAATTTTTGTACGATTATATTATTGAATCTTTGAGAAAACTTGAAATAGCAGAACAGCATTTTAAAAAAACGACTCAAGAAAAAAAACCATCTCTAAATATTGGAATGTGTTCCGAAATGTTTCAACTTATTATTGAACCTGAAATTCCAAAACTAAACTTTGATTTAGTCGCTCGATTTGGAGCACATACCGATTTAATAAAAGACCTAAATAATGGCATTTTAGATTTAGTAATTACACCTAAAAAACAGAACAAAAAAAAATCATTAGTTGAATACGTTCCGTTTTCAAAAGAAAGAATCGTTTTAATAGCTGGAAACAAAACGAATATAATTAAAATACAAGAACATATTAAATTAAACAACATAAATAGATTAGAAGCCGAGCTGCTTCAAAATGTTTGGTATAGTTCATCAAACGAAATGGAACATTTTAGGCGTTTTTGGTTTGAGAATTTCAATAAAAAACCTGCTTTTAAACCCAACTATATTTTACCGAATATTACGTCCATTATTAGATGCTTAAACAATGGAAATGGACTTGCCGTAGTTCCTGATTTTTTGTGTCAAGAACAGATTTTGAGAAACGAAATAAAATTAGTTTGGGAAGGGGAAGTAAAAACGGAAAATATCTTATATTTTGCTTCAAGAACCGATTTGAAGTATAAAAAAGAACTAGATAGCATTATATCTATATTTAAATCAAAAATGAAATAAACGCAGTACAATCGAGTAGATGGCTCCCATCCTAGTCCTACTCCATGCATAAGCCAGTCCCTTTTCTACGCCTAATCTTATAAGGTTTTTCTTCCTTCGATCAGGCTTTTTCCAGTCCTGCCATATGCAATACCGTATTCGGTTTCTTAACCATTCATCTACCTTCTTGAGCTTCACTTGAATCGATGCCCGCTTAAAGTAATTTATCCAGCCTCGTACTAACAGATTGATTTTCCGTATTCGATCGTCCAAACTAATTGGTATTGTCTTTTTAGTCAAGTATTTAAGCTTTGCTTTGAATCCTTCCCATTTCGGCTTCTTTACCACTAGTTGATATTTTCCTCGTTCTCCTTTCTTGTAAGTTGGTACAAACAAAACTGTATCCTAACACTTGAAAGGTCCTGGGACTACGTATCCCGCTTTTCGCTCTGTTTATTGATAGCTGGAGCTTGTCTTGTAAAAACTGGTAGATACTATTTCCTACTCGTTTTGCCGATTCCTTACTTTTTAACCACGCGTACGCCCATACACCTGTGCGCACGGTCTATTTTAGAATAACCTCTAATTAAGATTAAAGTTTAGTTCTTTTCTCTTATTTTTAACTGATAATTTACGGCTTTTCATAGACTAAGCATTCGTAGAAAATGCCCTCCTTAGGAGACGTACCAAAGGCACTCCCCAAAACAATGGCGATAAGCCTCAGCGTTCGAATCGGAGGACAACTTTCAAAAACAGCATATAAAATGAATAGAATATTCCAATTAACAGCTTTACTATTATTGCTTTTAACCAGTTGTACAACATCCAACAGCAAAAGTGATTTGTTACAAAACGAAAATAAACAAATCGTATTCGACAAGACACCAAATAGCAAGACTGAATCGTTGCGGAAAATTATTGAACAAATCGTATCGGATAAAAATGCGGTCGTTGGCGTTTCACTAATCGGAAATAATGGAATAGATACTCTTTCGCTAAACGGAGACAAACGATTTCCAATGCAAAGCGTATTTAAGTTCCATATAGCATTAGCCGTATTGTCAGAGGTTGATAAGGGGACATTGTCATTGGACCAAACAGTAGAAATAGGTAAAGATGAACTTTTGCCAGAGAACTTTTGGAGCCCACTTAGAGATGAAAATCCGAATGGAGGCATCTTTACCATTAAAAGGTTAATTCAATACAATGTATCTTATAGCGACAACACAGCATGTGACGTTTTAATACAACTTATTGGAACACCTAAAACAGTGGAATCATACCTAAAAAAGAGTGGAATAGAAGATATACAGCTTATTTTCAATGAAGAAGAAATGCAAGAAAAGTGGGAAAATATGTTCCAAAATTGGACAACCCCAAATGCAGCAAGTCAAACACTAAAGCTGTTCTTTGAAAATAAAAATAACTTACTTTCAAAAAGCAGTTATGATTTCTTTTGGAAAACTAATACAGATACAAAAACAGCAGGTTAAAATCACGAAAAG
>JBOEFW010000008.1:180093-189209 GCA_050633105.1 Aureispira sp. | reverse complement strand
AGGAGAACTCGATAACGCCATCTATGCTTACAACAAAGCTTTAGACATCAAACCTGATGATACTGAAATCCACCATAGCCTTGCTTGGACATACCTCCTACAAACCCAACTCCCAAAAGCACAACAACACTTTCTACAAACATGGGAATTATCCAATAAAAAGCACACTCATGCTCCAATGAACCTAGGACACTGCGCTCTCCTACAGAAACAGCCCCAGCAAGCCCTAGAATGGTATCAAAAAAGCATTCCTCTATGGGAAGACATTACTATTTTCTGGCAAGGCATGGAACAAGACTACCTCGACCTCAACATGCAACAACAAGGCATTCTCCCAGCCGATTACCAAGCCCTTCTCACCCAACTAAAAGCAAGCCTCGAACCCAACAACAAAAAATAAACAAACCTTAAAAACACTTTTTTTCCCCAATTGTGCATCATTTTTGAAGTCCTACGTCTTAGTAGTTGAAAGGCATTTACCAATGAAGGGAAAAACATGACACCAATAGCAACATATTACCAACCTATTTTCCAATTTATCAATCAGCGCGTAGCCAATAAATCTGATGCGGAAGATTTGACACAGGATGTATTTTATAAACTCATCCAGTCGAATCAGAAGAAGACCAACATCAAAAATCAGAAACATTGGCTGTACAGCATTGCTAAAAATACAGTGACCGATTATTATAGAAAAAAGCGGCTCCCTGTTAGTGAAGCAGATTGGTCAACGATCGATCAACCGATCACGGGAGAATTAGAAAATTTTCAACTGACGGAACAACAAAAAACGTCCTTGAATCGGTATATGGTTTCGTTATTGGAAGCGCTACCAGAAGAAGAACGGCAAATCATGCGGATGGTAGAGTTAGAAGGTTTTTCCCAGAAGGAAGTCGCCCAAGAATTGGGGATGAATTATACCACCGTACGATCTAAAGTCCAACGAGGACGACACAAAATTAAGAAAGCCATTTCGGAATGTTGTGAAGTTATCCAAGGAGGGAAAGGATCAATTATTGGGTATCGTCCAATTGCCAAAACTTGTGTGAGCGGCCAATGTATTGCCCCTATTTTATTTCAACACAAGTAAGCATTCAAAATAAGTTATGGCCTAATTCCGATTCTTTTTACTGCGTGAGTCCTTCGGATTTGCACTGCTCTTCATCAAAAAACTTTGTCTTAGTTAGCTCACTACGTTCGTGAGCGGAAAACTGACTAGTTGCTATACTATAGCAACTAGAGCAGATCGCTCTGCGAGTGCTTGTAGTTAGCCCGCTAAGGCTTCCGTTTTCTTCTTGGAGCAGCAGTAAAAACAAACAGCATTAGCTATGCTACTACTTCGTAGTTCGTCTATATCTTATTTTCTCTACTTACTTAAAAACACAAAACAATGAAAAAAGTAATCGCATTAGGACTTGGATTAACAACAATTGGAATCATCGCTTATAGCTGTTGCCCTTGGTGTCCTATTCCAGGCTGCTGTTAAGCCTAGTTGAAAGAACTTTAAGGAAGAAGGGCGGTCTGTATTTAATTTTACAAGCGTTCTTCTTCTGTTTTAGTTGTTATTTATCCAACAAACGATTCCCCTTCCTTCCATATTTAATGAAGTAGCTCTCTAGGGCTTTTATCATTTTTTAGTTATATTGGTGGTCCTACCATAAAGCCTTATCCCCCATTAATCCCAACCCAAATGCCGACCAACAACTATGCTGCTTTAATCCGTTTAGCAGAGGATTACATTGAACAAGGGGAATTTGACTTAGTAGTCAGCACTTATGAAAAAGCAGTGCTCCTGCAACCTGATAATCATTTATTGCTCTTTAAGCTGGCCAATTATTATGTTGATCTAGAAGATATTAACAAGGCCATCCACACCTATCACAAAGCCTTAGCTCTTCAGCCAGATTATTACGATGCTTTATTCAATTTGGGATCTACTTATGCCGATAATAAAAACCTAGACAAAGCCATTCTGACCTACCAAAAAGCCCTTAAAAGTTGTCCAAATGACTATGATACTTTAATCAGTTTGGCAGCGACCTATGACGAAAATGGAGCCACCAACAAAGCTATTTTGACCTATGAAAAAGCGCTCCTTATCCAATCCGAAAAAGAAACGCGTAATGATCTGGCTTGGCTCTACCTTGTCCAATCTAATTTTGATAAAGCCATTCTCCTTTGGGAGAACAATTGGAAAGCATCCGCCACTTCCGATCGTCACAGTTCGATGAATCTGGGACATTGTTTTCTCTTACAAGGAGATATCCTACAAGCTAGCATTTGGTACAAAAGAAGCAAGTCACTCTCAAAGAGTTTTGATTTTTTCTCCAAATTTATGCAACAAGACTACTTAGAACTCAATATGGAAACAAAAGGTATTCTCGCTGCCGATTTCCAAACAATACTAACCCAAATCGATGCTAATATCTAAGCCCTTTCTCCCCTATCTTTTGTCGTTAAAATTCTGCTAAACCCTCCCTAACCTCCTAGCAGTCTTAGACAAACGCTTATCTTTAGAAGCCGTTTTATAACTTTTAATTTATAAATTATGCTTCTATGGTCTTTAATTTTTCTTGTGACAGCAGGCCAGTTTATTGCTTGCACCCCTGCCCCTACCAATACAGCCACCACTTCAACAGCCCCTACCCTTTCTACTAAAAGCATAGTTGCCCCCTTGTATCGTTCTAACGATTATGGACGAACTTGAGAAGATATTAGTGCCAACCTACCCAAAGGAGCACAAGCTTCTTTTTTAGAACCGATAGGTCAAGAATTAGTCTTAGCAACAGACAATCGAGGACTGTTTATAAGCAGTGCCAACAAAACCCAATGGAAAGCCATTGGAGAACAAGCTTTGCCCTATCCCAAAATCAATGCCTTAGCCGTTGCAGGGACCCGCATTTGGGCAGGAGTCTACCAAGCAGGTATTTACGAAAGTGCTGATCAAGGCGCTACTTGGAATAATCTAAATTATGACCTCCCCAATTTAAAAGTACAAAGCATTTTATGCTTAGAAGACCAACGCTTGTTGGTTGGAACCGATGCTGGCATTTATCAATTGGATAGAACCCATAAACAATGGCAACCTGTGTTGAAAAATTTACAAATTCTCAGCTTAGAGCAACATAAAGATTTACTCGTTGCAGGTACCAACCTTGGGACCGTACTTTCTTCTGATCAAGGAAAAACATGGTCGGAAGCGCACAAAGCCGATGCCATTCATTATACCCATATGGTGGAACAAAGTCTAGTAGAACTCTTCATTTCAGGCGATCTTCATATTTCTAAAGACGATGGGGCGACTTGGTCGGACATTTATTATGCTCCCAGAAAAGATTCGTACATCTATGAAATAGTAGCCTTGGATAATTACTGGATCATGAGTAATAATTATGGCATTCATCAATCCACCAATAAGGGAAAAAATTGGTATTTGGTCTACCCAACAGAAGAAAAGGCCTTTTTTGATTTATTAGTAGTTGATGGCGTCCTTTATGGTGCTGCTAGAACATGGGATGAATATAGAGGGCGATAATTGGTAGGAAGTCGAAACGAGAATCCTTCTTTGACTTCTTACAAAATGCTATAATTTTGGTATCTTTCTCTTCTTCCACCATCCATAGCATTTTTTTACGATTATAATTCTTCTTTATGTCCACACTAGGCCAAGCCACTACACAAAAAACAACCTTTAGCCGTAGCACCAATATTTCTCAAGTCATTCAAGCGGATGCGGCAACAATTTGGGCCTTGCTCACCAACAGTAACCAATATCCCGACTGGAATTCTACGATTGTTTCTATAGAGGGAAACATAGCCGCAGGCAACAAGATTCAGCTGAAGAGCACCCTTGATCCTAGTCGGACGTTTAAGCTAACCATCAAGGCCTTTATTCCTCACCAACAATTGGTTTGGGGAGACGCAATGGGCGAGCGCACTTATCGTTTAGAGCCACAAGGAGGCCATACCTTATTCACTATGCACGAAAAGATTGGTGGCTTATTTTTTCCTTTATTTGCAAATAAGATTCCTTCTTTTGATGCCTCCTTTGAGCAGTTTGCAGCAGATTTAAAAGCAGCAGCAGAATCCTTTCAACAATAAGCCTATGGAAATCGCTTACAATGCCTGAAAATAAGTATCCAAAAAGACAACTCTATCTTGTATCCAATGCTGCATATACTGCTTTTCAGACAGCAAATCCAATTCTACATTCCACGTCTCTTCCTCCAAGGTTTCTATTCTTGATTCCAATAAAGGATTAAACGCCGCTGCCACCTCCGCTTGCAAATTAGCCGTTGTCCAAGGGCCTGCTCTTAAGGCTGTCCAACGATTTTTCAAGCGCCTTCTGAAGTTGTCAACATCCAAATCCAACAAGCGATCAAAAAGAGCATTGCTCACCACATCCGTCAACTGAAACGGAATTCCATCCCAGTAACGCCCCCAAGTAGCATCCAAATCCCAAGGGATAATGGATAAAGGAGTCGTAGCATTGGGGCGCATCCAAAAAAGGTTTTTACCATAATTATCCGACGCAGCAATCAAGTTAATAAACAGATAATAATCTACTAAATTATCCAAGGCTACTTGCTCTTCTGCTTTTTGCTTGAATGTAATGCCATCATTGTTCACCACCCAATTTCTAAGATCATACAAAGGTTGCCAATAAAGGCCTGTTTTAGGTGCAGGATATTTTTGTTCCCAACCATCCCAAAATTCATTATTAGAAGGCGGGATCGTATTTAGGTGTTCAAATCTAGTCGCTCCTCCTTCCCAAGATGTTGCTTTATACAATACAGCGTTGGGGTCAACCAAACCTAAATGTTCCGCATTCATCTGCTCATTTAAGCTGTATAAACCTTGGTAACTGTTGTTAAAATAAAGCTCCACCAATTGGGTTTGAATCACTTCTTTGGAGTTGGAAGAAAGCATTTCCCACAATTGAAAAGAAAGTTGATTTCTTACTTTAGAAGGATCTCTGTACAACGCATCCAAAATCCAAGCTTCATTGGGCGACCAATCAAAGACGGCTTTGGAAGTAGGAGTCGCCAAATCGCCTCGTTCCAAGAAAGAAAAGCCATAGGATTTCTTAGGATTAAACTGCGAGAGCCCTCCTCTATAATCGATTCCTACATAAGAACTACTTCTAGCTTTATTCCTTTGTGGGTAATTAATTGTCAAGCGCGCTATTTTTTTAGGCGCATCCACTATTGTATTATTGGTTACAATTTGCACCAGTGGGAATTTAGTAAAACGAAGCGTAAACGCTTGGGTTTCGCCCTGTGTAGTAACCTGCACGGAATAAACCTCTCTTGTACTCACCGTCCCTAAATTCTGCGCGTGGTTATTCGTCAGCGAATGGTTGTTAAAGCGAATCTTAGAATAGGATTGAAACCGAATAGTTGGCGTAAAATTAGGGATAGAATCCGTGGCTATAGCGTAACGCAATTCCTGCATTTTGGCATCCAAAAAACAAGCCTTTTCATTTAATTCCAATAAAAGAGGCAACTGCAACTGCTCATCAGGCAAACTATCAAATACAATAACTTCCTTGTAGCAGCTTGTCAAAAGGAAACACCAACTAATAAGGCCTACTAGTGATCTGCTCATAGTTCTATTTGATAAATTAGTTTTAGAAAAAAGAACGAAAAAGTATCATTAGGGGATAGATTCCTTTCATAACCTACCGCCACATTAAATTGTCCAATTTCAGTAGTTATTTTATTGCCAATACTTGCTCTAAATCGATGCAAGGAAGCTTCTGTCAAGGGATTGGTGCGCACAAATAAGGCAACCAAGCCGTAGAACTGGTATATCTTGTTGTATTTCCAACGTACTTTTAAACGATGGCGTAGGGTATTGTTTTGCAGGGCAATGACTGTTTTTTGTCGTTGTAAAACATCTATAAATTTCTGTTGATAACGAGCACGATAAGACAAGCGCCATTTATTCGGTAAAGGGATACTAAATTGTACATCTAAGTTATAACGCAAACTATTTAGGCTCCCTTTCCATCGATGCACTTCATGGATATAGCGAAAGTGACCTGCCAACTTAAAATTCTTATTTATCCTATAGCTTACTCCTACTGCTGCCCAATAATTGTCTATTTTGGTCACCAATTGACGCGTCCGCAATTGTTGTTCTAAGGAAACTTCAAATCCTTTGGGTACATCGTATCTTAATTGAACTCCTAACCATAAACCAGCGTCTTGTTGAGGAGGAATGGGTTGTGCTTGTATAAGATGGCTAAACGTTAGCCACATTAGAGATAGTATCAATTGATAGTAAGATTCTTTCATTACTGTTGCTTGCTAATTCTATTTTCAGAAAAAATTGTCTACAATTAAATTTCTTTCCTTCAAAAAAGAGTCCCTTTATTTTTCAACTTATTGTATTCTTTCTCGACTCTTATTCTTAAAAATTGCTGCTATGAAATACACTGTTTTGTTCCTTTTAGCATTTCTCAGTTGTACTTCTGAAAAGAGACAAGAATCTACTCCCGTTCCTTCTAATACGGTTCCATCTCTTACAGAAATTTATGACTTCCGTCCTGATTCTTTAGGTTACGCCTCCCCACAAGAAGTTGCCTTACAGGTCATTGATTTTCTTAGGACAAAAGATACCAGCTTGTACTTATCAACTATTATTCCTTTAAAAGGACAACAATATCTTTTTGCCCAGAACTTGGAATATAGGCCAGATATTAAAGATCAAAGTGCCTTTTTAGATAAATTGACAAACAAATATGATAGAAGGGTGGATAACTTTTTGGTGCGTTCTCATTATATCTTACAAATAATGGAAGAAGATAAGAATTTTGACATCACAGCAGCAAGTATTGATACCATCACTTATGAAGACGTTCGTATTAAATCTTATGGCGGATTTAATTCCTTTATCATTGGGCAATGGGCCGACTTAACGGTTAAAATGAGTTATAAGGACAAACCTTATTACTTTGAAATACCACAAGTGATACAGTTAAAAGACAAATGGTTCTTATACTATCCTGAATATTACCTCCGAACACAAAAAGAGTTGGATTTTGTCAAAAAAAGCATTGAAGAAATCAATGCAAAAGCAGAAGAATTTTGGTTATAATTTATCCACCATCTTTATGAAACATTCCTTATGAAACTAGAAATTGGAGGCGGCAAAAAGCCTCGTGCAGGATACGCTACTTGTGATATCAGAGACTTACCTGAAATAGATTATGTCTGTGCCGCAGATGCGTTGCCCTTTGATGACAATACCATAGAAGAAGTTTATTCTAGACACGTTGCAGAGCATTTTACCCTCAAAGAGTTCTTAAAAGTACTAGAAGAATGGAATCGGGTGCTGAAAATTGGAGGAGAAATTTATATCATCTGCCCCAATTTATTATGGCATTTAAAACAAGTATTAGAAGGCAGCCACGACTCTTTTTACAACAAAGCATCTGGTAAAAACGCTCGTTATTGGGGTTTTGGTAGCTTGTTTGGTTGGCAGCAAGATGAATTTGATGTGCACAAATTTGGCTATTACTTTGAACTGTTGCGCGATGTTTTGGAAGCAATGGGCTTTGAACAAGTCGAAGACTTCACCAATAGTGAACAGAGTTTAGAAAAAGCGCCTTGGCATTTGGAAGTACGCGCCAAAAAGAAAACCGCAGCGCCTGCCCACCAAAGCACTCGTTTCTACACCCACTTTGATGTCCATCACTAACATTTAATCATCATGCACCTATTTTTATTCCTATTGGTTGTTACACTTGGTCTTAGTTGTGAACAAGCAACACCAACGCCTGCCCCGCCTCCATCCGCTGCGTTTCAATGGCCCTTCGCCCAAGAAAACAATCGAGACAGTGCTCAATTATTCATCGATTCTTTGTTGCTCCAAACCGAGCAAGGGCAGTATGGGCATATTGATGCATTGTTAATCATCCAAGATGACAGTATTCTTTGGGAGCGTCAATTCTCCAATGATTATGCACAAATCAGTCAAGGAAAAACAGGGAAAATGGGCTGTGGCAGCGGTAGTTGTTCCGATTCTAATGCCATTCATTTGTACAACTATTATCATCCCAAATATCATCCATACTACTTAGACTCGGATTTGCACAGCTTACAATCCGTTACTAAATCCATTGCTAGCACCTTGATTGCACTGGCGATTCAAGAAGGGAAACTAAGCTTGCAAGATCCGCTTTATCCTTATTTCAAGGACGATACAACACTCTCCCAAGCCATGCAGGCACAGCTAAAGGAGGCAACATTAGAAGATGTTCTCACCATGCGTTTGGGTTTGAATTGGTTAGAAATGGGCACCACTCTAGAAATGGAGAACAATGTAACCGCCATGGAACAATCAGCGGATTGGGTCGCTTACACTCTCCAACAAACCATAGACACCGTACCTGGTGCCGTCTGGAATTACAACAGTGGTGCTAGCCAACTCTTAGCTTTTATCTTAGAACAAGCCACCCAACAAACACTAGAAGACTATGCGGAACAACATCTTTTTGGTCCTTTAGGCATTAACCATTATTATTGGAAAAAGACACCAACGGGTTTAGCAGATACAGAAGGAGGCTTGTATTTAAAGGCTAGAGATTTAGCCAAAATCGGCCGCTTATACCTACAGAAAGGGCAATGGCAAGGACAACAAATTTTATCCAAGGCATGGATAGAGAAGGCTTGGAGCAAACATTCGATTGATCTGGCACAGGATGGTAGTACGGATGGTTATGGTTATCAATGGTGGATAAGTCAAGAGGAAAAACATGGGGTCTTTGCCTTAGGGTATGGCAACCAAGTCTTAGTTGTTATTCCTCAAAAGAACATTATCGCCGTGGTATTGGCTTGGAATGTATTTGAAGAGGAACATGAAGTGATTTTTAGAGATTTGGGCCTTGTATTTGATTATCTTTAGTAGAAGGCCTATTGGTACACCACTCTTATCAAAGATAAACCGTCCCTTTGGCTGCCACTTCCATAAAAGATGATTTTTTTGTACCTTTGATTACATGACCAATGTTTATTCTTTCCGTAGAATGACGCTATTTATCGGTTCTTCTATTATAACAAAGGGAAAACAGTTGGAATAGCTTTTGCCACTTTAGAGTTTGTTTAAAATTT
>JBOEFW010000008.1:0-180052 GCA_050633105.1 Aureispira sp. | reverse complement strand
AAATTTAAACAGGCTCTTAGTTACTGCTTACTTCATCCTTTGCTAAAGCAAATTTACATGAGAACTTTTTTTTGTGGCCTAGCGTTGTTATTTTTGTTGGGATCTTCCCAATTGCATGCCCAAGTAGACCCCCAATGGTTTCTTCACCAAACTGCAAAAGTTGGTTTCTGGTACCCTGATAATTGGCAGCTAGAAAATCAAGAAGAAGTTGTACGTTTACAACACACGACTAGCGGTTTGTCCGTGACGTTCACCTTATTGGAAGACACACAAATGGAAGAAGCCTTGCAAGGGTTAGAGCGTTTAGTGGCAGAACAGGTCCAAAATCCAACGTGGAGTAGTGCCCCTGAGTTAATCGACTTAAATGGCATTATGGGCGTTGGAGCAGAAGTACAAGGCAACTTGGATGGACAACCCATACAAATGGGTTTATTCTTATTAGAACGTCCCCATCAAGTATTACTTGTTGTCGGTTTAGGCGACCAAAAAGCATTAAAAGAACACCAAGAAAGTCTGGATAAGATCCTCCAAAGCATCAAACCCATCTAAGAACAACTTTCTCAACAGCGCCTTAAAGCGCTTATAAAACAATTATGGAAGTAGCATATTTTGTATTGGGCATCATTGCCGTTTTAGGTATTTACTCCCTTCGCAGGAACGGCAAAAAAACAGCCCTTATTAACAACATTATTCAACGTTTTGTGGAACAAGAAAAGGGAACCTTGGTCAATGCAGAACGCCCCAATCAATCGGGGCCCTTTAGAGATGAGTATTATGATGCTCAAGGCGACAATTTGTATCAGAACTTAGGCTATCAAGTTAATGAAACCGTTTATCGAAGAGTAACGTATAAAACGGAGGAAGGGCAACAAGAGGCCTGGGTACAGATTAGAATAGAAAAATTAGTCGCTACTTATATAGAATGGAAGGTTTAAGAACCTTCTTTACCAACCGTTTTCACACTCCCACACATGGCTTATCAACTCGTTGATTTACAAGATACCATTGTTGCTTTGGCAACTCCCACTGGTGCAGGCGCTATTGGCGTCGTGCGTTTATCAGGGCCAGAGGCCTTGAATATCGTCAATGCACAATTTCGCACCAAAGATTTACTAGCTGTCGATTCGCATACCATACACTTGGGTTACATTCGCGATGAACAAAACAAAGTAGTCGATCAGGCTTTAGTTTCTGTCTTCAAAGCGCCCAATTCTTACACCAAAGAAAACGTCATTGAAGTCTCTTGTCATGGCTCTCGCTACATCCAACAACAACTCATCGAGTTGTTTATTCGTCGTGGCGCTCGCCTAGCGCGGGAAGGGGAATTCACCTTGCGGGCCTTCCTTAATGGACAATTAGATCTTTCGCAAGCCGAGGCCGTAGCCGACCTTATTTCTGCGGAATCTGAAGCGGCGCATCAATTGGCTTTGCGCCAAATGCGGGGTGGTTTTTCCGATCAAATCCAGAACTTGCGGCAGCAGCTTTTGCATTTTGCCTCTATGATTGAGTTAGAATTGGATTTTGGAGAGGAAGATGTAGAGTTTGCCAATCGCGATGATTTGAAGGGCCTGATTGAGAAAATCACCAGTCTTATCAAGCGCCTCCTAGATTCCTTCCAATTGGGCAACGTCATCAAGCACGGGGTACAAACCGTCTTAGCGGGTCGCCCCAATGCAGGGAAATCTACCCTCCTAAATGCCTTATTAAAAGAAGAACGCGCCATTGTCTCGGACATTGCTGGCACCACGCGCGATACCATAGAAGCGTTGCTCAATATCAAAGGGGTCTCTTTTCGCCTCATCGATACCGCAGGTATCCGCGAAGCGACCGATCAAATTGAAGCCATTGGTGTTCAAAAAACCTTGGAACAAGTCGCCAAATCGGCTATTCTAATCTATGTCTATGACAGTGCACTGCTTCCTCCTAGCGCCATCCAAGCCGATCTCTTACAACTTCAAAAAGAAGATCTACAGCTTTTATTAGTCGCCAACAAAACCGACTTAACGCCTGATCCTAGTACTCAAACACCAGCCGAGCAAGCCATTCTAGCAGAACTCACGGCTAAACATGCGCTCCTCTCCCTTTCCGCCCAACAGAAAACGGGCTTGGATCCTCTAGAGGCTGCACTTTCTGATTTGGTCTCTCTAGGCCAGCTCCAAAATGACCAGAGTATTGTGTCAAATTCTCGGCATTATGCGGCCTTGCGTGCTGCGCTAGAATCCTTGGATTCTGTGTTGATGGGCTTGGAAGCGGGCATTACTGGGGATTTCTTGGCCATGGATATTCGCCATGCGCTCAATTCTTTGGGGGAAATTACGGGGGAGATTTCTACGGATGATTTGTTGGGGAATATTTTTTCGAGGTTTTGTATAGGGAAGTAAAAAGCGGCTTGCTTGTCCTTACTACCCTGCACTAGGATAACTCCTACAAAAAACCTATTTTTATTGTTCTAATAGCAATCTTCTTATCAATACGACACATGAACATCCCACTAACAGAAGCAGAAAGAATCAAGGTCTTAACCTCTGATGATATTTACAAAATCATGCAGACCATTCTCTTACGAGAACAGAAGATTGACCAAAACAAAGAACACTTTTGGATCATTGGATTGGCGAATAATTTACAGCTCTTGTTTGTGGAATTGATCGGCTTAGGAACCGTCAACAAAGTATTGATTAATCCTATGGAAGTCTTTTCTTTTGCCTTGCAGAAAAGAGCGGTCAAAATCATGTTGTGCCACAACCACCCCAGCGGCGAATTAAAGCCCTCCAAAGATGATAAGGACACCACGGATAGAATGATTCAAGTAGGGCGTATTGTGGGCACTCCTGTACTGGATCATTTGATTATTACCGAACGCAGCTACCTAAGTTTTAATGATATTGGTTTGATGGAGGAACTAGGGAAAAGTACCAAGTATGTTCCTGCCTATGAGTTGGTAGAAAAGATAAGGAAGGAAGCTGTTGACTTTGGTAGAAGGGACAAAGCTATTGAAATAGCCAAAGAGTTAAAAAGAATGGATTTGGATGTAGAAACCATTGCTAGACTAACCAAACTAACTATAGAAGAAATAAAGGGGTTGCGGGTTAGGCGGAAAAAGTAAAGTATCTGTAGGATAGCATTTAAGAGTTATTCATAAAAATATTTCCAAGAAAGTTGGAAAGAGGAAACATTTTTTCGTTTATTTCGTTTATATTGGTGTATAACTACTACACCAAGCAACAAAAAATGAAAAACCTCTCAACAACTAGTAAGCCCTCCAAGGAGGAACAAAGAGTAGCCTTGCAATCTTATGCCCTGCTAGCAGAAGCATTAGAGCAGGTACATGATCCTAATCCTGAAATAGAGATAGAAGAAACCAAAGACAAAATTAAAGTCCCTCTAAGAGCTTTGAAGTTGTTGGCTCAAATTCTCAAGGCAACCAGTGAAGGGAAACCGATTTCTATTATTCCTATTGCTACAGAAATGACCACACAAGCAGCAGCCGATTTATTGGTTTGTTCTCGCCCTCATTTGGTCAAACTGTTAGAAGATGGGGTCATTCCCTTTACCAAGGTAGGAAGACATAGAAGGGTAAAATTTGAAGATATCATGAATTATAAAAAACAACAAAAAGAACAACAACGTCAATTGCTGAGAGATATGATGCAAGATGATGAAGAAACAGGCTTGTATGATACATAGTACCAAATTCACTTGTGTTCTAGACACCAACATAATTTTCCCTATTCAAATTAGAGACCTCCTATTTTGGTTTGCTTTCTATGAATTGTTCACGCCCAAATGGAGTAAACACATCTTTGACGAGTGGGAAAATGTCATGAGAAGAAAGGGAGTAGAAGAAACAGAAATTAAAAAAAGAATGGGTAGAGCCAACTTAGCTTTCCCTGATGCTTTAGTCAAAAATTATGATGGTTTAATTGACTCTTTAACTTTGCCAGACCCTAAAGATTGTCATGTATTGGCAGCAGCTATCAAGACCAATGCAAACCTTATTGTGACTAATAACATGAAAGACTTTCCAAAGGACTATTTAGCTACTTTTGGTCTAGCTGCAAAAACAGCAGATGACTTCCTAACAGATATTATTGACCTCAACCCAAAAGGAGCTATTCAAGCCTTTAGGGAATTGGTCATGAATAGGCGAAATCCTGATTTAGATGAATTTCAAGTTTTAGAAGCTTTAAAAAGAAATGGTCTTAACCAAACTGCTAATTATTTAAGAGCATTGATTTAAGCTAAACCAACAGCCATGCAAAACAACTCTGAAATCCTCCTTTACCAAACAGCAGAAGGAGTAGCCAAAATTGAGGGAGCAGGACATTAAACAGCTCAACAAGTTTAAAAAGAAAGATGCCTAAACTTAGCCAATACCTAGAAAGCTCCTAAACACATCATCATTAGCCCTTAAGCACTTTTCTTTTAGTTGGTGAAGCCTTTTATATTTGGGAGTAGGTTTGCCCCTGTAGTGGGTCTTTTGGTACTTTGGGCGTTCTACATACAATTCCCATGATAGGCCATCTATTTTACACATCAACCCACTACGACTATTAGCTATAGCCCTGTAATGCTTAGACTCCTTCTGCTTTTCATAATACAAGCCTTTCCATGCTGTTCTATGTAGGAATACTCCATTCCCAAAGGGGCGCAACAGTTTAGTACAACGTTTGCGGGTATGGGGACAAACAAAATAGAACCTATAGCCGTTTTTTAGGTTGGTTTCTAGTTGGGCAATTCCTATCTCTTGGTTGTATCGTTCCCCCTTCCTAAAGAAGCACAGCTCTAAGAGTTGAGTAGCAGCCTTGTACTTAAAGAACAGTGTATTTTCTGTCAACTCCCAGTAGTTAGAGACTTCTAAGGTTCCGCTAAAGTTTTTGTTTAGAGCAAAGGATTTAGAAGGCGTAAAGCTTTTGATACTAAGTGTGTGGCATTGTTCGTAAGAGGGTTTAAAGCTGCCTATTTTGCCCATGATGAATTGTTTTTTTGTTTTTGGTGGAGGCTTACTGCCTCTTATAGGCAAAATACAGCTTTTGAGGGTTGGTTTATATTTTTTGGAGATTTTTGTATCTTATTTGTACCTCAACAATACTAAACCACTGACAATCAATGCAAGTTACTTTTTGTATAGGGGGGGGGGGGAAATAGAAATTTAAAAAACTAATTAAAGCTTTTTTTTGAGCTAAAAATTTCAATAAACGTACTATTACAAACGCAAATCACTATTTTAGTGTTGTCGTCGTGATCCTCCATTAAAAAGCTCCATTCTCATGCAAAACAATTCTGACATCCTCCTCTACCAAACAGCAGAAGGACAAACTCAAATTGAGGTAAAATTAGAAGGGGAAACCGTTTGGTTGAGTCAACAACAAATGTCAAATTTATTCCAAAAGGCAAAATCTACTATTAATGAGCATGTTAAAAACATTTATAAAGAAGGAGAACTAGAAGAAAGCAGTACTTTGAGAAAATTCGGAAATTCCGAATTTTCTACTAAACCAACCAACTATTACAACCTAGACATCATCATATCAGTAGGTTATAGAGTAAAATCCCATAGAGGAACCCAATTTAGAATTTGGGCAACCCAACGCCTAAAGGAACTATTAATCAAAGGCTTTACCCTAGATGATACCCGCCTAAAAAGTGGTCAACACAACTACTTTGATGAACTCTTAGAACGAGTTCGAGACATAAGAAGCAGTGAGAAAGTCTTCTATCAAAAGGTGAAGGACATTTATACCACTAGCATAGATTACAATCCCAAAGACAACCTAACTACTGCTTTCTTTCAGAAGGTACAAAACAAACTTCTTTGGGCCGTAAGCCATCAAACAGCCGCTGAAATCATCAACAAAAGAGCCAACGCCCAACAACCCAACATGGGCTTAACCAGTTGGAAGAATGCCCCTACAGGGAATATCAGAAAAACAGACGTGGAGGTTTCTAAGAACTACCTGACTGAATTTGAGTTGAAGGAATTGAATCTATTAATTGAGCAGTACTTAGCCTTTGCAGAAGCTCAAGCCTTGAATAAAAAGCCTATGTACATGAGGGATTGGATCAATCGCCTTAATGCTATCTTGACGCTCAATGAAAAGAATGTGTTGGAACATGCAGGCTCTATCAGAATGACAGTAGCTAAAGAAACCGCCACTAAGGAATATCTAAAGTACAAGGAGGAACAAAAGCAAATAGAGGGACAGGAAAGCTTGAACACCTTGGAGCAGGATCTTAAGCAGTTGAACAACTCCACCAAAAAGGATAGTTAAGAAATCTACTTCTCCTAAAGATTTAGGTTACTTTTATTGGTAAAAATGGCTATTATTCATTTTCAATTTGAAAGCATCCATCCTTTTTATGATGGCAATGGTAGAACAGGGCGTATTATCAACATTCTGTACCTTTGCCTAAAGGGCTTATTAGATACGCCTATTCTGTATTTAAGCCGTTTTATCATTCAAAACAAAGCCAAATACTACGAATTATTACAAGCTGTTCGAGATCATGATAATTGGGAGGAATGGATTTTATACATCCTCAAAGGAGTAGAACAAACGGCTTTAGAGTCTATTCAAATTATTCAATCTATTCATGTCTTGATGCTGAAATTCAAGCAAGAAATTAGAACTAAACTGCCTAAAATTTACAGCAAGGATTTGTTAGAAAACCTGTTTAAGCATCCTTATACTAAGATTGAGTTTTTGCAGCAGGATATTCAGAAGTCAAGACCTACTACCATGCATTATTTAAACGAATTGGTCAACATAGGTTTGCTTCAAAAAATAAAGTATGGCAAGAGCAATTACTACATCAATAAAGAATTATTTGCCTTGTTCACACAACCTTATTAACGTGTAAAAAAAATGCCGTTTTCTTTACACGTTATTGTTTCATGTAAAAAAAATGCCGTTTTCTTTACACGTTGTTGTTTTGAACCGTTCATAATCGCAGTTCCCACTTCTATTCTAGCCTTTTATACTTAGTTGTAAAGTTGAGCAACTTTACAGCTCTCCAATAAAAAGCAACAATCTCCATACTTTCTCTCCAAATACGCATGCTTTTTATCGTGGTAAAGTTATTTCACTAGGATTTTTAGATTATAAGATGCTCTTTTATAGGGTATTTTTAAGAGTAAAACATTGATTACTCTTTACTAAATTTTTATTAACCTTTCAAAATTTGAAAAATGGAAAATTCTTTACATTTAAAAATTCACCCTACTAATGGGATGGATATCAAACTTACAGGCAACCAAGTAGAAAAAACCGTAAATGTTTTGCTACTTCTATTGGTTCTTATGGCAATCAGCTCAGCGGATGCGTTATAAAATGTATCAGAGACTGACTTAATTGGTTTAAGTTTTTTTAAGATGGTAGTATTTTACACGCACTTCTGATCTGCCCCTTTTTGACAAGCTTAGCTAGAGTGATTTAACGATATATTTGTGTCATCAGATTTCACCTCCTACCTTTTTAAATTTTTCGACAAGAGAAGAAATTTTTCGAAATACACGCTGCTTTTTTGTCAGATACAGTGGGTTCAAAGGACTCATTTTTGGTAAGAGAGTATTCAATTCCGTACCGTTTTCGCTGGCATATTCACGTTTTAAGGACGATAGTATATAGCGTTTAGCTGCTTTTTCATTAAGATTTTCATCTTCGATTAAAGCTACTACTTCTGCTTTTTGTTTTTCTCGTGCATAACCAAAAAAAGTATCTATAATAGTAGCTTTTTCTTTGATCTCATCTAAGTCTGTTTCATTGATAAAGTCTACTAACAAACTTTCTTTTGCTCTGTTGCCTATACTTGCACGGATTACACGTCTCATCTCCTCAACTAATGCTGATTTATCTTTGATTTTCTTGTTGCGATCAAATATCAACTCTAGAATGTAGTCTAAATTTATTTCTTGTGACTTCAATAAATCTACTTCAAATACTACATCATCCCAATCAATCGTTGACGCTTCTACTTCCTCCCCTTTCTTTTGTCGTCGCAACCAATCCCGAATATCGTTGTAAGTAGAACGATAATCTTGTATGGTTCTTTCTGTAGGCACTTGAATAGTTTGCATACTTGCAATATCCTCCTCTGTTAAGAAGTTCGCTTCTTTAAACTCTTCTATTGCATTTGTATCTGTTGTATCAATTTTTTTAAGTGCGTTTAGATGTGTAAACTCATCATAGTTTTGCAGTATGTTTTCTACACGCAAATACTCTCCAAACAACTTTGAAAATTCTTTTTTATCCTTTTCTGTGATAATATCTTCAGGGCTTGGAAACCTTTTACTTAATTCTTCCACCACTTCGATGTAACCTCTACGAGCGGTACCAGATGAAACGTCTGTAAACCCTTCTAAGTACTCTTTATAGCTTTTTTCGAGCACTACATTTTTAGTACTACTATCTCCAAAAAGTGTAATCGCATCAATGGTTGCCTGCTCTAAATCTCTAAACGTAACAATATTTCCAAAATTCTTAGTCGCATCATAAATACGATTGGTGCGTGAAAATGCTTGCATTAAACCATGATAACGTAAATTTTTATCTACAAATAATGTGTTTAAAGTAGGGGCATCAAAACCTGTTAAGAACATACCTACTACGATCAGCAAGTCAACTTCTTTGTTCTTTACACGTTTTGCAAGGTCTCTATAATAATCTTGAAAGCCTTTGCTATCAATGCT
This sequence comes from Aureispira sp., assembly GCA_050633105.1. Taxonomy (GTDB): domain Bacteria; phylum Bacteroidota; class Bacteroidia; order Chitinophagales; family Saprospiraceae; genus Aureispira. The sequence goes on along the minus strand of JBOEFW010000008.1, from coordinate 171,363 downwards.
ATAATTCATTTTAAACAACGCATTATAATCATCAATGGCGTTGGTCAAAAACTCCTTGGCACTAGTATCCATTGCGGTAGGCTCAAAAGTTTCATCTTGAATTTCTCCAATAGCACTTTGTGCCTCATTCGCTACAAAAGAAAAAATCGTTGCTATCTTTAACGGTTTGTCACTATCTTTTTGAAGCTTGTTTAACGCCTCATAATAGCATTTTGCTGCATTGATATTACTGACTGCAAAGAGGGCATTAAAGCCACTATTCCCCCCTCTTGTTCGATGTGTTTTTTGCCTAAAATGCTGTAAAATATACTGCGAAATCTCTTGAATACGAACAGGATGCAAGAACGCTTTCTTATTTTCTGCTGCCGATAATTTCCCCAAGTCTTGTTCTGTTTCAATACCTTTGAACTTAGGGCGCACATCGTTATAATCTACCTTAAACTTCAATACTTTTTCATCTCTAATGGCATCGGTAATGACGTAAGAATGCAGTTCTCTCCCAAATACACTTGCTGTAGTTTCTGAACCTGACGCATTTTTAGAAAAAATTGGAGTGCCTGTAAAACCAAACTGGTAGTATTTCTTAAACTTCTTTTTTAAGTTTTTTTGTGCTTCCCCAAATTGCGAACGATGTGCTTCATCAAAAATAAAGACGACTTGTTTTTGATAAATAGCCAAGTCTTTTTCACTCTTAATAAGATTGTTCAATTTCTGAATGGTGGTAACAATAATCTTATTGTCCTCTCGGTCTATGTTTCTTTTAAGACCTGCTGTACTCTCTGAACCGTTGACACTATCTGGCGAAAAGCGTTGGTATTCTTTCATCGTCTGAAAATCCAAATCTTTTCTATCGACTACAAAAAATACTTTGTCAACGAAATCTAGCTTAGTGGCTAATCTTGCTGCTTTAAAGCTTGTTAATGTTTTTCCAGAACCTGTAGTATGCCAAATAAAACCACCACTTTCTGTTGTAGCCCAATTTTTTGAATTAAAAGCGCTTTCTATTTTCCATAAAATACGTTCTGTTGCTGCGATTTGATACGGTCGCATGACCAATAATGTATTGTTAATATCAAAAACAGAATAAGTGAGTAGTACATTTAAAAGAGTTCTTTTGTCAAAAAAAGTCGTTGTAAAATCTTTTAGATCTTTAATTGGAGCATTGTCTGACTTGGCCCAATTCATAGTAAAATCAAAACTATTCTTATTGCGTTCTACCGTGTTGGCAAAATAACGGCTATCCGTACCATTTGAAATGACAAATATCTGCAAGTACTTAAAAAGGGAATTGGTTGTATTAAAACTCTCTTTGGTGTAGCGATGCACTTGGTTAAACGCCTGACGGATGGCGACACCACGTTTCTTCAATTCTACTTGTACCAACGGCAACCCATTTACTAAAATAGTAACATCATAACGATTGGCATGGGTACCTTTTTGTTCAAATTGAGAAATAACTTGTACCTTATTACGTGCTATAATTTTTTTATCTACTAAGTAGATGTTTTGGATGTGCCCATCGTCAAAAACAAAGTCGTAAATATAATTATCGTGTAATTTCCTTGTTTTGTCTATTAAGGTATCATTGGGTTTGTCTAAATACTCTTCTACAAAACGCCCCCACTCCTTATCTGTAAACTGCATATTGTTAAGCTGCTGCAATTGTACACGGACATTCGCCAACATCCCTTCTTGGCTGGTCAACTGAGGAAGATGTTCATAGCCTTGATTTCTTAAATCTTGTATCAATTCCTGTTCTAAATCTGCCTCTGTTTGATAGCTTACAGGGGCTTCATTCAGTTCCGAAAACTTCTTGTAGTTATCTAAAACTATAAAGTTATTTGATTCTGCTATGGTGTTGTAAGTAGCCATTTTATTAACTAGTTGAGCTATCATTTGATTTAAAACGATAGTTAGTTTTTATTTGATTTACTAAGTAACGCAATACATTTTTGTCATTTTCTGAAACGATAGACGTTTCTTCACCATGATGATTGGAATGACTAGAAAGGTTGATAATGCGATTGTAATACGCGTCTCTTGCTCCATCAGTATCTTCTGGCAAAAGGTCTTTCCATTTTCTATACCCCAGAAAAGTGGACGTCTTTTCTAAAACATTGCGAAGAAAGTTAAAATGATATTTTTTTATTTGACCTGATTCTATGACTTCCTCTAGCTCTTTTAAAAGAAATAAATGGTAAGAAAAAGGGGAATCATCCAATTGATTGGAAAGTAAAAAAGTACCATCAATCAATTTTTCTAAACGTTTCTTTTCAGAATGTTTTCTTTTGTATCCTGTATTAGAAGCATTATTAAATTCATTGTAAAGCACATTGTAGAATAATGGGTTGTGGGTTGTAATGATAAATTTCAGTGCTGATTGACTAGATTTTATCAACGCTGCAATACTTACCGCCAGTTCGATCAAATGGGTATCATCTAACGAACTTACAGGGTCATCGATAAACACATACTCCAATTCATTAAATAGATTAGAGGCTCTATCTTCTTCTTCTGGAATATTCAACAGTTCAACCACTTGTTCCAACAAACTATAATAGATACACCAAATGAAGTTACTTTCTTCTCCCTTAGATACTTTTATATTATCCACACTTTGATCATCACCGCTTGCGACAGAAAATATTACTTCCGAAAAATCGGCACTAAATTTAGGCGTTATAGTATCACTGGTAAAACGCTGAAAATTGGTTACGATGTTATTATCCAACCCTTGATCCTCCAAAAATTGCATCGCCATATTGGTAAATCCATTCGGCTCCACTAATAGCTTTCTATTTATATCAGCCTCTAAATCATTGTCCCACCGAAAAAGGTCTTCGGTATAAGCATTGTAATACAATATTTTTATGCCTGACTCTTCTTCATCCTGTTCGTCTACAGATTCTTTGGGGTCAACTAATAACCTAAATGCCCGCGATAAGCGTGTTTTTCCTGTACCATTAAAAGCATAGATTAGCTGCACTTTCTTGGTGCTATCTTTTAGTGCTTGCGCTATTTCTGCTAAGGATTGACTCATTTATAGGGTCTTTTTGTTTAAATGTTTGGTTTCGGAAATGTCAGTAATTTTTCTCTGTAGTACTCGTATTGTTTTTGGCGTAGTTTGATTTCCTTTGGTAAACCTTCGCTTATGGAGGTGGTGAGAGTATCGAATTTGTCTAAGATATTTACTATTTTTTCTTTTATTAAAAATGTCGGGTTGGGAATTTTAATACTATTTAAATTCCTTTGATTTAGTTTAGGTTGAGCGGCACCTGAAATATAGGGAGTTAAGTCTATACTATTTAAATAATATTCCACAAACCTACGCTCAACATATGTACCAAACCTTAACACATGGGCATGATTATTAACCCAGTTTTTACCCTTTATGCTAAATGCAATAGGTGTTTTTCTTGCTATTAGATTTGCTCCATCTTCTGATATTAATAAAAATTCTCCATCGAAAATATAATCCTTAACATAATCTACAATACCTGATGCTCCATAGTAAGGAATAGTACCCTTTTTTCTTAAACCACTTGCAATTGGTTTTCTCATCGAATCAAGGTTTTCAGCTAGACTTCCTAATACTTTATTTTCAACCTCCTTTTCATTAAAGCTTAATAATTGTTCCCGATAATAACTATATTGCTTTTTACGTGCTGTAAGTTCTGCTGTAAGTTCTGCTGTAAGTTCTGTAAAAGTATCTAAAATACGAACTATTTTCTTTTGTATTTTTAGTGATTTTTCTGGGTTGTTTGGGCATGGGATGGGGATCACAGCTTTACCCAAACCTTTTGCATTGATTGCAGAAATTTTACCTGTACGGATATGCTTTCTAATCTGGTTATGAAATTGCCTTGTCCTAGTAAAGTAAGCTACATATTTAGAATTTAAGATACTCTTATAATAAAAGCAAGCATCATGAATGACAACGCCTTCCTCCCCTAACCAAGCTGTTCCCTGCCCTATATCTTCAATTGTTTCACCAGCTGCGACAATTACAACATCTCCTTTTTCGGCGCGCCTTAGTTTCTTCTTTTCTACGAGTTCTTTACTAACAAATGATTTTGTTTTGTCTGCCCAAGTACCATAGTGTGTATACATTTCACCATAATGAATAGTTGGTACGCCTTCAGAGATTAAATCTGTTTTTACAAATCGTTTACCTCGGATGAACTCACCAATACTTTCATCTCCCATAGGTAGATGTTCTACCTCAACACCTTCCAACAATTCCTCTAAATAACTCATGCTTCAATCTCCTTTACAATGTTATCAATATCAGCACGTAGTTGGTCTATCTTTTTTACAGTTACAGCTACCTCTTTGTTCAGCACTTCAATATCTACCTTCTCTCGCGTATCCTTAGGTTCTACATAGCTACTCACCGATAGATTGTAATCGTTCTCGGCAATCTTAGTATTGTCTATAGTAGTTGCTATGTGTGCTGCCTCTTCTTTCGTATCAAATAACTGTATGATCTGTTCAATGTGTCCATCATTGAGCACATTGTTATTGGTTACTTTTTTGAAGAAATCTTCCCCTGTCGCATCTATAAATTGTGTTTTATTATCGTCCTTATGCTTAGAAAGCACTAGCAGCGTGACCGCAATGGAGGTACCGTAAAATAGATTGGGTGCTAAGGCAATGATGGTTTCTACATAATTATTATCAACCAAATACTTTCTTATTTTTTGTTCTGCTCCTCCACGGTAAAAAATACCAGGAAAACACACCAAAGCGGCTCTACCTTTGCTAGATAAATAACTTAATGCATGTAATACAAAAGCAAAATCTGCTTTGGACTTAGGTGCTAATACGCCTGCTGGAGCAAAACGGTCGTCGTTGATAAGTGTTGGGTCATCGCTCCCTTTCCACTTTACAGAATATGGCGGATTGGAGACAATAGCATCGAAGGGCTTATCGTCCCCCAACTGTGGGTTCATAAGAGTATTCCCCAGTACTATATGAAACTTGTCGTAGTTGATGTTGTGCAAAAACATATTCATACGCGCTAAGTTGTAGGTGGTATGATTTATTTCTTGCCCATAAAAACCCTCTTGTATAATATGGCTATCAAAGTGTTTTTTGGCCTGTAAGAGCAATGAACCTGACCCTGCGGCAGGATCGTAAATTTTATTGACTGTCGTTTGCTTGTGCATCGCCAATTGAGCAATAAGCTTAGAGACACTTTGTGGTGTAAAGAACTCCCCACCAGATTTACCAGCATTAGCCGCATAATTAGAGATTAGAAACTCATAGGCATCTCCAAATAAATCAATTTTATTGTCCTCAAAATCACCAAGATTTAATCCCTCTACTCCTTTCAAAACAGCTACCAAGCGGCTATTTTTATTTTCGACTGTATTTCCTAGTCGGTTACTGGTCGTATCAAAATCGGCAAATAGTCCTTTTATGTCGTCTTGTGATGGGTAGCCCATTGCAGAATTTTCTATAGCTGTAAAGATGGCCGCCAAATCTGTATTTAGATTTTCGTTATCATCAGCATGCTCCACTACATTCACAAAAAGTTGACTGGGAGCAATAAAATACCCCTTCGTTTTAACAGCATCGTCTTTTATTTCTGGTGTAATAACATTGTCTGGTAGGTTTGGGTAGTTCACACTTTCATCACCACCTTCAATATAGTTAGTGAAATTTTCACTTATAAAACGATAGAACAAGGTTCCTAGTACAAAATGTTTGAAATCCCATCCATCCACAGACCCTCGCACCTCATTGGCTATTTTCCAAATTTGATTTTGTAATTCGGCTCTTTGATTGTTACTTGTCATTATTTATCTTCTAATAATTTTGCTGGTTTAATTTCTAATAGCTCGGCCGTTTCAAAAAAAACTTAAACGCTTGATTACTGTCTATTTTGACCGCTAGTTCTTTCTGCTGGCTTCTTGTTCTTCCTGTACCTTATTAATTTATCTCACCCATCAAAAGTTATCACAAAACAAAGTTGATAAACGAATAAGTGTTGCTCCAAGAGCATCTAGTGATGAGCATAAGATAATCTACACGGAGACTGCCTAGAGTAGCCAATAGTGGGAAGCATTCTTTAAACTATTAAAGGTACTATTTTTCTGTATTTTTTCTTGTTTTTTAGCACAGTACCTTCTCCACAAAGACCAGTTAAGATAGAGAAGCTTAAACATCAAATTTGATGTTGTTATAGTGATACAAAAACTTTGCAAAGTTCAAATAATTTTATTGGCCCCGTAAATAGTATATCTAAAAACTAGAAAAGAGAAACGTTTATTTCGTTTAAGACTATAGCAGGGAAACTATGCTATTTATTCTAGCTTGGCGCGACAAATCAAACGTTTATTGATCTCTGCTGGCGGCTGTATTTGATTGTTATAGTCTTTGTAAGGAGCATTTTCGATGCCTTCATACTCCATAATTAAATCCACAAGCTTTTCTGTCAACGCTCTCCGTTTGGAAAGAGTCGCATTGGGGGCAATGAATACATTACATTCTGCCACTAAATAAAAGAAACGACCAATAAAGTGCCTATAGCTTCTCCTACACTCTTGCCAAGCAGTCATCCAATAAGCCTTTCAATTACTATTGTTGTGTTAATAAATTCCATAAGCTGTTGCCAAACCCTACCAAATAAACTTTAAACCCTTGAAAAACAAGCCCATAAAATCAACATATTGATCCCAAGCCCCTTGCTTATTTTAGCTATTCTAATAATTAAACCTCATTTTTTGCCTCTTAAAGTCTTTTTACCCCCCATTTAAGCCGACTTTAGGGGGAGATAAGAAGGCCCAAAAACAAACACTTCCCTTAGACTTTGGCGTGAATACTAGGACAACTCCTATAAAAACTATAATTTTATCATTCGTACTAGCCACCTCCTCACCAATTACCACTATGGACATCCAACTCACCGAAGCAGAAAAGATCAAAATCTTGACCTCTGATGATATTTATGGCATCATGCAACGCATTCTATTAAGAGAACAAAAGATCGATCAAGACCGCGAACATTTTTGGATCATTGGTCTAGCCAATAACCTACGCCTTTTGTTTGTGGAACTCATTGGCTTGGGTACCGTCAATCAGGTGTTGGTCAATCCAATGGAAGTGTTTTCTTTTGCCTTGCAAAAACGCGCGGTTAAGATCATGCTCTGCCACAACCATCCTAGTGGCGAACTAAAACCTTCGGAGGCCGATAAGGATACAACGGATCGAATGATTCAGGTAGGGCGTATTGTGAATACACCTGTGTTGGACCACTTGATTATTTCTCACCAAAGCTATATGAGCTTTCAGGATATTGGTCTGATGGAGGAATTGGCGGAAAGCACTAAATATGTGCCTGCTTATGAATTGGTAGAGCGTATTCGAGCGGAATCTCTTGAAATTGGTGAGAAAAATGGTAGAATTGAAATTGCCAAAGAAATGAAACGTCGTGGTATGTCTGCGGAAGCGATTGCAGAGATTACAGGCTTGACCTTAGAAGAAATAAAGGCTTTGCGGGTACGTCGGAAGAAGTAGGGTACAGCACCCAGAACATTCCTGTTATTGACCGTTTTAATCTTGATTTGGGTTTGAAAATTAGGTTACCGTCTACCACTGACCGAACAACTAAGTTGACAAGCCGCAATTTTGGGGACGTTCCAGCCCTTTGAGAATGATGCGGCTCAAGAAAAAATCGCCCCCCCTACAGCTCCATCTCGGCGTTTGTTACCAGTTTTAGAGGCACCAAAGAGCTTAGAGCCTGTTTAAATTTCTCCACTAACTTTTTGTCAGAACCACTAATTATTGATTTTCAACCTTAATACATTTTAAACCAACTCTTAGGACAGGAGCGTTATTAGTCTTCCTTCTGCTCCAACAATTAATTTTATTAAAAAAGCAACCGCACCCAACGTTTTCCTTTTTCCTCACGTTTCCTATCATATCACCATCTTTACCCATTTCCCTAACCACACCACTCCCCTCTACACTAAACAGCAATCTCCTTGCATTCTCCAACTATTCTTCCAGAATAGCTGGGCACACTATTTTATCATCCATACAAAAAGTATAACCGTGAAAATCATTCTTAGTATTAGCCTTTGGGTATTAATCCTCCCATTGGCCTTTGGACAAAGCCCTGTGAAACATGAAATCGGGGTAGATATTGGCACTGGAATCAGTGGCGTTTTGTACCCTGATCGCGCACAGTATACGCCTGACTTTGCCAAAGTCGTGGAGTGGTCCCGAGGTGCCAGTGCTTCCGCTACTTTAAAGTACAATGCCTTATTGTTGAACGAGCGTTTAAATTTAGGGGCAGGGTTTGGCTACCAGCGCAAAAGCTATGTGGAAGGGCGTTTATGGGATACGCCAAGTGTACCCACCAATTATTCCCGCCTGCCTATTGTTTCGCAAATGCTAATTTTGCCTTTGGAAGTCGGCTATAGATTGCCTTTGGGTGGCCGTCATAGTTTGATGGCTGATGCCTTGTTTGTTCCTAGCTATCAGTTGATTTCTGCTCCTGCGCGTGATTTTGGAGAATTCACAACAGGGTTGATTGTTCCTACCGTGAATCGCTTCAATTTTGAAATGGGTTTGAAATTGGGGTATCGTTTGCAACTCTCTGAAAAAATGAGCCTTCAAATGTCTGTTATGGGGACTTGGGAGCCGTTGGAGCGAGAAGTTTGGGCCTACCAAGAACTGTATAATGTGCAATTGGTTGTTGGGGTAAGACGACAGTTTTAAGTTTGTAGCCTGCTATCCGTTAATCATTAAAAAAAAAACAATGCCTACTCTTTTAAATAGTACTCTGCTCTTAATTGGGCTATTCTGTAGTTCGATCCACTCCCTTTGGGGGCAAGAAAAAAAACCTATCCAACAGGAATTAGGAATAGTTATAGGTCTTGGAATGAGTGGAGAAATGGACATAGAAGATTATAATTCTATGGCAGAATATACCCCTCATGTTAGTACCTCTTTTAGCTTATCGTATAATGTATTACTCCTTCAGGAGCGATTGAACGTAGGTATAGGTTTAGGTTTCCAAACCAAAGCAAGTGGAAGAACTTATGGCAGTCCACTAATGGATATAATCGGCCCTACCTTCTCTTCCGACCAACAACAGGCATTTACTTTACCCATAGCGGTAGGCTATCGTCTAAAAGTAGCGCCAAAACACTCGCTCTTAGTGGATGCTTTAGTGATTCCTTTTTGGACAGCCTTTGCTGCAAGCACCCATGATCCTGGCGATTCACCTATTGGACATTATCCTTATGATGGAGGTTTTAATCTTGATTTTGGAGTACAATTGGGTTATCAAGTACAATTGTCTAAGCGCCTTAGCGGACAAGTTGCTTTTAGAGGAACGGTATCGCCTTTTAATGCCAGCACTTCTGATAACATAACCCATGTTTCGACGGAATATTACACCTTGCGTCTTCAAGTAGGGTTACGCTATCGCCTTGGAAAAACAACCTTATAAAACTAGACCTCGTTAACCCATTTTAGTATACCTGCCCTTTCAGTACTTAGAGCCTGTTTAAATTTCTCCACTAACTTTTTGTCAGAACCACTAATTATTGATTTTCAACCTTAATACATTTTAAACAAACTCTTACTGGAAGGGCATTTTTTGGTGTTTTCTCACATAAAAAAACTAGCGATTAACAATATAGTTACCAAGCATTGAATGGATAAAAAATACAAGGTAAACCATTGTTTAAAACGCAACTCATAAGGCAAATGACGGCATTTAAAAAAAGCATAAATGCCTACTACTCCTCCCAACAAAATTGCTATTATCATTTGTAACCATAACCAAGGAAAAAAATACTCTTCCACCTTATTTATTCCAGCAAAAACAGCATACAATAGACTATTCAAAACAACAGTAAACCATATCCCCTTCTTAAAAAGACGCATTTGTTTAGGAGTATAAACATAGGGTATTTCTTTCTTTTTAGACGGCGCTTCTTTTAAAGGGGCATCTAGCGGGTCAAAATTGGTCATGTTGTGAGATTTAGTTCTTCTCCTTGAAGATAAGCATTGCAACTTATTTTAGGAACACTATATCTTATTTTGATCCCCATTCTGTTGTTGTATGGCCACAATTCGCTTATTCTACCGGCAATTCATCATTAATGTAATGATTCAAAGAATTAATAATAGCTTCTTTGTGCTTGTAAAGATCATCCATTGTGGTAATATTATGTTTTATTCCTTTTTTATGCTCATCAAACACCTCTAGGTATTTTTTAGTACGATTAAGGTGTAAGCGACAAATGGGTTTTCTATTATTATCATCCAGTAGAATACCAAAATAAGATTTTGTGTCACGATGTGTTATACGAATTGATTCTACAATAGGAACTAGTATTGCCTGTACCATCCTAAATCCTTGTAATTCTTCCTCTGTAGTCACTATCCCTGAATCATCCAGTACTTCTTCCTGTTCTACTTTTACCTCTTCTTCGGTTTCTTTATCATTACTCCAATGCTCTGCCATCTGTAATCGACTACTAATAGTCTCACTAATATACTCTTTCAATGATTTTTTAATCAAACCTTGAAATTGTTCTAAAATAGAAGAGGTTACTCGCCCACTGTAGACCTGTTTCGCAATTAACTTGGTAAATTCTTCACTTGGATCATTAAATTCTTGTTTTAAGATCCCTTTTATTTCCTTAGAATATTTTAAATCGCTTGCTACGTTAATGATTTCATTAACATCAAACTTACCCTTTTCAAATTTTTTGATTTCTCCTACAATAGATTCTGTCAATTTATCCATAGAAAATTCAAAAAATAGATCATCAAAATGTACAAGTTATAAAGCAACAAACCAAACTCCGAGAAGCAAATCGTAGAAGCTCTCTCATCTTCTTAATGAGCAATACTTTAGAAGCGATTAATACAGAATTGAAGGAAGATTATAATAAGGATAGTATTCGGAATTTATCCCCGCAATTGATTGGACAAATTATTGCTTTGAGTCGGAGTTTTAAACCTTATCGTTTTTTGGAGGGAGATACATTGACTACTAAACCTTTGAGTCCTGAAAGGGGGCAGTTTCTAGTGTCTTTAGTAGAGAGTCCGTTGGATAGTATTACTTATGAACAACTTATTCCCAAGGCTAATTTTGAGTATGCAGATTTGACGAAAATAAAAGTCTCTTCTAAGAACTGGATAAAAGATTTACATGTTAATGAAAAAGACAAAACCTATATCCAACAAAAAAACAAATAACCCTACAACTTAAAATACTGCATCGACGTACTCTTCCGTGACCGCGACACCTCAATCTCAATCCCAGTACTAATAGACACCTTCGTAGGCTTCCCCTTAATCACCCGCACCACATGCTGTGTATTTACCAAAAAAGAATCGTGCAGGCGCAAAAAGCCTGTTTCGGCCAATTTAGTCTCAAAGAACTTCAAGTTTTTAGCGACTGTGAATTGTTGGTTGTTACTGGTATTAATTAGGGTGTAACTGCCTGAAGCTTCGCAGTAGACAATATCTGCAATGGTGATGATTTCAAAACCTTTGGCGATGGGCAGGGCAATTTTTCCGACTTGTTTTTGGGTATCAAAAAATAGGCTGGGAAGGAAGAGGACACTTTCATTTTTTTGCGTCTTGATTTTTTCTTGGCACTTCTGTATCGCCGCTTGTAATTCGCCTAGATCAATGGGTTTTAAGAGGTAGTCAATGGCCGAGAACTTAATCGCATTGAGGGCGTATTCGCTGTAGGCCGTGGTAATAACCACCTCAAAGGTGATTTTTTTGAGGCTGGCTAAGACACTAAAGCCATCTTGCCCAGGCATATTAATGTCTAAGAAAACCAATTGAGGATGGGTTGCTTTAATTTTTTCAAGGGCTTCTTGGGCAGAGCTGGCGACGCCTACAATTTGGATGTCTTTGGTGTATTGTAGTAATAAAGTGGTGAGGATTTTTTGCGCCTTGGGTTCATCGTCAACAATTAAGACTTTTAGCATTGTTTTTTAGTGTTTTACTTCATTAAACATCTTCCTCTAACTCAAAAATAGGTATTTGCACGGTGACTCTTGTCCCCTGCGGGGCACCTGTGGCATCTTTTAAATCTTCCACCTCAAAGGTAAAGCGATTCTTATAAAGCGCTTCATAGAGTTGGAGTCGATTTTGGGTAATGCCCATTCCTTTGGAAGCATAAATTGTGGAGCGTTGCTGTTTGTTTTCCCTTGCTTGCGCTCTACCAATGCCATTATCTTCTATAATACACTGTAAAAGTTGGTCTTTTTGTTGGGTAAAATTGATTTGTAACTGCCCCCTTCGATCGGCACAAGGCAAGATACCATGCCAAATTGCATTCTCAATAAAAGGCTGCAACAACATGCCTGGCACTTTGGTGTGCGCTTGATCTATGTCCCCTCCTATCTGTATATCAAAATCAAATTTGTTGTCGGTTCTCATTTGCTCCAATTCAATAAACAATTGCAAAGCATAGAGCTCGTCCTTGAACAACACGGTAGGTTCATTCGACATATTCAAGGTGAAACGCATCAATTTTGCGAATTTTCCGTGGTGTTGGTAAGCAACAATAGGCGCCTCATTTAGAATACTACTTTGCAGGGAATTGAGCACATTAAAAAAGAAGTGAGGATTGATTTGAGATTGTAGCAATTGCTGGCGCAAATTGAGCACATTGTATTTGTTTTGTAAGCGGTTTTGACGGATCAATAAGAAGGCGACTCCTCCTACCACAATTAAAAACAAGATTAAAAAAACAATGGTTGTATTTTGGCGCCTTACTTTTAAGGTATTGATTTTCAAATCCTTTTGCTGATCTAAGGTTGTTAAATTCAGCAGTTCTTTTTCTTTTTCCAGTTTCTCTACGCCAAATTTAACCTCCGTGATGGCCAACATTTGAATGGCTTTTTTTTGCTCGAAAGAGTCGCGTAGTTGGATATAAGAAGGGGTGATTTGAGCTAATTTTTCGCTGTTTTGGCTGTTGTCATAAATCTCTATTAACAACTCGCACCATTCCATTTGTTCACCTTCCGCTTCCTGTTCTTGAGAAATTAACAAGCCTTCTTCTGCCCATGTCAATGCTTGTGCATAATCCTTTTCTCTAATCGCTAATTCTGTTTGTTGCTTGCGAATGTAAGACATTCCATAAACCAATTCTAAGCTGGAAAAAATTTGAAACGCAATAGTTGTATGTTTACGAACCTCTTCTAAATTGTTTTGTTCTAATCCAATCATACTTTTCAACCCATGACAATTGGCAATCCCATCTCGATCACTAACCTCTGTAAAGAGCTCTTGTGCTTCCTCAACCAATACTTTCGCTTTCGCATAGTCCTTCATATTGGCATAAACCAAAGCTAGATTAACATTATATGTCGCATAGGTAGATCGTTGCTGTTGTTGATTCACCAAAGTTCTCCCTTTATAGAAAAATTTAAGGGCTGGTTCATAATAACCAACATAATTATAGAGAATGCCAGTATTAGCGTATGTGGAAGATAAAGAGGTAGTGTCTTTATTTTTGATACAAAGATCAATCGCATCTAGGTTGTATTGTAAAGACTTTCCAAGTACTCCTTTTGTATAATAATAAATCCCTAAGTTCATTAGAATATTGGCTTCTATATACATTGTGGAAGAAGAATCCCCTCTACATTCTTTGGCCAATGTTCGAGCAATTTCAAATTGCTCCATAGCCTTCTCTTCGTCCCTTAATATCTCCAACATATAGAGCGCTTTGCTAAAATGAGCGTTACAAATCCCTATGGTATCGTTCTCTTTGGAAGATAATTCTAAGGCTTCTTCTATATACAATTGCGCTTTTTGAATGTCATATACTCGACACGCATTTCCTAGATTAATAAGTGCATTCGTTCGTTCTCTTGCTGTAGTAGATTGCTCTAATTTTTCTTCTAAATCTGCGATATAACGACTTTCGTCCTGCCCCCATAGGCTATGGTGGATAAAAACATTCATTAACAACAAAAACATGATACGATACAGCACAGGAATTCTTGATTGGTACACATTTAAAAACAGCCTAAAACCTTGTTGCGATTTCATTCTTACCTTGCATCCATGATGGTGTTGATGAAGTTCGCATATTTATTCATATCGCCTTCAATAGGATGCCAAGGGTCAGACAGACACCTCACTAGCCTTGTTTTTTTCAAGGTTGGAGTATTTGGATATAATTCCTAACGATAACTGTTATTGGTATTGGCGAATACTCATAATTGCCTTGCAATCTGCACAAGCAATAACTTCTTGTTTTTCGTTCCTCCACTTCACTTTCCCACGTTCACTAAAGTATTGATATTCAATAGCACCTAATGTAGTAAGTTTTTTTAAAACATCTAAAAAGCAGCATTTTTACTCCTGCGATTGTTATTTTAATTTATTATAAGATAGCTCTTGTTTAGTCAAATTTCACAACATCACAAAAATAGAGCATATCTCGAACGTATTCTTCCCCTTCCCGATCAAGAGTTCTCCCATCTAACCATACTTTTTTAAGCGTGCTCATAGATTCTATTTCTTCATAAAGGTGTGTTTTTAATTTAGAATTTTCTATGGCATACAATACTTCTAGTTTCAGTTGCTTAAATGTTGCAGGGAATGCTTCTATGAAAGTACAATTTAGATTCAGGTGCCGTAATTTTTGGAGCTGTCCTATTTCATCAGGTAAGGAGGTAATTTTATTGAATTCTAAGATTAGTGTTTCTAAGTTTTCTAATTGACCTATTTCTGGTGGTAAGCTTGTCAATTCATTGGTATGAATGTTTAACTCTTTCAGGTTTTTGAGTAATCCAATGGATGCTGGAATGGTTGTAATTGCTCTGTTATCTACTTCTAAAACCGCACCGTTAAGGTAAATAATGTCTTTTATTTCTGCTTCATAGATGGTTTCTATTTTTGTCGAAAAATGGCCATAATGATAGTGGAAAGCATTTATCAAGTCCACATACCCTTGTGTGTATTGCAAAATAATTTTATCCATAGGATTGTCCTTTGCAAACGTCAATGCCTGTTGGATTTTTGCCTCTTCTAACGAGGTGAATAAATCAATGAAGTTAGTCATCATAATTTTAAAATTTCAAAGATCAAGCTTACTAAAAAGAAGCCTTATTAAGTTCTTTAATAAGGCCTCTATATTTAGAATTAAACACCCATTAACTTAAGGATTTCATCGACATCTTGAACATTTTTAAGTGATTTTTCTAAAGACTTTGTGTCTTTATTCAAGAAGGGCTGCATTTGAAGGCTAATTTCTTCCAAACGCTGCCACTTTTTATATTTTTCGGCCACATTTTGAGTGGCTTCAATATCTTTTAATAAAGATTCTTTTACCGTTAAAAACGCTTTGTAAAGGTTCTTTTTCTTTATTTTTTTGACCTGCGCACCATATATTTCGATAATGCTAACATATTTTTCTTCAATCTTATACAGGCGATCTCTAAATTGTACTTGTAGTTCTTGAATTTTTCTTTCTTGGCTTCTCTTTAATACTTCTTGTCCTGTTTTTTCACCTGGCTCTATTTTAAATTTAGTGACTCCTAAGACTTCGCCTTTATCATAAGTATATTGTAAAGAAACTCCTCCATCATTATCAGAAGCATATTGTTCTTTGGTGATATAATGGCCACTCAGTTCAATTTTAAAATTATTGTATCGTTCTGGGTCAAAACAAAAAGCCTGTTTAAACGTATTGATATCACTATGGTAGGTAAAGTAGGTCGAAAAATCTTCTCCAACTTGATCAGGATCTGATTTGATTAAATAAACATCGTGCACTTTTTTATCCCCATGTTTTTTTGCATAATATTCTTTATGTAAATCATAGCCTTTATAGCCCATCCATCGATCTTCTGTTTTGCCTTTATATTTAAAGCTCACAGAAATAACAAGCTGGTCATACTTCATAATTTTATCACTCTTCGTCAATCGAACTCCAAGGCTTGTCAAGTCATCGCAAATTAACGTCTGGTTATTTTCTACTAACTCTTTAAAATCATTGGTATAAAGTCCTATTGGGTTTTGTTGAGCCATCGTCAACAATGGAAGCAATAATAAAAGCGACAGTATATTTTTCATGTTTAAAACTTAATGTGATTGATTTATAATGCATTTGCTGCCTTAGAACACCGCAGCTTTTCTCTACTTATCAAACACAAAATTAAGCCCTACAAGGGACAGAATCCAGCTTTTAAAGAGGCACTTTGTAGACAGTACCTTTCAGTATAGGTCCTGTTTATTTTCTTTGTAATTGGTACTCCGTTGCTCCTTAAAAAGGGAACATCAAGAGAATTCTATTCTTCTACCTTGTTTTTACTTCAAAAAAAATGCTCTTTTTATAGTTTGGTGTGATAATGGGGTTAAGACTCATCTCACTTCAAACCAATTTATTATGAAACGCTGCATTCTATTCTTTTTCCTATTTACCCTACAAAGCGCCTTATTCGCTCAAAAAGGTTTTTGTGATGGCTGGAAAGTTGGCTATGAGCAGGGCAAGGCTTCGCTAGAACAAACGATTTTTATCGTCCCTATTTGTCCCATTGTTGTCAATGGTGATAATTATGACAACGGCTATGCTGCTGGATTTGAAAAAGCAACAGGCCAAAAAATAACGGCACTTGCTACTCCTACTCCACAAAAGGCTAGCTTTTGTGAGGGGTGGAAAAAAGGCTATGCCAACGCTATGAATGCCACCAAGCGGTCTACGTTCATCACGCCCATCTGCCCGATTGCTCCCATTAATGAAGACAATTATGATGCAGGTTATATTAAGGGATATACAAAGGCAAAAAAAGAGCAAGGTATGCCTGTCGAGGATTTGGTTCCTACCAAAACAGAAGGCGGCTATTGTGACGGTTGGGAACGCGGTTACCAAACTGGTTTACAACTCTGGGCAGAAGAAAACAACAAAAGAAAACCACTACGCATAACACCTATTTGTCCCATTGCTCCTATCCAAAAAGATCGTTATGCCGATGCTTTTGCTCGTGGGAAAGCGCGCGCTTTTAAGGATATGAAATAAGGTGGTCATTTGTTAAACGACAATTAATTGTTATCATTCAAACTGTTTTAGTAATAGAGTATTACTAAAACAGTTTTTAACATTTCATAGACCTACTCTTCTCTCCCATCATCCAAAAGATCTTCCAAAGGCTCCTGAGTTCCTCTCAACAATCCAGCTTGCTCCATAAAGTGGCGCAACGCCAACCAACTCCCACCTGCCAGCATCAACAAGAAAAAAGCAGTTCCATATTCCTGTAATAAGAACTTTCCTGTTAAAAACAACAAACTATAGGTCATTATCAGAGCAGAAACCCAACAACCAAACAAGTAGCGTCCCTGAGAGAAGAACGTCCCATTTTGGTTTTTATAATCAGCATGTCCATGCACCCGCTCCCAGAATTTTGTTAAGGTAGCCGTAGGTTCTGGTTGGGTTACAAAAGTAACCAAGAGCCAAACTATAGTTGTAAAAATAGTAGTTAGAATAAGTACAATAGGTGTCTCGATTTCTATACCTGTTTGCGCTTCATAAGCCCAAAAACCTGCTGTTGCAACAAAGGGAGCAATCGTTGCAGCCAATTCACTCCACACACTAATTCGCCACCAATACCAGCGCAAAATAAGCACCAAACCTAAACCTGCTCCTGCCTGTAAAATAAAGGTCCAAGTATCCGAAATCGACGTGATATAACTACTCAAACCTAAACCTAAAACCATTAAGACTAAAGTACTAACACGAGAGGCCAAAATCAATTGTTTATCGCTGGCTTCGGGCTTCATAAAACGATGATAAACATCATTAACTAAGTAGCCTGCGCCCCAGTTGAGCTGCGTTGAAATCGTACTCATATACGCCGCCAAAAAGGCAACTAACAACAAGCCACGCCAGCCTGAAGGCAAATAATCCCGCATGGCGTAAACATAACCTAAACGCTCATCGCCTACAGCCAAGTCAGGATACAATACAAAAACGGCTAAAGCCACAACAATCCAAGCCCAAGGGCGAATACAATAATGTGCAATTTGGAAAAACAACGTCGCATAAATAGCATCTTTGTCGCTGCGCGTACTCATCATACGTTGGGCAACATAGCCACCACCGCCAGGTTCTGCGCCTGGATACCAACAGGCCCACCACTGAAATCCAGCATAGGCTAAGAAACCAACAACCGTTAAACCCAAGGTTGTCCCTGTGCTTTCTGCGGATTCAAACGAAGGTAAGAAGTTCAGCATAGTAGGATTTTGTGCCAACAGTTGACTTTTCAGACCAGCCATGCCCCCGACATCAGGAGAGCTGATAACAAAGTAGCCCAAGGCAATACAGCCCACCATTGCCACTACAAATTGTAGGGCATCCGTTACCGCTACCCCCATTAAGCCTGCCATAGAAGCATAAGTAGCCGCCAATAACATGGCCCCGCCTGTATACAACAAGGCTTGTTGGTCGGATAAATCAAAAAAGACGACCAATAACGACTGTAAAGCTACATTAACCCAAGCCAGAATAAGCACATTCATTAGCACACCTAAATAAATCGCTTTGAAACCTCGCAACCATTGAGCAGGCTTACCTGCATAACGCAGTTCTATCAATTCGACTTCCGTCAAAACGCCTGAACGCTGCCAAAGCCGCGCAAAAAAGAAGGTCGTTAACATCCCTCCTGCTAGGAAATTCCACCACAACCAGTTGCCCGCAATTCCATCTTTGAGAACAATTTCGGTGACAGCCAAAGGTGTATCGGCCGCAAAAGTAGTCGCGACCATAGAAACCCCTGCCAATAGCCAAGGTAAATTTCGTCCTCCCAAGAAAAAACTTTCTAAGTTCTTGGAAGCTTGGCGGGTATAAGCACTTCCAATCAGTAAAATAAGAGCTAAAAAGCCAATGATAATGCCCCAATCAAGTGTTGTTAACTGCATCTGCTAAAAATCGAGTTATTTTTTGCTAAATTTACTACCTTCATAGCCAAGGTACTGTTTTTAGATGTAAAAGACCTGCTATCAACTTTATCGAACATCCTATTTCCTACAAAAACCCTAAACAACTTCTCCTAATACATTTATTAGGAACAAACTTACACACTAACTATGCGCTTATTCACTTTACTACTAGTAGTCCTTCTTTGTCATTCCCTATCGGCTCAACTTCTCACGCAATCTGCCACGGAATTCGCGCCAACAGAGGATTATACCAATGTCAAGGCCGTCACCTTACACGATGATGAGAATACAACAGTTTACATGATCTTCGTCAAAAAATCCGTGCGTAAACACTTGCATCAATACCATACAGAAGTCATTACCGTTATTGCTGGACGAGGCCGCATGTTATTGGACGGAGCGTATCTTGACATCAAAAAAGGGGACCACATTATTGTTCCACCTAACACTCCTCATGCAGTCGTTACGACCAGTGGGCAACCTTTACAAGTACTTTCGGTACAAACGCCTCAATTTTTGGGACACGATCGTGTTTTTTTAGCCGAAGACCAACCAAAAGAAGCAACAAATACTACCAAAACAAAAAAGAAGAAAAAGAAACGTAAAAAGAAGAAAAAAGTCAATGATATTCCTGAGTTTGATGGAGAGTTTGACTAGAACACTTTAAATAAAAACAGCCAGCTATAAATGAAGAATCTATTGTACCGAATCGCCAACAGACGCTTACTAATTTATAGCTGGCTGTTTTGGATAACCCTCCCTGCGCAAGCACAACCTTTCTCAAATCAATCGACAGGTAAGAACCCTGTGGCATGGGTTAATCCACTCATGGGAACAGATTCGGATTATCGTCTTTCTAGTGGCAATGTTTATCCTGCTATTGCAATGCCTTGGGGGATGAATTTTTGGACGCCACAAACGGGAAAAATGGGCGATGGATGGGCCTATACCTATGATGCTCACCAAATCAAAGGCTTCAAACAAACCCACCAGCCCTCACCTTGGATGAATGATTATGGGCAGTTCTCTTTGATGCCCTTAACAGGAAAATTGGTCTTTGAGGAACAACAGCGACAAAGTTGGTTTTCACATAAATCTGAAATTGTCGCCCCTCATTACTACAGCGTTTATTTGGCAGATTATGACATTACCACAGAAATCACGCCCACTGAACGCGCGGCAAGGTTTCGCTTTATCTTCCCTGCAACAGAGGAAGCCTATGTGCTTATTGATGCTTTTGATAAGGGCTCTTACATTAAAATCATTCCTGAAGAAAACAAAATAATTGGCTATACCACCCGTAATAGTGGTGGTGTTCCTGATAATTTTAAAAACTACTTTGTAGTGCTTTTTGATACGCCCTTTAAAGAACAAAAAACTTACAAAGATTCTACCTTTATAGAAGGCTTAGAAGTCGCTTGTAACCATGCAGGGGCGGCCTTGAGTTTCACCACAAAAAAAGGGCAAGCCATCAACGCTCAAGTAGCGTCTTCCTTTATTAGTTATGAACAAGCAGAAAGAAACCTTTTGGAAATCAATGGGCTAGATTTTGACGCCCTCAAAAAACGCGGCCAACAAACTTGGAATCAAGAATTAGGACGCATCCAACTAGAAGGTGGAACACCTGAACAATTTCAAACTTTTTATTCTTGTTTGTACCGCTCTTTGTTATTTCCGCGTAAGTTCTATGAGATCAATGAGAACAACGAAATCGTGCATTATAGTCCTTATAACGGCCAAGTGAGAAAAGGCTATTTATTTACCGATACAGGCTTTTGGGATACGTTTAGAGCCTTGTTTCCCTTCCTCAATTTGATGTATCCAACCCTCAATGGACACATTCAAGAAGGCCTGAGCAACGCGTATACAGAAAGCGGTTGGCTGCCAGAATGGGCTAGTCCAGGTTTGCGCAATGTGATGGTGGGCAACAACTCTGCTTCTGTTGTAGCAGAAGCCTATCTCAAAAGTGGGAATGCTTATTCTTATGATATTGAGAACTTGTATGAAGCCTTGATTCATGGCGCCAATAAGGAGGGCCCGATGACTGCGGTAGGTAGAGCTGGGGTGGCTTACTACAATGACTTAGGATACGTACCCTATGATGTTGGTATCAATGAAAATGCTGCTAGAACCTTGGAATATGCCTACGATGATTTTGCTATTTATCAATTGGCAAAAGCCCTTAAAAAATCCAAAAAAGAGATTGCTCTCTATCGCCAACGGGCACTCAATTACAAAAAGCTTTACGACCCATCTACCCAATTAATGCGGGGTAAGAACAAAGATGGAAGTTTTATGACACCTTTTAATCCTTATAAGTGGGGGGGATGCCTTTACAGAAGGCAACAGTTGGCATTACAGTTGGTCCGTCTTTCACGATGTGCAAGGTTTGATTGATCTAATGGGTGGACAACAGTCGTTTGTTGAGCAATTGGATAAAGTCTTTTCTCTTCCGCCTATTTATGAGGAGAGTTACTATGGGTCGGTCATTCATGAAATTCGCGAAATGCAAATTGCCAATATGGGTCAATATGCCCACGGCAACCAGCCTATTCAACACATGATTTATCTCTATCCTTATGCAGGACAAGCGTGGAAAACACAATATTGGGCAAGAGAAACCATGAACAGAATGTACCATCCTACGCCTGACGGCTACGCTGGTGATGAAGACAATGGTCAAACTTCCGCTTGGTATGTCTTTTCGGCCTTGGGCTTCTACCCTGTTGCCCCTGCTACCGATCAATACATTCTAGGCGCTCCCCTCTTCCAAAAAGTCACGTTGCAACTTGAAAATGGCAACGAAGTGGTCATTAATGCTCCAAGAAACAGCGATCAAAATCGCTACATTCAAGCGGCGTATTGGAATGGAAAACCCTACACTAAAAGCTGGTTGAGTCACCAAGCTTTATTAGAAGGAGCTGTTTTAGAATTGGAAATGGGCGCCACTCCCAACAAAAAACACAGCAATCAGGGAACTGATTTGCCTTATTCGTTGTCTAGAGAAGAATAACTAGTAAAATAAGGTCCATGAAAACTTTCCCAACTCTACACGGTGAGCGCTTGTTGTTAAATCAATTGGAGGTAGCCGATATTCCCGCTATTATAGAACAAGCAGGTCATGCTCAAATTGCCGCAACAACAGCCACAATTCCTCATCCTTATTATGAAAAAGATGCCATTCATTGGATCGACATTGCTCGCCAAGGCTTCCAAAGAGAAGAGCATTATATCTTTGCAATACGAGAAAAAGAACAACAAAAATTTATTGGAGGAATTGAATTAAGAATCAACAAAACAGATGAAAGAGCTTCTTTAGGGTATTGGGTCGCTGTTCCTTTTTGGAATAAAGGTTATGCAACAGAAGCAACAAGCGTCTTGCTTAAATTTGGTTTTGAAGTCTTGCACTTGAATAAAATTCATGCCATTCATTTGATAGAAAACCCTGCTTCAGGCAAAGTTCTACTCCACAACGGAATGCGCCAAGAAGGTATTCTCAAAGAGCATTTAAAACAGAAAGGGGCCTTTAAAACCATAGTACAATATGGACTGACTCGCTCTGATTTTAAACCATCCTTATAATTTTTGTTTAGAGATTTCTTTGCGAAGACTACATATTATCAAAGTACAAATCCAACAACCTGTATTGTTCTCCCATCCAACCTTTAACATAGGCCCGTTCTAATTCTAAATTTACAACGGTTCCCCAACGAGCATTGTCCAAAGCAATAACATCGGTTTGGGCTAATCGTTTTATTTCTTTATCTAACAAAGCTTCTATAGCCGTATTCGACCAACTGTTTGCTCGCAAGGAACGCCACCTAGCTTTGAGTTTGGTTGTAAAGTTATCTGGATTTAAAGCAATAAGACGCTCAAATAATTTATTTTCTCTTGGTTGCATGGGGCTCAATATTCGAGCATCCCAATGGCGTCCCCAAGCCGCATCTACATCCCAAGGAATAATATAAAAAGGGCTATTATCCGTGGGCTTTAGCCAAAACATATTCTTCCCATGATTGTCTCGTGCTCCCGTCACATAAATAAACAGATAGTAGTCCATCATGTTTTCTAGATCGACTTGGTTGGACGCTTCTGCTATAAATCTTGCATCAGAAGTATTTAAGACCCAATCCCTTAATTCAAATAAAGGGCCCCAATTAACTCGTTCTTTGGTATCGGGATATTTTTGCTCCCAACCATCCCAGTAATTGGTATACAATGGAGGAGCATTATCGTTCAAAAATTCAAAAGAAGTACTACCATCCCAATTAATCCCTTTGTACAAAACTGCATCATAAGCTGTTAATTGTAGATAAGCTGGGCTGATTTTTTCATTCAGACAATATATTCCTTGATAATCATTATTTAGATAGACTTCTACATAATTAGAAGCAATAGCTACATTTTTAGTAGGGTTCATTGCTTTCCAAATTTCGAAGGAAAGTTTGTTTCTAAATTTCAATTGGTCATTGTAAACGGCATCTAATATCCAATCTTCTTGTGTTACCCCACCAAATATGGATTGCGTTACTGGAACTTCTGAGTTTTTTCTTTGTAAAAACGTAAATCCATAAGATTTTTTAGGGTTTTTCTGAGAAGAAGCCCCTCTATATTCTAATCCGATATAAGAACTCATCTCTGCACTGTCTGGAGAAGCATAATAAAGTGTCCAATGTGCCAAGCGTTGCGGTTCATCTACAATTTGATTTAAGGTAGTGATCCTTGCCATAGGTAAATTGGTAAAACTCAAGGTAAATTCCTTCGTTTTGCCTTGCATGGTAATTTCTACTGGATATTCTTTATTTATCTGAACTGTCCCTAGGTTGTTGACTTTATTCCTGATAAGAGGCTTACCGTTAATAAGCACCTTCGATTGTTTTTTAAAAGAAATAACAGGGGAGAAATTTGGAATAGAATCAGCCGCTATGGAATACCGTAAATGATCTGTTTGCTCATCGAAAAAACAATCTCTATCATCAAAGTTTAATAATAAAGGTAATTCTAGGTCCTTGTTTGGTAAGTTATTAAAGGTTATTTCTTCCTTGTAGCAAGAGAGTAATGTGCTGATTATGGCTATAGACCAGCCAATGTATTTCAAAGAGTTCACAGTGATAAGGTATGAATGATTTTTACAAAAAAGAAAGAAAAAGGATCTTGGGGTTGTAGATTAGTTTCATAACCGACCCCTACATCAAACTGCCCAATTTTTGTCTTTATTTTATCCCCAAAACTAAAGCGTAAACGATCCATATACGCTGTCCTTAAGGCTTCTCTACGAATAAAAAGCTCTACTCCTGTGTAAAACTTATGCGTTTTTTTATATTTTAACTGCCACTTTATTCGGTTCCTTGTTACTGTTGTAATGTCAGGCGCGAGCGCTCTTTTGGTATGTGTAATTCTTTGTTGGTAACGCACTCGATAAGTTAAACGATTTTTTTTTCCAAGATTTATTTTAAATCCCAAATCCATGTTATAACGCAAAGCATTCTCTGGTTCCTCCCATCTATTCGTATTGTGGATATAACGCAGGTTAGTCCCCAGATAAAAGTTTTTGTTTATCGTGTATTTCAGTCCTAATTCCGCAAAATATTTGTCAATTCTTGTGGAGTTTTTCCAAGTTCGTATTTGTTGTTCCAGCGACCATTGAAAATCTTTTGGAAAATCTTTCTTAATTTTAAAACCAATCCAAGCTCCAAAATCTTGCCGTACTTGTGTTTTTTGGGCTTCTACTGAATAACAATTCAATAAGAGCAGTAGAGAAAGTAATAAGGCATAACGCCAAGGTATTAGGAAGATCATTGGTTGTTTTAATCTGTTTCTATGGAGTATTAAGATAAAATTTTAACGCTAGTAGGTTGATACCAGTTAGAGCGTCCCTTTGTTGATAACATGGCTTAAAAGCACAAAAGCTTAGGAAGTAAGGGCATATCATCAAAAATAACGAACACTAGTTTGCTTTTGTTTTGGAGCTTTCTTTCCTTGCAAACGAAAGTCTTCATGGGCAATCTTTTTTATCATCCAATATCAAACCAAATTACCCAATTTCACTATTTTATCCTTTTTTTTAACAAAAACAATATTCATAAATATTAATACTTTTTGTCATTAGAAAACGTATTGAAGCATGAATTCATGGCAATATTCGCTCTTTGAGATAGAACAATAAGCGTACAAAAATAGTCTTTTTATTTTAGTTATAATAACCCCTGTTTTTCATTTCATATCTCTGTATTATGTCTACCCTCCTTCAAGATCAATTAGAAGATTACAAAATCTTACTTCACCCTAAAAGTTTACAACGCGCGGCACAGTACTGGCAAGAATTACAAACAGGAAAAGTGCACGCTGGAAAATTCTTACAGCGCTTGTTAAAACAGCAAGCGACCAGCACTTGGACAACAGAAGATTTTTTGCAGGCGCTATGTGCCACCAAACGTCCTAGAATTTTTGCAGAGAGTGAAGTTCTTGGCGATGGTTCTGATTGGACCCAAAAGGAATTGAGCCTATTGGGAGATATTGGTGTGGCAGTTCCTGTTGTTATTTATGATAATGCGCGTCATAGTTATCCTGTTGTGCACGAGCAACCGTTTGAAGGTATGTTGCTGTATACGGCAGGCGCTTTGTTGCGCAGTGGCAATTTACGTTGGACACCCGCAGATTGGAAAGAATGTGTACAGAATGACACCCTACACGAGGAAGGGTATTATCAACTGTATGTCCGTAGATTATGGCCTGTTTTTGCTTACGCTAATGCGGTCGCTGTAGCGGAACAAAAAAGAGGTTTAGTGACCCTTCCAGGCTTAGGTTGTGGGCAATTTGCAGGACAGTTTAAGGGCCAGTTAGGGGCAGCTTTAGAACGGGTATTGCTTCGTTTCTTAAAAGAATATGGTCAAGCTTTTCCAGCCATTCAAGCGGTTTATTATGATCCTTATAGTGAATGTCAAAATGCCCGACAAGATATACACCATCTGACTTTACTCACTCGCCCGCTACTAAAAGACAATCAAGGGAAATCTCAATTATCGACCCCAGCTACGTTTAATGAAGCTAATTTGGATTTTTCTGATTGTTTCCTCTTTAGTTTGGTTGCTTGGGATCATGTCTCTTGGCCAGGCAATGATTTTTATACAGGATCTCGTGCCACAGATGATGGCGTGAAGGCTGCGGCGACTGATTCTATGTTTTGTATGACGACAGTAGAAGGATATTACTCCACCAAAGAACATGCTTACCAACCTCCTAAAGATTATTGGAACTGGAACGCAGTGATTGCTCGTCTTCATTTAACAATGCGTGTTAAGGATAATTTGTTTGTGCCTCCTGTACCTGTTTTATAAAACAGATCTGCGCACACTATCAAGGCTGTATAACCAAACGTTTTAAATGCCGCTCGTTACCAATCCAAGCATGAACATAATAAATGCCTGCGGGTAGTTCTTGAATTGAAAATTGCCATTCTTGTTGCCCTGCTGCAACGGATTCTCGCAACCAAGTGTTGACCAATCGGCCTTCTTGGCTATACAATTGAAGGCGCACAGTTTGTGCTTCGATTAATTCTAATTGAATGGACACCTGCTCTTGGGCAGGATTCGGAGCCAAGGCTATTCTTGGAGCGATCTTAGGCAGTTTTTTTGGAGAGAGAATAATAGACAAATCTAAGGCACGTAATTCGGCGGCTCCTAAAAGACTGCTTTCATTACCAATATACAACAAACTATTACTAGCAAAATCTAGCGCCTCTTTTTGACTAATGCCGCTGAAATTAAGCACCTGCACATTGCCATCAAAAAAACGCCCATTACTAAAATTACTAAACAACCATAAACGCGTTGCTCCTAACAACGCTAATTGTTGTCCATTAGGCGATAAAGCAGCTCCTGTTACTTCAAAAATCACATTGGTTTGTTGGGTATTAAAACTATCCAATAATTCTGCGGCATGATAGCCTGTATCGGCAGGCACTCTGTACAGCCAAGTATAACCTTGGTGTGGATTCGTTCTGTCTTTTGTAAAGATATACAAGGAGTCTTGATAATAAATCAAAGCTTCTGCATCGTATTTTAAAGCTGTATTGGCAGGTGGATAAGCCGTTTGTTCGGGATAGTAAAAGCGAATGGTTTCTGCGGTTGTGCTATTCCCTGTTAGGCTATCCAAAGAAGGGAGGCGGTAAATAGCCAAATTCTGTCGATTGTTGCTGTTGTTACCAAAATCCCCTACATAAACTCGTCCTTGCGGATCTTGAGTAATGTCTTCCCAATCCACTGCTTGTACCCCATTGACTAGAATACTTTGTTGAACGACACCAAAAGTATCGATCTCATACAATTTGGCAGAATCACCACTATCGTTGTGCAACCAAAGGCGGCCTTGTGGACTGAATAATAGGCCTGAATTTTCGGATAAAACACTGGGCATAGCAGTTACTAGCCTTAAGTTCTGACTACAAGCAATCGTACTACAAAGACTAAGGAACAAAATTGGTAAAAGTAAACGCATGATAATGAGGTAGATTAAGGTTTTTTAACTTTTTTTAGTAGGAATTATTATCCTTATTAAAGAAAACGCTTCTTTATTACTCTTTAAGAAAGACCAGTATTGGTTGAGCTTTATGCCACAACTTCCTTATATTGTCGTATAGGCCGTTTATTAATGCCTAATCAATAGCTTTATTGTCTGACCAACTCCTTTTTTATTCCTTTAAAATAGGATTTCCTAGCAGTTTTGAAGACTTTAAAGATACTGTATTTTATTATTATACCCTTGAAGTTGTTTAAAGATAAACTAGTCTCTCCCAAAAGAGGTGCCCTATCAATAACTTCACCTTAAACATCGCTGTATGAAATTACTCGTTCAAACTTTAGTCTTTTTCCTTGTAAGCACCACGCTAGCTTTTGCAGATGTAGATCCTGAAAAAGGCTTGGCCAGTTATTATGATGACAGTTACCATGGTCGCAAAACCATCAGTGGTGAAATCTATGACAAAACAAAACTGACTGCTGCCCACAAAACATTGCCTTTTGGCACTAAAGTACGCGTGTACAATCCTGCTAATAAAAAATCAGTAGATGTCACCATCATCGATCGTGGTCCATTTATCAAAGGCCGTGTGATTGAATTGTCTAGAAGAGCCGCTCAACAGATTGACTTGATTAAAGTGACACAAGCTCCTGTAGAATTAACGATTTTAAACAATCCTAAAGCGGCCGTTAAGCCTGTAGCTACTAAACCTACAGCCGTAACCTCTGCTATTGCTAAAACAACTGCAAAACCTGCTGCTGCCGTTGTTACTAAAACAACCACTAAGACAGATCCACCTAAAAAAGGATTGGTAGTAGAAGCAAAAGATATGAAGACAGGTGGTTTGTACAAAATGCAAGTTCTCAAATTGGAATCTAAAGGATTTGGTGTACAAGTTGCTGGTTATTCTGATTACCAATCAGTAGTGCAGCAAGTAGCCGTTTTGCAAAAGAAATGGTTCAAAGGTGCAACTGTATTTGTAGATGAACTTAATGGCAAGCCTTATTACAAAGTAATTTTAGGCCCAATGCCTACTCGCGAAGAAGCCTCTAGCTATTGTGACAGTATCAAGAAAAAGTACAATGCAAAAGGTGCTTTTGTGGTAGATTTAGAAGCGCTAGCTAATAAAAAGCGCTAGGAGAACATTATCCTCTAGCAAATAAAAAAATGGTTGCCTCTTTAAGGGAGGCAACCATTTTTTTATTCTTCTTCGTCCTTTGAAGTATGTTTTTTGTTCCTCTCCTTAGCACTATAATACATGGCTAAACCAGCTATTTCATACCATCGATTTATACCAACTTGCGGCCATTCAAAAAAATGACAGAAAACTATTTCACGCCAATGGTCCAACGCAACGAAGCATAAAAACTACGGCCATCCGCAGGTAAAATCCCTGGACCTGGATAACTGGTTGCACGACGCGTAAAGTAAGTCGCATCTGCTAAGTTATTAATCCCCGCTTGTAAGGCAAACCATTTCCACTGATAACTCGCTGATAAGTCCATGACACCATAACTCGGCACCTCGCCTACTACTGCATTGGGCACCCATTCTGCATTGGTGGCATCCGTATAGTGCTGAGCGGTATAAGCGTATTGGTAAGCTATTTTGAGTTTTTTATAAGAAAAGGTCAACCCTGTTCGCAAAATAAAAGGCGATACAAATTCCAATTGTTTCCCCGCTGCAAAACTATTTGCGGTCTTTAAGTAACGTCCATCCAATAACGAGAGGTTGACAAAAGCTACTAAACTAAAAGGCGATTTAGGTTGTAATAATTTGATCGCATCTGCCTCTATAAATAGCTCTGTTCCAAAAACACGGGCATTCCCTACGTTGGTACGCAAGGTATATAATTCGCGGATCAGTGGATTGTCTGCATTGGCACGTTCGCTTTGTAAATTACCAATACGGCGATTGTACGCCAAGTAGAAAAGCGTAGCACTAAGATTAAACAAACCTTTATAGCTGGTTTTAAATCCTACATCCATATTGTACCCATACTCATCCTTTAAGTTTGGGTCCACTTCTTGATTGGGATTAGCAATACGCATATCATTGAAGTTGATCCCTCGATAATTCTGCGAAAAGTTGGCATATATCTCTGTATTAGGATTCCATTTATAACTGGTCCCTACCCCTCCTAAAAAGACCGTTCGTCCCTGAAATCGAGACTCCGATATAGCACGATTATATAAAGTATCCACCCCTGTTGGCCTTGGTACAATAAGCAAATCTTGATAATACCCTTCCGCTTGTGTTTGAATATATTCCAATCGTACACCAGGAGTAATACTAAAGCGTTCTGTAATTGAAAACAAGTTTTCGGCAAAAGCAGCCATATTCCAACTTGGAAATTGATAATCTGAACGCAAGATTCCTGCATTCGCTTTTGCTAACGTAAAGTCTTGCCTAGTGCCTGTCTCTCCATCATTAGAAAGCCCTTGCTGTTGGTTCGTTCGTCCACGATAAATACGGACACCTGCTACTAAAGCAGAGATTCGTTTTCCCAATTGATAACGGTGCAAAAAACGCAACTCACTTCCTATATTGGCATAACGCCCTTGAATCAGATCGCGTGCTCCTCCATAATCAGGGCGGTTAATCGCCTGCAAATTGCCCAAGGATTGGCGACTCGCAAAAAGACCAAACGTGCGTAAATTAAACTGAGTTAGTGCAGATAGCTTAAAGTCTACTGTCAGTGCGCTTAGATTCCAATTGACCCGAAACCAGTTTCGGAAACGATTGGATTGGCGGGCATCTTGTTCATATTCCAAATCTGTTAAGCCACCAGGTTGATGCGCTAGATATTGCATGATCGTTTGCTCCGCTTTAATATTCCATTTTTTATGAGGGAGAAATTGAAGCTGGGCGTAACCATTGTGTACTTCAAAATTGGCATTGGGACGCCAACCATCGCCTCGTTTGTATTGATAAAAGACATAATAATTGAGCTTATTATCTTTGGTGCTTCCGCCAATACTATTAAAAGAATTAAAGAAATTAAAGCTGCCATAGGTTTGTTCACTCACCCATTCAAAACGTCGCTCTTCTGCCCCTTCTTTGAGAACAAAATTGAGCATTCCGCCAAACTGGGTTCCAAATTGTAAGGAGGCCGCCCCCCTTAAGACTTCTATTTGCTGTACGGATTGCGCAGGTGGTGTATAATACGTCTCTGGGTACCCCAAAGCATCTGCACTAATGTCATAGCCATTTTGGCGGGTATTAAAGTTAGACGTTCGGTTGGGATTGAGGCCACGGCCTCCAATATTGAGTTGAATTCCTGAATTATCATTCTCCCAGATATTAAGCCCTGGGATGGTTTTGTATAACTCTCGAGCATTATTAGCCGCTACATTGCCCAATACTTTTTGCAAATCAATCACTTGAATTGTCTTAGAACTCAGTAATGTTACACCACTAATTGCAGGATTAAGGTAATATTCCGTTTCTTCTACGACCACATCTTCGCCAAAAGTGACTTCTAATTCTTTTAAAGTGATCTTTAAATCAAGGATATTTTTTTGTAAGTCAACCGTTAACGTTTGGGTTTGGTAACCATCTGCATTAATGCTTAACTGATACGATTGAGGAACTAGTTTTTTAACAACAAACACTCCTTTGTTATTGGTATAAACAATCTTATTACCAGGCATTAGTAGAACAAAAGCATCTGCAATAGGTTCCTGCTTTTCATCTTCTAATGTTCCCTGAAGACTAAAAGTAGATTGAGCAGCTAGAGGGCTAATTATTAATAGCAAACAGCAGAGTAGAAGGCACATGCGTTGTATTAGTTTTTATTTTGTCTAAATAAAGATACGCTAAGGTACAAATTTAGGTTCATTCTGCGAATTTTGCTCTTAAAATCCGTTATACGAGAGAGATATAATTAATTGGTGTATTCCTTGTACTAGTTTTGATCTGTTCCTCAAGAACAGAATACATTATTGATTTTTTTATAAAAAAGAAGCCCTTTATTAACCTAACATGTTGCTGACAAAAAAAATACAAAAATAGATAAATTGGTAGTCTTCAAAAAAGTTGCTACCTTTGGTTAAACTCCAAATTGGTTAAAAAAAGTTAGTTTAAACTACTTCCATTTATCTATACGAAGCTGTAGAAAAATGCTTATTATTATAATAAGGAAACCAATTGTTTGACGAAGTTGGAATAGTACATGCTAATAACAGCTTCCTAAGTTGTCCACTCCAAGTTATAAGCTATTAAACTATTAAACAAATACACAAGCAGTATACTATTTGTGCGTTCCCCTACGTTTAGTATATAACTGCGCCCATGCTTTTGAGGCACAATCAAAAGTTTTTTTAATAACGTTAGACCGAGATTACAAAATGCAAAAGACTTTTATTTTATGGTGCCTATTACTGTTGGGCACATCTGTAGTTGTGGGCCAAAATGATTATCGCCCTACATACCCCCTAGAAATTGGAATTCAAGCTGGTACAGCACACTATTTAGGCGACTTAGGTGGTGTTGGTAGACCAGGGTACACCCCTAGTTCACCAGAGTTTCAGCGTGGAATAGGACAAGGCTTTATTATCGATACCGATATTGAAACAGCCCGTCCTACTGTTGGTCTTTTTGCTCGCTGGAATTTTAATGGTAATTTCTCTGCCCGTTTGGATTTGAGTTACTTACAATTGAGTGGTGATGATAAAAATGCTGGAAAAGATGAATTCTCTGGAACACAATCTAGAGATCAATTGAATGCCGCTTGGTTTCGTTACTATCGTAACCTGAATTTCCGCACCCATATGTTTGATGCTAGTGTTGCGTTTGAAGTAACGCCTTATAACTTTCAGTTGGGCAAAGGACGTGGGTCTAGTGTACTTTCTCCTTATGGTTTTTTAGGTGTTGGTCTATTTGCCTTTAACCCAGAAGGTTTTTATAATGGGAACTGGGTAGAGCTAAAACCATTAAGTACAGAAGGTCAAGGGTTGGTTCCTGGACGTGCGCCTTATGATTTGGTTCAAATGAACATCCCTATGGGAGTAGGTGTCAAATGGATTTATGATGATACTTGGTCCTTGGCTTTAGAAGTAAACTACCGTTTGACGTTTACAGATTACTTAGATGATGTTTCTATTGACTATGTAGAGGATGAAAGCATTTTTGCGGCCAACTTTGATCCAACAAGAGCTGAAATTGCTAGAGCCTTAGCTCGTCGTTCTGTTGAATTAGATCCAGCTGGAGTTAATGCTGTTGTTACTGCTCCTGGCGAACAACGTGGTGATCCAAAAGATAATGATGCTTATTATTCCGTAACGATTCGTTTCAGTTACTATATCGATACTTATAGCCTTGGTGGAGGACGTAAATATGGTTGCCCAGTGTGGTAAACACTTTTCCATCTTCAGAAAGTTGTTGCAACAGCTTCTATGTAAGAATGACTTATTCCAAATAGCATTGGAATAAGTCATTTTTTATACCTTAAGGGCTGGCATTAATTAGGGGCATTAAAAAAGCGACTCAGAGAGGCTATTCCTGAATCGCTTTGCGTGACAAAATACTTGTCACTTAACCCTTTTAACTAACCTAATAAAAACTTACCTTCTTAAATGCCACAACCATGCCAATTCAGATAAAGGTATTCCTTGGCCCTTGTTTGAAAGGTGTTAGCAGGTAATCGGACAATTAGATGATAAAAGACGTCCTAAAAATATACGCACTTAGCTCCTTCCAACGTTTTAGTTTTGGCATTATAATCGTATACTAGTCATTGAACCAATCTACCATAATTATGCAATTTACACGCTTCCACCAACTTCTGTTTTTCTCGTTCTTATTGTTCTTTACTGTTGCTTGTTCTACTAAACGTAAAGCACCAAGGGCAAGTAAACCTCGTACGTCTACAAGTAAAGTACCACCTAGAACAACCACTCCTAGAAAACCAGTCGTTACAGCGGAAGTAAAAACACGGTTGTCCATTATCAAAGAAGCAGAGAAGCATAAAGGGGTTCCATACAAATATGCAGGCAAAGATCCTAAAGGGTTCGATTGCTCAGGATTTACGTATTATGTCTATGGTAAGCACGATGTCCAACTCTCTGGGAGCTCTGGTGCACAATCCAAACAAGGCAAAGAAATTGCTCTTAATAAAGTAAAAAAAGGCGATCTATTGTTCTTTGGTAGAGATGGCAGAAGCGGCCGTATTCAACATGTAGGCTTGGTTTATAAAAACACCTCTGATGGCTTGTACATGATTCATAGCAGCAGCAAACGAGGTATTGTCATTGATAATGTCACGACTTCTAAATACTGGAAACCCAAACTCTTATTCGCTCGTCGAGTGGTTTTTAACTAATCTTAGAACAGCATAAGGTCTTAAAAAATAGCCATCCTTTCTCCTCAATAATTGTATCTTTGGTTCATACACATTCCTTGAAAAGAAAGCACACTTATGTTATTTGACCTCGTTTTTTATGGATTACTACTTGGTAGCACTGCTGCAAGCTATTGGGTTATTCGCTCACAACGTACTAAAAATTGGCTCCTTAAAGGGCTTAAAGCAACCCTTGTTCTATTTTGTCTTTCTTTGTGGGTATGGCAAGGCGCTTTATTGTTTGTTACTAAAGGGAGCAAATTTCACGAAGTAGCGCGCATTCCTAGGCACTTATTACAGCTAGACAATAAATCCGTCAAAGAAGGAGCCAATCGAGAACGCATTGTCTATGGAAAACATACGCGTCAATACTACGATTACTATCCTGCTTCTAAAAATAGTCCTCATCCAGAGAAAGTAGTTTTTTATCTTCATGGAGGTGGATGGACATTGGGTAGCCCTCAACAACACCGCTATTTATCCAAACTCTTACAAGAAGAAGGGTACAGTCTAATCTTTCCAGCCTATCGGCTCACTCCACATTTTTCCTACGAGCATCTTCAAGAAGATGTGAATACAGCCTTGGTACATAGTTTAGCCATGCTTCAAAAAAAAGGAATTAAAGACATCCAATTATTTATTGGTGGAACTTCTGCAGGAGGGAACTTGGCCTTGCTCTTAGCCTATGATGAGGAGCGCTGGAAATCCCTAAATTTAGATCGAGATCAATTACTTCAAGGAGCCTTTAGTATTGCGGGAGCTATTGATTTAGAAAAAATGGATAAAACCTTCACCTTACAAGATTATGCTGGCCCAGAAAAAAGCAAAACCTTTGCCTTAGCCAATCCTAAAACTTGGGTGTCGCCTACCGATGAATTTCCATTCTTATGTTTGCATGGTACAAAAGATGGTTTAGTTAACTATGCGGCGGCGGTTTCTTTTTGTAATGAAGTCAAGCTTTTTTGTCCAGAATGTGTTGACCTTCGTAGTTATGAAGGCTTAAGTCATTTGGAAGTAAGCTCTAGTTGGTATTATCGAAAACAAGATCGAGTAGGCCAAGATACCACCCTTCTTAACTGGATGGAACGGGTCACTCAAGCACCTCCTCCGCTCTTTTACGGAGAATAAAGCAACGATCGATCAAAGATTTTCGTTCTATATAGGAAGCTTCTTTGACCAAAACATTGCTTATCATGCAATATATTTTATTAAGGCGCTATTGCAATAGCCCAAGATGATCCAATATCCTTTTCTGGGAGGGTTGTTAATACCACTGACACGCCTCTAATTGGAGCCGTAGTCTATTGGAAAGGCACACAAGTTGCCGCCACAACCGATGCGATGTTGATGGTTGATTTACCATCCAACGCTTAGATACCACTCCAAGGCTATTTGCTCCGTATTCAATACACGACCTTAAAAAGATTCCTCTTCTAGTATTGCTTAGAAGACCACTCCAATTAGTCGCTATGAGCCTTAGAAAAGTTCATTCCTCTACCAACAAAAAATGCGCGCTCCTGACGGAGCGCGCATTGTAATAAGTTTGAGGTTAAGCCAGAGCCTTATTGGGGGGGGTATGGTTTATTTATCATCTTTGCAGATCTCTAATTCTAAACCATCAAAGCTTTGTGTTTTCTTAAATTTCACACGACGCATAATGTACATGTTGCTTGCCTTCTTGTATTTCAAGTCAGTCAATTTAACCGCTTGGTATAGTTTGAAGTTCTTTTTGGTAGCGTTTTGAACATAGACTACGAGGTCAGAAGGGTTATCCGCTTCCAAGATAGTATATTCTTTTGGACGTGTTTTTCCTTTGCGTTCTGCATTACCAGCTTTGTATACTTCATTAGTTTTTGTATTACCAATAAAGACAGTAGAGCTTTTTAACAAACGTACTTTCAAAATCCATTTTTCTTTCGCAGCAGGTTTTGTTTTGCTATCATCCCACTCTCCTAATTTGTACCAAGCTCTAGCAGGCACATCGTATACAATGTACTCACAGTTAACAGGACCCAAACATTCGGTTGGGCGAACAACTTGGTCTACGTATTTAGGATAGCCAGCAGAATGCGTTTCCCCTACTAACAAAACAGGATCACTCATATCACTGATGTTTTTCTTCACGACATAAACACGTGCCATTTTATCAGCAGGAGCAGCAGAAGAACGAACATTGATGTTCTTTTTATCTGTCATTTTGTGACGGTTTGGATACCAATCGTCAGAAACAATACCAAATTTGAATTGCTCACAAACAGTTAAATCACTCTCCATTTGATTGTCATCAATAACCGTTACCCCTTCAAAGTCAGCATAGGTTCCATCTTCAAATTCAAAAGTAGTCTTCTCGATACTAGCACGAACATTAGCCGCAGTAACATCAGGAGTTTCTACACCACTAAATGGATCAGGATTACAATCTTCTTGACAAGCACGAGGCATTGCACAAGCACAGTAACCTGTATTCATCCAATCAAAGTTGTAAGTTTCACAACTAGCCTCACTACTCATTTGACAAGGCTTACCTGTGTTTTTCCATACAACTTTTCCTCCTTGATCCATGCCTTCGTACAACATGTATCCTTCTTTATCTGCATTGACTAAAGGCAAGCTGATTTTCACTGTTTTAACAGGTGTCAAGTTATTTCCACCCATCATTGCTTGGAAGTAAAGGACAGAGTTAAAATATAATTTACGACCTTCTGTATCTTCAATCGACAAGTTACGAGCCTTCATAGCGTCACCTGTATTATAAGCTTGGAACTCATAACTTGCTTCTTTAGTTTTATTAGGTTTGAATGTTCCTTTTTCTACAAAAACAGAGGCACATCCTTTTTCGATCAAAGTATCTCTATCATCATCTTCTAAATAGAATAGTACATAGACACGACGGTTCATATCGCGATCGTCATACTTTTGCTCTTTTTCTCCATAGAAAAACAATTCTGTTTTCTCTTGATAGGCATCCCCTAATGTTTTCACATATTCAAAAGCAGCATTAGCACGACGCTCTGACAAACCCATGTTATAATTATCCGAACCTAAATCACAGGTGTGCCCTGCTACACGCACTTTGATAATTCTATCTTGGTTTTTCTCGAAAGCTGCATTGATCGCCTCTTGGCTTTCGTTTAGTAGGTTGGCCCTGTCCAATTTAAAGTATACTTCCATACTGTCCTTGATCGCTTCTTCTTGTGCCTGAGTGACAACAGCGCAACAAAGCAAAAGGAGGCATCCTAGGAATATTTTTTTCATTTCAGCAGTTTTAATTATTTAGAAAATTTGGCAATGTTTTATTTGAGTCAGAACAGGAGCTCATTTCATCAAATTAATATAACCTTTAACTATCGGGTTTCTTGTTATAGCAGTGCAAAACTATTCATTGCGTCGCAAATATCCGTAAAACTTATGATTTATCGAATAAAAAAAGTTGGTTTCCCTTGTAAAATTGAGTATTCGGTCGAGTACAGCACAAAAAAGCACCAACTATTGCAGTAGAGTTGGTGCTTTTTAAGTCTGCCAGCAGTAATTATTCAAGCTGCAGGTATCTTAGAATTTCAGATTAAGATTAAGTGCAGGCATAATAGGCAACTGATTGATTCGTTTATACTCAATACGATCAAAGTAGAAAATATTGGCCCGATCATAAGCATTGGTTACACTAGCTGAAATGGTCAACTTACTGTGTCCAATCAAATCTAAGGTGTATTTGAGGGAAACATCTAAACGATGATAAAAGGGCAAACGTCCCAAATTAATCTCCTCTTCATAGATAACACCTAAATCCGTATTTGGTGCCGTATTATCTGTCAAGTAGTTGGTACCGATTCCATCCAAGAAAGTTTGGTTCGCATAAAAGCCTTGTGTACGAGTAAAAGGAAACCCTGATCCCATATTCCAACGAACCCCCACTTCAAAGGGATACATCGTTCTATTCTTAACATTCTCTCTAGGCGTTTCTTTCAGCTTGCCAATTCTAAATTGGTAAGAACCTACAAAGTTGATATTGTGACGACGATCAAAATGCGCAAAAAATTGATTGATTCCGTCATTTCTAGTGACATATCCTAAGGCGTAAGAAGCATATAAGTACAATTGTTTGTTATCATAAGTAGCCGAGAAATCTAATCCATAAGCATCTCCTGTTTCCGCTACAAAATTACGTCGTTGTCCATCATCTGCTGTTCTATTTCTATTAAGCGAGATAATTTGAGGAAAGTATTTGTAGTACGGCTCTACATTAATCGTTAAGTTTCTTACTACATCAACTTCAAATCCACCAATCGCATGAATAGAAGTCTGCAAACTACTCCTTGTCTTTTCATAAAAACGCGTACCATCATTGGTTTCTCTCAAACGGTATACATTATCATCAGGACCTCCTAAGAATCCAACAAAGAGATTCACGATATCGCGCTCATCAACAGAAGAAATTAAGTTTTGAGAATACATACCTCCTGCCGCTTTGAAGCGCAAAAAACTTGTAATGTTCCATTTGAAACCCAAACGTGGCTCAATCGCAACTTCTCCTAATGACGCATAAGCCTGTAAGCGAACACTTGGCTCAATCACAACCGTTCCAAAACGACCGCTAAAGTGAGCAAACATAGCCGCTTCAAAGTTGGTTTGTGGACCATTGCCACTTCCTTGTGTAATAGAGTTGTTGTCTGTGCTGTATTCAAAAGCAGTAGTAATACTGTTAATTTCTACTCCAAAACTCGCTACTCTTGATTTAGGCAAGTAGTAATTGACATTCAAACTTCCATTGAAGTTTCCAACATCACTGCGGCGAATCTTGCTGCTATTGCCCTGCTCATTAAAATCAGATCCGTAAACAGAGTAAGCCAAAACACCACTCAAAGCCAACTGGGCACCATTAGGAACAATTCTAAAATCTATACCACCACCACCAGCATTCCAATTATAGGC
This sequence comes from Aureispira sp., assembly GCA_050633105.1. Taxonomy (GTDB): domain Bacteria; phylum Bacteroidota; class Bacteroidia; order Chitinophagales; family Saprospiraceae; genus Aureispira. The sequence continues at coordinate 132,641 of JBOEFW010000008.1, read as the reverse complement.
AGCTAGATCTACAAAATCTACATCATCGTAGTGATAGAATCCAAAGAGATTAATACGGCTACCATTCGCGGCATTAAACGAAAGTTTGGCGTGTCCATCCGTAAAGTTATAAGGTAATACGCCTGCGTCATTCGCATAGCTATACAATAAGGGAGATACTTCCCGTAAATAAGAATGCTTAACTGTCATTAAAAAAGAAAGACTAGATCCATTATCATCTAATCTTACCAATGGTCCTTCAAATAATCCTTTCACTACAAAAGGATTGATATTGACCATTCCAGCAAAACGCGTTTTATTTCCTTCTCTAGTCTTAATATCTACTACCGCCGAAGAACGTCCGCCATATTTAGCACTAAAACCACCTGTATATACATCCGCACTACGAATCGTTTCTGTTTCAAAAACAGAGAAAAAACCAATCGAGTGGAAAGCATTAAACAAGGTCATTCCATCCAACAAAATACGATTTTGTACAGGGGCTCCACCTCTAATATAGAGCTGTCCACCTTGATCTCCTGTAGAGACAATCCCTGGAATAACTTGTAAATATTGTGCAAAATCAGCTTCCCCACCCGCAGCAGGAATTCGTTTGATATCTTTTGGTGTTATTCGTACAACAGAGACTTGAACGTCATTTTGGGCGGCGGTTCGAGCAGCATCTACTTCTACTATAGGGCCTCCCACAGTAGTTTCTTCCATCAATACCGTTTCATTGAGCATTTTACTACCAATCGTAAGGCTAATAGCGACAGAGTCGTACCCTAGGTATTTAATTACCAATACATAATCACCTGGAGGCACCCCGTTAATAGAGTAATCTCCGTTGATATCAGTTGCGGCGCCATAATCTGTTGTTAGATACGCTAAAGCCCCAATCATAGGTTCTCCTGTTGCTTTGTCATAGACCGTTCCACGAACACCCCCCGTTTTTTGAGCTTGGGCATGTTGGCTAAACAGGAATAAGGCCGTGAAGAGCAGGCCCAGTACACATGTTTTCATTGTCAATAGACTTCTTTGAGGGGACGTCTCTAACTAGTAAGGTCCAAAGACTACACCTCCGATAAAGGAATGGTTGGCTGGTGGCTTGTAGTAATTATTATCTTGAAAGCCACTGCCTATGAATAAAATTCTGTTGGGGATTATGTATAGGTGAAGGTAGCCTTTTTTGAGTAGTTTGTAAATTATCTTCGACTAATCTTTCCTTTTTGAAGACCGCTCATAAGCCTTAATCCAAGCTTTTCGGCTTTTTTTGTCTATTTTCTCTTGTTCTTCTATTAATAGGATCTCTTTGTAGTAAGGATAACGTCCATTAACTCGATCATATAATTCCACCTCTCTCCAAACAATTTCTACGGGCGTATAAAGATAGGGCTTAATGCCTTTCATGAATCGAGTAGAGCCATCAAATTCATGAAACCAAAGGAAGTTTTCTAGCTTATAATCAGGAGTAATCACAACAAATATTGGAAATTGTTGATTGGTATTAAATTGGTATAATAAGCCTTTTGTACGTTGGTTTTCTACTTTAACTTCTTCCAATTGATTAGAAGCTAAACTTTTGGCGGCTTCGCGAAAACTAGAACAATTTCGCGTTAGGGCATCTTGTAGATATTGCGCCAAAGCAAACATACTGCTATCATTGTCTATGCTAGCTTTCTGTTCGCGCAGCACTCCTGATAGATTAACATACAATCCTTCCTCCAAACAACTATCTACCCGCATTGTTAATAATAAGCCTTCTCCCTTTTCTAAATTTGTTCCATCCAAACAATTACAAGCACGTTGCAACGCTTCTTTTGTAGCTTTTTGAGCTTGAAGCGATTCACCACAAAAAAGAAGAATAAGAAATAAACAAAAGTGAGTCATAAAATTAATTTATCAAAGAGGTGTTTCAAGATAACCTTTCTATTATAATTTTTCTACTTTCTCTAAAAGAGGATGATAAAAATCAAGTGCTTCTTTGGGTTCGTCTTTCCCTTCCATTTTTAGAATTACATCTAGACAATGAATCGTTAGAAGTTCAAATTATACATAAAAAGTAGCCTTATGTGCCAATAAGGCCTTTCTAAATAGAACAAAACAAGCACTATTAAAATAGCCATGGCAAAACAACACCTCTCCCTTTTTCAAATAAACTACTAACTATCAACAACATGTACTTACAAAAAAATCAACAAATCTATCTATTACAAGAAATTGCCACATCCAACTAGAAAGTATTGGATAAAAGGCAAGAAATTGTACTTAAAAAGGCGACGATGATTTTTCTGTGACAATCTACGATTATATTAATATTAGTTTTGGCATTATTCGACACCAACAAATTTTACCATTGGCAAGAAAAACTCCTTATCGCATAAATGACTATTCTATCTTTGTAATACTTCCTGCTACAGGAATGGTTCATTGATAAGGAACATCAATTAATCATCATCAAAAAACTACAACTAATGTACAAATTCAGTCTATTGTGTTTCTTACTATTTATAATTATTACAACACTTATTAACCAATACACAAAATTGCGTCAACAAGCACAGGCCATTCCTGTAAAATCTTAAAGAACAAACTTCTAAATAGATCCAAATAAGAAATCAACTCCTTTCATGGAGAGTTGCCTTCCCCCACAGCGCTAGTTTAAGGCTTCCACCTTGTCTAGCGCTTTTTTATTGGAGGATACCGCTCCTACTCTTGTTAGCAGTAGGAACCAATCCACCTTCCTACTGTGTTTTTGGAGATAGAATGATTTATAAACGGGATTTTCGGCGTATCTTGTGAAAACACCTCCTTTTTATTTTCTGTTGATCAAGGATCTATCTTGCCTATGTTTTATGAATTTACAGCCCCCATTTTAGCTTTTGATAATCCAGTATTGTATGCTATTCCAGTGTTCGTTTTATTATTGGGTCTAGAACTCTATCTTAATTACAAGGAACGAACAGCACATTATTATTGGAAGGATGCTGCAGCAAGTATTAGCATGGGTTTAGGGTCGATCTTTGTTGATTTATGGAGTAAATCAGCAGCATTTTGGTGCTTTGCCTATATTTATCAACAATATGGTGTTTTCAACGAAGCGTTGTCCTATACCTTATTGGGTTGGAGCTTGTTATTTTTCCTAGATGATTTCACTTTTTATTGGCACCATCGCTTATCTCACCAAGTTCGCTTATTGTGGGCTGCCCATGTCAACCACCATTCGTCTACCCATTACAACCTAAGTACAGCCCTCCGTCAGAGTTGGTCAGAAGTTTTCTATAAATACTTGTGGTACCTATGGCTTCCCTTACTTGGTTTTCCTCCTTTGATGATTTTGACCCAAATTTCCATCAACCTTATTTATCAATTTTGGATACACACCAAACGTATTGATCGCTTTCCAGCGTGGTTTGAATGGATTTGGAATACGCCTGCTCATCATCGCGTTCACCATGCCAAGAACATTCGTTACCTAGATCGCAACCATGCTGGTACTTTAATTATTTGGGATCGCCTATTTGGCACCTTTGAAGAAGAACATCCTGATGATCCCGTAGAATTTGGCATTACAACCAACATTAATACCTATAATCCCTTGCGAATCGCCTCTCATGAGTTTGCCAACTTGGCAAAAGATGTCTTGCAAGCACCTACTTGGAGCGACAAATGGCGTTACTTATTCATGCCTCCAGGATGGAGCCATGATGGAAGTACGCAGACAGCTAATGAAATGCGCCAAACACAAGAATTTAATTTTTCTAACCCTGAAGTAGATCAATAATGACGGTTTTCTTTTTAACGCATACCTGGGGCGAATTTGTAGGAGAGATCATCAAAAGCCCACAAAGCTATGTGATTTGGTTGGTTGTATTTTTGATTGTGCTCTTTATGCTCTCTAGATTGCGGAACATCATGGAGGAACGAGGGGTAAATCGTGCCATCTATGTCTCTCGGGCCTTTGTTGGAACATTTATCTCCTTCATTGTGGCCCCTATTGTTTTCTACATTATGCTCAACTTGGTCGCCCTAGTTCATGGGGTAAGTACCATTGACATTGGATTTTTAGCCAAATGGCTAGGCTTGACGGTCACTTCTTATTGGTGGCTTTTAAAATGTTTCTTTGGGGCAGCAGATATTGTGAATGCCAAAGATTTGTACAGTTTGGATGCTATCATCAGAATCTTGTGGATCATTCTCCCTTTTTCCTTTATCTGGCTTCGCGTTTCAAGCACACGTATTGGGAAACTATTTTTAATTCCCTTAGTTATTGGCACCTTGGTAATTACGCGTTACAAATACGCCCCCCCTACCTTTATTACACAAGATGAGAATCTAGTAGAGCGTATTCCTGGGCTAAATTGGATGAAAAGCAAAGAAAATAATTTCTCTACTCCAGGTACGTATATTTTTAGTCCAAATCAACGCAGATTAGCGGCTGGCATTTTATCCCTGTTCATCATTGCAGGTTTTGGGGTGGGCTTATATGCCAAACGGCGTGTTCCTGGGCTACTCCTAGTATTGATTGGTTTAATGGGGTTCATCCTATTGGCTCCCCATGAGAGCAACAAAAAAGTTGCCGAAGAGCATCATGAAGATTATCATAATAACATAGATAGTTTGGTCACTTCTATGGATAGTGTTTATGCCATTAATCCTGAAAGTATAGAGGCTTATTATTTAAGTCAAAAAATCACAGCTTATTATAAAGCACGTATAGCTGTTGGGGACATGATTAGCTTTCCTGACGAACTCTGTGAGCGCTACAATTCTTATTTCTATGATTGGTGTAAGGACTAAATCTAGTCTATTTCTTTAATAACTAGGAATAGGACAGCATAAGAGCACTGAAAACGCCAAAAAAATCGTTGTTAAAAGCGACAATAGTGTTTGTTCTAGAGTACAAAGGGCTTTTAGTTGGCCAACTCTTGTTTTTTTTGTATTATAAACGACTAAGAAGGTCATTTTTCAGAACAATGCAATCATTGAAGTTGTTTAAAAATGTCCAACTAGTTACTCAACAAGCCATTGAAAGCCAAATACTTCAGCTATTTTTCACTCCGTAGCTATGGCTACGAAATTCAAACCGAGCTTCATCTGGACTTTCAAGCACTTATTTAGCATTCTACCTCCAATCTTTAAACAACTTCATTGTAACCGCTATACATGGGCAGAAAATCTTTAGATAAAGAACGCGTGGATGATCCAGATGTCAAAGATGCTTGGATCAAAGAATTAGCCAACCTCTACCTTCAACATGGTTTAGGAAAATTTACAATGGACAAGATTTCTAAGAAATTAGCCATTAGTAAAGCTACTTTGTACAAATACTTTTCTTCTAAAGAAGAGATTATTGATGCCGTTGTACAATTCAAAATTCAAGAAATCATAGCTTTTGAAGAATCATTAGACGATGACAATATTGATTTCACCGCTCGATTCTTTGATATTATTAAGACGGCTTCCATTATGTTGGCCGAAATCTCTGGGCAATTCTTACACGACACCAAACTCAAACATCCAGAACTCTTTACCAAAATGGATGCCTTTAGCGATAGAGCCTTATATGTTGCGGAGAAATTTTATCAGCAAGGCATAGAAATAGGCGTCCTTAAGGACTTAGACCCTAAGATTTTAGCCTTAACAGACAAGATGTTCATCCAAGCAGTTTCTAACCCTAAATTCTTAAAAGAGCATGGTATTTCTATTAAAGAAGCCTTTGATCATTACTTTTTGATGAAAAGTAATGGGATTTTTAAATAATGGTGAACGTAGTTTTCAACTCCAGCAACAGCACTAACGCTTCCTCCTTTCTATTTTGGGGCAAGTATCCAAGTAGATACGTTGTTGCATAGCACTTTCTTATTCTTATATAGCTCTATCTTTCAGAGGATTTATTACTTTTGCAAAATCAAGGAATATTAGTTGTGTACCTCTAATGTTCCTCCTACATCTTATTGCACGATACTACCAACCCATACTCTATGTCTGTTTTTTCAAATACATGGAACTCCATGAAGCGCTACGCCTATCCTTGGTGCTTTATTGTTCTTTTTATTTATTCTCTCTCTGCGGTTATCCACCACAAAAACAAACAACTTTTTTATTCTCCTCAATACATTGTTGCTTTTGATGCAATGGGGTATTACACCTACCTACAATGGATGTTTTTGAGTGAAGAACGCGATGTCAAAGTAATTGCTCAGGAATTTAATCCTCATTATACGGTTAAGAGTACCAATAAAGAAGGGGCAGAAGTCTTTGTTAATAAATACAGTTTGGGTATTGCAATGATGCTCACACCATTTTTTCTAATGGGACATGCTGTCGCAACAGTTGGGGGCTGGCCCTTAGATGGCCTCTCTACCCCTTATATGTGGTGCACAACCTTTGGGGCTATTGTCTACGCCTTTTTAGCTCTATTACTCCTTGCTCGGTTTTTATTACAACATTACAGTGACCCCGTTGTTGCTGTTGTTTTAGCAGGTTTAGCGGGGGGTACCAACTGGTGGTACTATATGTCCCATCATCCTTTCATGTCTCATAATTATTCCTGTTTCTTATTTGCACTCACCCTTTATTACAGCCAGCAATGGTATAAAACAGGTGCTTGGAAAGATTATATTCCCTTAGCTATTGGGGTAGGTCTTATTTCGGCAGTACGTGTTCCTAATTTAGCTTATGGTCTTATACTCGCCTTTGGAGGTGTTTATAATAAAAAAACCATGCAGCAACGTTTGCTTTTCTTAAGCCAACAATGGGAACAGATGTTAGTGGGTGTATTTATCGTTTTAGCGATCTTTTTTCCTCAATTATGGTATTGGAAAGAAGTGACGGGGCATGCTTGGTTTAATACCTATGAAGCCAACGATGAGCATTTCTACTGGCTACAACCTATGGTGGCAGAAGTCTTAATTGGTTACCGAAAGGGGTGGTTTATTTATACCCCCTTAGCCCTATTAGCAGTCTTTGGCTTTGTTTTTCTACGTCGCCAAAAGCCAGCCTTTGTTCCGTCTATTTTATTGTATATAATCATCAACATTTACATTGTTTCTTGTTGGGGATGGTGGTGGTATGGTGGTAGTTTTGGGATGCGTGCGTTGTTAGAATGTATGATTCCATTGTCTTTGCCACTAGCAGCGCTACTCCATTGGGCCAAAGATCGCGTTTGGAGTCGTGCCTTTTTCTTTGGAGCCGTGCTGTTTTTTATAGGGCTCAACCAATTGCAAACTCATCAATACGCTTTAAATATTTTGCATTATCAATCCATGACAAGAGAAGCTTACTGGCACTCCTTTGGAAAATTCCCTCCTTATTCGGAAGAGTTCAAAGCCAAAAATGATAGCCTCTTCTATCATCCCAATATGCATTTAGAAAGTCACCGTATAGAACATAGATCAACCATCTGGTAATTGTTCTGTTTGGAAGTAAGGAGCAATTAATTGCTCTTCAATTTCACTCAAACACTAAACCCCTCCCTTCAAATGGAAGTAGCAGTTATAGATTGCGGCACCAATACCTTTACTTTAAATCTTTTTCAAGTGGATGAAAAAGGACAATTTAAACGTATTGACAACATGCGTCATTATGTCGAATTGGCCGCTGAAGGCATTGATAAAATTGGTAAAAATGCTTTTGAACGAGGAGTAGAAGCCTTTAGAGCCTTTCATCATTTATTACAACAATACCCCCAAGCACAAGTACATGCATTGGGAACAGCGGGCTTACGTCGCGCGACCAATAGCCCTGCCTTTATACAAGCAGCGAAACAAGTTTCCGACATTAAAATAGATATTATATCTGGTGAGAAAGAAGCGCGCTTGATCTATGAAGGAGTGCGTCATGCGGCTCCATTATCAGAACGACCTTCGCTCATTATGGATATTGGCGGCGGCAGTGTAGAATTTATTATTGGCAATCAACAGACCCTTTATTGGGCTCAAAGCTATCCTATAGGTGTTGCTGTTTTATATGAACGCTTCCAAAAAAGTGATCCTATTAAAGCGGAAGACAAAGCCGCGTTAAAAGCACACTTACAAAGCATACTTGCTGATTTTATACAAATCTTAACACAATATAAAATAGAACACTTCATTGGTTCTTCTGGCTCCTTCAATATGCTAGATCAACTCGCAGGTACTCGGGTAGAAGGTTCTGCTCATTCTTTTATTAATCGCACTGCTTTTGAAGCCGTCACCCAACAACTTGTACAAAGCAATTATGCTGATCGTCTCTTAATTCCAAATCTCAAGGCAACACGTGCTAAATTGAGTGTCATGTCTGCCCTGCTCATTGAGTTTGTACAAGAACACCTTCCCACCAATCAAATGATTGTATCAGATCACGCTATGCGAGAAGGATTACTACAACTCCTTTTGCAAGCATAAAGCTCTTTAGTTTTGGCTTCGTAGCGTCAAGAATAATGTGTAGCTTCGCAAAAAAAACAACTATGAAAGTCTGTGTTTATGCGGCCTCTAGCCCATCCATCGCTCCTATCTATTTTGAAGCCACTCAACAATTGGCCAAAGCCTTAGTCACGGCGCAAGTTTCAGTCATTTATGGAGGTGGGGCCACTGGTCTAATGGGGCAATTAGCCGATACGGTTTTGGCAGAAGGCGGTCAAATCAAAGGCATTATGCCACAATTTATGAATGAAGTAGAATGGGCACACCAAGGCGTCACTGACTTTGAGTTCACCAGCACCATGCATGAACGCAAAGCCAAGTTCTTAGAAGGAATTGATGCCATCATTACGCTCCCTGGAGGAACGGGCACCTTAGAAGAATTGCTAGAAGTGATGACGCTCAAACGCTTAGGTCTTTTTGATAAACCCATCGTTATTCTCAATACCCAAGGTTATTACCAGCCACTCCAAGCCATGCTTCAACAATGCATTGACGGACAGTTCTTACAAGAAAAACACGCTCAAATGTGGCAATTTGTAGATACTCCAGAAGAAATTTTACCTGCTATTAAGGAAGCACAAACTTGGACAGGTGGAGCCATTGATTTTGGAAAATAACCATAGAATCTATGTTGCTTCATTAGAAATACAACAGCTAACCAATAGGGATTAAAATGCCTCTCTCTAGACCATGAAAACACCACTATCGTATAGAAAAAACATTCCTATTTATTGCTATAAAACAGCAACAGATTACCAAAAAGATCCCTACGAACGATTTGACAGCATGGTCGTCCGACAAGCGGCCTTGCACTTAGCCGATGATTGGTGGGGAGGTTATTCGATGCAAGCGGTCTTAGATTTTGCGACACCGCATTATCCTAAAGCCCCTCAACAGATTGCAGAAATAGGTTGTGGAATAGGTCGCTGGATTGCTACACTAGCACAAAATCACCCCCAAGCAACTTGTTGGGGAATTGATTACAGTTACCAAATGCTGCGACAGGCGCAGGAATTCTGGGTACAAGGCAAAGAATTAGTTTTGGATCTCTCCCATAAGGGATTTGCTCCTAATTTAACCTTAAAAGAGCCGCCATTATCCAACCTGTCCTTGGGGCTAGCCAAAGCCTCTCAATTGCCTTTTGCGGACAACAGTCAAGATTTATTATTGAATAGTTTTTTATTGGACCGCCTACAAGATCCTGCTCAAGGCTTACTAGAAATGCAACGGGTATTGCGCCCTAATGGCACGCTTATTTTCATTACACCACTCAATTTTGACCAAGCGACCCATTGGGAACAATTTTATCCTCCGATCAAACTACAAACGTACCTCCATCAAATTGGATTTGAGGTCGTGGAGTGGCAGGAAGATTTGATGATTCAAGAACAATTGGATGGGCATGGGAATGTACTTACGTGGAAATGCTTGGGCGTGGTGGCGGTTAAGCAAGGGAGTTAAATGGCCTTCTTCTGATCTATTTCTCTTATTGTTTCTTATCTTGTCCTAGTGGAGCATTTTTTATTGTTGTGAATAAATTGTGCTCCAAAATGCAACTTTATCCATTCACTAATCGTATTCTACATCATGTTAGAAGGTATACATATCAAAAACTTTAGATGCTTTGAGGACTTCCAATTAGAGGGTTTTGGACAAGTCAATTTGATTGGGGGCCTGAATAATTCTGGGAAGACTGTTTTGTTGGAGGGGATTTTTTTGGGGGATACTAATCCTTTTCCATCCATTCCACATTTAAAAATATTTCGTTATAACAATAATGAATCTTGGGTAGGTGATGGTTCTTTTAATGACTGGAATGATTTATTTTACAATAAACAACCAAACCAAACCATTACTATTGAACATGGTTGGGCTAGTCAACAAAAAACAAGCCTTAGCATGTCCTTTCAATTAGAAGAAATTAGTAATACAGGTAAACTCTCTTTAGTATCTTGTATTGATGACCAGCTTTATGCCAAAGCAGAATTAGAAGCGAAACACGGTTCTCATCGCCCTTCTCTAGATATTATCCAACCAACAGAAACCGCTATTAAACCATTAAGAAAAATTCTTATTGGGATTCAATCAACAGGAACTAATTTACAACCCACTATTTTAGCAAAGCATTACAGCCAATTTGAGTTATTAGAACAAGATCATCATATTCTAGAAGCAGTACAGACTATAGATCCAAGTATTACAGCACTAAAAGTTATAGTAGTCGGTCAACCTAATCTGTACGCACAAAGAGCAAATGAGCCTTTGCTCCCCATAGAATTTTTTGGCGATGCTATCACAAAATTAGTTCGAGTGGTAATAGGTCTATTAAGATTCCAAAATGGAATCATCCTAATAGACGAAATAGAAAATGGTATCCATTACAGCAATCAAGAACAAGTATGGGAGCTAATATTTAAGTGGGCCAAACAGTTCAACGTCCAAGTCTTTGCCACTACCCACAGTAAAGAAATGGCCAACGCCTTTAACAAAATAGCCTTAGAGCAAGAAGAAAATACTAAAGCATGCTACATAGAAATGGCTAGGCATTACAAAACCAATAAGATCATTGGCACTGTCATGCCCCCTGATATTCTACAACACAAAATAGAAAACAACCAAGCTTTTAGAGGAGAATAAAAAAAGACCATGAATGCGATCATAACAGAAGGAGAAGATGATGTACAGTTTTTAGCCGCCATAGCTAAAGAGCTTAATACTGTTCAAGAAAACACTTGCAGTTTCCAGTCTACTGCTATGAAATCGCTAAGTAAGCGTAAATTGGTCCTTGATCTAAAGGCAAAAATTAACGAGATAACAAGAGGAAAAATAAGACGCATTGGCCTTGTTATAGATCAAGATACACATAGCCTGCAAGAACGGCTAGATTTTCTAAATGAAGTGGTAGAAGAAGCCTATGGTTCCACCAATGTTTTTCAAACAACAAATACACTTTACACCATTCCTATAGAGGAAGATACCACAGTAGAATTGGCTTGTTACTTTATGAATGTGGAAGGCACAGGAGAATTAGAAACCGTTCTAAGAGCCATTAAAACACAACCTTCGCCACATGCAGACTGTTTAGAAGCTTGGCAAGGCTGCATTCTAGAAAAAGGGAAAACACTCACAGAAAAACAATTTATAAAGCTATGGATCGGAAATTATGTTAGACTACATACTTGTTTTACTAGTAAATTCAGAAAAAATGTAGGAGAGTATTGTAGCATCAATCGCCTTGATAATATTCTAGCACGCACAGGAGATAAAATTACCTTTGACTTACAACATCCCACCTTAAATCCACTGAAAGAGTTCCTAAGACTCTTTCCTAACAAGTAAGGTCCCTCCACCTTCTTTTCCAAAAACATTGCAAAAGTCATACTTTATATGTACTTTTAAAGACCTAAGAACCCCAGAGGCTTCTGATAATAAAGAGCCGTGCAGCTAAATAACGACCACAACTTATGGCAAAGAAAAGAGCAGGAAAAAAATACGACGAGGAAGAAGATTTCCAAGACAAAGTTTCTATCAATTACCAAGAAGAAGAAAGTGATAAAGCCGAATTGATGGGAATCAATGCCGCTCTAGAACGCCAGAAAGAGCAAGAAAAGGACGAGCAGCAGAAGAAAGAAATTGAAGAACAGCAAGACGATTTGTTGGAGTGGACACAACAGGAAGAGGAAGTCGAAGCCGCGAATAAGGGGATTTCCTTACCCCCTGCCATTGCCAAACGCGATCCTAAGAAAAATAAAGACCCTTTAGAAGGAGAAGATTTAGGCTTGGATGAAAATGATTTTCTATTGTCAAGAAAAGTCACTGAAGTCGATTTGGATATCCACAATGAAATCAATGAAGATGGTTTATTGGGCTCCAATGTCCGCAAACCCAAAGATTTTTTGAGCATCTTTACCCGTGGCAAAAGTACCAACGAAGCTCCTAAAATTGACACCACCCAAGCCATTGAAAACAATGGTTTAGTACAAAAAGAATTGGCCGCTCGCCAAATTTTATACAATTATCACTCTCGTGATAATAAAGAAAAATACAACGCCCTCAATATCCTAAAAGAGCTGTATTTAGATGATGATGTCATCAAAGAAATCAAAAGTAATCGCCATGCAAGTGACGATGACGATTTAGTAGAACTACTCAAAGAACTGCTGTAATTACCTTTTCTATTTTTACGTTAGTTTTTACTGGACAATTCTCGACGGAATAGTAGTCTATGCGCATTTTTTTGTATTTTAGCGGCTTCCTTAATAATTTATAAGGAGGAGCTTTTTTAACTTCATTGAAGCGCTTTTATGTCCGATACTCCCTTACCAGTCGAAGAGAAAGAGATGTCTTTTATAGAACATCTAGAAGAGTTGCGCGTGCATCTTATTCGTATGGTTATCAGCATTCTACTAGCTGGTGTATTTGTGTTTTTTGCAACGCGTTCTATTTTCCAAATTGTAATTTTTGGTCCTTTACGAGAAGACTTTCTAACCTATCGCCTCCTATGTAGCCTTTCTAAATGGTTAAATTTAGGAGAGAGCATGTGCTATGATCCTGTAGTAGTCAACTTAGTAACGCTAGAAATGGGCGAAGCCTTTCTATTACACATCAAGGTCTGTATCTTTGGAGGCATAATTTTAGCTTTTCCTTATCTATTGTGGGAGTTTTGGCGATTTATCAAACCTGGATTGTATACCACAGAACGCAAAGCCGCCAATAGTGTTGTTGCCGTAGGCAGTTTTTTATTCTTGCTTGGTATTTGTTTTGGCTATTTTGTACTCTCCCCTTTCGCTATTAATTTCTTGTTAGGTTATGAGTTACCAATGGTTAATGCAACTTCTAGTGGTAATATGATTAAGGCAACTTCTATGATCAACTATATGATTATGTTTACAGTGCCTGTAGGTATTGTATTTGAATTGCCAATTATTGTTTATTATCTCGCTAAAATGGGTCTAATTACCGACACGTTCATGCGGACCTATCGTCGACATGCTATTGTAGGCATTTTAGTGGTCGCGGCCTTTGTAACACCTCCAGATGTCATGACACAAGTCATTATTGGTATTCCCATTTACATTCTTTATGAATTAAGTATTGGTATTGCCGCCAAACAAACCAAGAAACGAGAAGCAGAATTATAACCGAATATCTTCCTTTTCCGTTAACTTTGCACTTGGTATAAAGCTAACAGAACACCATAGAACGATTGCTATGAGCTTATCGCAAACAGAAGAAAATTACCTCAAGGCTATTTTTAAAATCTCTGGTAGAGAGAACGCTATTGTTTCTACTAGTGCCATTGCGGAGGCTATGAGTACAGCCGCCGCTTCTGTCACAGACATGCTTAAGCGCCTGACTGAAAAAAAATATGTCCTCTATGTTAAGTACAAAGGGGCGCGACTCAGTGAAGAGGGTAAAGCCGTTGCGATTGATTTACTACGTAAACATCGACTTTGGGAGACGTTTATGGTCGACAAACTTGATTTTTCTTGGGATGAAGTGCACGTAGTCGCAGAACAATTGGAACACATCCAGTCTCCCAAATTGATTGAGCAACTCGAACGCTTTTTGGACTATCCAAAAGTAGATCCCCACGGCGATCCGATCCCCGATCAATATGGTAATTTTGAACAACGCTCTCCTACCTCCTTGGCAGATGTTCCCAAAGGACAAAGTGCAACTATTGTAGCAGTACAAGAAGATTCTAGTGCCTTCTTGCGTTACTTGGAACAATGTGAACTCATTCTAGGAGCACACATCGAAATCCTAGACATTTACGACTATGACCAATCTCGTCAAATTCGTATCAATGGACAACAGCTCCATACCATCACTCAAAAAGTAGCACAGAATCTCTACATCAAACCTAGCTAATTTTTTACCAATTTCTAGACACAAAAAAATACCTTACTGCATCGCGCAATAAGGTATTGTTCTTCTAAAAGAACAAGATGAATCTAGTGTCCACCTTCTGTTACAGCTTCTTCAGTTTTCTCAGCAGCATCCTTCATTGCATCAGCAGCACCTTCTACAGCGTCTCCTGTTGCTTCTACAGCTCCCTCTACAGCATCTCCTGTAGCTTCAACTGCATCTCCTGTAGCTTTAGCAGCATCATTCATTGCATCTCCTGCAGTTTTACTAGCATCGTCTATTGTAGTAGTAGTAGTATCTTTTGCTTCTTGAGCTTCTTCACAGCTTACAGTTAAGAAAGACAAAGTGAACATCAAGAATAAGATTGTTAGCGTTTTCATAATATATAATTAAAAGAGTTAGAAAGATTCAATGGCACAAAGGCCATCTATAAATGTATACAAGTTTTTATTTTTGTCTGTTGGCTAACCTTATTCAGGACAGTTAGCAGTCCTTTTCATAAGCTCATTTTGAGCATCGGTACGCTCTTTGTCACTGGCAGAAGCCCCCAACAAATTAGCGACATATTCGGTGCTACTAGCCGCACCCATACAAGAACGAATACGCTCCACATCTGTCGTACCATCCTCTTTCTTCGCTTCTTTCTTACAATCGCAAACTTGACTAACAATAGCGTCTGTAATTTTACTAGCTCCTCCCGCTTCAGGAGCAGGTGTTGTAGGCGTTTCTGTAGAGTTATCGTCTTTTTGAACAGTCGTTGTTGTCTCACCTTCTTGAGCCTCTGTATTAGGTGTACCGCAACTGTACCAGCATAATGTAACTAGTACTAATAAGAAATAAATTCCTTTTTTCATGATCGTAGTATAAGCATTTGAAATGTTTCTCAGCAAATATTGCTGCTAAAAACTTTTTTATAAGAACAGCCCTTTGATAGTCGCTGTTAAAGGGCTACTTTGGGCACTGTTGCTTGTTATTAAGAGGATCAAAAATAAGAAGGATAGTTGATAGGCTGTTAGTTTTTCAATATTTTTTTGAACGTTTCTTTAGTAATTTTTGCTTTATAGCTAAGTGTAAACTCTATGAGCTACTGTTTTGTTTACATTTTTGTATAAGATCTTTATAATTAAACCAACGCTTCTTAGTGCTCTAGATGGCATCAAGAATGTTCGTTGCTTCGCAGTTTAAAAACACATAATAGCCTAATGGACATTAAAAAACACATTGAAATATTCAACAAAAAAGCAAAATTTGAATACAGCTTCCTATTCACAGTAGAGGCTGGTATTATGCTTCAAGGAACAGAAATCAAATCTATCCGTGCAGGTAAGGCCAATCTCAGTGATTCTTACTGTGTCATTAAAGCAGGAGAGCTATTTGTTAATAACTTGCATGTTTCAGAGTATAAATATGGAACATACAATAACCATATTCCCAAGAGACCCCGCAAATTATTAGTCAATAAACTAGAATTGCGTAAATTTCAAAACAAAGTCAAAGAGCAAGGTTATTCTATTGTTCCTTATCGACTCTTCATTTCTGATCGTGGGTTTGCCAAGTTAGAAATTGCCTTAGCAAAAGGTAAAAAGACATACGATAAACGCGAAACAATGAAAGAACGCGACAACAAGCGCACCTTAGACCGTGCTCGCAAAAACTATCAATAAGTACATGCATGAAATACCTGTTTCTTTTTTCGCTTTGCTCTGCTATTGCTTTTTATAGCTGCCAAGAAGTTGTACTAACCAATGAGGAGAACACCATTGTCTTAGTTGACAGCAGTGCAATAGTACCACCAGTAGTCCTAGATACGACGCCTCCACCTCCACCGTATCCAACTCCCGCACAAATTGATTCCATTCTAAACGGAAAAGATACCGATTGGGTAGATATTGAAGATTTATCTTCTGCAATTGTCTTAGATTTGCGTTATGCGACCACTAATAATTTCATGGAATTACAAATCTATGATTGCCCTAAATGCCTAATGCGGTTAGCGACTGCCAAAGCGTTACTCAAAGCGCAGGAAGAATTAAAAGAACAAGGATTAGGATTCAAAATGTTTGACTGTTATCGCCCACAAAGTGCTCAATACAAGCTTTGGAAAAAAGTCCCTGACAGACGTTATGTTGCTCCCCCTTCTAAGGGATCCATGCACAGTCGAGGCGGCGCACTAGATCTTACCCTCATAGATTTAGCCACCCAAGAACAATTAGAAATGGGTACCCATTATGATTATTTTGGAAAAGAAGCTTATTGGGTCAACCAAGACCTTCCACAAGAGGTTTTAGAGCATCGGAAATTAATGCGCAACACCTTAGAAAAACACGGTTTCAAGACTGTTACGACAGAATGGTGGCATTTTAATTACCGAAGAGCCTGGTTTTCTTTGTCGGATAAACAATGGGATTGTGACTAACCCAATAACTGTTAAACATTTGTGAATAAATTTTGAGCATTAACTTTTAGGAACCCTTTTTGATCTTAGGCTCTTAGATACTGGTTCAAAAACTGTATTTTTGTTCCAATTCAAACAACTCTGAAGCGCCTACAGTCGTTGAAATAGAGCACTTTTGGAAGAGTGAACAAATACACTTCTCCCTTTATCGATTCGCTAAGCAAGCATTACTACCGTTATTATGACACGATTACTATTACTCTCTTTTCTTTTTCTACTCTTTGGAACAGTAGCACAAGAAGTTGCCGCACAAACGGGGGACAGTCTACCTCCTAAAAACTTAACCAAACGCGAACGCGATTATATGGTGCGCCAAGCCTATGCACAAACGGTACACCGCGTCAGTAAGATGTCTAGGGAAGAAAAAAATACGATGAATGAATGTCCTTTGCACAACACCAATCGAGAGATGCCTTTGAGTGATAACTATCGAGCAAATGCCTCAGATTACACCACTTGCTATGAATATCCCTTTGCTTATCAGCTCAATTATCGCCGCTATTGTAAAACGTGTACACGGATTATGGCAAAGGAATCAGGGTCGCAGATGCCTAAAATTGCCCGCTCTACTTTTGAGCGTTGCCCTGTCCACAATACTCAATTAAAAGGAAATCCTGATCATGACCGCATTCAATATGAACGCAACCCAACAGCAGAAACACCACACGCCAAACAATATCTATTCAAATACTATTGCAAGTCTTGTACAAAAATTGCTCGACTAGAAGAATAAAGTTATCTTAGAAAAGAAATAGAAGCTTGCCCTCCATCAACTTGGCGTTCAAGTCCTCTTCCTCTTTTCGAGCGTTTCAATGATTCCGTTTAATTTAACCAACCAATAAATAATGAGTGTAAAACAATTACCACTACTATGCCTTTTGGTTTTCATGACTTTGCTGGTCAATACCAACCAAGCTTGGGCACAAAAAGAAAAAAAACAAAAAGAACCTAAAAAAGTAAAAGTTGCCAAAGGTGGAAACTCTACTGCTGCGATTATGGTGCAATTAAGTAGCACTACTAGAGAGGAGAAAAATACAATGGACCGCTGTCCTCTACACAACAAACGCATGAGTTTGAGTGATAATTACCGCGCAGATGCTTCAGATTATACCCCTGGTGATGAATATCCTTTTGCTTACCAACTGAATTATCGCCGTTACTGTGCAGTTTGTACTCGTGTAATGACCAAAGAAGCTAAGAGCTTTGAAGAAGAAGATAAAGCAGAAAACAAAGGGGATGTAACCTTTGAACGTTGTGAGCTTCACGGAACACCTCTAAAAGGAAATACCGATCAGAATAAAACTGACTTTGAAAAAAATCCCTCTGCGGATATGCCACACGCTAAGCAGTATTTATTCAAAACCTATTGTAAGGTTTGTACCAAAGTGCACAAAATCCAAAATCAATAGTCTTTCCTTTACACTTGAACACGGTACATCACTATGAGTAGTATTCTTATCATCCTAGCGCTGGCTATTGTTGGCGTTCTTACTTTCTTTCTGGTGGGCTTTTTGCGCAATGTGCAACCTACAGGAGAGGAAGTTGAAAAAGATTTAGTTGACCTCAAAAAAAGCGTCGCGCAGTTCAAAGGTGGTTTTATGCCTTGGACAGAAGAAATGTCTCCCAAACAAATGGAAGAGATCATGGACAAGGGCCAAAAACGCTCTGGAAACGGTGTCTTTGTATCCAAATCGGGCGATCCAATTTTTGCTTATGCTTTTCGCAAATACATTGGTCCTGGCCGCAATGCCGTACTCTATATTCTCTCAATGGATCAGGAGTATATTTTTAGAATGACCAACAAAGGGACAGAAATCTCTATTGATGGTACTCCTAAAGGCCTCATTCGAGAAAATGGTATTCTTTATGACACTAAGAATGATGAAGTAGCACAGCTCAAGCGCTATGGTGCAAGCAGCATCAATAAGATTTTTATTGGTGAAGAAGAAGTCGCTAAGATTGCCTTGCCAGATGCTATTGCTAATAAAGCGGTAGAGGTAACAAAAATGGATTTAAGTCCGTTAGAACAAGAAAGCGTTCGAACCATTGCTATTTATGACTTGATTGAGAACATGATTAAGGATTAGATAAACTACCAATCCATTGACCAAAGCCGTTCTACTTTTTAGCGTTGTAGTCCATACTCTTCGTAAAAAATAGAACGGCTTTTTTATGTACCTTTCCATAGCACTATAAAAGCTGTTCGATTTTT
Organism: Aureispira sp.; assembly: GCA_050633105.1. Lineage (GTDB taxonomy): Bacteria > Bacteroidota > Bacteroidia > Chitinophagales > Saprospiraceae > Aureispira. The sequence continues at coordinate 113,719 of JBOEFW010000008.1, read as the reverse complement.
TGGTTTTCTATGGCCAGTTGTTTTTGGAGCGTTATAAAGGAGTTCTCCTGTTGTAGTTCCTCCCAGTATCTTTCTGCATCTTCTTTTAGTGACGCTAAAAGTTTTCTACGTGATTCCAACTCCTCCTCTATTTCCTCTTGGACAGATTTATATAAATCTTGGTAATCTTCCTCTACTTGCAAAAGTGCGGTTTCTCGCTCCTTTTTCAAGACTTCAATCCCTTCTAATTGCTCTTTTGTTCGTTGTAATGCAGCTTGATAAGGCATAGAAGCCGCGGCTTGTTGTACTTGGTGCGCTACTGCTAAGACATTCAATTGTTCTTGGTGCTCTTGTTGTAAAGCAGAAAATCGCGCTCTTAAAAAATCAAGGGCAGTAGACAGTTGTTGCGCCCGAGCAAATTCCATGGACTCTTGATACCATTGATACACCTCATAAAAGAGTTCCAATTGCTGGTGGGCTTGTTTTTCTAATAATAAGACCTGCCCTCCAAACTGCAATTCTAAATCACCAGCCGCTGTCCAAGTTAATTCTTCTACCGCTAATAAATTAGGGACTTTTTGTACTTCTAATAGGTTGAATAGCGTTTGTTCACCCCAAGCAAGGCCTGTTTCCGTTGTATCAAAAAAAGCAGCCCAATCAAATAACCCCCGTGCTTCTCCTAGAAGCTGTTCTTCCGCTTGTTGTAATTGTCCTATCGCTTGTTCCAAGGCTTGCTCATAGGCCTCCTGGGGAGCAGATTCACGAACAGCACATTCTACCAATTCCTCTTGGTTGACCTGCTGCCATTCTAATAATTGTATAATAGTCGTCCACGGTCGATCCAACCACGCTTTGGGTAATTCCAAAGCCTTTAGTTTTTCTTGGTATTGTTCCACAACCTGTTCATACACTTTTAAACGCTCTTGCAGAAACTGGTGTACCAATTTATCTTTGCCTTTAACTCTTGTAGCTACTCTTTCTAACGTTGTACTAACATGAAGTATTTGTTTGTCCTTCTTGCCTTCCCATAACTGCACTAACTCCTTCCATTTTTTTGTCGTCGCCTCTTGTTTTTCTTGATAAGAACACAAAGCTTTTTTGAGAGGATTTTTTTGTTTTCTATATCGATAAAACCCCACTAGCGTTCTAATAATATAAGCCATAGAGAAAACTAATATCGCTTGAACTGCAGGTGTATAAACAACAACGAGAGCGAGAAGGATAACTAGACAAAATACAGCTCCTATAAGAAAAAGGACTTGTATCCTTCTTGAATCCTTGTTAGAATTTTCTAGCTCTTCTAATAAAGTACTACCTCGCTCATAAACAGTCGAAGACAGTAATTTTGTTGGTCCTGTTATTGCTCCCTTATTTTCTTTTTTTTCTTCTTTTAACAATAAATGAGAAGGCAATAACAATGGCTGTCGAGGGCGATCCCAACCATCGACTAGTAATTCTCTAAATTGATGAACGAGAGCAGCATCTCCTACAACATCCAGCAAGGCCCAACACCAAACACTAGCCGTGGGTCGTTTTTCAGGATACTCATGCCCTCCTTCAAAACACTGCAAAAACAACGCTTGCAAACTATTGGGTAATGCTTTAAAGCGTTCATGAGGAGGGGGAATAACTCGTAAGAAAGGGGCATTAGAAGGTTTATGAACAAACAAACCCTGTTTTATTTTTTGCCCCAAACTATTCATCTGCTCATAAGGAGCATTCGCTGTAGCAGCATAAGGATGAATTCCACAAAACAACTTGTAAAGAATCACCGCCAAACTAAAATTATCCCAAGAGGGCAGCAAGGCAGGACTATCTTGGTGGTATTCTGGAGGGGCATATTCTGGAGTTGCCATAGGCGCGGCAAAGCGTAAATTTCCTTGATCAATAACCGCCACGGAATCTAAATCTACTAAAGCCAAATGTCGATTCGCTTCCACCAAAATATTATCAGGCTTTAAATCCACTAAAACATAATGTTGGCTATCATGCAACTGTGCGACAACCGCCGCCAACTGCAAGCCCAAATGGAACCGTGACTCTAAGGCCGTAGGTGACTCCAATCCCCAAGCTTGCCAAGTTTTTTTAATAAACCGCGGCAATTTAACACCACATAATACTTCGAGTTTTTCTCCTCGTTGAAAGGGCATTAGAATACCTAAAAATCGCCCCTTCTTATCTTCTAAAACATCAATGATCCAAGCCCCTTGTTCTTCTTGTGTATGAGGAGGGTGCTGTTGCAAATAAGCCATTTTCTCCTCTCGTTCCACACTTCGTTTAGAAGGGTGATAGATTTTGGCCACCCAATTTTGTCTTTTGGGCACCGTAACCTTATAAATCTGTCCTTCTCCTCCACCTGCAAAAGGGGTATCAGCTAAAATAACAACCTGTTTGTTGTGGCGAGCGTAATAGCGTTTTGACAAGGCAGAAAAACTGTTTTGGAAAATGAAAAGAAGAAGCCTTGAAGAAATTATTCGCTAGTAACAGTAGCCACTTGGTCCAATGCGTTTGTTAAAGCTCTAGCAAAATTTATAGTGGCCTTTAATTGTGCCTGACGGGCTGGTGTATCGGGCAACCAAAGCCATTTCACATACAAACGTTGGCGCTCTAAGACTAATTCTACCGCATCCAATGCTTGAAATATTTCTAATTCTTGGTAGACTTGGGTCAATAAATGCTCCGCCAATATAGAATTATTGGTCTGCAATTGCCAAGGTTGCCAAGCAGGATTATCTGGCAGGGCTTGAATGTCTAAGCGACGTTTGGAAGGAGGACGCTGTTGAGGAGCACAAGCAAGAAGCGATAACCAAGGGGCATTCTTACAAGCCACCATTAGTTCTGTTTTTCGACAACGTTTTTTTTCTTTAAGCGCCTCTTCATAAAAACTAATCGTTAGCCCATGCCCTTGGGCAACATAGCTATAAGCGTGTTGATAAGTCCCCATTTGTTGCTTAATTGTCCATTTTTTAGGATCTAAAGCAAGATCTGGCAACAAGGCTCGCATAGCCTTATCCAAATCAGGATGTGTCTCTTTGGCAAAAAAGCGGTAAAACATAGCGCACATTCTTTATACAGCAACCTAAAAGTGCTGTTAACAGAGAAGTTATAGTAGTAACTTCGGTAATAAGTTCGATAAAACCAAGATACAATTTTCTACCTGTAACAACAAGTTTGCACTTTAGAGAAGTGGTCTTTAACACTTCTTAAAGCTTTTTTTTGGATAATTAATGAATAAATTGTTAAAAAAGCAATTTTAATAGACAGAGACAACGCTTCTTGTTTCAAAAAACTAAATTCTTTATTTATGGACTTTATTAGGACTGCCCCTGCTGGGGAAATTGAAAATAAAAAGTGATTTAGGTTTAGTAAAGTTAAAGAGTTGATGCCAATACAACCTATACATCGCTGTTACCATCAAAAGAACGTTTGCGGCCAGTGATGCAATAGGTATAACTACTCGCTTTCTTTGAGCTATAAACCAATGAAAGGGTGCCTTTGGTGGAATTGTTAGAATGTTAAGGAAAATGATTCCTTTTTCTAGGGAATAAAAAATGATCGAGCAAACCATCTTTTTTTGTAGCCGAAATAGTAATCTCCGTCCCATCATCCATAATTAAGATAGGGCTTTTTCCTCGGATAAATTTCTTGATGTATCGGGGATTTACTAAGTAAGAACGATGGACGCGTTTAAAGCCATGCTCTTGCAAGATGGTGGTATATTCGCCCAAATTTCGAGAGGTCTAAATAGGCGCTTTATTCTTAATAATAAAAAGGGTGTAACTCTTTTCAGATTGGCAGCGCACAATGTCTTCAATCGGCACAAAAATATATCCATCCGAACAAGCTAAAGCAATTTTTTGATGATTAGGCATAGACGCATTTTTCTCCACCAAACTGTAATTTCCCTTGGTAGTGAGCCATTCTGCTTGCTTCCTAAATCGCTCTAAGCTTTCCATTAATTCCTCTAAGTTAATCGGCTTCATTAAATAATCCAAGGTGGCCAACTTTAAGGCCTGAATGGCATATTGACTAAAAGCAGTGGTAAAAATGACTTGAAAGTCAATTTGGTCAAAGTATTTGTACAGCGCAAAACCACTCTCTTTGGGCATAGCAATATCCAAGAACTACGCAGCAAAAGCACTGCACTTATATCAGAAATACGAGAAACAAGTTCCTCATGCTCAACAACAAGTCATCCTCGCCAAAAGCATTCTAGGCAATCCTTTTCCAAATTAAGCTCGTCCCAACTTTGTTAGATTAGCCCTTTATCTAGTTTGTCTACTCTTAAGTAGTCTCTAAAAAGTTTTCTTGCTTAAACAATCCCTCCTTTCTCCTTCCACCAACCAACACAATAAGATAAGTCCCCCTCTAACAATACATTGAGTAAAGCCAAAATACTCCATTCCCCAAAAAAATCCCTATATTCAACAAATACCCCTTCCCTATACTTAGTCCCTCCTACTATGAATAGAGGTTACATACTGTTTTACGTCTTACCCTTACTGCTGAGCATCTGCTTAGGAGTACATTCTTGTATAGCCCAAACCCTCGAACAAGCCCAAACAAATGTACAAGAGGCCGAGCAAGCTATTTTTAATGCGCGCAACCTAAAACAAGCCTTACAACAAAATGCCCAAGCTGCACATCTATTTAAAGCGGCCAAGAAAGAAGCAGGGGTTCGCCATACTCAATTGAATGCGATTACAGCACAGTTGCAGCAAGATCAATTTCCACAAGCCTGGAACAACTTACAAGCGTTAAAAGCCTTGCTTTTGGTAGAAGATGCCCGAGTAAAAGGCCTGTTTCTGACCAATGAAACATGGGCCTTATGGGGCTTGGCGCGGTATCCAGAAGCCTTAGTATTGGCCGATAGTACCGCTCAATATTGGAAAGAGCAAAACGATGCCGAGCAATACAGTTATGCCTTATTATTGGGCGCTTATGCCATTTATTTTGACAAACAAAGCAACTTTTCAGCCTTAGAAGCCCATTTGGAGCGCCTAGAGAACGTGTTGCAAGAACAGGTCTCTCCTACGCGTTTAGTCGCGCGGCATTTTTATCAATTGCAAAGTGGGGTACATCGCCGACAAGGCCATATTGATCGCGCCATTGAATACAGTCTAGAAGGTTTGATTTATGAGCAACAAGCTTTGGGCGAAAGCCAGCAAGCGCGAGATTCTAACCGTGTTGCCAAATGCTACAGCCAACTCGGGCAATTGTATGCGGATAATGGTGCCTTAGAACAGAGTATTGGTTATTATCAAAAAGCCTTGGAATGGTATAAAGGCTTGCAGAACTATGGCGAATTACTCAAATTGTGTATGCGCTTAGGGCAGTTGCAACACCGTCTAGGTAATTATGCCCAAGCGAAGTTTTACTTCTCTAGTCTTAAATTATATTGGCCGAAACTGCCCAAAAGCCCTGTTTGGCAGCAACGCAACAATACCTTCCAGCATTTGGCAAAAGCCTATTATTATCAATACTTTGGCTACCACGATTCGTTGTTGGTTTATTATGATCAACAACTTCCCTACCTCAAAAAACATCAACTCGCCGTTGATAAGGCTTATCAGAATATTGGCAAATCAGCGATGGCCTTGAAACAATATAAAGTTGCCAATAAGGCGTATTTAGCTGCCTTGGAGTATACAACCCAGAAATATGGGCACAAAGGCAGCAAGCCCGCCCAGCTCTACTGGATCTTGGGGCAATTGGCAAAGACGCAAGACGCTACAACAACAGCCATTCGCTATTTTGATCAAGCGGCAGCCGCACTTTTTGAAGGACAAACCAAGGATAAACAACGCTTAATTGCACCTGATTTCTTTTCAGATAAAGCCTTGGCCGCTAAAGTTTATCAAGTGCGTGGAGAATTGTACTTTGAACAAGAAGCCTATCAAAAAGCCCAACAAGACTTCGATCAAGTCGTGACTTTAGCGCACTTTCTACGCGACCACTACACGGGAACAAAATCTAAGTTTTCCTCCGCGCAACAATTGCGGCCTATCTATGAAAAAGCCGCGTTTTGTGTTTGGCAGCAACAAGAAGGAGCGCCTACTACTGCTGCAATAGAAGCGATTTTCCATTATGCAGAAAGCAGCAAGGCCAGTTTGTTGTATGAGCATTTGATTAAATTTCGCAATCAATATGCCCATGCAGGCGTTGGGGTACCTGATAGTTTGCTCCAAAAAGAGGAACGTTATTTATTACAAATTGCACGTTATCAGGAGCAAGAGCGTGCCGCCAAACGTAATCAAAACTCGGTACAAGCCCGCTTTTATTTTGATAAAGCATTTGTATTAGAACAACAATTGCAATTGCTAGAAAAACAATTGGGACAAGCCTACCCTCATTACAAAACATGGGACCATGGCCGCTCTCAGACCTCTAATTTAGCCAAAATACAAGCTACTTTAACTCCCGATCAAGTTCTAGTAGAATACTTTATCACCGATAGTCATTGCTTTATCATTTACGTCAGTGCGGAAAGAGCGCTGCTCAAAGGCATTCCCAAACATCAAAAGGGACGCTTTGAAAAGAAAGTACAGCATTTACGGCAGTTGTTGTCTCATATTGAATTAGCGCAACAAGATTCGATGGCTTATTACGACTTTGCACAAGAAGCACATTGGCTGTACACCCACTATTTGGCCGATCCTTTATTAGAAGGAAAAAAAGAATTGTTACTGCTGCCCGATCAAGATTTGCACTACATTCCCTTTGAAGTCTTGTTGTCTAAAAAAATCCCTAAAACATCCCAGAACTATGGCGACTTGCCTTATTTATTAAAAAAGTATGCCTTACAATACCACTATTCGGCTTCTTTATTCTTATACACTCAAAAACAACTCAATACCCAATCGGGCAAAGTTTTAGGTTTTGCGGCTACTTATGGCGCCCAAAACGACTACTTGACCCTCTCCCCTGCCTTGCGTAAAGAACGAAGCAAAGAAGAAGTACAAATGCACAATTATTCCCCTCCTATTCCAGGAACCATGGATGAATTGTTGTACTTACAGCAGCATTTCAAAGGAGATTTCTTTTCGGGTGATTTGGCGAATGAGCGACAATTCAAGGAGCACTTTAGTGAACAGGATTATGGGATTGTGCACTTGGCTATGCATGGAACGATTAACTACAACCAACCCGCTTACTCTTCCTTGGTTTTTACCGAAAATCTAGACAGTTTAGAAGACAATCTCTTGTATGTTTATGAAACACAACATTTGAATGGGCAACAGGCGAATTTAGTCGTCTTGTCTGCTTGTAAAACAGGCTACGGGCGTTATGCGGAAGGAGAAGGAATCATCTCCTTAGGACGGAGCTTTATGCACGCTGGTGTACCAAGTGTGGTCATGACTTTGTGGGAATTAAATGACGTGACTAGCATCCATATTATGTCTAACTTTTATGCCTTGCTCGCTACTGGTGTAGACAAAGATGAAGCACTGCGTCAAGCCAAGCTTCAATATTTAGAAGACAATCAAGGGCTTACCGCACATCCATTTTTCTGGGCAAGTCCTATCTTAATTGGTAATGCGGTTAGTATTCCTCTAGAACAACGTCAAAAACCTTGGATGCTTTGGGCCTTGTTGGGCAGTCTAGGACTTGGAACATTTATTTCTTGGCGGATTTTTGGGCATTAAGAATGCCCTATTATAACAACAACAACTGGGGCTGAATAATCGCCCAATTTTGTGTATTTTCCTTGTCTAAAATTTCTTGTTCTTCAGAATGATGAAAAGCCTTACAATAAAGCAGTTGATTCTTGTGATAATAAAAACTGTGTGTTAAAATACTTTTGACTTGCTTTCCCCCTTCTGTCCAATATTCTTCTAGTTTAATCACATCTACAGCCAATAATTCTCCAGCAGCAATATAAAACACCTTACTTCCTATAAGGTCACCATCAAAATAGTCCACATACAATTGAAGCGTATCTTGGTGAATAGGAAATAAAAGAGCCATGCTTTCTCCGATGTCTTTCCCCGCAAAAGTAGGCAATAGGAGCTCCATTTCTGAAGGCTCGATAGTAGGTTCTCCTAACTTTCGGAGCCGATCAATCCTTGTTATTTGTCCTACCGTATCCATACTAAGAATAGCAGGGCCTGTTATAGTAATAAGGGTATCTCCCTCTACGATTGTATCGCTTTTCATCAAATCCTCTGCCACCAATTTGGTGGGCACTGAGGAGCTCGCACGGAGCTTATTTTCCTTTAATTCGGCTGGTGGAGGTTCTGTAAATTCACAGGCTTGTAAGGTGGCTATCAGCCAAGCCATTAAACCCAATAAAAGTAGTTGTTTCATCATGATGTTGTGAAGAGTAATACAATAAAGCTAATACTATAATTCTTAATTTTAAAAAACAAAAGTAATCGTCTCGTAAAAAAGGAGGTATTTTTTACCAGTTTAAGCTAAATCCGACTATAAGTCATGGAAGGAACAACACCAAAGATTAAATGTAGTCCTTTAAAAAACAAAAAGGCCTACAGAATATCTGTAAGCCTTTTTTTTATTTTCTTGGAATAAGCTATTCCTATTTGTTCTCTTTAAGCATCTTCTAATGCAGCTACTCCACCTGAGATTTCAGAAATCTCTGCAGTAATAGCTTCTTGACGAGCTTTATTGTAGTTAATTTTCAACTCTTTTAATAACTCTTCCGCATTTTCTGTTGCATTTTCCATAGCCGTCATCCGAGCACCTTGCTCAGAGGCATTAGAATCTAAAATGGTTTTATGCAATTGCGTTTTTAGGATAGTTGGAATTAAGTATTCCAACAATTCTTCCTTGTTTGGCTCAAAAATGAAATCTGCTTTTGTATCCGCAGTACCTTCTACTACAGGCAATTTAGCAACAGGTAAGAATTGTTCTGCTGTAAAGTTTTGTATAGCAGCATTCTTAAACTGTGCGTAAATAATCTCGATAGCATCGTATTCTTCGGCTTCAAAAGCTTTCATAATATCTTCTGCCACACGAGCAGAATCATCAAAGCTAAATTGTTTGCCAACGATATCCATATAACGCGTATCCATATTGGCTTTAGGCGCTCTATTTTTGATATAATCGTAGCCTTTTTTGCCAATAAACAAGTAGGTCAAATTGCCTGCCTCATATTGAGCAGCATATTTATTCACTCCTGTTGTTAGCGCAAGCTTACTTACATTGGAGTTAAAACCTCCACACAAACCTCTATTGGAAGTAACCACGACCAACAAAGTTTTTTTAACAGGACGCTCTACTCCATAGGAAGTAGTTGCATCACCTTCCAAATTCGAAAGAATATTGGATAGAATGCTGCTTAGCTTGTTGGAATAAGGACGCATCTCTACAATTGCTGTTTGTGCACGGCGCAATTTAGCAGCTGCCACCATTTTCATGGCTTTAGTAATTTGCTGGGTGGAGATAACGGAGGAGATACGTTCTCTTACTTCTTTTAAGTTTGCCATTAGTAGTAATTATAAATGGAAATTGTTTGGCATTATATTATAACTATCCAGTAGTGCCACTAGGGCACTACTGGAAGTAGTTTCTTATTCTTATGCTTGAAATTTGGCTGTCATTTCTTTAGCCAACGCTTCTACTTTTGCTAAGTCAGCTTTGTCATATTTTCCAGAACGGAAACTGGTTAATACATCGTTGTGACGTTCTTGCATTTTTGCTAAGAAAGCAAATTCGAATTCTTTTACGCGCTCTACAGGTACTTTTTGTAATAGACCTTTAGTTCCTAAGTAGATAATAGCGATTTGTTGCTCTACAGATACAGGAGAGTACTGTGGTTGCTTCAAGATTTCTACGTTACGGATACCTTTGTCTAATACCGCTTTAGTTGCTGCATCTAAGTCAGAGCCAAATTTAGAGAACGCCTCTAACTCACGGAACTGTGCTTGATCCAATTTCAAGGTACCAGATACTTTCTTCATTGGCTTGATCTGAGCAGAACCACCTACACGTGATACTGAGATACCTACGTTAATAGCTGGACGGATACCAGAGTTAAACAAGTTAGATTCTAAGAAAATCTGACCATCTGTAATCGAAATTACGTTGGTTGGGATATAAGCAGAAACGTCACCTGCTTGCGTTTCAATGATTGGCAAAGCCGTCAAAGATCCACCACCTTTAATCAAACCAGCTTCTTTTAAAGAAGGCGGTAAATCGTTCATATCATTGGCAATCGCATCATCTGCAATAACTTTTGCAGCGCGCTCTAACAAACGAGAGTGCAAGTAGAAAACGTCACCTGGGTAAGCCTCACGTCCTGGAGGACGACGCAATAACAAAGATACCTCACGGTATGCTACTGCTTGCTTAGACAAATCATCATAAATAATCAATGCTGGACGACCTGTATCACGGAAGTACTCTCCAATAGCAGCTCCTGTAAATGGTGCATAAAACTGCATTGGTGCTGGGTCAGAAGCGGCAGATACGACAATAGCAGTGTAAGCCAAAGCTCCTTTTTTCTCTAATGTTTGAGCAATTTGTGCTACGGTAGACGCTTTTTGTCCTACTGCAACATAAATACAATAAACAGGTTCCCCTTTATCGTAAAATTCTTTTTGGTTCAAGATCGTATCAATGGCAATCGCTGTTTTACCAGTCTGACGGTCACCAATGATTAACTCCCGTTGCCCTCTACCAATTGGAATCATAGAATCAATCGCTTTGATTCCTGTTTGTAGAGGCTCGTTTACAGGCTGGCGATAAATTACACCAGGTGCTTTACGCTCCAAAGGCATAGGGTAAGTTTTTCCTTGAATGGCACCTTTACCATCAACAGGAACACCTAAAGTATTTACTACACGACCTAGGATACCTTCTCCTACTTCGATAGAAGCTACCTCTCCAGTACGTTTTACACGATCACCTTCTTTAACTTTTTCAGCTGCACCCATCAATACAAGACCAACGTTGTCTTCTTCCAAGTTCAAGGCAATTGCTTGAACACCGTTTTCGAAGGCTACTAACTCCCCTGACATGACATTTCTCAAGCCATAGACGCGGGCAATACCGTCCCCTACTTCTAGTACTGTACCTTGTTCTTCTAGTTTAGTTTGGGTGTCAAATCCACTGATTTGTTCTTTTAGGATCGCAGATATTTCATCTGGTTTTACGTTAGCCATTTTTATATATTTTTGGTATACAGATTTTCACTAAATTGCTTTTTCATTGCTTCCAGTTTGTTTGTTAAACTGGCGTTGTAGACTTGGCCGTCAAATTCTAAGATAAACCCTCCAAGGATAGTAGGGTCTACCTTTTCTACCAACTCTACTTGTTGCTCCAACAAGCCTTTCTTTTTAAAGACTGCTAGCAAATCTTGTACTATTGCTTCACTCATTGGAGCAGCAGTAATTAGTTGAGCACTAGAAATTTTGTTGCGTTTGTTGTACATCAAGTGAAACTCGCGACAGAAATCGCTCATGTAAGCTTCACGTTTGTGCTCGATCATGACATGGAGTGTATTTCGCATGCTTGCTTGGCTAGCTGCAAATACTTTGTCAATAACCGCCTTCTTCTTCTCTACCGAGATGATAGGGCTTTTCAAGAATGCTTCAAAATCTTTTTGCTTAGCTACTTCCCATGCCATCATGACATCATCGTGTGCTTGATCCAAGTTATTATCTTGGATGGCTAAATCAAAAAGTGATTTGGCATATCTTGATACAATTCTTAAAATAGACATATTTAGAACTTGTAAAAGAACTTTCTTCAGAAAGTGAAGGGTCGTTCTAGGAGCTTATGGTAAAATGCGCAGTATTATTGCTTCCAAACTATAGTTTTGGAAAGAGCAATAATAGGCTCTTATTTCATGGCATTGATTTGAGCTTGTACAAAGGCTTCGTGGTTACCTTCTAACTCTCTGCCCAATAACTTTCTGGCAATTTCAAGAGAGGATTGACCAATTTGATTTTGGATATTGGTTTCCAATTCCTTCATGCGGTTTTGTTTGTCCAATTCCGCTGCTTCCAAAATATTTTTCTCGCGCTCCTTGCCTCTAGCTTCGCCTTCAGCAATTTTGTTTTTCTTGATGGCTTCCGCTTCTCTAAGGATTTCTAATCCTTTTTGCTCTGCCTCTTTAACCATAGCGTCTTTTTTAGAAGCCATACCAGCCAAAGCAGCATCTGCTTCTTTTGCCTTTGTCAAAGAACCATCAATAAAGTTTTCACGATCTTCTAGTGCTTGTGCAATATTTTTGAAAAACTTGCTCAAGAACAACCAAACCAAGATAAAAATCAATGTTGTCCAGAAGATTAATCCAAAGCTTGGATTTAATACCGGGAAACCTGATGCTAGAAAAATCATCGTCTCTTATAATTTATAGAAATACAAATAGTTAATTTAAGTCTTACTCTTCTATAGAATGTCTTCTTAATAATACAAAAGGCAATCTATTTCTTTACTCTTTTTCAAAGCTTAAAAGAGTCTGCTGGCAGCCAATCGCTGCCAGCAGGACTCTGTGTGTCATAACGTTCGTTTGAGCGTTGAGCAGCTACTTATACAAGTGCTACCAACAATGCTACTACGATTGCAAACAATGCAGCACCCTCTACCAAGGCAGCGGCTACGATCATGTTTGTACGAATGTCACCAGCTGCAGAGGGTTGACGTGAAATTCCTTCCATGGCTTTACCACCAATCTGTCCAATACCCATTCCTGCTCCAATTACTGCTAATCCAGCTCCGATAGCTGCTAATCCTGGTCCCATAATATTTACTATGAAAATTTGAAAAAAAATAAAAAATATCGTCAACAGCTTATCCGCTGTATTTATCTAATTAAGGTATGCCTGTTTCTTAAGAAGTAGCATGTTCATGATCGTGATCATGGTGGTCGTGTGTTTCGACGGCACTACCAATGTATAAAGCAGCCAATAAGGCAAATACAAAGGCTTGTAGAAACGCCACAAACAATTCTAACATATTCATTGCAAATACAAAAGGTACAGCAATTGCAATTCCTCCAACAGCTCCTCCCATTCCCATGGCAGTTTTGAAGAAGAAAATCAAACTTACCAAACTCAAAATGATAACGTGACCTGCTGTAATATTCGCAAATAAACGAATAAACAAAGTCGCTGGTTTGATAAACAAACTCATCAATTCAATGATTGTTAAAAGTGGTTTTACAGCAGTAGGAATACCTGGCATCCAAAGAATGTGCATCCAGTAATCTTTTGTTCCATTGAGGTTAACTACCAAGAAAACAATAACTGCTAGTACAATAGTTACCCCAATATTACCTGTAATGTTAGCAGAACCTGGAAAGAAAGGAACCAAGCCTAATAAGTTACAGAACAAAATAAAGAAGAACAAGCACATAATAAACGGAAAGAAACGCTTCCAATCTTTATCACCAATAGCTGGCTTCACCACTTCATCACGCATAAACATGAAAATAGGCTCAAAGAAAGACTGAATGCCTTTTGGTGCTTGCTTGGTTCTTTTAGCGTAAGCTTTAGAAATTCCAGAGAAAACTAGAATCATTAAAACTAAGGCTAAAAGCATCGCAAATACATTCTTTGTAATAGAAAAATCTTGCCACTCAGATCCTGTATTTTGTAAAGACATCGTCGCCTCTAAAGGATATGTTTTACCATTGTATAGAATGCTAGATACATCTTCTGCTTCTTCAGCAGCATGATTACCAGCAGGAGCCTCTCCTCCACTGATTCCATGTACATCTACCACTTGGTCTGTTCCATGATCGTGTACCGCTGCTGCGGCATGGCCGTGACCAACAAAACTTACTTCTACGGTTTCTTTTGGAAAATCTGCTCCCTTAACACGCATCAAAATGCCATGTTGTAAAACATATCCATTAACAGCTTTGTGACCATGCTCAAAAGCACTAGACATGGTAAACATCATACCGTCTGGTCCCCAAGCTATACAGGGCAATGGGATAGAAAAATCTCCCGCAATATGAAACTCATTAGCGTCGCCCAAGTGATGCATCATAGCCTCAATTGGATCCTCCTCGTGCGATTCTCCTTCTGGTCCTGATGCAAAAGTAGGGTTTGTACCCAAAAGCATCAATAGCAATAGAAAAAATGTAGCGTTTACTGTTTTCAACATGTTCATTTTTATAAAGCAAGTTTATTCCGACTCACTCGGAAAAAAACCATATTCTGTTTTCAAGTGCAAAGATATACTTTTCTCTAGGAATAAGCAACATCTTTTGTTTTTTTATCGCCTTAATCTGACTGCTCTAAAAAATGAATTTTTATTGATCTTTTGCAGCTTTATCATTGTTGGTTTTTTGTTCTAAAATATCCCTATCTACAGAATAAAATTTGGACGAACAGGCCTACCAACCAACGATTCTATCCAAGTGCTTTTTTTGAGGGGGTTTATTTCTTTTTACTTTTAGTTCCCATTTTTTCGTTTTTCTATTGACTTCAAGTTCAATTCTCCTCCCTTCCATCCATAATCTTGCTCATAACCTGCACTTTAGATCTTCTTTAGAAAGGGCATAAAGTTTTGTCAAGGAATCTCCAAAAGTAAAAATCATTACTTTTTAAACGTTTTTTCTCCTACTTAGATAATTCCATGTAATTGATTATCGTTCTTTTATTAGAATAAGATACACTAGCAAAGTTAAATTGCTCCTTGTTCTGAGACCTTATTCTTTGTTTATAAAACAGTATCTTGCACCTTCTATTTTTCAAAAAACTATTGCCTTGAGTCAACAACAATTCTCCCGTAGCCAATTGGCTTTACACAATGGACAAGATAAGCCTACCATTTATATTGCTTTTCAGGGGCAGGTCTATGATGTGACCGATAGTCGCCTTTGGCGCAATGGACAACATTACCAACATTGGGCAGGACAAGATTTGACAGCGGAACTAGAAGAAGCGCCTCATGGAGCGCAAGTTTTTGAACGCTTTACTTGTGTAGGTATCTTACAGTTATAGTAGGTTGCGCTCAATTATGACGAAAGCCAAACCTTAGCCTTCGTCTATTTTTGTATTTTTGCAGGGCCAATCCGATGGGATGGTACTTCTTTTGATGTTGTTTCAAATATCGCAGTCATTATGCTTAAGTTCTACAGTTCTATTTGGTTCTTTTTTGTACTATCTAACTTACTCGCACAAGGTTTTGACATTTGTGGGGATGGTATTGATAATGATGGAGATGGCCAAATTGATGAGGCCTGCCAGCCCTTTGAATGTGATGGAACACTCTACCAATCGGTCAAAGAGGGAAATGCGTTTATGTTGTATAAGGTAAGCGTTAATCCTATCCGTTTTTCTGTTGTTGCAAATTTATCGCGTAGTGGTGTTATCAATGACTTTAACTCCTTGGGTTATAATCCTGTTGATAATTTAATGTACGGAATGGGACTCAATGATGGACGTCTCTATCGAGTGGATGCCGCAGGAAATGTAGAATATATGGGCAATACAGGCCTTTCTAATTTCAAAAATGCAGGGACATTTGATAACAACAACAATTACTACGTTTTTGGAGATAATCGCATGTGGAAGGTTAATATCAATAATGTGACCTTTAGTATTGTAGGGGGTCCAGGCGCTTTTGGGTCCGCAGACATTGTCTTTAACTCTTTAGACAACCAGATTTATGGTTTTAATGGCGCCGCTCCAAAATTACTATTTAAGATTGATCCAACTACAGGACAACAAACTAGAGTGCCCAACACTGCTCCCCTAGCTATCAATGGGGGTTGGGGTTTTATGGGGTCTTTGTATTTTAATACACAAGGAGACATTTTAGCCTACTATAGAACAACCATGGTCAAATTCGATCCTACAACAGGCATTGGAGTAGGCATTGGCAATGGCGCCTCTTTCTCCAATACCGATGGCTGTTCTTGTTCTTTTGGAGTAGAAATGACCAAAGAGGTCAGTGGTAGTTTTAATGCAGGAGATACCATTACTTATACCTTTGATTTCTTTAACCGTTCCTTTGCCGCATTAACCAATGGTATTACCTTTTCTGATACGTTGACCAATGGATTCGAATGGGTTTCCGAACCTTACAATGTGACCCATCTTGCCTTGGGTAGTAATCCCTCTTTATTGGGGACGTCTATTGCTAATTTACAAATAGATACCTTACCTCAGGGAGAGTCCAGCTTTAGTATTGATGTCCGTATTCCTTGTGATTATGGACAAAACAGTTACACCAATCAAGCTTATCTGAGTAATCTTCCTGCGCCACTCAAAAATACCATCTTATCTGATGATCCAAGCACCAATACGTTAGAGGATGCAACAACTTTTGCGCTAACCACTGCTCCTATTAATTATACCCTCAATAGCACACCTATTATTTGTGAACAAAGTACTGGCACAGCAACCGTCGCTGCTACTGGTGGTACAGGGAGCATTAATTACCAATGGAGTACTGGCGAACAAAGTGCTAATATTGAAGGCTTAGCGGCTGGCAATTATGTCGTAAGCATTAGTGACGGTACAGGCTGCGTCATTGAAGCGAACACAACCGTTGTTCAAGAAGAAGT
Organism: Aureispira sp.; assembly: GCA_050633105.1. Lineage (GTDB taxonomy): Bacteria > Bacteroidota > Bacteroidia > Chitinophagales > Saprospiraceae > Aureispira. The sequence continues at coordinate 97,254 of JBOEFW010000008.1, read as the reverse complement.
GACGGTACAAACATTCTTGACCAATCGTGATCAAAAATGTTTTGACAAAAGAGATGGATTTATTGTAGTAGATTCTAGCCGTGGAGGCTATCCTCCCTATCAATATGCTCTTAATGGAGGTAACTTTGGAGCTGCTACTAATTTTGAGGACTTACTAGCAGGAAATTATATGTTACAAACCAAAGATCGCTTTGGTTGCCGCAATGAGCTTCAGTTGACCTTGGATCCACCTTTATTTGCCTTACAAATTGCCGCGCCTCAGGACACTAGTTTACATCTAGGAGGTCACCTTACTAAAGCTATTTCCCAAAACACCCTCACTCCTGTCGCTTATGTTTGGGCCCCCAGTACAGGGTTAAGCTGCACCGATTGTCAGGCACCACAATTACAAGCCTTAGAAACCACAACTTACACCATTATTGGAACTGATGTACAAGGCTGTACTGATACAACTGATTGGACGGTTACAGTAGATCAATCGCCTCGTGTTTTTGTTCCCAATGCTTTTAGTCCAAATGGGGATGGTCTCAACGATTTATTGCAAGTTTACAGCCCTGGCGATGTTGTCAAGGTTTTAGATTTTCAGGTCTTTAGTCGTTGGGGAGAATTGGTTTTTCAACAAAAGGATTTCTTGCCCAACTACCCTGCTTATGCTTGGGATGGTCGTTTTAAGGGGCAGAATATGCCTAGTGGAATCTTTGTTTACAAAATAGAGGTTTTATTAGTAGATGGGCGAACAGAGATTCTGTCTGGAGATGTCACCTTGTTTCGATAGGAAGCATTTTGAGAACAATGCAAGGTCATCCTACAGAATAAAAAGCTAGTTAGGGCACTTCTTTTGTAGAAAGTTTGTTACTTTTATTAATAAGGATTCTTAGCCTCTCTAAACAGACTCCAGCCTTTCTATTTCTTATTTTCCCGAACGTACTTGGGAACAATCATTGCCCTTTCATGCAGCATTTGGATACCCAGTTTCTACAACAATTGGTCGACCAACTTTCGGAAGACAGCCTTCATTCTATTTATTTAAATGCTTTTCCAAAACGCCATTGGACGCGTTTAGATGCCACTGCATTAGACGAATTTGATGCAGGCTTAAGCCAACATTTTTTAACCAAACTGTTGAGCCAAGCTAGTTTTGAATTGCCCTTGAGCAAAGAGGACAAGAGTCCTGCTGTTACCGCTCTCCTTCAACGTTTATTATCAATAGCCTTAGAAAACCAAGATTATCAACAAGAGCATGGGCGAGCCGCTTTTGGGTTTGGTTATCCATTGGTTTTACTACGCGATCCACAACACCCTAGTCGTCTACTTCAAGCGCCTTTATTGATTTGGAATTTGGAATTGGAGCAAACCGCTACCCACTGGGTTATTCAACGAAGACTTGGAGGTCCTGTTCTTACCAATAATACCCTTGCTGCCTTTTTACAACAACGCGGCAAACCCATTCAGCTACCACAATATGACCATCTGCTAAACGATGGCATTTTAGATAAAGAGGAATTGGCGCAATTAACACAACGGTTCTTACAGCAATTGCAACCCAATTTAGCCGCTCAAAACCTTGCCTTTTTTAGAAGTTTATTAGAAGAACCTTTACAGGCGACCAAATCACTAGAAGCATTAGCTAGTTTGCCACTAGAACAAGCCACGTTCCTTTGGTCAGGCGTCTTTGGTTTGTATCGCCACCACAAAACAGCCTTACTACAAGACACTTTATTACTAAAAGAAAACTGGCCACAACTACAACCTCTCCTCACCCAAGAGCGTAACCCTGAAGATCCACAGCGTTCTTCTTTTATGAAACACAGCTTTCCCTGTCTTCCGACAGATCCTTGCCAGCAGCAAATCTTAAACACGATGAGCCAAGGAAAAGATATTCTTTTGCAATCGCCTCCTGGTACAGGCCGTAGTAAAACCTTAGCTGGAATTCTTTTTAATGTGCTCTCCAATGCAGGCACTTGTTTAGTTGTTAGTGATAAAAGTAGTGCTTTAACTGATTTACAAGCCGCTTTTCAAGCGACTAATCTAGGCGAATTAGCGTTGTTGGTTGATCATCCGCATCAAGCTCCCACGGCTGTTGCCCAATCCATTTGGACACGAGCACGCTTACAACAAGCACCTTATCAAGTTGCACCGAGTTTCATTCGTTTGCTTCAAAGTTGTGCTGCCTATGTTGGCCATCTACAAGGTTTTTTTAAGAAAATACACCAACCTATTTTAGGGGAAGAGACTTGGACGGATGTTGTTGGACAATTATTGGCCTTGCGCGAAGAGCAACCTGACGTTTTATTAGATAAAAAATTACAGCCACAACAATTCAAATACACGCAACATGAATTTGAATCCATTACGCGGATTTTACCAGAAGGGGAATTATTATTCCAGACATTAGGACGCTTCCAACATCCGCTTAATGCCTTAAACAACCGCTTTTTTGAGACGGCTAATGCTGTGCAAATGCAAGCCATTGCAGAAGAAGCCATTGCAAAAGTCTTAAAAGTAGTGCAATCCGCTCAACGAGATGCCTTTACTTATTTATTTGAGTATGAACAATTGATTGAGCGACATCTGGAAAAGGTGTACACCAGAAAAATGAATTTGGTAGAGGAAATTATTGGAGGTATCCAAGGTGGATTGAGCAAGTCTTCTTATCATTTTAATAAAAGTGATGGCTTTTATCGCAAATTCATGAAACGGGTCAGCGATAAGCACAAAGGCATAGAAGAGGAGAAAGTCCACTTGCTAGAAACGTTTTTTAAGTTGCAACGATACCATCAACGATATGGCTATTTCTCTTACAGTTTCTTAGATACCAGTCAATCCGCCAGTTTAGCCTTCAAGGATTTATTAAAACATGTGGAAGGCTACAAAATGCGTTTGTATGATTGGTATGACAAGCGCACGATTGCTATACAGCAAATTGTAAAAGACTTAGCGCCTAGAAATATCTATCCACATGTTTCTTTTGATAATCAAGTCCGTGATATCAGTAGTAATTTAGATGCTTTTGAGCGCAATTTTGCTAGCAGCCAAGTATTTAGAGTTGATTTCCGATTTGTAACGCGGAACATCCGCAAGCGCTTAACGCAAATTGAACAATTGGAAACCAATTTAAAGCAGTTGCAAGAATCCTTTGAAGAGTTTAAGCCTTATCACGCCTTCAAATTCTTTTGGCTCGCCTTAAATCCACAACAACAAACGGTGTTAGAGGCTTTAACAGAGACTGCCACAACCACTTGGGCCGCCACTTTTTCTCATTGGTATTTGAATGCATTACTGGCACAACATGAAGATGAATATGTGCCCAATGCCCCCCGTTATCAGGATAACAAACAAGCCTTCTTAAAAGAACAACAAGCACTACAAGGGCGCTTAGAACAACATACGTTGGACTATTGGCGCGGCAAACAAACACAAGCCGTTCAAACTTTTCATCGTGAAAAGGCTCCCTTAACATTGGGCGGCCTCTATACCCCTCAAAACAGCTCCCATTCTTTGGCGCATTTGGTCAAAACAGATCCTGCTTTATTTCTAAGCTTTTATCCTGTTTTGTTGGTCAGTCCTGCGGTAGCCGCGACTATCCTTCCTCTGCATCCACATTTATTTGATGTGGTCTTGGTAGAGCAAGCCAACCAATTGCCTGTTCGAGAAATTTTCTCCATCTTGACCCGAGGACGCTATCAAGTCTTGGTTGGAGACGGGAAACAATTGCCTACTCCTGAACAATTGCAACCTGCCCCACAAGAATTAGAAGAACAAGGATGGCAATTACAAGAGCAAGACTATACGCCTCTCTCTTCTGTTCAGCAACAAATGGCGCAATTGTCTTCGGCCCCCTCTCTTTGGAATTATGCCCAACTCTTGCACCAATACGAGGAACTTTGTTTGACCGTTCATTATCGTACGTTACAACAACCATTGATTGACTTTTCCAATGTTGCGTTTTATAAGAATGCGCTACAGCCTATCGGGGGGACTACTCTTGCTAGCATTCCTCCTATTGTCTTACATAACATAGAGGGCCAAGCTGAAAAAGGTAAAAATGAGCAAGAATGGAAAGCTCTACTCACTTATTTATGGGCACAGCCTTGGGAAGATCAAACGGTTGGTATTGTTGTCGGGAGTTTAGCTCAACGCAATGCTATTCTAAAAGCCTTTCAAGCAGCAGATGCCACACAACAAATCCTTCTAAAGAAACTAAAAACACAAGGATTATTTGTCAAACAATGGGAACAATTGCAAGGAGAAGTTTGTGATTGTCTATTGGTTTCTACCACAGAAACGGCTCCACTATGGGCCCCTCCTTATGCAGCGCGGTTGGTCAATGTATTAGCTACTTGCGCTCGACAGCAGTTGGTTCTTTTTACGTCTATTCCATCAACTGCTTATACCAATTATAGCACCTTATTTGCTAACAAAAAAATGCAAGATGTAGCGTGGTTCTATGCTTATTTGGCTTATGCTCAAACGGTGAGCGATCAAAAGGAACCCCAACGTTTAGCGATTCTACAACAAATTGAAGAACATGCTGCGAGCTTTAATGCCTTACCTTTTAAAGAGCAATCTCCCCAGCAGCATTTTTTAGATATTGTTTTGGCGGAAGCCCAATCCAGTTACCCCAGCTTGACTATTGTTTCGCATTACAACTATGCAGGTTTATCTGTTCCTCTAGCGGTATTGGATGCCAACCAGCAACCACAACTAGTGTTCTACTTGGATTTAAGGGCGAACGAGACTATTGAAGAAGGTTATGCTTGGAGTTTCTTCTATGAAGAGCGCTGGCAACAAATGGGTATTCCTTGCCATTATATTTGGTCTATTGATTGGTGGAAAAACAAGGAAGGAGCAATTGCTTTGTTTAAGCAACAATTGCAAGCTTGTCTTTGATAAGTCCCCATCTTAAAGAAAGGAACTGCTCTATCGTAAAGCAAAACAGGCGTTTCTATTGTCTCATCAGAATAGGAATGTTTTTTGGATAGGACTCTTTAGTAGCTAGTAGCCACAATGCTATCTTTTTTTCTTCACCTCAAAACTAATTAACACCATGCGATATTTGTATTTGTTCTCTTTTCTTTTCCCCTTATCTCTTTTTGCACAAGATGCCCTATTCCATTATAATCAAGGGGTCAAAGCACACAACGAAGGCGATTATACCAATGCCATTAACAGTTATAAAAAATGCTTAGCAGAAAATCCTGAACATGCCGAAGCCAAACAAAATATGAGTGTGGTTTATTACAACCAATCCTTAGTCGCATTTAATAAGAAGGATTACGACCAAGCCCTTAAACGTTCTTATGAAGCCTTGCGTTATGCGCCCAATAATGCGGAGGTTTATGCCATGATTGGCAATGCCCATATTGGACAGAAAGATTACCAACAGGCCATTACTGATTTCACAAAGGCCCTAGAAATAAGTCCCCAATCGGCGGACTATTATGCTGCTCGTTCTTGGATTTATAACGACTTAATGGACAATGCTCATCGGTTGACGGATATGGAACAAGCGGCTAAATTGGCTCCTGACAATGCCAAATATCAATTTTTAGCAGGGAAGTACAAACAGTCCATTGATCAAGAACGCTTCAAAGCGGCCTTGGGTAATTACAATAAAGCTATTGAACTAAAAGCTGATTATTTGGAGGCTTATGTAGAACGTGCGACTTATTACATGACGTTTGGAGAGTTTACAAAAGCTATTAAAGATCTAAAAAAAGCAGAACGTTTAGGAGGCGATGTCAAGCATTTGATGGAAGCGGCCAAATTTGAACTAGACATGCAGAAAGAGGACTAATTGTCTTTTTTTAGAATTAACCCTAGCCTTTGCCCTTATAAAAAAGCGGCCTTCTGATGAATCAGAAGGCCGCTTTTTTATGCGATAAGAAGGAAATAAATCTCTTCTACTTATATTTTAGTACTGTTGACGATCATCAATGATGTCTGCACCATCTTTCATGCTTTGGTAAACACCCGCCGATACAACACGTGCAATGCGTTGGCTAGTTTTGTCACGAGCAGTTTCTGCATCTGTAATAGCAGGAGCATCATTCTTGCTCAATACTTCTAAGACATAAACACCTTCTCTACCACCTACTGCTTTAGAAACAGTTCCTAAGGCGGTACCAGCTGCCATAGCAGCTACTTTAGGTTCCGCACCTACTGTTCCAACATTAGCAGAACCATATTTAACAGCAAGAGCAGATTCTTTCACAACACCATACTCTCCAGCCAAACCGTCCAAAGAACCAGCAGTTCCAGCTTTTGCTTGTACTAGCTCTACTTTCTTCTCATTTCTTAGGATTCTATCTACATCACCACGTACTTGTGGATCTTCGATAGACGCCAAACCAGCTTTGGTACGAGAAGTCAAGGCAGCTACAACAAATTGCTTGGTATAATTCAAAGCTTCGTCTTCTACAACATAGGCTTGATTGGTTACTTCATTGGTTTCTGTTGTCCCTTCATGTGCCCAGCGAATGATTTCAGCAGCAGTAGAACTTTTGCCTAAACCACTGATGGTAAAAGAACCTTCTTCTAGGCCAATAGCAGGAACAGGGTTCAAGCCATTTTCTCTAGCACTAGCTTTCATTTCTTCTAAAGTTCTATTATTAGCAATAAATTCTAGCGCAGTACGCTTAATATCGCTTGTTGTTTTAGAAGAAGGAATGATATCTCTGCTGACAGTAGCAATACGAATACCTTTTTTGTTGTTCTCAAATTTGTATCCAGTAATCTGAATCAAGTGCACTCCAAACTGTGTGTAAATGATATCGTAAGCATCTTCTTTTCCAGTATAGAACATGTACTCTTCAAACTGAGGTACAAAACTACCATCTTTAGCTTTCCAGCCCAAATCACCACCTTGTGTTCTAGAACCATCTTGGCTAAATTGCAAAGCCAAAGAATCAAAAGAAGCGTTAGGATCTTCTTCTAATACTGCTTTAAGAGAATCTAATGTTTTTCTAGCGGCTTGTCCTGCTGTAGGATCCGTTGCACGGATCAAAATGTGACGCGCTTGTACAGAATCTGGCAATTGCTTGCTTTCGATCTTTTTCAAGATTTTGAATTGCTTTTGCTCTACATAAGGACCAAATACAGTTCCATCAGGAGCATTCAACAAAGAATCTTTAAGACTAGCAGGTACACTTAATTCGTCTTTGGTGTAGTAATTGGCAGCAAACGTACCATAGTTACGTTGGATCACTAAAGAATCTTCTTTAATATTTGTTGCTTTCCCCATGTCTTCTGCTACTTCCAGCAACTCTTGGCGATAAACACTAGAGTCTTCTGCTGTAGGAATGACATCAAAAGTAACATACTCAATGCTAGCGGTAGCTTCTCTTTCGTATGCTTTTGGGTTATCTTGAATATAGCCTTGAATTGCTTGATCCGTGATCTCAATAGCATCAGTAACGTTGGTGTACGGTACACGGACATAATCAAAGTTATAACTGGTCTCTTCAATCGTGTTGTCTAACTCTGCCAACCAAGAAGGCGTATAGATACCTTTTTCTAAAGCAATGAAGTATTTGTCTTGTAGGCTTTTTACTTTTACAGCACGCTCCAAAGCAAACCATTGTTGCTGCTGCTCTAAAGCAGAAGCGCGTTGCGATGGATTGTCTTTTGTTTGAGCAATGATTTCACCTGTATTCTTCATGAAATCCATCGTCTGCTTCACTTGCTGTACATTTACCTGGCGTGTTTGAGGGTCTCCCAAACGCTGTACAACGATAGAGCTTAATAACTCAGGACGGTCACTAACAAATAAATCTCCCATTTCTACAGGGCTAACCATCATACCTGCTTCTTCTGTTTTTTGAAGGAGCAATTTCTCTCCAATAATACGATCCCAAACATCTTTTTGGACCTCTTCATTGAGATAACCTTGACCTTTGTAATCTTCTGAGTATTCTCGCACCATATCATTGGTTACTTTTTCCCCGTTAATATAACCTACGGTTGCACCGCCAGCTTGGGGAAGAGAGTTTCCAGGACTGATGTCCATGAATAGAAAAGAGGCAATCCCGACAAAGATTACGCCCATCATTAACCAACCAAAGCGGTTTCTAATTGTTCCTAATAAAGCCATTTTATACGTTTATTTTCAACTTTTACTTCGTGTGCTCCACATGGCGGAGTTGCGTTTGCACGACAATTTTTTAATAAAAAAAGTGCCGCCACTTCTTCTAAATACTTAAATAAATAATAGGGTTCCTCTTTTAATTGGGCTTGTGCTTATTTTTATAAGGTATTCTACTTTTGAGAATAGTCTATTCAAAACAAAAGCCTGTAAATTTACATAGGAAAACGGCACAAAACTACACTTTTTTACTGGTATTCCATATATCAAGCCTAGCAAAAAGAAGAAATACAAAAATACATGGTCTTACAAAAATTCTAGAAGAGAATTACAGCTCTTGTACTTATTGCTTAGTCCTTTTAAAATAATCAGTTTTGAGGGGTATTTTTTATCCTTTTTATGCTTAAAAAGTATACTTTAGAAAGCGCTGAATAGCCTTCCCTTTCCGTGTTCTTTTGTAGGCGATTCTATCGTTATTAGACATAAAAAATCAGCACATGAAGGTTCAAATCATATACTGCCACCCAAGTAAAAAATCATATACCTATGAAATATTAGAACAAATAAAAGCAACTCTTGATAAGGCTAAAATAACCTATGACATCTCAGATTTATACGCTATGGGCTTTCAAACAGACATGAATGAAGCAGAATATGAAAGAGAAGGATTTGCAAAAATTGAGCTCCCCATACCCAAGGAGGTAAAAGAAGAGCATGAAAAAATCGCGCAGGCAGATGCACTGATTTTTATATATCCAGTCTGGTGGAGTGATTGTCCAGCAAAATTAAAAGGTTGGTTTGATAGAGTTTATTCTGTTGGATATGCTTACGGAACCGCAAATTCTACCCCTTCAGAGAAAATGAAGCCTATCAAATATGGTTTGGTCATTTGTACCGCAGGACATCCAAACGAGTATTTAAAAGAAATTGGAATAGCAGAAAGTATGCGAAATATAATGATTGACGATCGACTTGGAAACCGATTTCTAAATAAAGAGCTGATAATTTTAGGGGGAACATTGGATAAAGAAACCGTTCAACCAATTCACACTAAAATTATCAACTCTATTGGAGATAAAATAAAAAAACATTGCTCTTAATCAGGAAGGAATTCTATTACTTCTCCTCTTCATACAATTCAAATTCCTCCACAACTATCACCTTGCTTCCATCTTCTAATTCCTTCGCAATAGCATCATAAGGCGCGGTTACAACGATCTCTCCTGCTTTAAGACCTGTTTTGATCTCAATGTATTCATCATTCTGCAAGCCTGTGGTAACCATTCTCAAATTGACAGAATCAGCCACTTGAATAAAGACGTATTCTTTAATCGTTTCTTTCTCTTTGCTCTTGGCAGCTCCTTTGAGATCTTTGGTGCGTGTAGTCACAGCGACCACAGGAACAGATAAAATGTTCTCTGCTGTGTTCGTTTTAATTTGGGCGGAGGCAGATAAGCCAGAACGGAAAGGCGAGCGGTCTTTTTGAGTATCAATATCTTTGTAAGACTCTTCCAACACTAAAATACGGACTTCAAAGTTCGTGACCGCATCAGAAGTCAAAGCAACAGAGCCAATAGAGGTATTTAACCCCGTCGCGGTATTGGCGATTTGGGTAACAATCCCTGCAAATTTACGATCAGGATAAGCATCCAGTTCAATATCAGCACTATCTCCAATAGCCGTGTTTAGAATGTCTCGTTCATTCACATCTACCCGCACCTCTACTGTTTTGAGGTTGGCAATTTTTAGAATGGGTGTTCCTGCCATTTGAGCAGTTCCAACTACTTGCTCTCCTTGTTTCTTATATAAAGTCGAGACCACTCCATTGATTGGGGCGTAGATTTTTGTTTGTGATAAGTTGTTTTTTTGCTCGCGGACCGTCGCTTTAGAGCTCTGAACAGTAAATTGAGCCGCACGGATGTTTTCACTGGCTGTTTCTAAGTTCGCTTGGGAAGCTTTATAACTGGCTTCTGCGGCCTCAAATTCTGCTTTAGAGATCACTCCATCCGCATGGAGCTTTTTATTTCTTTTGTAAATAATCTCTGTATTCTCAAATTGAGCTTCCAGTTGTCTGCGCTGTGCTCGAACAGAGGCTAATTGAGCAGCTGCGCCATCCGCAGCAGCTTCCGCACGTTCGACTACAGATACTAGGGCTTCGGGGTCTACCTTTGCTAAGAGTTGTCCTTTCTTAACTAAATCACCTTCTTTTACATAGAGTTCTACGATTGTTCCAGAGATATTAGATGTGATTTCTAACTCAGTTGCTGGGAATAACTTACCACTAGAATAAACACGTTCTACAATCGTGCGTTTCTCTGCTGCTTGTACAGCGATTTTTGTAGCTTTTTTGTTGTCTTTTGTCGACTTATAATACACCGCTGCTCCTGCCAGCAAAATGATAATTATTAAAATGTACCAGCCTTTTTTGCTCTTTTTTTGGGTTGCCATGTGTGTCTATTGCTGTTCTAGTGTGTCAAAATTGTTTAAAAGTTTCTAGTGTTTTGACAGGCCATTGTTATTCAATGATCAACTTGCTTTGCTTCTAAGCGTTACGCGTCTAGTCTCACTGCGATTTTTTAAACAACTTCTCCTTCAAAAAATAAGAGCTGTTGCTATTCTTGTGGTTGGATTAGCAACAGCTCTCTATAAAATTTAATCAATCGTAATGGTACGGCCTCTGTAATAATCTAAAATCTTCAACTTAAATAAGTAATCGTATTTGGCTTGCAAAACGCTAGATTCTGCACTGATTAGTGTGTTTTGCACACTGGTTAATTCAAAAGAATTGACCACGCCTAATTCATAACGGCGGCGGGTATTCTCTACTGATCGACGAATAGCTCCTACGCTTTTTCGGGAAACAGCCAAACGTTTTTTTGCAGCTCTAACATCAATCAAAGCACGCTCAATATTTGATTTTAAGGTAACCTCTAATTGAGTGGTTGCTAAAGCCGCTACCTTTACTCCTAGTTCTGCGCGCTGAATGCCAATTTTAGTCCGCAAGCCATTAAAAATAGGTACAGAAATATTAACGCCTGCATTGGCTGAAGCGGTTGCCGCCAATTGACTGAAATAAGGAGGGACCTCTCCTGTTATTGGGTTTTTAAATGCTGTAGAAAAATTACTACCCAGCCCTCCATAATACGATACCGTAGGCCACAACGCATCTTTGGCAATACTAACACCAAGTAGAGCGCTTTTCTCCCGCAATTGTGAAGCAAGAATATTAGGTTGTCTCACAATTGCTTCTTGGTAGACCTCTTCTAAGGTAGATTCTTCTAAGGTCTCATCGACCTCTAAATTTCCAACTTCTTGAATAGAAATATCGGTGGCTACATCAACATTCATCAACACCTTCAAATTTACATATGATAAGTTGATGTTGTTTTGCGCAATCACAATGTTCTCTTCATCTCGTGCCATTTGCGCTTCTAAATCGTATTTACTATTCTCTGCTAATACTCCTCCTTCTATTAATTTGAGTGTTTGGTCGTATTGCGCTTTGGTCACTTTCACTTGCTCTTCAAAGACACCTTTGCTCTCCTCCGCTAACAAAATTGATAAATACGCTTGTGCAACAGAAAGGGAGACATCATTTTTTGCCTGCTCCACATCTTTAGCCGCCGCATCTAAATCCACCTTACTTTGGGTTATCGTATTTCTAATCTGTAGTCCTTGGAAAATGATTCCATTGATATTAAGAGAAAGCCCTGAACCAAAGTTAGGAATTGTAATCAATTCGTTGTTGGTTGGATTTACCGAGTTTCCTATATTGACTCCATTTCGATAACTCGCGCTAATATTTGGAGTTTGGGCCCAGATCGCTTGTTTTTTTGTCAACTGTGCTTGACTCCTGTTTAAATTGGTTTGCTGAACTTGCAAGCTATTTTGAATCGCATGGTTAATACACTTCTCCAACGACCAAGTAGGTCCGCCATCTTGTGCCCACGAGGGAATGGCACAGCAAAGAATCCCCAGTAACAATACTATTTTGTACATTTTTTATTTATTTGTAATAACAAGAGTAAATCTGTCAATAATCACTGAATGGAAAATGCCTGTGTCAAGTAGCATTTTTCACTTTGAAGCGGTTTAAGTATTTCTTTATAAGCAAGAAGTGCTATTTCAACCAAACTAATTGTATTTTGTTGACAGCAGATCATTAAAGACTGCTACAATAGCCTTTCCAAACTAGTTTAAATGAGGTACTAAGATACGATGTTTTCCGTTTTCTCGCACGAATATTATATGAAAGAGGCCTTAAAGGAAGCCCAAAAGGCAGCCTTACTCGACGAAATCCCTGTAGGGGCTATTGTCGTTTGCCAACAACAGATTATTGCCCGAGCACACAATCTCACGGAGCAATTAACCGATGTCACTGCCCATGCAGAGATTTTGGCGATCACCGCTGCAAGCAATTATCTAGGGAGTAAGTTTTTAAAACAGTGCACCCTATACGTCACCCTAGAACCTTGTGTCATGTGTGCAGGTGCTTTGGCTTGGGCACAATTGGGTACATTAGTCATTGGCGCCAACGATAGCAAACGCGGTTATGAGCGCTTTGCACCACAAGCTTTGCATCCCAAGACCAACTTAATCACAGGTATAGAAGCGGACCAATGCAGTGCACTACTACGTGATTTCTTTCAACAAAAACGTTCTTAACGGCGATGTTTGTTTAAGAAAATTTGCATACCTGCTTTAGGATCTTGATGACGATACACTCTATTGTAACGAATCATCTTGCAATACTTCACGCCATACAATTGTCCAATGTCATAAAGACTTTGCCCTTCGCGCACAATGTGCACTTTTGCCACTTTACTGTTTTTATTAGGTTGGTAAAAATTAGCTTTCTTTTCCAAAAAGAAGTACTGTCCTACTTTTAGAGTACGTCCTTTTAATTCATTATAACGGTATAATTTTTTAGGATTTTTGCGGTAACGATCAGCAATACTTTGAAGATCATCCCCTGCCTGTACATAGACCACATCCAATTCATTGACTTTAAATTGATACAAGGTCAGTACTAAATCTACACTATCTGCAGTCCCCCCAAAAGGATCGGGAATACGCGTTGTTGTTGTTGTTGTGTCTTCATCTGATAACACGACAGCAGGGACAGTTTCAGGGAATAAATTGGCTAATTCCCCTGGATGGAGAGCGAGCACTTCTACTGTCAAATAATCCAGCTTATACAATTCTAGCCGTTCTATAATAGAAATAAGGTTCTTGGAATAGGTTTTTGAGGTCGCATAGCCTGATTTTTGCAAGCCATTGGCCCAACCTTTATAATCTGTTTTGTCTAGTTTGAACAACGCACCATAACGAAAATCCTTCTTAGGATTGAGTAAAAATTCACTGTGTGCAATGTACGATTCTTCGGCACTCGTATATACTCTAAAACAAGATTTCACGACTTCATCGTCCCAAACATAATGTGTTTTTCCTGTCCAGACTTCACCACCACATTTGATTCCAAAGTGATTGTTAGCTGTGTTGGCCAATTCACTCTCTCCCACACCTGATTCTAAGATGCCTTGAGCCATTTTGATACTAGCAGGAATCCCTGTTCTATCCATTTCAGCGACCGCTATGTGTTTATATTTTTCAATATAACTTAAGGCTTTAACGTCATCAATAAAAAACAATTCAGTAGGAGCGGCAAAAGCAATCATCAGTACGCTAAGTAGTAAACTGATTACTAAGAAGAAACGAGGCAACATGGTTATTGTATTTTTTGTAAAGGAGAGGGATCAAATAAAGGTGCAAAGCTAGTTAATAATTGCTAAATACTACAACTACTTTTGAGGGAAGTGTTTCTTAAGTAATAGCCTTTACAATAGGGTACTTAGTACTTCGATCGCTTTTTTCAAGCTTTCTTTCTCCACACTTCCATACCCCAGCCTCAGCCCATTAACAACGCAATCAGGATTATATTTAGAGACGTCCATAATTTCTATTTGTTGTGCTTTTAGCTTAGCCAATAAGTCTAACGTTATCTTTTTTTGAGTAGGGCGCATCCAAAAGGCAAGACCACCAGAGGGCAAATTATATTCAATTTTGTCTTTTAAGTGCTCCTCTAACAATTGTTGAAGGTAGAGGCGTTTGTCCTTATAATATTTGATCGCCCTTTTTATATGGCGCTTTATATCTCCATTCTTGATGAGTTCTACTACTGCTTGCTCCATAATAGGGTCATTCTGAATATCAATAATGGCCCTCAATGCACTGATTTTTTCAATCAAATTGGTAGCACCAACAAGGTAACCAATCCTTAGAGCGGGAGCAACAATTTTACTAAAGGTGCCAATGTAAACATAATGCTCAATAGTTGTATAACTAGCAATTGGTAAAATAGGGCGGCTGTCAAAATGAAATTCATGGTCATAATCATCTTCTATAATAAAGAAATTATGCGCTTTGGCAAGTTCAATTAACTCCAATCTTCGCTGCAATGTCAACGTTACCGTCGTAGGATATTGATGATGGGGGGTTACATAAATAGCCTTTATGTTCTTATGCACTTGAAGTAATTCCTTCACCTCTTCTATTATAATTCCCTGTTCATCTACTTTGGCTGACAACACTTGTGCTCCTGTATGTTCAAACACCTTCCAAGCAGGTTGATACCCTGGTGCTTCTACAATAATGCAATCTTTGTTCGTCAATAAACATTGCGCTGTTAAGTACAAGGCCATTTGGCTGCCTCTAGTAATACAAATTTCAGAAGCCCCCACTTGCAATCCTCTTTTGTGATTCAGCATTTGTGCAATCATTTCTCGAAAAGCAACACTTCCTCTACTGTCGGTATACCCTAATATGTTTCGTTTGAACTTCAGTCCAAAACCTCTTCGATAGGCGCTTGCTAATTCCTTTATAGGTGCTATTTGAGTATTGGGCACCCCATCATCTAAGAGAATCACTTGTGGCTTATCGCTAGAAGTTTGTTGATTTGTTTTTTCCTTCGTAACCGCAACGTCCACCTTAACATCTGCCACAAATATCCCAACCCTATCCTTTGAGATAAGCCAACCTTCTATCATTAAAATATCTAAGGCTTTTAGAAGGGTATTTCTATTAACACCAATCATTGAAGCCAGTTTCCTTGTACTGGGCAAAATTTCATAGGCCTTTAAACGCTTACTTTTGATCGCTATAATAATCGCATCTGCAATTTGTACGTACACCGCCTTCCGATCTGTTTTGGTGAATTCAATGTTCAGCTCCCATGGTCTATTCATTGGCCCATCATTTTTTATTAAAACTGTACCATTTAAGTAGACCAAAGATACAATATCTTTGAGTATTGTCCATCACAAAAACATAAGATTATGTCTGTAAAAAATGATTTTAGTTCCAAAGATTTTCACCAAACCTACGCTCAACTAGTCGCTGTGGTTCCTAAAAATCTTATCCATAGAGATGTAGAACAAGCAGGGGTACAGAATCAATTCTCCCAAGAAAGAAAACATCCTGTCTTCTTTGTTGACCTACCTAGCAAAAATGTAAGTATCACTATTGGTGGTCTTTTAGCCAAGCAAGTTACCAGCCAACACCGCCACACCTATGAAACGATGTTGTATGTATTAGAAGGAAAAGGTTGGACAGAAATTGAGGGCAACAAGATAGAATGGAAGGCAGGAGATGCGGTTTATATTCCTTCTTGGGCTTGGCATAGGCATGGAAATTTAAGCGAAGAATTGTCCGCAAAATATATTGCTTGCGAAAATGCCCCTCAACTACAAAATTTAGGTTTAGCCCTTAGAGAAGAAGAAGGAAGAGATTTTTAACGCCCCCATCAGAAGGCATAGCCTTGCTATTATTAAACAACAAACTTAACCAATGGAGACAAGAACATTTAAAGGAATCATTGCCTATCCAATTACACCTTTTACGAAAGAAGAAGCGGTAGATATTCCTCTATTCAAAAAACTGGTAGAACGATTAATTGTCCAGCAGGCAGATGCCATTGCGCCTTTAGGCAGCACAGGGGTTTTGCCTTACCTAAATCAAGCAGAAAAGAAGGCCATAGTTAAAGCTACTATAGAACAAGTCAATGGAAGGGTCCCCGTTTTGGTTGGTGTTTCTAACTTAACTACAGCAGAAACCATACAAGATGCACAATCTGCGGAGCAAATGGGAGCAGACGCAGTTATGATTATTCCGATGAGTTACTGGAAGCTTACCGAGAGGGAAATCTATCACCATTATCAAATGGTGTCTAAGACCATTAACATCCCTATTATGGCTTATAACAACCCAGCTACTGGAGGGGTTGATATGCCTCCTGCCCTACTTCAACGCCTATTGGACCTTCCTAATGTGACCATGATAAAAGAGAGCACAGGAGACATTCAAAGAATGCATTATTTAAAAAAGGAACTAGGAGAAAAAGTGGACTTTTTTAATGGTTCTAACCCCTTGGCTTTAGGTGCTTTTGTCGCAGGTGCGGCTGGTTGGTGCACTGCTGCCCCCAATTTAATTCCAACTTTAAATACAGCATTGTACCAGGCGATCAAAAAGCAAGATTGGTCCACTGCTCAAAATATTTTCTACCAGCAAGTAGATGTATTAAAATTCATTGTAGAAAAAGGCCTTCCTAGAGCAGTACAAGCAGGACTTGAAATACTAGGAGAAGATGGAGGGTATCTTAGAAGTCCTCTTCAACCTCTTTCTGATACAGAAAAGAAGGAATTGAAGCAATTATTAGATCAAGCATTGGCAACTTCCCTCTCCTCATAAATAGAGCATAACTTTGTTACACTCGCTATCTTTTGGTAGTGCTTTTTGAAAGTTATTGATTGTGGTAAATCCTCCCCTTTCAATAACTTTTTTTTATTTTAAAAACTGTTTTTAGTAGACTAATTATGCTTACAAACTCTGTTGATGTCCTGCCCCCCATTTTGCCATTTCATCCATAATCGGCATTAGCGTCTCTCCATAAGGTGTTAATCGATATTCTACTCTTGGAGGTACTTCTGCATACACCTTTCTATTAATAATTCCATTGGCTTCCAACTCTCGTAATTGTTGGGTCAGCATCTTCTGGGTGATAGGCGCTAAACTACGGCGCAGATTATTAAATCGTGCTACTTCCCATTGTTTTAAGGTCCACAAAATCGCAGGTTTCCATTTGCCTCCAATGACTCCTAAGGTAGTGATTACTGGACAATCAATGCGCTCACATTTATTATCTTCTAGGTTTATCATTTTTTCCTTCCTCATAACAATCTGATTTTCAATATTAGTATCTTTTTAGAAACTACTGCACTTTTTCGTGCCTACTTGCAAAAGTATACCAATCGTTTTAAATTTGCAAATAAATAAACAACAAATAACGAGGCTTTTTAGCCTTCTTGATAATCTAAAAAACAAACAATAGTATGGCCACTTATTTTATTACGGGAGCAACAGGATCTGTAGGAAAAGAATTAGTAGAAGCATTATTAGCACAAAACCAAACCGTCATTGCAGCGACGCGGCATCCTGAAAAGGCACAAGAGCTTTTTGGAGAACGTGTTCAGGCCGTTGCCTTTGATTTTGCTGATGAAAGCACCTATGCTCAAGCCTTAAAAAGTGACGGTATTTTTCTGTTAGGCCCTCCACTAAATCCAGCTTTATTTTCTTTATTAACTCCTTTTGTGGATTATTTAGACGCACAGAAAGCGCCAAAAGTAGTTTATCTATCAGGCAATGGCATGGAAGATTTACCAGCACTTCCTTTTCATGGTCAAATGGAAGAGAAATTACAACAGAGTTCTTTGGATTGGTATGTTGTTCGTCCTAGTTTCTTTATGCAAAACTTCGGGAATTATGAACGAGAAAACATAGAAGCTAGAAGTATTGTTTTTGTTCCTGCGGGCGAAGGTAAAACGGCCTTTATCTCTACCAAAGATATTGGTGCTGCTACAGCCGCTTTATTACAATTAGAGCAACCTAAAAAACGTACTTATGTTCTCACTGGTGGTGCTCTTTATGACCACTTTGATGCAGCGCAACAATTGACCACCACACTTGGCAAAACCGTCAACTATGCCAATCCAGATAACAACACCTACCGTCAAGTCTTAAAAGAAGCACAAGCACCTGATTTCATTGCCGATTATATGATTCCTATTTATGGTTTGATTAAAGAGGGCAAAGTTGCGACTATTTCTTCTGATGTTCAAGCGCTCACAGGGCAAGCCCCAGAATCGTTAGCGGCTGTTTTAAGTCGTGATTTCAGCTAAAACGGAAGGGTCTATAAGCTAAAAAAGGCTTTGGCAATTGCCAAAGCCTTTTTTAGCTTATAAATTAGCATAGGAATAACTATTGATTCACACAGTTATTCCCCATTTAGATTAATAATGAGGATTCCGTTTCTCCTTCTAAGAAACCCACTTACTATTTTTTGATAATTTGATGCGTTAATTTCTGCCCATTCTCCTGCCATAGGCTCAAATAATAACAACCTTTTGTCAGCCCCAACAAATTGATTGAAAAGTTATTCTGTGCAACAACCTCTTCCTGTTTTATCAATTGTCCAACACTGTTAAAGAGTTGCCAGCGTTGCACTCGTGCGCTAGATGCTACTTGAACAAAAGTCATAGCAGGGTTAGGAAACAATTGAATCGCGTCTTTTTCATCTATACTTGTTGTTGCAATAGTCGCACAATCTAATGCATTGATTTTGATCCAAATGCTATCGTTGTAGGTGTGAAGAATATTGGCAGCTCCAGGAGCATTGCCCATTCTAATCCAAACTACCCCTTGGCTAGGCACTACATTAATTGCTTGTCCATTCTTACCCAACGCCATAATCAAATCACTAGGGGCGTTTGGAATCAGGGCTCCATTAAACGTAAAAGGAATGTTTGGCAGTTGATACGATTGTTGACCATTCAGCCACCACAAATAGCCATAAGCAGGGTTATGATTTTGAGAAGGCGTAGTCATTTCGCGAAAATAACTGGTATCTGCCAAAACAGGTATCCCATTCCAATGCCCTTTATTCAAAGCGAATAAACCAAATCGAGCCATACTTCGCGCCTTACTAAAATACACGTTGTTGTAGCCCAACGGAACATAAGCGCCTGTCATTCCTGTTGTTTGCTTGATTTTTTGGAACAAATAGGTATTAATAGAACGCCCTGTTGCTTGTGCTATCACCTGATCCAATAAGGTATAAGGAGCATTGTGGTAAGCCCAACGAGTTCCTGCATCTGCTAAATATTGTAAACAAGTATCCACCGTACAATCAGGGCTCCAACCACCATCATTTAGACCTGTTGTCATACTTAGTTGGTCTTTTATGGTAATGGCTTGTTCTTGGGCGAGACTCATTGTGGTCCATCCCATTCCTAGATATTGGCTGGTGGTATCTTCAATGGATAAATATCCTTCCTGCTGTGCAATGCCTGCTAGACAAGCCGTTAAAGATTTACCAGCAGAGGCCCAATACCAAACGCTATCTTGCGTAAAAGTATCAAAATAGCGTTCCAGTACAATTTTCCCATCTTTGAGTAAAATAAAAGCCTTGGTGTCCGTCTGTTCTAAATATTGATATAGGGAATCAACTTTATCAGGACAATAGCCCAATACACTAGGTGCTAAGGTATCCCAAGTGGTTCCTGTTGTTGGTGGAAAATAGCTTTGTTGTGCTTTGATGCTTGAACAAGCAATAAAAAAATAGAATAGAAGGTAGAATTGTGGTTGCATTGTTAGAGTACTTATATAGTTCATAATACTCCTTTAGACTGAACTTAGTTTCCAACGTTTAATCAAGTAGTAGGTATTTTTTTGATTAATAGCCAATAATAAACCAAGGCGCTAGCTGCGACTAGGGCAATCACAACACTCAGCCCCAAAAAAGCTTCGCCCAACGTATATACATCTACTACCCAACCCAAGAAGGGTGCGGCAAAAGCATAGCCCAAACGAATCGTTAGCCCACGCATAGATAAAACCGTTGCCCGCATATCAGTCGGTGTTTGTTGGTTAATTAAATTCAGAAAAGTAGGCGTCGCAATTCCACGCAAAGCATACATAAAAAAGATTGCGCTCAATCCAATCCAAACAATTCCACTCCCCCAAGAGCCCAATATGCCATAACCAAGAACAAAGCCCCCCAAAATAAAAGCGACCAAAAGCTTTGGAGATATTTTACTAGTTGTCCGATGAGCCGTTAAGGCCAAGACGGCCACGGTACAATTGAGCGCCGCCCAAAGATAGCCAATTTGATCTTCAGGGATTTGTTGGGTTTTAAAATACGGTTGTGCAAACCAAGCAAGCAGTAAAGAAGATAAACCAAAAATAGTAGACAGCCCAATGTAGAAACACAAGCGCTTGCTTTCTACAAAAATATAGCGCAAAATACGTTGTAGCTGCTCCTTATTACTTCGCTTTTTTTCTTCTTGGGCAATGGTTGGTTCCACCAACAAAAAAGCAGCAAGAATGCCCAAACTACTAATGCCTACTTGGATATAAATAGGGCTTCTCAAACCATAATAAAAGGCTAAAGATCCACCAATAATAGCCGCTACTGCCTCTGAAAACGTTCCTAGCGCATAAGTTCTTCCCTCCCATTTAATATAGTCTTTGCCACGCCCCAATACTTGTAGAGAATCATACAACAAAGCAGAATCGGTCCCTGAAATAAAACTCGCTCCCAAGCCACCAATGACAGCTCCCAGCGCCAAGCCCCAAAAACTAAAGGAGAAACTATAAACCGTGAATTGTAATAAAATAAAGGTTGTCCCAATTAATAAAGAACGTTTACGCCCCAATCGATCAGAAAAATAACCAGAAGGCACTTCAAAAATAGCAACTGCGATAGAATAAATACCACTAATGGTCATTACCTCCCTTAAATTCAAGCCATTGGACTCCATAAACAACACCACAATCGGCATGTACACCATGAACCATTTTGATAGTTTAATGGTGTAGAGCTTCCAAATATTCCCTTGAATGTTCATGTGTGGTTTCTTTTGAGAACAACTAGGCTATTTGATGCACCTGTCCTTCTTTTAGCGTGTAGTGTTGGCCCGACTCAGGGCAAATGGCGTGTTGTTGTGCATCAAAAGTGAGGCGATGTCCATACGCACTCACCCAACCTATTTGTCGGGCAGGATTGCCGACTACTAAAGCATAAGGAAGCACTGATTTTGTCACCACGGAACCTGCTCCTACCAAAGCATAAGCACCAATGGTATTGCCACAAACAATCGTGGCATTGGCGCCAATACTAGCTCCTTGTTCTACCAAGGTTGTTTCGTATTCGTCGCGACGCGGCACCGCAGAGCGTGGATTTAAAACATTTGTAAACACCATCGACGGGCCCAAAAATACATCCTGCTCACAAATTACCCCTGCATAAATAGAGACATTGTTTTGGACTTTGACATTCTTGCCCAATTGAACGCCAGAAGCCACAAAGACATTCTGTCCTAAATTACAGTCTACTCCTAAAACACAATTGGGCATTAAGTGACAGAAATGCCAGATCTTGGTTCCTGCACCAATTTCACAAGGAGCATCTACAATAGCGGTGGGATGAACGAAGTAACTCATGTTTTTTGTTGATAAATATTCTGAATAATTTCTACTACTTTTAGTCCTTCTAGGGCATTGGTGCTAATGGGTTGGCGGTTTTTGAGTACATCTACCACATTCTGAATCACATAATGATGATTGGCAGCTGACCCTTGATAAGCGCCATATTGATTGGCAGGATTAGAAGCTGCCAAAGTAGGCATTTCATAATCCTCTATTGTACACTCTAACACTTCATTCATATACTGCCCACCAACTTTAACCGAACCTTTACTTCCAATAACGGTAAGACTGCTCTCTAGGTTCTGTTGGGAAACAGCGGTGGAGTAATTCAGGCTGCCCATACCTCCTTGGAGCAATTCAAAATGAACTACGCCTGTATCTTCAAATTCGGTAGAATGTTCGTGGGCAAAATTTTGAAAGCGCGCTTGGATGTTATGGATGTCTCCAAACAACCAATACAGCATGTCTATAAAATGAGAAAACTGCGTAAATAACGGCCCTCCATCCCATTTCAGTTGCCCTTTCCAAGGGTGTTTTTTTCCATTCTTATAATAATAACGATCATCTCTATTCCAGTAACAATTGATTTGTACCATAAAGATATTCCCTAGCAAGCGTTGCTCCATGATTTCTTTGAGCCAAACAGCAGGAGGAGAATAACGATTTTGCATCACACAAAATAGGCGACGATCTACTTGCAAAGCTTTAAAAATAACGGCCTCACAAGATTTTTTATCTAAGCCCATTGGTTTCTCACAAACCACATGTTTCCCTGCGTCCAACGCTTCTATTGCCTGTATCGCATGCCAGCCATTAGGGGTGCAAATACACACTACTTCTATGCTTGGCTCCTTGGCCAACAGTACCTCTAAGCTATTATAAAGGGGCACTGCAAAAGCATCTAATGCTAATTCTTCCCTAGGTAGCACATCACAAAAAGCCACCAATTCGGATTCCGCCTGTGCTTGAATAATAGCGGCATGTCGTTTGCCAATATGGCCTGCTCCAACAACTGCAAATTTAACGGTAGAAGACATAGTTTTTTTCTGAGGTGGACAATGTTCTTGTCGAAGTTGTTTAAAATTAAGGCCGTTGCAAAAGTAATTGTTCCACTTGTTGATAACGACCACTCCGCCAATGTAAGAAGTATAAGCCTGTTGGTAAATCATCTAAGGTAATGGCGTGACGGTGTTGACCAATCGTCTCTAAAGCACGGGTAGCTACGACCACTCCTTGACTGTTGTAGATCGTAACAGTTCCTTCTTCTTGTAATGGTTGTTCTAACCAAATTTCAAAGTTCCCTTTGCTTGGATTCGGTACCACTTGGAACAGTTCTGCATTCGCCAATCGGGTAATAGAAACGGTACAACTACTGTCTGGTCGCCCCAAACCAATGGTCTGCAAGATACTATCATTCCCACAAGAGCCATAAACAACCAATAAGATATCATAACAACCTGTATCGTTATAGCTGTGGAAGGGATTAGGAATACTGTACTGTGTGCCATCTCCCATATACCAAAGGTAAGTCGTAGTAGGGCCTATATTCGTAGAGATATTATTCATTAAAACGGTAGAACCACTTTTCGTTACTGTAAAGTTTGCCACAGGTAAGCTGTCCAAAGTAATCAAGGCAGCATCCGATCCTGAACACCCCAATGGATGTGTTACGGTCACACTATACAAGCCAGACTGTGTCACTACTAACTGCTGTGTTGTGGCTCCTGTATTCCACAAATAAGTCATGCCTTGTCCCCCCAACCCTGCATCTAAGGTATCGGTATAACAAATGGTTCTATTGCCACCAAGTTGAGGCATTGGAGCAGGGACTAATTGAGCAATGTAGGCAGAATCCACTACCGTACAGCCTCCTTCTGTTGTTACGGTAACGGTATAAATATTCGGGCCTGTTAATATAACAGTAGGAGTTGTATCCCCTGTATTCCATAAATAAGTAGCATTTGTCCCTAGATAATTGGTCCCTAGTTCGTTTCCACAAACCGCTCCAATTGTTGGTAATCCTACAGGAATTGGTTGACCTAAAATAATAGTATCTACCACGGTACAAGCCGCGCCATCACTCACCGTTACGGTATATTCTCCTGCTTGATACAAGGTGATTTGCCCTGTTGTGGCCCCTGTACTCCATTGATAACTGCTGGCATTAGGGTTGCTAATATCCACTATTGCAGAGTCGCAACTATAAATCGAATCAGGTAAAACTACGGGCAACTGCACCACGATATCAAAACTATCCGCAAGCGCATGACAAGCGGGGTAGGCATAACTGAAATGCCAATCAAAGAAACTTGTATACTCTACTCCTGCAAAAACAGTCCCCGTCAAGCGAGCAATATTAGCACTAGAAGAGGGTGTTCTCAATGGTGCACGATCAACTAGAAAAGCACTAGAAATACGATTAAAACTCAATTGGTATTTTTCTCCAGGAGGCAATAACGCATTCATTTTTAAGAAAACCTTCTCCTCAGCTTGTGTGATTGTTTGACTACCACGGTGTAAAACATTGCCTAGAGAATCCATGATTTCCCAACCGACATTCGTTGGAACATCTTGTACATAAATCGCTACAGAATCCAAGATACTATAGGTAGTGACATCAAAGGTATTGGCAATAATAAAATTCAAATAAGCAGCCGTCTCATTAGGATTGCTATAAGCTTGTGCTCCTATTCTAGTCGTGGCTTTAGGCGCTACATCCAACCAATACGTGCTGGTGTCTGCAATGTATTGTCTATAAGGTTCGCCCAAATAGCTAATCGTATTCAAATCACTCGTGTCATACCAAACAACAATACCATCATTGACAGGAGCCGCTATATCTAAGGTTTCTGGAGCACAAATTGTTTGGTTGGATAAGTTGACTCCTTGTGGTGTATTTAAGAATTGTACAAAGGTATTTTGAATAGAAGAACACTGTCCATTATTCGTTACGGTCACGCCGTAATAACCAGAGCTGTTTACTCGAAGTGTATCATCACTGCTGTTGTTTGTCCATAAATAGCTATAGTTGGGATTATTAATCGCAATAGGATCTAGGACCAAAGAACTAGCGGTACAAGTAGCGGTATCTGCCACCAAGGTCAACACGGGGGAAGTTGGTACATCTACTCGAACAGGCAAACGATTGGTTGCACAAGAAGGCGTTGATATTTTCCAATTATAAAAATAAACATACTGTGAAGGAACAGGTGTTGAGCCTAAGAAAGTAATATTAGCGGTATTCAGTTGTTGCAACTTGCTATTACTAAAGGGCGACGAAAATAAAATACGCCCTGCTGACTTATTACTCAATTCAATTCTATAATCTCCAGGTTCTAACAACGTATCCACCACTACGATATTCCGTCCATTGTTGGTCATCGTGATGTTTCGACTATAATAAGGGAAGCCTGTTTTGTATAAGGTTAAGGTTGCTGTAGTAATCGTATCTACATAAACATCAACGGTATTGAATAAGATCGGTGCTTCCACTCTAAATACCATCCCACGTGTTGGAGAAGAACTGTTCTGAGGCTCTCCCCAAATATTAGTGGTAAGATTCGGGGAATACTGTGCCCCAACAGGTTCCGATTGAGGCAAAAAGCCAATTCCTTCTACCCAGAACACCATAGAGTCTGTTAAATTAATTCGAATAGAATCTCCTAAGGCAAATGGTGTAGCACTATTGAGGGAGTCGTACCAAGCATAATAAGTAGCATTACCACTTGCTTTAAAGGTCGCATTACCAGCACAAAGAATCGTATCGTTGGGTGGAATAATAAGACTCGGAGGCTCCACCACAAAAATATTAATACTGTCTTCATCACTACAAATACCAAGGCTTCCCACTAAAGAAACCTTCATAGAACTATCGGCAACAATACTAGCCGTTGTAGCCCCTGTACTCCAATTGAACATCGTCGCACCACTGCTACTCGCATCCAAGACCAAACTATCACCACAGACAATGGTATCCGTAGGAAAATCAATATCAGGAGTAGGCAAAACGGTAACTATACTTGACTGTGGAGCAGAAGCACAACTAAGCGTCTTAACTTGCCAGTTGTAGAAGTATTGATACACAGAAACAAACGGAACTCCTTCTCTTATGGTCAGTTGATCACCTTGTAGAGGAAAACCTGTAAAAGGAAACTCTGACAAAATATCAACGGTATTGTATCGCGCCAAAAGTAATTTATAATCCTGTCCCTTAGGAATCTTAAAGTTGAGCGTTATTTTATTGGCCCCCTGATTCGTCAAAACAATAGGGCGACTGTCTACCACCTGATCGTTTGCATCCCATAAAGCAATTGTTCCAACCAAGGCAGTTCTATTAATATACATGGTGACTTCTTCCAATAAAACATCTTCGTGCGCATCAAATAACAACCCACGTACTTGATTTGGGAAACGATACGTCGATTGGGCAGACACAAAAGTATCGGTCAAGCCTTGTGTATATAACTTATTTGAGAAATCTTGTCCTGTCATCCAAAGCGTATCGGTTGCTTGGGCTAAATATTGGAAAACATCCCCTACACCCAACAATTGTCCATTCGTAGACGCATCATACCATTTGATAATGTCTGCCCCTGCCGCTCTTCTTTCTATGGTTGCTACACAAGTGGTGGTATCCGTTGATAAAACAGTAGGAGTTGGAATTGTAGTTAAATAAACATCAATAGAATCAGAGACACTACAACTCCCAACACTGCTGGTAATTTTATACGTTCCTTCTTGCGTAATCAATAATTGACTGTTAGTAGTATTCGTTGGTGTCCAACTATAAGTAGCATTTGGAAACGCTACATCTAGTAACAAGGAATCATTACAAATTAAGGTATCGGCTGGAAGATTAATTTCAGGAGTAGGCAAGACGGTTAATAAAACTGAATCCATTTCTGAAGTGCAAAAAGCACTCAAAACAGCAACATCTAAATCGTAGAAATAAGCATAAATGTTATTAAAACTAATTCCACGCAACAACTCTATATAAGGAGCAGCACCTAAAGCACTCCAGTTATTAACACCAGAATTAAAGCGTGCCTGACCGCCTGTTATATTTGTTAAGGATAAATTATACTCCACTCCAGGAGGAATACTCCTATTGATAGACACCGTATACTGCCCTGCACTCGGAAACGCAACAGGTACTCGATATAAGAGTTGCCCTTGTCCATCTCTCAATTCTATATCCGCAGTAAATGGTCCATTATCCACTTCCATACGAACGCTATTCAAGCGAATGTATTCATGCACATTAAAGATAATTCCTCTTGGCACTGCAGCGGTGAAGCCTGTTCCTGCATCATTCAAGGACAAGCCAATAGTACGATCTAAGGCATTAAAATACCCCGCACGATAACGCAACAAGGTCGTATCTTCTAATGCATACAACAAAGTGTCTCCTATAGCAAAGACCTGCTGACTGCTATCGATCCATTGAATCACTCCAAAATCTGATTGGGCAATCAAAGGTATCGTCTCTCGACAAGCACTTTGATCAATCGGGCGAATTATTAATTGTGGTTGGGTAACCACCGTTACTTGGATAGAGTCCGTAGTTGGACAAAGGCCATTTTGTGTAACCGTTACTTTATAAAGAGCACTGGTATTAGCAAAAATACTACTGCTATTTGCTCCTGTACTCCATATATAAGCACCACCTGCATTAAACGCATCTAATTGTAAACTATCACTACACAAAGAAGTATCC
This sequence comes from Aureispira sp., assembly GCA_050633105.1. Lineage (GTDB taxonomy): Bacteria > Bacteroidota > Bacteroidia > Chitinophagales > Saprospiraceae > Aureispira. The sequence continues at coordinate 69,916 of JBOEFW010000008.1, read as the reverse complement.
CGCCCTAGATTAACCGTAGGAGTCGTTAAACTATTAATAAGAATAGAGTCCAAGTCTGCACTACAAGAAGCATCAATCAAGGAAATCTGCCAATCATAGAAATAAGCATAAACATTAGTAAATCCAATTCCACGCACCAACTCAACATAAGGCGTTGCTCCTAACATATTCCAGTTCGTAACCCCTGAATTAAAACGCGCTTGTCCACCGGTTATATTCGTTAAAAACAAACTATCGCCCATCCCAGGAGGAATGTCCATATTCACAGGCACCGTATACTGCCCTGCACTTGGAAACGCAACAGGTACTCGATATAAGAGCTGCCCTTGCCCATCTCTCAACTCTATATCAGCGGCAAAAGGTCCATTATCTACTTCTAAACGCACACTATTGAGGCGGATGTATTCATTCACATTAAAAATAATCCCTCTTGGTACCGCAGCGGTGAAGCCTGTTCCTGCATCATTCAAGGACAAACCGATTGTATCGTCCAAAGGCAACAAATAACTGGCTTGATACCAGATTCTGGTGGTATCCACCACCGTATACATGAAGGTATCGCCCAAGGCCAAGGTTTGTCCAGTACTATCTAACCACTGAATAATGCCTGCATCAGCCGTTGCCACTAAAGTTAAATCCCCCTGACAGGCATCTTGATCACTTGGTGTATTGATAAAATTGGGTTGTTGTAATACTACAATATCAACAGAATCAGAAAAACTGCAAAGCCCTGCTTGTGTCACCGTAACACTATAAAGCCCTGTACTGCTCGCAAAAATAGCATTGCTATTTACCCCTGTACTCCATTGGTAACTTGCCCCTATATTAGAAGCATCCAATAGAATGCTACTTCCGCACAAGGTGGTATCTGGCCCTAAATCAACCTGTGGTGTTGCTAGACTATTAATAAGAATAGAATCGAGATTAGAACGACAAGAAGCATCAATCAAAGAGATCTGCCAATCATAGAAGTACGCATAAACAGAAGCGAATTGTACCCCCGCTACTAAATCAACGGCAGGAACACTCAACGTCCCCCAATTGTTAACCCCGCTATTAAAACGTGCACGACCGCCTGAAACATTGGCTAAGGTCATTTCATAATTTGTTCCAATAGGTAAGTCCACTTCCAAGGTAGCCGTATATTGCCCTGCGCTAGGAAAGGCAATAGGAATGCTGTATAAAAGGGTATTTTGATTATCTCTAATTTCTATATCAGCAGCAAAAGGTCCATTGTCTACTTCCATTCGCACACTGTTCAATCGAATGTACTCATTCACATTAAAAACGACCCCTCGCGGGACTGCCGCCGTAAATCCAGAACCAGTACTACTCAATGATTCTCCAAAAGTCGTTGGCAAAGGATTAAAATAACTGGCCTGGTACCAAACTCTAGCCGTATCCGTAACCGTATAATTCAAGGTATCACCCAGAGCCAATATTTGCCCTGTACTATCCAACCATTGTACAATTCCTGTATTCACTTGGGCTGTTAAAACCAAAGGGCCTTGACAAGCATCTTGATCGCTAGGTGTATTAACAAAAGTAGGGGGTTGTAAAACTGTTATTAAAATAGAATCAGTTACCTCACATAAGCCTCCTTGACTAGCTGTTACACTATACCAACCAGTACTAGCGGCAAAAATACTACTACTAGTTGCTCCTGTATTCCAAGTATAATTCGCTCCCGTATTAAATACATCCAACAACAAGCTATCTCCACATAAAGTCGTATCATTACCTAAAGCAACAATTGGCGTTGCTAAACTATTAATAAGAATAGAATCGAGGTCAGAACGACAAGAAGCATCCAATACAGACACTTGCCAATCATAAAAATAAGCGTAAACACTAGCGAACTGGACGCCAGCGACTAAGTCAACGGCAGGAACACCCAATGCCCCCCAATTGTTAATTCCACTATTAAAACGTGCACGACCGCCTGAAATATTCGCCAAACTCATTTGATAGTTTGTTCCTGCGGGTAAGTCCACCTCTAACACAGCCGTATACTGCCCAGCATTAGGAAAAGCAATAGGAATGCTATATAAAAGGGTGTTTTGATTATCTCTAATTTCTATATCAGCGGCAAAAGGTCCATTATCTACCTCCATTCGTACACTGTTCAATCGAATGTACTCATTCACATTAAAAACGACCCCTCGCGGAACTGCCGCCGCAAACCCAGAACCAGCGCTGCTCAATGAACGGCCAAAAGTGGTGGGCAACAAGGTAAAATCGCTTGCTTGGTACCACAACAAAGTAGTGTCTGCGACCAAATAGTTTAAGGTACCTCCAACAGCAATCACTTGATTAGAACTATCCAACCACTGCACAATGCTAGTTCCTGCCTGTACTGATAATTGCTGTATGCCTTGACAAAGCCCTGTATCAGCGGGTAAATAAGAAAGAACAGGGGGAGTATTCAAAAGCAGCATAATACTATCACGAGTCGTCCCAGTTCCGTCGGTCACTTCTACCCAATAAATACCAGAACTGGTCGCTGTAAGTGCGCCCGTAGTCGCACCTGTATTCCACAAAAAGGCAGCACCAGTATTACCAGCTTGCAAGGTAAAAGCAGTAGCACAGACCGTCGTATCTGGCCCTAAATTAACCACAGGTTGCGCCAATAAACTTCCTATTCCCAACCAAAAACAAACGAGTAGACCAATAAAATTTTTCATACACAAGAGGTGGATAGAGTAATACAAATAAGGGGTTATCAAACAAAGAACACGACACACTACTATAAACGTCTGCTAGTCCTAAAACGCTCGAAAAGAGCGCATAAAATTATCGCCTTGTAGGGGGGTATAACAAGGCCTTTCTTTATTATTAGTAACAAAGATAAAAAAAGAGTGCTAACTAAGCGATTCTATACAGGGGAGTTAGAGGCTCCAGAGCGTGCAATCTTCCGCCTCTTGAGAAGCGTATAGATTTTTGAGATCAACCAAAATCAAACGGCCTTGACTCAATTCCTTGAAATGGGTTATGGTTAAGGCTTTGTATTCTTCATGCGCTACGGCTACAATAATTGCCTCATACTGCCCTGTTGGTGCTTCCACCAAACCAAAGCCATATTCTTCTTCTACTTGAGAAGAAGAAGCATGAGGATCAACCACTTCTACTTCAATCAAAAAATCTTTAAGTGCATGTACCAAATCCGCCACTTTAGAATTGCGAATATCGGATACATTTTCTTTGAAAGTAATTCCTTGAACCAACACACGTGCGCCCTTCACTGGTTTATTTTCTTGCAACATCAATTGTACCAAACGCGTCGCTACATGACTAGACATACCGTCATTGATACGGCGACCACTCAAAATAACTTGTGGATTGTAACCCAATTGTTGTGCTTTGAATGTCAAATAATAAGGATCAACACCGATACAATGTCCTCCAACTAAACCAGGGTAGAAATTGAGAAAGTTCCACTTAGTACCTGCGGCTTTGAGGACTTCTGAAGTAGAAATATTCATTTTATCAAAAATGATCGACAACTCATTCATCAACGCAATATTGAGATCACGTTGGGTGTTTTCAATCACTTTGGCCGCTTCTGCTACTTGAATACTGCTAGCGCGGTAGACCCCCGCTTCAATAATCAATTCGTACACCTTCGCAACCAACTCTAAAGAAGAAGCATCGCTTCCTGACACAACTTTGATGATTTTTTCAATTGTGCGTTCCTTATCTCCTGGATTGATACGCTCTGGTGAATAACCAATACTGAAATCTTCGTGCAGTTTTAAACCCGATAGTTCTTCTAAAATTGGCAAGCAATCTTCCTCCGTGCAACTGGGATAGACTGTTGATTCAAAGACCACACAATCTCCTTTTTTTAAAACTTTAGCAACGGTTCGAGTAGCGGATAGCAACGGTTTTAGATTGGGTGTACGAGAAGCATCAATAGGAGTAGGAACCGCCACCACATAGAAACTGGCTTGCTTTAGATCATCTAAAGTAGCCGTAAACTCAATATCGCTGTTTTCAAACGCACTCGCTTCTAGTTCCTGAGAAGGATCAATATTTTGTTGCATTTGAGCAACCCGCTCCGCATTGATATCAAAGCCCACTACGGCCAGTTTTTTGGCAAAAGCCAGCGCAATAGGTAAACCTACATAGCCCAATCCAATAACAGCCAATTTAGTTTCTTTCTGGAGTAGTGCCTCGTACATCATTCTTCTTTATTAGTTTAATAAATTGGTGCCAGCACCAAAATTAGGGCCCACACAAACAATAGCTTGATACAAAAGTACCATTCTGTTTTTGATGTTCTAAAATTTGCAAAAAAAATCCAGACATTTTTTCACATCTAGCACAAAAAACAGCACCTTACAGCACTCTTGACACTTTTAAGAAAGCTTCTTACTCCTTAAATAAAACATTGGTACCATGACGATTGCTATTATTGGCGCTACTTCTTTTTTAGCGCAAGCCCTCTTCAAAAAATGGAACACAGTAGATACACCTCCTACTTTTCATTGTTACAGTCGCCAAGAACTAGTCGTAGAAACACCTAATCAATGGATCGAGTATGCCTACCCTAATACTCCTTTGGACATTGCTACTTTGTTAGAATACACGGTGATCTATTTTTGTGCGGGAGCAGGCATTCAACCCAAGCACAGTGATGACCAACAACGCATTTATGGCCTCAATGCTTTTGAGCCCATTCAATTGGCCGTCGCCTTAGAAGCCGCTAATTATCAAGGAAAGTTAGTCACCTTTGGTTCTTATTTTGAAATTGGCGACCAGCCAGAGAAACTAGCTTATACCACTGCGGCACTAGCCAGCCACAGAAACCCGCTCCCCAATGCTTATTGTCAAGCTAAGAACCTGTTGACTCGTTTTGCCGACAGCAAACTCTTGCCTACGGCAAATCCACTCCCCTATACTTGGCAACATTTTATCTTAACCAATATTTATGGTGCCCAAGAAAATTCCAAGCGCCTAATTCCTTATATTGTACAAAGTAGTTTTAAAGGAGAGGATTTAGAATTTACAGCAGGCGTGCAGCAACGACAGTATACCCACATTGAGGACATTGCCCACTTCTTAATCACAACCGTGCAACAGTCACAAACTGGCGTTTTTAATTTGACAGCACCTGAAGTATATACGGTGAGAACCGTTATTGAACAAGTATTAACAGCTGTGGAACAGCGCTTGGGCCAACGCCCACAGGTGCAATTTGGCGCATTAGACAAACGCGATGTTAACATGCAATATTTGGCGCTAGATGTCAGCCAACAACCAACGGGTTTAACATTTGAGCCTCAAATCAACTTAGAACAAGGGATTCAAGAATATTTGGATCATTACGCTCCTAACAAAGTTTAATGTGCTAAAAAAGAGCTTGTTTCGAGTGGAGTATTTTCTAATATTTCATCAAAAACTTACCTCGCTTAAGCGGTTCTTTTAAGTATTGCTTTGTTATAAAAAATTCTATTCTACCAAAGAAGTACGCCCATCTGTACTACTGTTACCCCCTTCTTAAACAAGTGTGATCAAACTTTCTAAACGATTAAAACTTTGGGAGCCTTTCTTGTCTTCAATTGCTCTTATCATTTTTTCAGACAATCCTTGCTCCCTTCTCAACTATAAATATTTGATAGAGGAATAGGGCAAGGCCATAAAATTATCTTACTTTTGCCCCTAACAATTGGCTATTTTCCATTAATCTAATGCCCACTATGAATGTCATTAATACCCTGCTTTCTACGGTACAAGTCATCAAAAGCCCTGCTTTTGTGGACAATCGAGGAGGTTTTGTCAAACTGTTTAACCAACAAGATCCACTGCTCAATAACTATTCGATTCAGCAAGTGAATTTTGTTCAAAACAAGCAAGCACATATTTTACGCGGCTTGCATTATCAAACAGGAACATGGGCAGAAGCAAAGTTCTTTAGAGTACTCAAAGGGAGCATACAATTGGGCGTTGTAGATATTAGAACAGGCGTTGCTGCCTCAGATTTAGCCGCCACCATTGTGTTGGATCAGCCAGATATTGGAGTCTTAGTTCCTCGGGGATTTGCAACAGGTTATTTGACCTTGAGTCCAGCAACAGAGGTGCTTTATTTTTCTGATAATGTCTACCACCCAGCTGCCGAACGGGGCATTTGTTGGAATGATCCTGCCTTTGCCTTAGATTGGCAAACAAACACCCCTGATGTATCAGAGAAAGATGCTGCTTGGGCACCTTGGTAACCCCTTTTCCTTCCCCTTATTTGTCTTTTCATTGACTAGTTTTTAGACTTGCTTATGTTGATTGATGTTCTTATACCCACCTATAATAGAGGGGCCGATGTATTGGCTAATTTAAAAGAGTTGGAAGCTCAAATTGCAACAAACAATTTGTGGGAAGTGGTGCAAATTGTCATTTCTGATAATTGCTCGCCTGATGATACCGCTCATTTGGTGCAAGATTATTGCGCTCAAAAACCAACCAACTTACAGGTACATTATCATAGAAATAAAGAAAACATAGGCTTAGAACGCAATGCCGTAGCGGTCTTAGAGCAGGCTAGTAGTCCTTTTGTATTGTTCTTAGGAGATGATGATTTTTTAGCAGAAGGCTATTTAAACTACTGTTATCAATCTATCCAGCAATACGATGATTTAGGGTGTATTATTCCTGGTATTTTATCCATTTTTCAAGATGGAAGCAGCAAGGATGTGCGTGGCAGCGCCCCTGAAGCCGTCAAAGAAGCAGGTTTTGATGCCTTATTAGCTTGGTCCCATTGGGGACACCAAATGTCAGGTATTTTGTGCCGTAGAGAAGGTTTGTTAAGCACCTATCTAGAACAACCCAATTATAGAAATCCATACTTATTCCTCTACTTCACAGCTTATTCTCTGTATAAACATCGTGGTATCTATAACCCGCAATACAAAACGCGGGTGAACGCTTTTAATGAGAAGGACTGGGGCTACAACAAAGTAGGTTTATTAGATGAAGTGTATAAATGTTATTATTATTTCCAACAGCAATTGTCAGAAGAACAAATAACAGCCGTACTCCTTCGTTTCACTACCTTGCATTCTTATCGATTGAGTTTTTCTACTAAGAATTTTAAGAAAATATACCAACAATATCAACAACTCATCACCTCTACGCCCTCCTTTCAGGGTTTTAAACCCGCTTTGCGAAAAATGTTTTTAAAAGACAGTTTGAAAGCTTTATTAAAATAAAGTATGACTAGTAAAAAAAAGTACAGAATATTCATTACCTCCAATGAGCCTTGGGGAAAGGTGTGGTTTTCTAAACAGCACTATGCTAATGAATTGGCTAAACTAGGGCATGAAGTCTATTTTTTAAATGCGCCAACCAGTTGGTCTTTTCGCCACTTGATCAACCATCGCATTCACTCCCGCGTTATCAACGACAATTTACAGGTCATAGATTATAATAATATCCTCCCCTTGCGCCTTGCTAAAAACTTCACTTTAAAAGTGAATGACTACTTCAATACGACTAGGATTTACAAGGCTCTTCCGCCTTCCACCTTGCCTATACTTTGGTGGAAATTTGATCCGTTTCGCTTTGCTCACCTCCCTAATGGACAGGCTAAACAACGTACTCAAGAAATCTACCACATCACGGACCCTTTTGATCATATTTTCTCTGATTCAATTCTAGCGCAAAAAGCAGATATAGTAGTAACCGTTCTAAAACGATATTTGCCACACTACCAGCAATTCAGCAAAAAAAAGGTCGTATACATTCCACATGGAATTAGTAGCGATGAGTTTCATATTGATCCAACGATTAATGAAGCCTATACCCAATTCGAGGGTGCTATTTTAAAAATTGGTACCATTAATGACCATTATAACATAGAACTCCTTTTAGCAATTGCTAAACAGTTCCCTGAACGTAAATTGGTTCTTGTAGGCCCCAACAAACTCACTATTCCTATTAAACAACAGCAGTTTGACAGCTTAAAAACATTAGAAAATGTTGTTGTAGAAGGTGCGCAAAAAGCTACGGTACTCAAATATTATGTCCATCAAGCCAGTGTGTGCATTGTTCCTTATGACTTTAATATAGAATCCTTAAAGGGAACGCCCTTAAAGGTGTTAAATTATTTAGCACAAGGAAAGGTAAGTATCACTTCTATTGCCACTGATCTAGAACACTTACTAGGAAAAGGCTTGATAAAAAGTGATAATAAAGAACATTTTTTAGAGCAGATACAGGCAGCTATTGATGGCAACATTCCAATTGATACGCCGTATCTCCATTCCTTTTTTGAGAAGGTTAGTTATCCCTTTTTAATCCATCAAATCTTGCACGAACTTGACTAATATGTACTCGCCATTGGTTTCCATTATTATCCCTGCCTACAAAGCGGCCAATTATATTGAGGAGACGATTAATAGTGTCTTACAACAGACCTATCAAAACCTAGAATTAATTGTTGTGGATGATGGTTCGCCCGATCATCAAAGTGATCTTATCTGGCCTTTTGTAGAGGCCGATAAACGTGTGCAATACATCCAACAGCCCAACAGTGGTGTTTCTGTTGCTCGCAATAATGGTTTTAGCCACAGCAAAGGGGAATTTATTGCTTTTCTAGATGCCGATGATGTGTGGTTGTCTCAAAATTTAGAAAAAAAACTAGCCTTATTTGCACAAGATAAGGAACTAGGGTTGGTACACTCTGATTTAGCTGTTATTGACAGTCATTCTGCCCTAACAGGAGAGACCAAATCGGGCAAGGCAGGTTATATCTTAGACGATTTATTGGCTTGGAAGGGGACTTGCGTTCCCACACCTAGTAGTATTCTAGTCCAACGAGAAGTTGTGACTAAAGTGGGTGGTTTTGATCCCCACTTATCCAATGCAGCAGACCAAGAGTTCTTTTTTCGAGTAGCGAAGGTGTACAAAATTGGCCGTGTACCTGCCGTCACTTGGCATTATAGGGTCCATGATAATAATATGCATAGCAATATTGGAGTGATGGAAAAAGACGCTTTATTAGCTTATCAGCGCGCAGAGGAAAACAATTTATTCAAATCTAAGGCGTTTAGAAACCAATGTTTTGCGACTATGTACTGGATTCTAGGAGCCTCTTGGTGGGGCGATGGGCAAAACAAGAAAAAAGGCTTACATTACTTGCTTAAAGCCATGCGCACGCATCCCTCCACCGCGTGGAGCCACTTGCGTCAAAAATTATTTTCCTAGATCTTTTTTAGCTTGCTAACATTCTCTTATGGCTGCCACTGCTTTGCCTGCTGTTCTTATTTGCGCTTCTCACAGCTTTCACGATCCCTTGTTTAATGGATTGATGTATCAATATTTATTGGAACACCAACGCCAATCCAAACAAGCCTTTCGTTATCATGTTATCACAGAAGAACAAGCTGCCTATGCCCTTTCTAAAACAGAACAAGAGCAACTACAAACAAAACTAGCCCAGCAAAACATCTTATGGCACCCCCTTCCCTACCGAGGAGGAAAATTCATTCTCTTCAAAAAACTCTGGAATTTTATACGCCTCTTTTTTAAGTTATGGGGCATTAAACGAAGGGAAAAAGTCCAACTCATTGTTGGTTTTTTAGCCATTGCAGGCGGTTATGCTTTTCTCATTAGTCGAGTCTTGCGCCTAAAACTTTTAGTGTTCTGTTTTGAGCCGCACAGTTTGTATATGAAAGAGTTTGGAATCTGGTCAGAAAAAGCGCTCAAATACAAAGTATTAAATCAAGTAGAGGTTTGGCAAGCCACTAAGGCCAATTATGTCACTGCTCCTACTAAACATACCGTCCAACTCCTAAAAAAGTGGAATTCTACCGCCAAGGTTTCTCGGGTTCCTATTTCTGTAGATACTGATAAATTTAGTTTTTCAGCGACAGAACGCGCTCGTATTCGTCAAGAAAATGGCGTACCAGAGGATCGCTACGCCGTTTTATACTTGGGTAAGTTTGGAGGCATTTATTATTCGGCCACAGAGGTGGCCCAATTTTGCAAACGCTTATTGGACGAAGAACCTACCTTGTTTTTCTTCACCATCTCTCCAACGCCTTCTGAAGAAGTAGAACAAGCCTATTTAGCCGCAGGCCTGCAAGCCAGCGATTTTGTTGTTCTCAATAAAATCCCTTATGCAGAGATAGAAGGCTATATTTCTGCTTGTGATATGGGCATGGTAGCGATTCCTCCTTTGGATTCTCAACGGTATAGAACCCCTGTAAAAATTGGAAATTACTTGGCTTGTGGTTTGCCTATTTTGCTCAATAGAGGTATTGCTGATGATGATGACATGGCAGAAGAAGAAGCGGTAGGCGTAGTTTTTGACAGCTTAACGCAAGATGATATTTGCATTCCTTTGCGTACCTTACGCTCGCTAATGCAAGAAGAACAAAAAAGCTTGCAAGCACGTTGCCGAGCGGCAGCGATTCGTCATCGAGGCCTTCAAAATTCTGTGGATGTTTTATCGACGGTTTTTGAGGAAGTTTATTCTTCTACTTCATCCTAAGTATTCTTATGGCAACAATTTTCCTTACAGGCGGCACTGGTTTTATTGGTTCTCATATAGTAGAAGCTTTATTAGAACAAGGCCACCAATTGCGTGTATTGACCTCTAACTCTAGTATTCATCCCAATATTAAGCCTTATCAAGAACGTTTACAGTTATTAAGGGGTGATTTTGGGGACCAGCAATTGATGGAAAAACATCTCCAGGGTGTTGAATACTTAATTCATGTCGCTTGGACAACTGTTCCCAAAACCGCAACAGAAAATCCCATTTACGATGCCCAAAGTAATTTGATTGGGGGCTTGCATTTATTAGAAGCGGCTGTCACTGTAAATGTTAAAAAAGTACTTTTTATTTCTACTGGCGGCGCTCTATATGGTATCCCTCAATATGTCCCTGTAGATGAGGCGCATCCTTTGCATCCTATTTCAGCTTATGGCACGTCTAAATTGTCGTTTGAGCGCTACTTGCATTTTTACTATAACAATCGAGGCCTTGATTATAGCATTTTCAGAATTGCAAATGCTTATGGACCTCGTCAGAATTTGACCAAAAACCAAGGAGTTATTGGCATTTGGCTGCAAAAAATCCAACAACAGCAAGCGATTGAAATTTGGGGAGATGGCAGCGTGGTACGTGATTACATCTATGTGGCGGATGTCGCCCAATTAATTGTTCAAAGCTTAACCTATCAAGGAGAGATCAAGATTTTTAATGTGGGTTCTGGGCAAGGCTATTCCTTGAATGAGATTCTAACCGCCTGTCAAAGGGTTAGCCAGCAACAAACTAGTGTACAGTATTTAGAAGGACGTGCTTTTGATGTTCCTGTCAATATTTTGTCTATTGAGCGGGTACAAGCGGTCTTGGACTGGTCGCCTTCAACGAGTTTAGAGGAAGGCATTCAAGCAACTTGGGATTGGTTATTGGGCTGCTGTTACAAAAAATAATTTCGTAGGACGCCATGCGCCCTACGAAATCGCCTTACTTCATACAATGCTTCACAAAATCCACAAATAAAGGATGTGGGTTTTCTACTGTACTTTTATATTCTGGGTGAAATTGTACCCCAACAAACCATTGATGGTCTGGGATTTCTACTACTTCTACCAAGTTACTTTTAGGGTTAATTCCTGTTGGCATCAAACCTGCTTCTTGGAACTTCTCTAGGTATTCATTATTAAATTCATAACGATGGCGATGGCGCTCGTGAATGTGCGCTTGACCATAGATTTCTTTTACTTTAGAATCACTAACCAAATCACAAGGATATGCTCCAAGACGCATAGTGCCTCCTTTTTGGTTCACTTGTTTTTGATCTGCCATCAAGTTGATAACAGGGTGCTTCGTATTTTCCTTCATCTCTGTTGAAGAAGCGCCTTTAAGTCCCAAAACATTGCGCGCAAATTCGACGACAGCACACTGCATTCCCAAACAAATCCCAAAGAAAGGTAGGTTGTTTTCTCTAGCATATCGGATGGCTTCAATTTTGCCTTCTACGCCTCGTTCTCCAAAACCTGGCGCCACTAAAATTCCATCTAGTTCTTCTAATTTACTTGCGATATTGTTTTCAGTGAGCGTATCAGAGCTAATAGATACTACCTCTACTTTACACTCATTGGCAACCCCTGCATGAACAAAAGATTCTAAGATCGATTTATACGCATCTTGTAGTTCGATGTATTTACCAATCAAGCCTACTCGGATTTCCTGTACTGGATTTTTGAGATGTCCTAGGAAGTTTTTCCATTTGGTCAAGTCTGGCTCTCGTCGATCGACTAAACGTAATTTAGAGATAACCGTGATGTCCAATTTTTCTTTGAGCATTAGAATCGGCACATCATAAATACTGTCCGCATCTCTTGCCTCAATCACAGACTGAGAGCCTAGATTACAAAACAACGACAACTTACGACGAATATTAGAGCTCAAAGGGTGTTCGGTACGACAAACCAAAATATCTGGCTGTACCCCTGCGCTCAACAATTCTTTTACCGAATGCTGTGTTGGCTTGGTCTTTAGCTCCCCCGCCGCATTCAAATAAGGCACCAATGTTAGGTGAATCGTCAGACAATTATCTACTCCCAATTCCCAACGCATTTGTCGAATCGCTTCTACATAAGGTAAGGATTCAATATCTCCTACGGTTCCTCCTATTTCTGTAATCACAATATCATACTCCCCTGTATTAGAAATCAGCTGCATTCTGCGCTTAATTTCATCCGTAATATGTGGGATAATTTGAACTGTTTTGCCTAGATAAGCCCCTTCACGTTCGCGATTGATCACGGTTTGGTAAATCCGCCCTGTTGTGACATTGTTGGCCTGAGAAGTAGGGATATTTAAGAAGCGTTCATAGTGTCCGAGATCCAAATCCGTTTCGGCACCATCATCGGTTACAAAACACTCTCCGTGCTCGTAAGGATTTAGTGTCCCAGGATCAACATTGATGTAGGGATCAAATTTTTGGATGGTAACAGAGAAGCCGCGTGCTTGCAATAATTTGGCCGTAGAGGCCGCAATAATTCCTTTTCCAAGAGAAGAACTAACTCCTCCTGTTACAAAAATATACTTTGCCATGATGTGGTGCAATGAGTTGAAAAAGTTAGGTTGCGTCGATGGATCGCCCCTATTAGCTTACAAACCAATGCCCGTAAAAGTATCCTTTTTTTACTAGAAAGAGTACTCTAGCTAGGGTTTATTAATTCTATGTTAGACCAAGCCTTCTAACGGTTCTTTTTTCTTTACTCTACCTTCTTTACCACATAAACATCCGCGTCCCCACTAGTGGTTACAGATTGACTCTCGCCAACCATATAATAAGCGCCATTCGTGCTCCATACCGCAGAAAATTTATCAGAAAGGTCGCCTCCATAACTATTTTCTTCCAACACTTCTCCCTTCTCATCCGTACGAATAAAAAAAGCGCCCTTACTTCCATTGCCATAACTGTCGGTCTCCCCAACCAATACTAAGTCCCCATTCGATAATTCGATCGCATCCGTTCCACCATCATGCGCAGTACCTCCATAATGTTTCTCTAGCAACACTGTTCCTGTTGCATCAACTTTGAGGAGGTATAAATTATGCAAGGGATCCCTACCAGAAGAGTGGCCACACAACAAGAAATCGCCATCCTTTGTTTTATAAATGCTGTGCGCTTCTTCATAATAAGGTGTACCATAGGTTTGAGTATCCAATAAGTTGCCTTGGCCATCTATTTTTAATAATAAAAAATCATCGTCTCCATCTTGTCGGCGCCCTAGTAAAAAATAAGTATCATTTCCAATAACCGCTATGTCTATTCCATTCTCATTATAAGGACTGTTGTAGATCTTCTCCCACAGCACTTTTCCTTGCGCATCTAGGCGAAATACGCGAATATTAGTGACAGAACCATTTCCTGTAGGGCCTACTATTAAAATATCTCCATTATCGGTTTCTTGTAGCCCTCTTGCTATATCAAAACTTTCAGGGGCTCCATAAGTTTTGGTCCATAAGGTATCGCCATCAGGAGTTACTTTGACCAAAAAGATATCCACTTGGGTACCAGAAGTATTCGTAGCAACTTCCGTCAAACCTAATAGGAGTAGGTTTCCATCTTGTGTATTAATGATATTAAATCCTTGCTCTTGAATGGTTCCTCCATAGGATTTCTCGAACAGCAAATTCCCTGAAACGGCATCAACTTTTAATAACAAAAGCCCACCTGTACTGCCTTGCAAACCTTTCGATGTTCCAACTACATAGAGATCTTCCCCTATATTTGTAGCCGCTGTAGCATAATCGAGCAGAGCACTCCCATAGTTCTTCTCAAAAGGAAGAATGGGGTCTGCCACTTCTTGCTCTTGACAAGAAAAAAAGAATAGACAACTGACAATAAAAAAAAGGACGTACTTCACAAGTTTTAGTTTTAAAGCCTAGAATTTATAAAGTAGACGCCCTTACCTTCTTAATCGTTGTATTGGGAGCTAGCTTTTTGTATGGAAATCGTTCTTTCTGTCCTAGCCTATTTTATCCTTCTATTTATAGTAAGACCTTACTTAGGCACAGACTCACAAGGTAGTTGCCCTCTATTTGCTGAGCAAAACTGCCATTAATAAAGACTAAAATAAACAATAACAATAAAGCTTGTTTTTTTATTTTCATTTCTTGTGTTGAATTGATTGTTATTCTATTTCGTTACTGCTAACGAAGTTGGATGACCTAAGACAAAAATATATTGCTTACTACAGAACAAATTAATCCATTGATATTCGAGTATACTTGGATCAAATTCAAGCAATATGAAGTCATATTGGAACAATCCTTACAGAGTCATTTTTTTTGATAAAATAGTTCTACCTCAAGCCTAGGCTTATCAAGAAAAACTTTTGTTTAGGTCACAAAAAACAGCTTATAATTTGCTATCTTAGAGGGTGCTTTTTTGAAAAAATATTATTAGAAAAAACAGCTATCAACTCTCCTAACTAACCCTATTCTATATGCGCCCATTACTCCTTTGTTTTATTCTATTTGTGCTTTATGCCTGTCAGGGGACTAAGAACCTTTCCAATAAATCCATTGATGAGCTCAGCGATTTACAACAACTTTTAGACAAAGTAAGAATGCAGTACAAGATGCCTGCTATGGCTGTTGCCTTGATAAAGGCAGATCAGGTAGAGTTAGCCGTTTCAGGAGAACGCCGACTAGGTGGTCGTGTTTCCGTACAAATAGAAGACCGCTTTCATTTGGGCTCTACCACCAAAGCATTGACCGCCCATTGGGCAGGGGCTCTAGTAGAAGCAGGCTTAATCACTTGGGACACTAAGGTTTTAGAGGTATTTCCACACTGGAAAGATGATGCCTTTAAAACCTATCACCAAATCACTTTATCGGATCTTTTGTGTCACCGCGCTTATATCAAGCCCTTCACTGGCGCCCAAGAAATTTCGCAAATCCCACGTTTTTCAGGCAACCCTAGAGAACAAAGGCGCTCTTTTGCCAAATGGCTCTTGCGCCAAAATCCTGCAAAAATTGGCGCTCAAGATGGCTATACCTATTCTAATGCAGGCTATTCTGTAGCAACTGCGATGTTAGAAGAAATCAGCAAAAGTAGTTGGGAGTTGGCTATAGAGGCCGATGTCTTAGAACCACTAGGCATCAAAGGCGTATTTGGATGGCCAACCGATGCCGATCCAGAACAGCCGTTTGGGCACCATTCTATTCATCCCTTGGATTCTAATCTACGCCCTGTGACCGCTAGAAATATGTTTCCTATGCCCAAAATTTTAGCGCCTTCTGGTGATTTGAGTTTATCGATTGGCGCCTACTCCAAGTTTGTATCTGCCCATCTAAAAGGGGTACAGGGCAAGGACAATCTTCTCCAAAGTACCACCTATGAATATTTACACTATGGTAGAGAAAACTATGCGATGGGCTGGACTCGTTTACTAAAGAATGGTGTCCACATTAGCACCCATGACGGCAGCGCAGGTACCTTTTACACCCATACTAGCATTCTTAAAGAAAAGGATATGGCAATTGTTATCTTTGTTAACGCTTCTAATATTTATGCCACCAAAGCCGTTTATAGTCTCAAAAAACGTCTAATGGAGCTTCATGCACCTAACTTATAGAGCTGGCACTATTTTTTCTAAACTAAATTTTATTATAATTTAGTATCTTATACCCTCCCCTATCCCATGCCTTACAAACTTAACCATTATTATTATGACGTCTTTGTTTACACAGACGTGGCTCTTGATAGGGTTGTGCTTCCCTTTATTGGTTGGTGCACAAGATATCAACCTGCCACGCGTTCAATCCCAGTACCTTTACCAAGCAGAAAATGGCAGCGCTCCTATTTTGCGTCTCAGTTATGAACAAGAGCAAGTTCAATTGCAAAGTCCAGATGGTCTACTTGCTTTTTCTCAAGAAAATATCACTCAATTATTAGCTGATCACAAACGTACACACACTCCTGAGCGGCGCCTACTATCAGCAGCTGTACGGCTGCAAGCCCCTGATAATTTACCCATTTCCTATCTCAATGATTTATTTTTTTGGTTGCGTATTGGTGGTTGTAAGACCTTGTATTTTGCGGTCATTGATGAAATGCAACCTAGTGACGTGCAATATTTGAGTATTCCGATTGCTCCTTTTGTTTTTAATAAAAAGGTTTATCCAGATGTTGCTGCTGCTCAAAAAATACATCCTCAAACAAGTTTCTTACAAGCTAGTTTTGAGTGGGATTGGTATTTTGAGCAAATAAAAGGGCAGCCCATTGCTTATGTTCCTAGTTTGATTCATCCTGTACTTTTAGAAGAAGGGCAAGTCTTATTTCAAGAACAGCGCATCAATCCAATGGTCTTTAGCACCTTAATACAAACAGCTTTAGCAGAGCATTACCAAAACAGCTATAAAAAAGCGAGTCCAAACCAATATTGGAATTTATTAATTCGTGTAGGCGACAACGCTAACTATCAAGATTTCATTAGTTTAATGAGCAGTATTCTGGAAGGGTACCATGTCTATTGGGAAGAGTTGGCTTTTGCTAAATATCAGCAAACCTACTTAGATTTAGAACCTGCTGTACGTTGGGAGATACAACAAGCGGCACCGCTTCTGCCCTTGTATTATGATGCCTTACAAGCACAAGAATTAGCTCCCCTACAAAAACTAACGCCTACTTTGTGGTCTGAATTAGAGCGTTATTAATTCTCCTTTATTTGAATTGTGATACCTTTGTTGGAACAAACAGGCTTTTGGTCGAAAAAAAATCTACTTCCCTTAAGCTTGTTGGTATATTTGTGCTTTGTGAAGAAAAACTCTATTCTTTTCAAAATACAAACAACCTAATTCCTATACATTTTTTAAATACAAAATAACGAATGAAAAATTTGCTTTTTTTATGGCTTACTTTAGTAAGCTTTCCACTATTCGCTCAAGAATATAACTACAAGGTAGACCTCAATGCCATTGAGAAGGATGAATTGGCGATTGAATTGATGCTCCCTGCTCTCAACAAAAAAGAATTGACATTTCATATGCCTGCTATGGTTCCAGGTACCTACAGTGTCTATAATTTTGGACGCTTTGTTTATGATTTCAAAGTCTATGACAAAGACGGCAATAAACTAGAATGGGAACATCCAGATGTGAATACTTGGAAAATTTTAAACGCAAAAGCTGCCGCTAAAATCACTTATAAGGTAGAAGATACTTGGGATACTGAAAAACCAAATGTCATTTTTGAACCTGCTGGATCTAATATTGACGAGGATGTTTTTGTTTTTAACAACCACGGTATCTTTGGCTATCTTGATGGCTTTGAAAAACTCCCTTTTCGCTTAGAAATTGATCGTCCAAGCAACCTTTATGGAGGAACAGCAATGGAGCGTGTTGGTGGCGATGAAGATACCGACATCTTCTTAACAGACAGTTACAACAACCTTGTAGACAATCCTATTCTATTTGCAGAACCCGATACTGCTAAGATTCAGATTGGGAAAGCAGAGGTATTAATCCATACCTACTCTCCAACAGGACGCGTCAAATCTAAAGAGTTAGTGGCGGATATTATGCCTATTTTGGAAGCTCAACGCGCTTATTTGGGAGGCACCTTACCTGTTGATAAATATGTCTTTTTGATCTTTTTAGTAGAAGAAGGCGATTCTTATTTATCAGGTTCTGCAGGAGCTTTAGAGCACTCTTATTCTTCTTTTTATTGCTTATTTGAGGGAGAACCAAGCAGCATTAGCCAAACAGTACGCGATGTAGCCGCTCATGAATTCTTTCATATAGTCACTCCATTGAGTATTCATTCTAAAGAAATTCATGACTTTGATTTCATCAACCCAGAAATGTCCAAACACTTATGGTTGTATGAAGGCGCTACAGAATACGCAGCACAGCATGTACAAGTCAAACAAGGCTTGGTCCCCCTAGAACAATTCTTGAATACAATGAGTCAGAAAATGCGTCAAGCAGATTTATTCAATCAAGAATTAGCCTTCACTACCTTGAGTGAATTGGCTTTAGATGAGCATAAAAGTCAATATCCTAATGTTTACCTCAAAGGCGCTTTGATTAATATGGTGTTGGATATGCGTTTACGTAGCTTGTCTAAAGGGAAATATGGTATTCAGAACATGATGACTGATTTGGCTAAAAAATATGGCATCACCAAGCCGTTCAAAGACAAGTGTCTATTTAAAGACATTGGAAAAGTAACAGGCTATCGCAAAGAAATGAAGCACTTCTTTAGCAACTATGTAGCTGGTGCAGAAGCCTTGCCAATCACTGCTTACATGGCAGAAATGGGCATTGAATACCAAACAGAAGGAACGGTAACAGAATTATCTCAATTTGGATTTGACCTTAATACAGGGATTGGATTTAATAGAGAACGCATGTTAATTGAACTCAAAGCAGATGGTATTGATCCTTTTGGTAAAGATATTATTGGTTTTCAGGGTGGTGACTTGTTGTATAAATGGCAAGGACAAGAGTTGAATATTTCCACGATCCAAAGTGTGATGGGACAACACCAAATGGGTTCTAAAGAAGGTGATGATTTAGAAGTTGTTGTTTTGCGTAAAAATGACGCAGGAGAATATGAAGAAATGACATTAACTGGTGTCTTAAAAAAGGTGCCTGTAACCGTCAAACATGTTCTACTTCCAAAAGAGGATGCGACCCCAGAACAACTAGCCTTGCGCAAAGCTTGGTTAGGTGATTACAAGACAGAATCTTAAGCATAAGATCATCTCAGGAAAACCATTTTTCTTCTTAGAGGCAGTTCTGAAAATTATTCAGAGCTGCCTCTTTTTTGTTATAGAAGAGTTGCCATTTTCAAAAGAATAGGCCTACCATTGCAATATTTATCGTTTTATAAACTTCAACGTTGACTTAGCAGAACCTTTAAAAGATATAAAATAAGTTCCTTTTACTAGGTTAGACGTAAGTATTGTTGTTGTTCCTTCTATTGTTGCCTCCAATACAACTTCACCTAACATATTTATCACCTCTATCTCTTGCTTTTCTCCTAAATACTTTAGCGTTAGATGAGTTGTTACAGGATTAGGGTAAATCAACATATCATTATAAGCACTTGTTATCAGCTTTTCTCCACTCAATATAGAAGGAGTACAAGAATCAAAAGTCGAAAAGTGTGTATCAGACCAATCGTTAAAATCTTGTAATAAACTATCAACGGTATTATTTTGATATTCATATAACCAAGGCTCAATATAACGTACTCCCAATTGCTTTGCCTGTGTGAATACCGTAGTAATAGAACTATCTTTAAATCTTTCAGGTTGGTCTGACCTTGCAATAAACTGTGCATATTTATCCCCTGGAAAGTTCTGCAAAACAGTTAGTAAGTTGGGCTGATAGGTTGTTTTGCCTGATAACCACCAGAGGGCAGCCCCTACTCTTTGGCATAAAGAAGAATCATTGTATAAATCATTAATAATAGTAGAAGGAATGATACTCGCGCCATCAATATCATGTACTTCTATAGCAATTGCTTTGGCAGGAAAAGAAGCCGCATAATAATAAGCCGTTTGTTTAACGGCATTGATCCAATTAGTAGCTGTAAAACCATTATTAGATAGCGTAGGTATACTAATGCCATTCAAATGTCCTTCAATACCATTAGCTGTCATTTGTGTTACATAAACCAAGGCTAATGAAGTATCACTCGCAAACTGAGTCCCCAGAGCCGATATCATAAATGACAACCTTTGCTGTACAATCACATCCCACCAAAGGGGCAATCGATAAGAAATAGTTCCTCTAAATAGATAATTCATATAAGGGGCATTCAAACTATCCATAAGCCAATCAGGACTACCTGGGCCGCCTGCAATAACCGCTAAGGCATATTTTTTATTATAATTCTTGACCGTGTTGATCTTGCTTTGTAAGACTGTCCATGAAAATACTCCAGGAGAAGTTTCAATGTCAGACCATTTTACGCTAACTAGTTGGTATCTATCTTGAGAATGCTGCAGAATAGCTGTTGATACATTGGGCCCAGAACTTCCAGAGCAACCAGTAGGTTTATAAATATTTTGTGCCTTGATCGAAGATAGACCAATTGTTGTTAGAAGTAGAATAATAAATCTTGCTTTCATTACAATGTTTTAATGTGGTGCTTTTTGATTTTTCACCATTTAAAGTACCCATAAAAAAATATTATTTAAACCTCTAAAGAATCTCTCTCTTCATTTTAAGAGGATAATTCAAGTTTTTAGACCATTTGTATTCCACAACAATAATCCACCTCCTCTAAAAGAGCTATAATTTTTATTTTTTGTACCTTATGTGCTCTTGTTTTTTCTTATCATAAGAATACCTTGTTCACATGAAACTCTTAAGCATCCGCCTCAAAAACCTCAACTCTCTCAAGGGAGATATCTTTTTGTCCTTTGAAGCTGCTCCTTTAAAAAACTGTGGTTTGTTTTTGATAACTGGCTCTACAGGAGCAGGCAAATCGACCATTTTAGATGCGATTACCTTAGCCTTGTTTGGGGAAGTGCCGCGCTTTCAGGATATGAAAGGCAAGAAAAAAGAGCAAAAAATTGTTACCTATGGCGCCGAAAATGCTTTTTCAGAAGTGACGTTTGAGAGTGCTCAACAAGTTTATCGGGCCAAATGGAGCATTGGCAGAATTAGCAAAGGAGATAACAAGGGGAAGTTTCAAGACTCTAAGAGAGAACTTGTAAAGTTGGCAGAAAACCAGCAAAGTGGACAAGTCTTGGCGACTAAAAAAGGAGAAGTTAATGCCTTGGTAGAACAGTTATTGGGAGGATTGAATTTTAAACGGTTCATTCGCTCCGTGCTGTTGGCACAAGGGGATTTTGCAGAGTTTTTGAAGAATGTCAAGGATCGGGCAGAGATATTAGAGCGTATTACTAATTCCGAACGCTATTCTCAAATTTCTAGTGCCGCCTTTGATCGCCACGATATAGCAAAAAAAGCTTTACAAAAACTACTAGAGCAACGCGAAATTTTCTCTTTGTTAACCCTAGAAGAAAAAGAAGCTCTCCTAGAACAGCGGGGCCGTTTAGAAGAAGAACAAAAGGGAAAAGAAGAACAAATAAAACAATTGCAGAAGCAATTGCAACAGTTGAAGCAATACCAACAATTACAAGCAGAAGCCCAACAGTTAACAGAGAAACAACAACAATTAAAACAAGCTTGGGAAACCGCGCAGCCTGCTTTACAAGCCTTACAACAACATCAACAAGCTGCCGTTTATCAACCTGATCTCCTCCATTTAGAAGAATTACAACACAAAGAAGGCCACTTAAACCAAGCCCTGCAACAACTTACAATAGAAACTTCACACACCACACAACAACTACATACGTTACAAATACAAGAAAAGAGCCTTAACCAACAATTACAAGAAGCTCATACTGCTTATCAAGTTTTTGATAAAAATTATGCCACCATTGTAGCCTTAGATACGGCCATTACCAATGCACATAAGGGAGAGCAAGAACTTCAGAAAAATGTAACGACTTTAGCAGAGAAAATCAAAACCCAAGAGGCCAACGTTCATCAATTAGAACAAGGAAAAAACCAACTTCAACAGGAACAAAAGCAATTACAACAGTGGTTAGAACAGCACCACCGCTACGCGCCACTCCTACAAGAACCCATTATTGAAAAACTACAATTACAACAAGGTAATTGGTTAGAAAGTCAACAAGATCTTAGCAATACGGAGCAAAAAAACAAACAACTCCTTAACGCTATTCAACAAACAGAAGAACAACAACAAGCCCTACAAGAACAACTAGAAGCTACTAAATTAGCCCAGCAGAATACACAAATGACCTATCGTAGCCTTTGTGAGAAAGAACAATTGGACATCCATCAATCGCACGAAGAGCATTTACAAGTTGTCCAACATTATTATGAAGACTTGGATGGGATGCTAGATATCTTGCGCCAAATAGAAGAAGAGCGAAAAAGTCACCATGGATTGTTGGATGAAGTGATGCAGCAAGAGGAAGAAATTAGAGGGCAACAAGGAGCCTTAGAACAACTAGACACCGCTTTTTTAGCCAATGAATCGCAACTCGAACACGCAAAAAAAGAACGGTTGTACTATACAGAAGTTTATCGTGCTCGACAAGAACAAAACAGTCTAAGTGAATTGCGAGGCACATTAGAAGAAGGCGAAAAATGTCCTTTATGCTTCTCCACAGAGCATCCCTTTAGGGCAGAAAAAGTAGACATTAGCTATGCTTTGCAAAAGGCAGCAGCTGACCTCCAAACAGCCGAGGAAAAATACGAGCAATTCTATCAACAGGATAGAGATATTGTTAACAGTGAACGGTTGGCAAGTCGCTTGCTACAAGAAGCCCAGCAGAAAAAAGATCAAATTCAACAAAAAATTGAGCAAGTAGAAGGACGTATTAGTCGTCTGCTCGAACAATACCCGACCCCTCGCGGCTTAGTGATTCATCAGAAGCATGCCTTACAGGAGCAGATTACTAAAACCAATGCCACAATAAAACAATATTTGCAATTAGAAAGTCGCTTAAAAGAGTTACAGCGTCAAGCGCAAACCCACCAGGCGCAGCAACAGAGCTTACAACAACAATTACAATTATTGAGAGCAACCGCCGATCGTCAAACTGCACAAAAAGAAGAATTAACAATAGAGGTTCAGCACCACCAACAAAAAACGAAGGCGTTGCAAGAAAGCATCAACCAAGCCCTTCATCCCTTTGGCTTGAATATGGAGGACACGGCTGCTCTAAAAAAATTAGAACGTGTTAGAACGCAATTCAAACAACAGCAGGAACAATTCAAGCAACAAGACATCCAATTGGAGCGCCTACAGACCAATATGACTAATGCACAAGAACGGGCTTTGGATTGGAAAAAAGAAGGGAAAAAGCAGCAACAGTTATTACTAGAAAAACAAAGCCGTTTACAAGGTCTAAAAGAAGAACGCTATGCCTTATTTCAGGGAGATTCAATAGAAGCAGCAAAACAACAGCACTTGCAGATGTTAGAAGAGTTGCAACAAAGCCAACAAGAAATGGCTCAACATATTCAACAACAGCAACAGGCAGCAGCCAGTTATGAAGGCAAAATCAAAGTTACCCAAGAGCAAATTGGACACCTCCAAAAAGCCTTGCAACAAAAGACAGCGCTCTTAACAACACAATTGCAAGAAGCTAATTTAGGTGATTGGAATAGTTTACGTGCTTTATTATTAGAAGAAGCAAAAGTAGTAGAATACGATCAATTGAGTACTCAATTGCAACAACAGCAACAACGCCTTGCCCAACGCCAAGAGGACAATCAAAAGGCGTTGCAACAACAAGAAGAAGCCTTAGCAACACTTCATCAAGAAGCAACAGAATTGTTGGCCGAACGCACCACCTTAGAAACTGCTCGGGAAGAACAATGGCAACAACTAGGAGCTATCAAGGAAAAATTAGAACAACATGCGCTTCAACAAAATCAACAAGAACAACTCTTAGCTGCTATTGCCCAACATCAACAGGAGGTCACCAAATGGAATACTCTTAACAGCCTCATTGGTTCTAAGAATGGTAATAAATTTAGGCGTTTTGCTCAAAGTATTACTCTCAAAAAGTTAGTCAAATTAGCCAATGTTCACTTAGGGACCTTTCTCAACCAGCGTTACTATTTAGAAACCCGTTTGGAGAGCCCAGAAAACACTAGGGATACGGAGCTACTAGAAATTGATATTGTGGATACCTTCCAACTCAACAATAAACGTCCACTCAATACCCTGTCAGGTGGAGAAAGTTTTTTGGCGAGTTTATCCTTGGCCTTGGCCTTGTCTGATTTGGCCGCAGGCAATACCACCATCGAATCTTTATTCATTGATGAAGGCTTTGGCACCTTAGATACAGATACCTTACAAATGGCGATTCGCGCTTTACAAACCTTGGAATCTCAAGGAAAAACAGTGGGCATTATTTCGCACGTAGAGAAACTGAAACAAAGCATTGATACACAAATCCAAGTGGTCAAAAAAGGAGGCGGCTATAGTTCTGTACTCCTTAAATAATCTTAAAAACCCCACCCCTTATGTCTTTATACGAAGTAGATGAATTATTAACTCGAAGCATTACTTTCTTTAAAAAAAGTGCCTTAAAAGCGGAGAAAAAGCGCCCATTGATCTGGAATTTAGAGCGCCTCCCCAAGCGCTATGATATGGATGCTGGTAATTTTCCTTTATCGGAAATAGGAGACGATGTTGCCCCCATTTTTGCGGCTGTACTAGGCAAAATAGTAATAGAAGAAGCCCATCAACAAAAAGACCAATACTTGGTCTATCATTGGACGGCTTTCTTACTCAACTATTTTGATTACTTCAAAGAAGATATGCCCCTTGCACAACTAAAAGAAGAACATCTTTCTGTTGTCAAAGATATTTATCACCAGTATGATTTTGAAGATTACGAGCCCGCTCATCGGAGCTTGGAAGTCTATGAAGTGTTAGAGGAAGAAATGGAAGCTTGGTTTTCTCCCTTACAACTGGAAATCTTAGATTGGTTCTTGAATTAACTCTTGTAACAGGAAGTCTTTTTCAATTGTTTAGGAACTTATTAGTAACTGTTTAGGTTGAATCACCACAACTAAAACAACCAATCATGTTACAAGAGTTAATTTTGAAGTATGGCAAGGAAAAAATCAACACCTTGACCAAATATCCCTCTATTTTAACGCTTCATAAATTTGCCAATAGAGGTAAATTTAGCGATGCCTTGACTACTGATATTCAAGAGGAGATACTCTTTGCTAGTGAAAAGATAGATGGTACCAATGTCCGCCTTATTTTTTGGGGCGATGAATTTCTAATCGGTTCTAGGAAGTGTATTCTACACTATTCAAAAGATCTGTATTGGGATGAAGCATTGGGCATTGTTAATCAATTTTATGCCTTGAATATTCCGTTATTACAGCCTGATAAATTAACCGTTGTTTATGGAGAGTTATTTGGTGGTAAAATCACCGCTAATTCTAAGAACTATGGCAAAGACAAACATGGTTTTCGTGTCTTTGATATCGCGGTGTTGGACGACTTGTCTATTTTAGAAGAGCCAATCGCTGCTATTTCTCATTGGAGAGAACATTCGGCTGATAGTTCTGTCGATGAACGTTTGCAATATGGACAAAATTTTGTCGATGTAGATGCCTTATCAACCTATGGTTATGATTTGGTTCCTAATGTGGAATTTCCGCCTTTGCCTAATTTAGAACACGCTACTATTTTGGACGCTCTACAACAACATGCAGCCACCACTCAAGTCGCCTTGTCTGATACCGCCAAAGGAAAAACAGAAGGTGTCATCCTTCGAAATTTTGACCGCAGTACCATTGTAAAATTGCGTTTTGAGGATTATGAACGAACATTAAAAAAACGCTAGCATTGCCTCTTTATGAAAATTACAACAC
Organism: Aureispira sp.; assembly: GCA_050633105.1. Classification (GTDB taxonomy): domain Bacteria; phylum Bacteroidota; class Bacteroidia; order Chitinophagales; family Saprospiraceae; genus Aureispira. Next base: position 43,989 of record JBOEFW010000008.1, on the reverse strand, counting down.
GTTTTAACCAATGGTCTAAGAAGGATTACTACCATTATATTGATTATCATAAGAAGTACACCAACTTCAATACACTAGGGGTATACCGCTCTATTTTGGAGAATAAAAAACTGTCTTTAGAAGATCAATTGGAAGTACGAGAATATGCCAATCAAACCTTTCCCAAGACCTTTGCTTTTTTGCAATTAAAGGATCCTTGGACCTATCGGGAATTGATTACTTTAGGTCAAACGTTAACAGTCGCAGATAAACGGCAATTGTGGGAAGATATTCGTGCTTATCAACAAGCTTATTTGAAGGAAAAGAAAATCAAGCATCGCAATTTTGGCAGTTACTCCAAACATGATTGTGGCTATGAGCATTGTCCTATGAATGGCCTGATGATTCGACAGGGATCTAGCTTTGCAGAATGTGAGATGTATTTCGATAGTGACAAGCCTTATCGCTCTCATACTACTTACAAAAGAGCCCAAAAGCACCGCCCAGAATGGAAAGAGGAGGCAGAAGACTTTTTATATTAATGGAACATCGACTTCGATTTATAATACAAAAAGAGGTTGTCACAAAAAGACAACCTCTCTCTACGAAAATACATAACCTAGCTCATCGGTTATTTCTTATCAACGATACGCTACTTTGTTAACGTATATCTAGTATTTGGCAAACCTGGTCGTTGTGACTCAATCACCATTCGATTACAATCATACTCAATAATAGTGTATTTCCATTGCTTAGCATCACTAGTACAACTCCAGCATTTTCTATGTTCTATGGTAATAGAACTAGAGGTTGTAAAATAAAACTTGTCATCATAAGTAAGCGCAGCGCCAGAGATTTTTCCCATAAAATGTTGAGGGTCTTCAAATGCTCTAGTACCAGAGGTTGTTGGGCTATCAAAGGTAACCGACCCAGACCAACTATCACTGGTCCATGTTCCTATAATATCATCTGCAATGTCAGTAGCCTCACAAGTAGTTTCTGTATCAGGTGCTGTATCTTCTTCTTTTGTACACGATTGGAAAAGTAATGCAAAGGAAATAACAAGAAGGGCAATCAATTTGAATTTATTCATGGTTGTTGTTGATTAATTAGATAAATACTTTTCACGAAATAAACCAAATCCTAAACCAATCACTATAATTTCCTTTTAGACAACAAACTACATTGGCTTCAACTCATGCTTATCTAAGTGCTTTTTAAAAACAATTTCCTATTAATCAATGAATTATTCCAACTCATAAAACTAAAGGAACCTCTAGTTATCTATACCTTTAAAGGCTTTTTCATTCCCTAGAATTTCTTGTTAAAATACAGAAGCTGTTCTGAAAATCATCTTCAGAACGGCTTCCTCTATAGTAGAACCTTTATAGGATGTTAAGGCGTGCGCCCTATACTTCTGCTGGTTCTTGTTGACTCTTCTTTTTAGAATAATCCAAGTTTGGATTTTCACGCTTGGTTCTAGAGTACAAGGTTACATTTTTATCGGTTAAGAATCGCCAGTTAACTGCTATCCAAGAGTTGTAAGAATGTAAATGATCGTAGAATTCTGGTGCCATTTTCTTTAATTCGGGTAAACGACTCCCTGGAATTCTTGGAAAATCGTGGTGCTCATTGTGGTAACCTACATTGAATGTTACTAGGTTCAATGGTCCATAATAGGAATACGTTTCTTGGCCTTCTTCAAATACATAATGCTCTGAAATGAAGTGCCCTGAGGTTGGATGCAATCCTCCTGCAAAAACCAAGGATAAGAACAAATATAAAAGTGCAGACCCTGCAGCTGCTGGCGCTACAAAGTAAGCTAAGCTTCCAAAGAAAATCCCCATAGCAGACAGTTGGAAAATCCAGTTATAGATAACCCATTTATCTATCTTCAATGATTTCACCAACATTGGGCGGAAAGCATAAAAGAAGATTTGGGAAACAAACCAAATTACCTTTCCAATAATCCCTCTAAATAACATGGCCTCTCCTAAAGTTGGAATATCTGTATCTTCTCCATCACGCCCCTGGTCCCAGTGGTGTACACTGTGGTAATATTTAAAGGCCATAGCGTAAGGTGCTACCATTGGAATATTGGCCACAAATGATAAATAATTATTATGCACCTTCTTTTCAAAGGCCAAATCATGTGTGATTTCATGAACAGCTAAGAACATTCCGTGGATGATAGTTGCTCCTACAAAATAGGTCACCAACAAAAACGGAATCCAGCTTAACTGCCAACTTAAGGCTGCTACGGTCATTTGTAACGTTACCCAAAGTACAGTGAAGTACTTCATTTTAGGATTAATTCCAAACAATTGTTTAACTTCTGGATGTGCTTTCAGGATTTCCTGCCGACGTAGAAAGTGTGGTTCTTTGTCGTCTGCCCAATAGTAGTCATTTTCTGATGCTCTATGAGTACCCATTTTTATGCTTTTTTATGATACAATACAACTATTTAATATTGATGTCCTTGAGGAGAATTATTGTTGCGATCTTCTCTCTTCAATTTTTTTGGTGCCACAAAGATAAGGTATGTCGTTTACACTACCTTATATTCCAAGCTTTTTGTTGATGCTTATGACTTTTGTCTAGTATTTCGAAGCCGTGTATTTTCCATAATCAAAAGCACCGTTTTTAGAGCTCATCCAAAAAGACGACCCCATCAAAGGCTTTAGCACTGAACGGCAAATCCAATCGTGGACGGCGTTCGTAAGTCTGGTCATAGACATTGATTCGTTGGCCAAAACGTGTTGGATAATAATTGCTATGAATAATGGTTGCCGCCGCTTTTTGTGCCAATGGTTGCGTTGCATGCAACGCCTCCTGCACACTAGCCGTTTTACAACAGGCAATCAAGGCATCTATTTCTTCTTCCTGATAGGTAGATGCAACAAAGTTGGCTTCTCCCCCATCAGCAGGAATAGGAAGTGCACCATTTTTCCACAAAGAAGGCTTTCCCTCATAAGGAAAGGGGTCAATAGACTCTCCATTCAGCCACACATTAAAATGAACATGAGGGATTCCAAAAGGAAAGGTAACCAGCGCATCCAAGCCGCTATAACCAGACAAAGCAATAGTTTGACCGCGTTTCAAGATCGTTCCAACCTCTACTAATGCCCGTGCCAAGTGGGCATAACAAGTCATCAAGCCTTCGCCATGATCAATAAAAATCTTAAGGCCACCTCGATTAAATTCTGATTGGACGGCCACGACTTCTCCCGCGGCTGCCGTGCAAACTTCAGAACCAACAGGAATAGAAAAATCAGTTCCATTATGGCTATCATACGTCAGGCCGCGGCCACGATAGTCCAATACTTGCGTTTTCTTGACCGACCAACCATTCGCAATCGGGGTTGGGGTATGGTTGACCAAATTAGAAATGATGACTTGGCGTTCCACATAGCTCTTTCCTCGCCATAAGTAAGGAGAAATCCGTGGATGGAATTGAGATAAGCTAGATAAACCAAACTTAGAACCAGGAACATCCTCTTGCCCAAACAAGGCCACCTTAGCTTGTTGCCAACGCTCTTTAAAAGGAGACATTCCTAATACTTCTCCAAAAAATTTCAATTTGTTCATACGATAATAAAAATAAGTAAGAGCGCAGCCCTTGTTTGAGAGGAAGATAATCAGGAAGATACAGTTTTTAAAGAAGAAAAAATAGCCCTTTTAAAAAGAGCCTGTTATTGCTACAAAAATGTCCCTTCCAAATTATTGGAAAGGACACGCACCTATAAATTCATAGTTATGGAAGCATTTTTTCTATAAACTAGGTTTTTCATAGTTTATGCTGCTTTTTTCTTTGATAATTCTAATTTTCTTACCGTATATTTTATGTGTAAGAGAAACGCCACCTCCTATATTATCAACCTGCATACCAACATTAAGATTACTGTTCCCAAAAGCACCATAGACATTCAAATCTGTGCGGTTACTAAGATGATAAGCCACCACTACCTTGATACCTCTATAACTCTGTAAGCCCTCTATATACCCCGCATTATCACTCTCTTTAATCTTCTTTGTTAAGAAGAATTGTGCAAAATCAAAACCAGCACCAACCATCACTTTTCCCTTAGGCTTAAAGAAAAGAAGGCCATCGAACGCCAATCCATTTAAGAAAATAGAGCCAGCATTGCCATTATCTTTAAAATTGATACGAGGAACACCTCGTAAAGTATACATCAAAGAAGAGCGAAATAACCAAGGCTTCCCTTCCATCTCATGCTCTGTAAAAAATCCTAGTGTTGCAGCAGGACGAGGGCCATATTGTATGTTGACGATGCTAGATAATTCAGAACCAGCCATTGCTTGTGGGCTCAATCCTACATCCAGTTGGTTAGAGATTCCTACTGCCCCTGTCACCCCCCAATGGAATAAATAAGTATCGTCTGTGCGATCAATTAATTCTTGTGCCTTTGACCAAGACACCCCCATTAGCAACAAGCCAACAACTAATAAACTATTTTTTATTAAAAAAGTCATGTGATAGAATTTTGTAACAACCATTCTACCTCCCTGAATAATAGAGAGCTGAAATCATCGGTTGCTGTTCAATTAAATAAATTGGGAGATAAGGAAACGATTCGATGCATTAATAAGAACACTCCAAACGAGTAAAAAGATGAAGTATCCACCTTTTTTGACAGAAATGCTCTTAATTTCTATAGTCCTTCAAGGAAATACAAACAAATAGCAAAATCTTTCTAGTGGATGTATTCCTCCTTTCAATTGCTCTATTAAACTTGCTTGATACACATCAAGAATAAGGCCGTAAAACAACACTTATTTATTAAAAACCAGCACCTTTCAATTAAAAGACAGCGCTTATCTATTACAGAGACCACTCCATCACTATTTAACTATCTTTGAAAAAGGAGGCGCTCCTATTTATTTTGGAACCACTAACAAAAATACCATCGATTATGAAATACCGCCACTTACCAAAACGCTTTTGGGTAGACACTGACTACGAAGAAGGAGAAGAAAAATTTAAAAAACCTTCCTTTCCTTTAAAATCAGCAGAATTTAGAAAGATTTACAACAAAAAAATTTCTCCTTTTCTAAGAAAACGAGGCTACAAAGCCAGTGGATTTAAAGGATTAAAGGAAGATGATCACTTTTATTATCAAGTCTTTTTTGGAACAGGGAAGTATGGTGGAGAAGGCACCTTCTCTATCTTAGTACACCCCAAAGGCTTTCCAACAAAAGACCATTACGAATTTACAGATGCTAAAGCTCCTCATTATCCTTTACTGAACTATGATTTTGTCTTGCCCAATGGGCGGCAATGGATCCAGGTTGGACGTACAGAAGAAGAAGGGCAAGAAACCGCTCAGTATTTATTAGAAATACTAGAACGAGAATTGGATCAAGTAGAAGCTATGTATCAACAAGAATGGGCAACAGCCGTCCAAGCAATGACATTGGATAACTTAAGAAACAACTTTGAAGCCTTTCGCCAAAAATTTGGGTTGAGAAGTTATTTAGCCAATTATGAAATTGGAGTAGCCACTCACATTGCTCGTTTTTATCGCTTGAATGATGATTTTAAACAGGCTAATAGTTGGGTAAATAAAGCCCGTGTTTTAGAAGTAGAATGGGCCGCTTCTCAAGGTACAGAGCCACATTTAAGAGTCAAATTATTGTTGGATAATATCGTTGACCTAGATAGTCCCATTTATTGGACAAAAGCAAATGGTGAAGTTTTTTGGAATCAAGACTAATCCATCATTTTTTTGATGTATTTTTGCTTTTAATACCCCCTGTCCTTGAACAAGGGTTATATTGCTAGGGCTTTTTTTCCTAGTAAAAAAGTACAATATGCCTTTCTATCGCTATTTAATCCCTTAATTACTGTGTCTACTCCTCCTGATTTTAAAAAAGAACAAACAATTGTTATCGGTATTCCTGGACAGTGGGAAAACCAAGATGCCATTGTTCGCATCCTCAACCAACATGCAGATTATAGTTATGCAGGAATTTCCTTGCTCCATCAACCAACCAAAAGAAGTTTTGGAGTAGAAATTTATGAGCACGATGAGAACATGCGCTTAGCCTTTGAACAATTGGGAATGGGACGATTGACAGAAGAACAACTGGATGCTATTGAACAACATACCTTCACCATTTACTTAATTGGAAAAGGCGGATCAATAGAAGATGCGCGTCAAATAATGGAGGCAAGTCATGCTCTACTTCAAGTAGGTGGCCTAGGCGTCAAAATAGAAACAACAGGTAAAGCCTTTAGTGTAGAGGCATGGAATATGCTTTGTCAATTAGAGGACAATGCGCGTTTGTACGATGGTTTTGTCATCAAATTACATGCAGAAGGCGATGTTTATTATACGTGTGGCATGCAAAACCTCGGTTTACGCGACGCCATTGTAGGAGCCGTAGATCAACCTACTGCCATTCATACCCTTGATGCTTTTTCTTTGTATCAAGTATTGGAACAACCACACATTCGCCCAGGCGAAAGCTTCTCTCCTGCTCCCGAAAGTCCTTCTTTTCAGATTAGTCAAGAAGAAGACAAACGCTACCCCAAAGAAGATATTTATTACAACAATTATGGCCTTTGGATTATGCGCCCTATTGTTGATCCGTCAGAAGCATCATAAATGCTTGATAATCCCTTTGTCAAAAGGTGACCAAATGGCGGTTTTAACTTGTGCACTTTTAAGGGCTTGGTTGGCCCAAATATTACAAGTATATAACCCCGTATAATAGCCTTTAGCTTTGTAGAAAAAATCATTGCTCCTATAGCCTCTATCAGGCAAATAACGCAAGCCGCCTGTTGCAGAGCGCTTAAAAGAGCCTTTGATATAGGTCAATAGGGCTTCTCGTTGCTCACAACACACCCAAACCCTCTTCCAACTGGTAGAGGCTCTTTGATAATGGGTCACATGCATTAAAGTAGGGCTCGGCAAAAATATAGCTGCCGCAGCCACCCGCCAATCCAATTCAGCCCAACTTGGTGTTTTTAAATAAAACCCTTCATCTCCCCAACCCATTCCAACATAAGTGGTTCCTTCTTGAAGCTGGAGCTGTTCTAAGAAATCGGGGTCTAAGGCGCTTACAGGCAAAACAATATCTACATGCACTCCATTACTACTCACAAAAAAGTGCTCTTGTTGAGCTCGACAAGATTTTGCTGCAGGCGTTGTTGTCATTGCCGACAAGAGCCACGCAAATAGTAAATAATTAAGAAACAACACTAGAATGATAACAATCATAATTAGTAGTGTTTTGGCCAATTTCCAAGCTATAATGCTCATACGATCCAGGGATTAGTCAGTAAATATTCCTCCAATATAAGGAAGTTGTTGCCAGCTATTATCATACTCGTTGGGAGAAATACTATATTGAGTGGTCCGCTATTTTCTTAAATCAAGCATTTCATGGAGATTCAACACTACTTACAACAATATTTAGGCATCCCTCCCAGTAAGTTGGAGCAAATAGCTGTTTTATTTAAAGCAGAGCAGCTAAAAAAAGGAGATTTTTGGTTGCGCCAAGGCCAATATCAAGGTCGAATGAGCTTTTTAAGTGCGGGGTACCTGCACTTTCATGCACCAGCGCCCCTCAGTGGCAAATCCATTACTCAATGGATAGGCAGCCCTGGTGCTCTTATTGCAGATCTATCCACCTTACTCTTTCAAGCCCCCGCTCGTTGGAATATCGAGGCTCTCAGTCCTTGTGATTTATATACGATTAGTAGCGAACATTATCAACAAATTGGACAATGGGTCCCTGAATGGGCACAATTGGAAAAAACCTTTTTGGCGCGCTGTTTTATGACCTTAGAAGAACGCGTTTTTCATTTATTATCTCTCACTGCCGAACAACGTTATCAAGCATTATGGGATCAAGATGCCAACCTATTCAATCAAGTTCCCTTGCAATACTTGGCCTCTATGATGCATATGACACCAGAAACGTTGAGTAGAATTCGAGCAAAAAAGCAAACTTGATATAGATCAAGTCCCCTCTCAAATAAAGCCCCTAGTTTTGTAGCAACAAATAATTAATCGCTGAAAGGGTTCAAATCATTTCACTACAAAACAAGATCATTATGGCTTTCAAAAAACACTTATACACACAGATCCACCTACCAGCAACACCACTACAAGTGTGGCAAATTCTCACCAACACTGCTGCCTACCCTGAATGGAATCCCTTCATTAAGGAACTCACAGGAAAAATGGCACAAGGGGAACAATTAAGTGCTCAAATACAAAATATGCGCTTCCGCCCGATCATTATCCAATATCAGCCTCAAAGAGAATTACGTTGGTTGGGCAAGTTGTTGGTAAAAGGGCTTTTTGATGGAGAACATGTGTTTCGTTTGGAAGAGCAACAAGATGGAAGCACCATTTTGCACCATGAAGAGTATTTTAGTGGTCTTTTGGTACCTCTTTTTGCGCGCCAATTAGAACAACAGACCAAAGCAAGCTTTGTGTCTATGAATCAAGCTATAGAACAACGATTAATCCATTTAAAACGATCTATCTAGGCATACAGGCAGTTAAAAAAGATAATAGTTTTTCATTTTTCTATTCTTTTTATTTGTTTTCTATTTATAATTAGAATACCTTGTTATAACACAGCTAGTGTTCCCCTTCACTTAGTTTTATTAATCAGTTCTTACTATTACTCATCTAATTCTAACAGACATGACCAATAATACTATCGAAGTTCACAAGGCCTTTACAGCCGCTATTCTAGCAAATGACCAACACTGGGAAAACTTAATAACAGACGATGTTTATTTCCAAGGACCATTAGCCGAAGTTCAAGGAATAGAAGATTTTATTATCCTAAATACGCCTTATTTTGAAGCCATTAAGACCATAGAAACACATCAAATAATAGTAGACGGAGCCTCCTTAGCTACACAACTAACCGTTACTATAGAGCATTACGATAATAATCGTATTTCTTTCCCTGTAGCAGAATGGTATAATATTCAGGAGGGAAAAATCAAGGCTTTTCATATTTATTTTGATCCTAGACCTTTGATGTAACACAACATATATCCTAAAGATTTTAGAAAAGCTCTTTGTTCTTGCAACAAAGAGCCTTCTGCATTTCTAGGAAGTAGAAATCTATTTTAGTAAAGTCTTAATAATAGTATCACTATTTTTTTTGATACTAAATACTATCTTTACAAAGGTAAAGCCATTATTTAGGGCAGCAATAGAACTTTTTTATAAAGAAATACTTTAGTTGATAGAACCTTTTCTCCCTTTTGATGTTGTAGCACCAATTCATTCCCTCATTTATCATACAGCAGCTCTATTTCACGAGCCTATTCTATTCTTATGAAAGACCGTCAAGATTTTCATCCATTAAAGAACTTAAGTTCTGATCTCCCTGCCAGTGTTATTGTATTCTTAGTAGCAATGCCGCTCTGTTTGGGTGTAGCACTTGCCTCTGGTGCGCCTCTTTTTTCAGGGCTAATTGCTGGAATGGTAGGTGGGCTTATTGTTGGTGCCGCGAGTGGTTCCCCTTTGGGTGTAAGTGGCCCTGCCGCAGGCTTAGCAGTCATTGTATTCAATGCCATTGCAGAATTACCCAGTTTTGAAGTGTTCCTATTAGCGGTTTTAATTGCAGGAATCTTTCAAGTATTAATGGGATTTGCTAGAGCAGGGATTATTGCCTATTATTTTCCTTCCTCTGTTGTACATGGCATGTTAGCAGGTATTGGTATTCTTATTTTCATGAAACAACTCCCTCATGCGGTAGGCTATGATGCTGACCCAGAAGGGGATTTTTCTTTCTCCCAAGTAGATGGCCAGAATACCTTTTCAGAGCTATTCAATATGTTTAACTACCTCAGTCCTGGCGTAATTTTAGTATCTGTTATTTCTTTAGGCCTACTGATTCTTTGGGAAACGCCATTGATGAAGCGCCAAAAAATTGCCAAACTTATTCAAGGCCCTTTAGTGGTAGTTGTTTTGGGAGTATTTTTGGGTTTAGCCTTGGCGAATGATGCTTACTGGAATATCTCTTTGGACCATATGGTGACCATTCCAGTAGCTGATACGCTTCCTGAATTTTTAGACAATTTTGCTACACCTGATTTTTCTGCATGGAACAATCCTGCTGTTTGGAGAATTGCAGCCATCTTAGCTTTAGTAGCTAGTATAGAAACACTTTTATGTGTAGAAGCCTCTGACAAACAAGATACTTATAAGCGGACTACTCCTGTCAATCAAGAGCTAAAAGCACAAGGATTAGGTAATATTGTTTGTGGTTTAATTGGCGGTATTCCTGTTTCTCAGGTAATTGTTAGAAGTTCGGTCAACCAACAATCTGGTGGTAAAACAAAAGCTTCTGCCATTGCACATGGTTTATTGTTGTTATTAAGTATCGTTTTGATTCCTACTCTCCTTAATTTAATTCCTTTAGCTACCCTAGCCGCGATTTTAATGGTGGTAGGTTATAAATTAGCAAAGCCTGCTTTATTTAAAAAAATGTATCAACAAGGGTGGACGCAATTTGTTCCCTTTATTGTTACCGTTTTAGGGATCTTATTCACCAACTTATTAACAGGGATTGGTTTAGGAATGGCGGTTGCGATTTTAATTATCTTGTACAACAATTACAAGGTTCCTTATCGTGTAGAAAAATCTAAAAAACACCAAACTTTACGCCTCATCTTATCAGAGGATGTAACGTTTCTTAACAAAGCATCGATTCAAGCGTTCTTAATGGAAGTGCCAGAAGATATTACTGTCATTATCGACGCCAGCGCCACACACTTTATACATCATGATGTATTAGAACTCATTGAAGACTTCGAGATCAGTGCCAAACAGCGTAATATCACACTTCAAACAATTGACCTCTACAAGGACAAAGAGAACCAGACTCATGCCACCTCTCATTTTAATGTAATTGCAGAAGATTAGTATTTAAATCTTTGACACTTCATTTAAAAAGTGTTGTTATCAATCATAAAAGTATATCATCAGGCTATAGTTCTCTATAGCCTGATTTTTTTGTACCTTCATAAGGTGACTGGCTCAACACCTAAATGTAGACTCTTGCAAATTGACCTAACAACACTCTACAAAAGTGGTGTAATGGTTTTATTGCTGTTTTTGGGGTAACCTTTATCCCACTCTTGTTGAGTTGGATATTGCTCTCCTTTAGTTATTAATCGTGTCTATCTATTTAGCATAACTATGGATCCTTATGAATTACAGTTAAAATTTATCACGGAAGCGCTACCGCAACAAGAGGCAGCGCATTGTCGGAAAATTTTTTACGAAGTTGCCAAGCGGGATATTCGCAAAGCGGTCTATTATTTATTACAACCTACCAGAACGGTTGAAGAATCCTTAGAGGCCTTAGAAAACACGCCTACGTTAGAACATTTAGAAGAGGTTTTGGCGCAATATTGCCCGAATAAATCCTACCAACAAGTCGTACATCAAGCAGCAAAAGGCCACCCCTTTACATTAGAAAAACGCCTACTAGAACGCTTACAACAATTCAAACGTGCCCCTAGGAAAGCCACCTTACAACAAATTTGGAAAATCGTAGCAGAGGAAGAGGCGCTTTTATTAGCTTATCTAAAAGGCTTGCAATATTACAGCCATGAGTTAGTGCATTTATGGCCAGCCATAGACCGTTGTTTATTGCATGAGCAAGAGGATATTGTTAAAAGGGCACTAGAACTATTGGCCCGCATGCCACAAGGGGTTGAGCGCTCTTTACCCCGCATTACTCATCTACTACGTCAACCAGAGTGGCAATTTAAAGCCCTCAAAGCACTACAACAGTCGCACAATCTACCCAGTTTAACTGTTCAACGATTGATCCAACCCATTTTGGATGCGTATCGCAAATATCCCAACAAGCGAAACAACCTCTGGCCAGAATTTAGAATCATCCAAAGCATTGCCCGCAACAACAAAGTACATTTGACCTTACCTGATTTGGATTTAGAGCGTTTTTGAAGGCTTTCGTCGAATAAAAGTAGGTAGTCCATCTTTCTGGAAACTTATTTTGGTCTGCCTGAGGTTATAAGAGCACTACTTTCTTATAAAAGTTGCACACCATTTAAACCAACCGTCTTGCAAAAGGAAAATTTAATTGTATTTGATATTGATGGCACTTTAACAGATAGTGTTGCGCTCCATCAAAACGCTTTCAGAGCAATGCTTTCCCTAATTGGTATAGAGCAGTCCCCTACAAGATTCCACTCATTCAAGCATCATACCGATTCTTTTATTGTAAAAGAGTTGTATGAGTTGGACAGAAAAGAAGCCTTTCCTTTATCAAAAATCATAGCTTTTGAAAAAGGATTAACGGAAAAAATCTGTGCTCAACCAATTAAGGAGATTAAAGGCGCTTTACAACTGCTTCAACAAATAGAAAATCATCCTAATTATGGTGTTTGTTTTGCAACAGGCTCCTTATTAAGACCTGCTCAGTATAAACTAGAAGCAATTGGCCTCCAATATGAGCAAGCCTTATTAGTCGCTTCTGACGAGATTTATGAACGCAAAAACATTGTTGCCCAAGCCATTCAACAAGCCAAAGCATTTTATAAGGTATCACACTTTAATCGAATTATTGCGGTTGGAGATGGTCTTTGGGATTTACAAGCCGCACAAAATCTGCAATTAGAGTTTATTGGTGTAGGGCTTGCCAATAAACAAGTTTTAGAAGACCATGGAGCATCCATTGTTTTGGAAGACTTAACTACATTTCCTTTGTTGTAAAGTCCCCCTATTAATTTTCATTCTTTTCTTCACTAAAAAATACTCCTTATGTTCTGGATTGCCATCGCTTTAATGACCATTTCTAGTTCTTACTTTGCCCTTCAACGGGAACGATTAAAACAAGAAAAAAGAGGCTTCTTAGGTTCTGACACAATTAGATCTACGACCAACATGCGTCAATTGCAAGAAGAAAATGAACGCCTAGAAGAACGAATTCGCAACTTGGAGTACATTGTTTCGGATAGAAAAGATTATATTGACATAGAATACGAAAAAGAACAACAACGCTTAGATAATGAGCATCAAAAGTTCAAGTACTAAACGATTCTCAACTATTACTTCTTATTATCAACCAATACCATGGATATCTTACTTGAAGCTATCATTGCAATCGTTGGCATTGTAGCCGTTTTTAGCATTCCACTCTTTGTTATCTTTACATCCTATCGTCTAAAAATGGCCCGTTTAAAACAGGAAGGAATAGGGATGGACGACTTAGAAGCACAGGAATTACGCCAGCAAGTAGGGCAAGTTATGGCAGAGAATGAATTGTTAAAAGAAGCGGTCACGGACTTACAACGTAGCTTGGGGCAAACACCTACTCGAATTGAACTCACAGAGTACGAAAAAAAGCAAATTAAGCTCGATCAAGAAAATAAGCCGTTTTACTAGACCATTTCTTAGAATTACAACCAGTGTATTATGGATTTTATAGAAGCATTAATTCCCATTGTTGCCATCTTGGCCGTTTTTGGTATTCCTTTGTCTGCGATTTACACCTCGTATAAGCTAAAAATGGAAAAACTAAGACAAGAAGGAGCTAGTGTAGACGAAGGAGAGTTGCGGGAATTACGACAACAAGTAGGTCAACTTTTAATAGAAAATGAGTTGATGAAAGAAACCTTGTCCGATGTACAACGTAGCTTGGGACAAACACCTACTCGGATTGAATTGACCGAATACGAAAAAGAACAAATTAAGTTAGATCAAGAAAATAAAGATTTCTATTAAGCTACTCTACTATGCCTCCTATCGTCGGATTATTAGCGCTCTGTGTCCTTGGGCTTTTATTATACCTTTTTGCCACTAGTCAAAACAAGCACTCGCAAGCTGTTTTGGACGAACGTGCCCAACAAGAAATGCTTGCCTCTCAAGTAGAGCAACTACAAAAAACCGTCAAACAACTAGAACAACGCCTCAAAAATGTTGAAACTATTGTAACGGATACTAAATTTGTCGATCCTCCTACTAGTGGTCGAGAAGCTATTAATTTGCAAGCAGAAATTGCAGATCTCAAAAAAATCATCCAAAACTTGCGGTGAGAAAAGCTTCCAATCGACTTCTAAACTCTATTTTACTGGCTTTGTGGGCACTTTTGGGGCTTGCTCTTTTAGGAAGCTTCCTCTATACAGGAAGTACCTCTTATGAGCAATTCACGACAACACTCCTACAATCCGTTCACAAATTAGATTGGAGGCCGTATTTTCAACAGGCCGTATTGCCCTTAGAACGGTATGCCTTTTTACCCTATTTATTGGGAGGAGGTTTCTTTTTTTGGCTTGTTAGCACACCTTCGTTTTGGCGAAAAAGCCAATATGGAAGCCGTTTAATTGCTTCTTTTTTTCGGCAAAGCCAGCATCAACAATGGATCTTTTGGCGGGCAAGAAGTCATCAAGAGTGTTTCTTTCTAAGTTTTATTATAGGAGTTGCCAGCTTAAGAATGTTCTATTATATGGGGCATTATGCGTTGCAATACGATGAGGCTTGGACTTATAATCATTTTATTTCCAACGGCTTTTTAGTTGCGGCTATTAGTCCTAACAACAATCATATTTTATACACCTTATTGGCCTGTATCACTGATTGGCTCCCTATTTCAGGACAATATAGTTTGCGGCTGCCTGTTCTCTTCGGGGGGGGACTCTTACTCTTAGCCTTTTATAAATTAGCGCGCCAAAGCAGTACAACAACTTGGGCTTTATTGAGCGTCACTTTTCTGGCGTTTGCCCCTGCCGCGAGTTTGTATAGTCTCTATGCACGCGGTTATATCTTCCAGTTGCTCTTTACCCTCCTTGTGCTTTCTTCCACTTGGCATTTATTGTCCACCACTAATAAAAGAGCTTATCATTGGACGTGGTGGCGTATAGCGCAAATATTAGGCTTGTACAGTGTTCCTACCCATGCCTATGTTTTACTGTTATCAAGTGCTTTTTTAGGCTGGAAAGGACGAACCAATAGGCTTTTTTTGAAGCATTGGTTGTCTGCTAATTTAGCGATCTTGGGATGCTGTCTATTTTTATATGCCCCCTATTTTATAACAAATGGAGGGCGTGTTTTATGGGCAGCAGCCAGCCAAGGGTCTAGTGGCGAAGCGCTTTGGTCTTATCAAGATAAAGTAGCTGATTGGTTATTGTGGGGCGGTGGCCGTGGAACGCCTGTTTACAGTGTTTGGTTGGGCTTGATTGCTGTTTTAGGGCTTCTTTATTATAAAAAAATAAGGCACAAGAAAACGGCCGTATTGGCTGAATTGGTTCTACTCTTTTTATGTTTACCAACCCTCCTTAATCTCTGTATAGGAGCACAACCTCCTTATCGAATTTGGTGTTTTTTAAGTCCTTTTTTAGCCTTCTGGCTTCTTTTAGTAGGTGAGGCTTTGTTCTCTAATTGGCAAGCAGGCAAAGGCTTGTTGCTGGTTCTTCTTATACTTATCAGCGGCTACAGTTGGCGCATGGAAAAACATTATGCCCTACAATGGAGTGCCCAATTGGACTGGCAAGTACACGCCATAGCAGAGCAGCTTTTAGAAGCCAATATCAAGGCTTGTTATTTATTTTCTAATTATGATAAGCCCTTGTTAGAATATTATTATTTGCGGCAAGGCCAACGCCTAAAAACATGGATGGTCAGCCCAAAGAGTAAAGATTATGCGCCCTTTGAGCGCCAACCACTTTATGAAGCCGTGCTTTGGGATGCCGAAGATAGAGTTGCTAGTCCAGCCGAACGTGCTTGGCTACAACAACATTATCCTGTTGTTTTATACCAAGGAGAACGCGTACAAGTGTATTTGCCTAAGTCGTTGGAGTAATGAGACGTTTTTGCCAGTTTATAAACCCTCCTTTTTGTTCTACTTCTAACGCCAATTCTAACACCAAACGATCTGCTCCTACTTTTCCTGAAAACTGTACTCCTATTGGCAACCCTTGGGCACTTTCTGCCATTGGCAACGAAATCGCAGGTGCTCCTGATACATTCTGAAAAATTGTAAAATTGACATACTGACTCAGCTTCTCTATACTAGAAAAGAAATTGATTGTAGGATCAAAATAGCCAATTGGTGGTGTCGGATGCGACAAGACTGGGCTCAGTAAAATATCATACTCTTGGTGTAAGGCATCGTACTCCGCCGCAAAACGTTTTAGACGGCGAACAATCGTTCTACTATTAAACATAACCTTAGGGAAAGTCTTCGCCATTTCACGTGTAAAAGGTTCTACCTTTCGCGCTTTGAAGTCCAATCCATAACTGAATTTACCAAAACGAACAATGAGATAACTCAACAGGCTCCAATACCCCAAAAAGTCAATTTTAGTCTCTTGGGTGAAAGGACAGGCTATTTCCTCTACCGTATGTCCTAAGCCTTCACAAAATAACCCTGCTTTCTTAACCGCAGCTTGCATATCTGCATGGCTATTCATTTTGGTAGGTGTTTGGCTAAAATAGCCAATTTTTAAGCGGCGCTCCAAAGGGCGATCAATCGCCCCTATTTTGGGCAAATTAGCGGCTTGATGATAGGCTTCTACCCCTATTTGGTATGCAATGGCATCACGAACAGAACGCGTCAAAACCCCTTGCACTACAATGTCAATCGGCAAGGGCTTGGTTGGCGAATCTACATCTCGTCCACGACTTGGTTTGAAGCCCACCAAACCACAACAAGATGCAGGAATTCGGATCGAACCACCACCATCAGCAGCATGTGCCACAGGTACTATCCCTGAAGCGACCAAGGCACCAGCACCTCCCGAAGAACCTCCTGTAGAATAACCGACCGCCATTGGGTTTTGTGTTATTCCATGTAATAAGGTTTCTGAGGTTGGCATCAAGCCAAACTCTGAGGTAATTGATTTCCCTAATGGCAACACTCCCAAAGACAATAATTGTTGAGTGATTTTTTCGTTTTTCTTGTGCAACTTATCTCCTATTCCCGCAGAACCTTGCCGAGTTGGCATTCCTTCGACATGGATCAAATCCTTAATAAAGATAGGAATCCCTGCCCAGATTCCTTGCTCTACTTGAATCGCTTGTTGCAAAGCTCTTTCAAAGTCGGCATAAGCAATGGCATTGAGTCTTGGGTTGATCGTCTGTGCGCGGTTGATCGCACAAGATGCTAGTTCTTGTGCCGTAAAATCTTTCTGTCTCAAATGTTCTGCCAAGGCGGTCGCGTCCAAGGTTCCAAGTAAGTCATTTTTGTAGGCATGAATGGTATTCTTCATTGTGTGATTAATTCGGAAATTAGAAACGCGGTTAGATCGTTGAAATGGATTGGAGCAGGAAGGAAGCTATGTCTATTTATAAGAGCAGGATAAGTAGATTCTCCCCTATATGTCTCTTTATTTTATCCCTTTTCAAGCAATTTTTTAGTTGCCATTCTCCTTATTTGATTGCTTTTAAAGGTAGCGATTTTTCTTAACAGGAAAATAATTTTAAACTTTCTATAGAAATTTTAAATGTTACTAGATGTACAACAATAGTTTTAAGAATACATGAGTAGTATTTATTTTTTAATTAATGTTTCAGGTATAAAAAATTGATCCTGCATTAATTAGTAATTAATGCCTCATAAAACAGCGTAGCATCTGTTATTTTTTAGTGCAAATAATTCTTTTACCTGTTGCAACATCAATTCTAAAATGAAAACGGTATTAGTTTTTAGAAATACTTAACAAACTGTTAAATAACATTTTAGCAATCGGAACAATTTTTTGATATAAATAGTCGTTGCCCATTGGCCATTAAGCTTTTAGCTACTCAGAATTAATCTCTACTCTATGCGCTTTATTCTACTTACGTTCTTAATCTTTTTTTGTATTGAACTTTCTTCGACTCAAGCTCAACATGTCTCACAATATTTAAATCAAGTTGTTAGTTATGCTATTGATGAGGACAACCCTCCTACCCAATTGCATTTAAGCTTAAATAGCTCTAATATTGATTTGCAATACATTCGAGGAACGCGCATTATGATTACGGGTCAAGTTCGTCTTGATCTTCCTAATGTTTTCTTTTTGGAAACACTTATTGCTAGAGGACGCTATCACCTCTATTTGACTCCCGATGGTGGTAGTGGTTTACGATTAGAAGATAAAACGCGTCAACCAATGATTTTGAAAGGAAAGCATTGTGATGAAAAAGTATCTTACATCCTTTATCTCCCTGAAACAATCACAACAGTTGTATTTGAGGATAAAACAACAGGTGTAACCGATGTCGTACAAGTAGAAGCAAGGGTTTCCAAAGCACTCACTAGCGTTAAATCTAACACACAAGAAAAGCAAGTAACCATCAAGAATAACTAGTCAAATCCTGACAAAAAACAGCCCATTCCAACATCAAGTTGGAATGGGCTGTTTTTATTATGGGCAAAAGTTTATTAGAAATCTGTTCCAACAGAGAAGTGTATAATTGGCGACTGGACTTGCCCCGTCTCTACTCCCCAAGCATAATCCAAGCGGAAATAATGATCTAACAATACGGTTCGAAGACCAAAGCCATAGCCCATCAAAATAGGACGGCGGTAGTAATTCACCAACAAACGCACAGGAGACACCACTCCTGGTCCATTGTTATCAATAATAGTTGTATTCAATGGGTTGTCTATACTAAAAGGAGACGCGCCTTGCCAAGCCGTTCCAACATCAAAAAAGGCAATCAATTGTAAATTGCGCAAGACGGTATTCCTTGGTGAATTTCTGGATAAGTAATCAACAATCGGAATGCGTATTTCTGCATTGATTAGAGCGTAAGAACTACCATTTCTTGAATTATTATTAAAACCACGCAAGCCCGATGCTAGAGTCTGTAAACCATAGTTTGCAGCGTTTGGTAAAGTAATCGTATTGTTAACCGCTGAGAACATCCAATTCTCTACCCCACCCAAGGAATACAAAATCTTTTGCTGCCCAAAAGAACTTGCTGCTGCTGCTCGAAAAGCAAATACTGTTTTGTTATCCAAACTCCAATACTGGCGTGCATCAAATCCAATCGAAGTGGTCAAGCCTCCTGCTATTCCTATATTAAAATCACCTTCTGCATTTTGCACTGTAAAAGGCTTATAAATGTCTACATACGCCTTAAATCTAGTACCTTTCCAGGCATTAGTATACAATGGAATCGCATTATCAAAAACATATTCCAAACGTAGATTAAGGCGATTCTCATGATAGACCGGCACTGTTAACGTCGGCACATCATCTGCTAAAATTGCCACTTTATCCAATTGTAGTCCAGCTCTAGCGCGCAGGCTTTGAAATTTAGTCAATGGGTAAGTGAATTCAGCTTCTAACCAATGTTTAATCGTCCGCCCTCTGGCCTCTACATCTATATTTGATATGGTGTCAGTTAAGACATAATTAGTCACTCGTCCACGGCGATAGAAAGAATATTTTTGATCGATCCGACCACGTTTGTTGTGCAGACTAACAAAGTATTCCATCCCATTAAAATCTAAGGGAAGGCGCAAACCTGCCTCTAGATAGAAGTTTTCAAAAACATCTATAAAGCCTGTTTTAAAAGCAAAACTCAACGGCTGAAATTCATAGTAGCCTCCTAAGTACATATTCATTCCATTAAATAAAGGGGTATTATCTAATTGGAACGTCAATTGGCTAATTTTAAATAGGCTCTTGTAAGCGGATGCATTCTCACTATCCCAAGCCACCATTTTGGTGCTAGGGTCGGCTAAACGACGCTTCGTTTTTGTTTTTTTACGAGGAGTTGCTTTAATTTCGACTCCGTCTTCTACCAAAATCAAAGGACGTACTTCGGTCTCTTCCTCAGGTTCTTCAATGTCTTTAAATTCGCTTTGGAATTCATAATTATCAATATCAATAGTGCTTGTATCCACAGGAACTGTATCCTGTGTAGGCTCTTCCATTTCTAGGCGTACTGGAAGACCAGCATCTTCTTCACTAGGGATAGCAATAGGCGCTGTTGTCTTAATTGCTGCTGTGCTTTTTTCTACTTTTTGTAAGCCTTTTTCTTTTTCTAAAACTAGACGGTAGGTCGTTTTCTTAATCCCCTCCATTGTACGATCAGGCTTTGCATCCCGCACAAAAATATGGTACGCGCCTTGGCTATAAATCAAATCTGCTACTTTGCTTCCATTGGCATCATGCGCGATAATATTGCGACTATAATCCGTATTGGCTGCGGCTACTCCTGAGCGAATATAAATTGGACGCACATATTGGCTTTCTACTGGCAAATGGCTGTAGGTGCTATCAGGGTTTGCGATCAACTCCTTTCCATCTTGCATGACTAAGACCAATTCTTTGTACAACAAGATGCTATCAACCACAGCTACATAGCGGTTATAAAAGCCATTTTGATCACTCAAATACGTAAAATGGTTGCCTTTTCCCATCGCAATGGGGTTACGTTCATTAGCAATAGGCGTTCGCGTCAAGCGCAGGATAGGTTCTTCTGGAGTAGCTGGATTATAAAAGTATAGATCAAAATTAGAAGAAGGAAAAGTTTCTGCAAACGCTTCTCTTTTCAAAGGGGCATCTTCTCTATTGGAAGAAAAAACAATCCCTTTTTGTCCATCTAAAGTAATAACAGCCACTTCTTCCTCATCCCAAAAATCATCACTTAAGGCTTTAACGGTGCCTCCTTTTACTTGGTATAAATCAGAATGTCCGTTTTTAATGGCGGTCACCATAAGCGTAGAATTATTCCAAACCGCTACATCTAATATGCGCTCGACTCCAAAAATTAATTCATCCTTAACTGTGCCTCCTTCAAGACCTTGACGGCGTTTATAAATCTTATCATTTTTTTCATGAATAATAGTCACCTTATCACTTGTTGTATTCCAAGCCAACAAAGGATAATGGCGCTCATAATCGCCTGTACGATCGCGCTCTCCTGTTCGGTACAAAACCGTTCTTTCATTCGTGGCTACTTCTTGGACAATGACTTTACGCACGCCCATATTATGCTCTACATAAGTAACATATTTAGAGTTTGGACTTAATTTCATTTCTTTGACAAGTGCCTTTTTGGACAAATTTAAATCCAATTCTCCCTTGTTTGGGAAACGACGTTTGCGGTTATCGCTATTATAACGATCACGGTAATAATTGAACCAATCCACCCCCACTACTTGATAGTAAGTTTTGCCAAATACATATAAAAATCCATTCTCTACACTTCGATTGATTCGGGTGAGGTATAATAAATTAGAAATCGTGGACTTACTGTGTTGTTGGTTGATGTAATGAAACAGTGATTGCCCAGCTAATAAAGGTTCTTTCTTTGCTAATTCTACAAAATTAGCATACTTACCACTCAATAGGATATCGCGCAAACGATCATCCATTTCTGTTGTCCAACCTTCTGCTGCATGGGCAACAGCTCCTTTTAAGAACCAAGGAGGCAAATTCATCAAAACAGAGTTTTGCACGATTTCTTGCAAACTCGTCCCTGTTAATACTTTGCCTAATAAAACTTCTGACAAACCTTCTCGCACTTGTTGGCGTAACTTATCATGGTTGCCTGTAAAATACAATTGCATTTTAGGACGTACAATATTGGTTTCTCCTCCTTCATTCACTTGATGTCTTGGAATACCAATATTGCTTTGTATGTAGTCACTATAATCACTGTGTATGACCACTTGTACTTTTTTCTTCAATTGGTGTTCAAACAAACGAGATAACTCGATGTAATCCAATTCTAATACGGGTAATAAATAGCGTGCTAATGCTTCATCAGCTTCCGCATAATAAATATCAAAATGCTCTGACTCATAGCGGTACCAATCTTTGTGCTCGTGTTGCAAACGATTTTGCCCAAAGGTGGTATTAATTAATTGGCCTTGCGCAAAAAAAGGAAAGAGAACAACGCAAAGCCAAACAAAGCAAGCAGTCTTGGTATGTTGTGATGATGATAGCATAGCAATTTGTCGTAAAGTCATGAATACTGCGGCAAGCAGTAAAATAAAGTAAGGGATTGTTCTTGATTCCCCGCCGCTAAAACCAACTGCAAAAAGGTTGCAAGTACAGCCAGTCTTTTGTCTCGAAGTTTCTAAAAAAAGAGCGTTCATTTTAAATGAACTGGAAAGCTATTCCTCTTTTTTAAACAACTTCATTAATAA
Source organism: Aureispira sp. (assembly GCA_050633105.1). GTDB lineage: Bacteria > Bacteroidota > Bacteroidia > Chitinophagales > Saprospiraceae > Aureispira. The sequence continues at coordinate 21,888 of JBOEFW010000008.1, read as the reverse complement.
TAACGTATTTTTGCGGTTGTTAGTTAATCCTAGTTCTATTTTTATACTAGAAAAAGGATAGAAATGGTTTCAAGAAGACCAATTCTTTCTAACTACTTACAAAATAATTTAACCCTTATTGTAGGGCTTTTGTTGTTCTTAAAATCTTCAAGGTTCTAACAGCAAAAATAAAACCACTTCATTGATCCCTCTTTTTTAGAGGGAATTCATTAAAAGAACTTATGACACACGTTCATACTTTTGCCTTCAATCCTTTCTCTGAAAACACCTATGTGGTGTATGATGATAGTCAAGAATGTATTATCATTGATCCAGGCTGTTATACTGATGCTGAGCGCCAACAGTTGAGCAATTTTATTAGCCAAAATCAATTAAAGCCTGTTCGTTTAATCAATACCCACTGTCATATTGATCATGTCTTGGGCAACCGCTATGTAGCAGAGCAATATGGCTTGGAATTAGAAATTCATGAAGGTGAGCTTCCTGTATTAGCATCCGTTGCCACCGTGGCACAAATGTATGGGATTCCCAATATACAACAGTCTCCTGATCCTAGCCCAGCGCTCTACCTCAAAGAAGGGAATGTTATTCGTTTTGGCAACAGTGAATTGAAGATTTTGTTGACACCAGGCCATTCTCCTGCTTCTGTTTCTTTATACTGTGCTGCTTCTAATTTTGTATTGGGAGGGGATGTTTTATTTCAAAACAGCATTGGACGCACCGATTTGCCTGGGGGAGATTACCAAACGTTAATGCAAAGCATTGAACGAGAATTTATGCGTTTACCAGATGAAACAGTTGTTTATTCTGGTCATGGTGCCCCCACAACTGTTGGAGCAGAGCGCCAAAGCAATCCTTTTATTTTAGAATACAATAAAGGTGTTTAAACTATAAAAAGCCGTACCACTAAATTCATTAGTAGTCCTACTATATAGCTCTTAAACAATTTTAATAAGAACAATCAATAAAGCATGGCACGTACAGAATTAAGCGATTTGGGAGAATTTGGTCTCATTGAATACCTGACCAAAGATATCCAACTAAAAAATAAATCTAGCCTTAAAGGAGTAGGCGACGATGCTGCCGTATTAGATTTTGGAGGGCCAGAGCGCACCGTTATTTCTACCGATTTACTGGTAGAAAACATTCACTTTGACTTGGTTTATACGCCTCTAAAACACTTGGGATATAAGGCGATCATTGTTAATTTATCAGATATTTATGCCATGAATGCCCGTCCTACACAAGTGACGGTTTCTATTGCCGTTTCTAATCGTTTTTCTGTAGAAGCAGTGGCGGAGATTTACAATGGGATTCATTTAGCCTGTGAACAATATGGCGTCGATTTAGTAGGAGGAGATACGACTTCTTCCGTTCAAGGCTTGGCAATTAGTGTTACCGCTTTAGGTACAGCACCTGCCGACCAATTGGTCTACAGAAGTACTGCCCAAGTAGGGGATTTGATTTGTGTATCTGGCTTTTTGGGCGGCGCTTATGTGGGGTTACAGTTGCTAGAGCGTGAAAAGCAAATTTATATGGAGCATCCAGAGATGCAGCCTAATTTAGAGGACAAAGATTATATTGTTGGGCGACTCCTCAAACCTGAGGCACGCAAGGATGTTTATGGTTTCTTGAAGGAACATCAACTCTTACCAACCGCTATGATTGACATTTCCGATGGCTTGTCTTCCGATTTATTACACATTTGTCGTGCTTCTGATGTAGGCGCTTATATTGAGGAGAAAAATCTACCGATCGCACAAGAAACACAGGTTAAAGCCATTGATTTCAAACTCCCTCCAACTACTTGTGCCTTGCATGGTGGTGAGGATTATGAATTGTTGTTTACGATTAAGCCTGAAGATGCAGAAAAAATTCGCTACAATATGGATTTGCGCATCATTGGGGAAATTGTGAAGCCTGAGGATGGTATTAACTTGCATACTAGTGGCGGTAGTATCAAGGAATTGATTGCGCAAGGGTGGAGACATCATTAGAAGGGCACTCGTTTTGACTTTGCTCAACAAGCAAGACACAGTATTAAAGATATGTCCTGCTTGTTGAGCAAAGTTGAAACAAGCAAACGCAAAACGAGATGTAAAAGTTTGTCTAGTTGCTCTTATTCACCTCTTATAAATAAAAACTAAGCCCCCATTGTACGCCCCCGTCTAACAATCAAAGAACAGAAGTAGTAATCTTACACTCTACAAAAATTCTTTAAAATTTAGATTGTTATGACAATAAACAGCAATGCCTCCAAACGTAAAATTCACAGCCACCAATTTCATCAGTTTTGGCTCAAAGTTGCAGCCATCTTAGTAGGTTCTTTCGGGCCCATTTTCTTTTTAGGAACCATGTTGGCAACCTCAGAGCCTGCTCGCTTTTCTTTAGACCTCTTAAGTTGGCCTTTGGATGGTGCTACGACCTATGCCCATCCTGACACACAGTTTTTATCCGCCTTAGCAGGAGGCTTCTTATTGGGTTGGGGGGTCTGTATTTGGTGCTTAGCGACTTGGGTTTATGACAAGGCTCCTGAAGAAGTTCGAAAATCGGTCTTAGTTGGCGTGCTCGCTTGGTTTTGTTTGGACAATGCGGGTTCTATTGCTTCTGGTAATGCTTCTAATGTTTTTTTTAATGTGCTTATATTACTGCTTATTGTTGGGCCATTGTGGTGGCCTGCGCAGGAGTAATCTGCTGTTTTAATGTTCTATTTTCTTTTCTTATAAGGATATTCTATGAATAAAAGAAGCTTTCATGATTACGATTTGGAAGCTTCTTTTTGTACGCATTCACAATCAATTTAGGCCTTTTATTAGGTTTTATTCTTAGTATTCTTACCTGTTTTTTTATCAAAAATTTGGTAAAGTCTTTTTTTTACTCTAAACTTGCATACTAAACATAACGTATATTCAGTATGAGCTATTCTCTATCTTTTACAAAATCTATTCTAGTTGTTATTTTTATTTCTGATAAAATACGTCAGGGGCAATTTGAATTTCTATCAACCAAGATGATTTCTAAAATACTGGATATTCCTAAACCAACCTTGGTTAAAATACTACAAAACCTACATGCTGCCAATATTATTGAAACCAAAGAAGGAAAATCAGGAGGCATCCGATTAGCAAAGAATCCAACAGAAATTACCGTTCTAGATATTCTCCATGCTATGGAAAAAAGTAAACCCTTGTTTCAAACTTCATTCAACATATTAGCAGAAGGAAAAAGGCCCAACACCGCTCAGCAATCTATTAAAAGTCTATTAGGTGAAGCGGAGGGTAAAATGAAAACAGCGTTGTCACTCAAAAATATTCAACAAATTTTAGAGGAAATGGATGGGTAATTTTTTTTATCCTTAACTAAATATACTACATATCCCGTATAAATATTCTTATCAACTTTAAATCACGATTTATGAAAAGTTCAAACGTAATCTTAGCCTTTACTTTTTTAATATTTTTCACTGCAACCAGCTTTGCACAAGACCAATCTTCTAAAAAAGTCAAATTCTCTCTTGAAGTAGATCCTGTCACCTTTGGCTTCGGAGGTTATGGCTTTCATTTGCGTTTCCAACCTAAAAGCACCGAGCATTTACTTCTAGGAATTGGTGCTTATGGTATGAACATGCCTCAATTTTTAGTCGACTTAAATGCCAAAAATAAAGGCTGGAAAGCACGCTTAAATCAAGGTTATGGTGTTTTTGCGGAACACTATTTTTCGGAAGTAAACAACAAATGGTTTGTTGGAGGGCAATTGGGAGTTCAAGAATACAACGTTCAGCCAGAAGCTGTCGAAGAGCAGGCCGCCTTTACGAATCTTTTATTCATGGCTTATGGTGGTTACACTTGGAAACCTTTTGGTTTCAACCTCTATATCAAGCCTTGGTTTGGGGTGGGCTATACCTCAAAAATTGCAGGAGAAAACACCGTAGAAAATGCTACCTATGATCTTTTCCCCATCACTATGTTTGCCACGTTACACATTGGTTATACCTTCTAACTCCTTCTTTCTATTTTTTCCTTAACATCAACAAAGCATTATGAAAAATACAACATTAATTGGCACTCTTCTTCAATATTTCATTGCTATTTCACTAATTATCAGTGGCCTCTTAAAAATAATAGGCTTCCAGCCTTATCAAGAAGTAATTGCTGATCTTAGCCCTTATTATTTGCAGTACATTTACTTATTAGGGGGCATCGCGATTCTTGCAGGCGTGCTTTTTATTCTTCCAAAAACATTTATCCTAGGCTTCCTTTTGACCTTGGTCTTCTTAGGCGGTACAATTTCTGCTCACATGCAACATGGGGACAGTTTTATTCCACAAATCATCTTCACGATTCTAACTGTATTGGCTGTTTATTTGAAAAATAAAACGTGGCTATTTCGTCCTATTTCAGAGCCTATCACGACCTTATGATCCTTATTTTTAGGGGGAAATCTTAAATTTTGCGCCTCACTAACAAGGGTTGCTTTTTTACTAGATTGTTATTAGAACAAATAAAAACAAAACAGGAAGATGCTTCTAAATGTCAGTATTTGGTCGGCAGCAGTTCAAGAAAAAGCAGGAATTTTATTGCTGTCATCTGTATCTTTTTGAAAATCGTGTATTCTCCTAGGGCAGGCCTGCCCTAGGAGAATACTTTTTTGGAGCACTATTTTTTATTAAAATTTTGCCCTGTTTTTTACCTCATACTGCGTTTTTCACACAATGCTTGTACAATCGCCTGCGTTAAGAAGAGACTATAAGAAATGATCTTTAAACTGTTCTCTTTATGCTCTTTTACTTACTCTCGTTCCTGTTGCCTAGCACCTCTGTAGATTATGCGGTCCATTATGGAGCTGCTTATAAAGAAGCCACCCACTGGGTGGAAATACAAGAAACGCACCTACAAACACAAGCCGCTTTTTATGGGATAGATGGTCAAGAACTCACCGCAATTATTTTTCCTGAACTATTGCGCTATTCTCAATGGCGGGATCTATTAGAAACAGAAGCTCTAGAGGTAGCTTATGTAGAAGGTGGTAGTGCTTGGGCTGATTTTTCGATTGGGGCTTTCCAAATGAAACCTTCTTTTGCAGAAACTTTGGAACAAAAGTTACAACAATGGCCACTAGGCCGTTCTGCCTTCCAGCATTTATTAGCCAATAAAAACCAGTCTCTTAAACAACAACGACAAGCCCGCCTTAACAGACTGCGAAGCATAGAAGGACAAATAGATTACTTGTGTTGTTTTTATAAGTGGATGCAACAACGCAATGGCTTTTATCTAGTCAGCCCTACTCCTACTCAAAAAATTGCGCTCCTAGCGACCGCTTATAATACAGGCTTCTGGAAAAGCTGGCCTTCCTTACTAAAAGCTAGTCAGCAACATTTTTTTCCTTATGGTGCTCGCTACCCACAAGAAGGACAACATGCTTATCAAGCAATAGCTGTTGCCTATTACCAACAAAGCCCTTCCTCTTCCCCATTGCTCAATACTTTTTATTGGCCTTTTATATAAAGTAACTCTATTGACCAATACATCTTTTGATTTTACTATAAAAACTGTCTACCATGAGAGCACTTACTCCCTTGGCGTCCCTTGTGATAGGGTTAGCCCTCCTCTTGACCGCTTGCCAGGATACGATTGCCCCTCCTCCACAATTGGGTTTAATAGAACCTCCTATTCCAGAATTGGCCCCTGCTTATCAAGATTTTGCCATCAATGCCCAAGAAGAATCGGTCTTCACGCTAGCTTCAGGAACAGTCGTCACCGTTCCCGCCAATGCCTTGATTGATGCTACAGGTCAATTGGTGAAAGGGCAAGCCACCATTAAATACAGAGAATACCACGATGCCACTAGTGTTGTTTTGTCAGGTATTCCAATGGATTATAGTAGTAATAAACAGAAACACCATTTCCAGACTGCTGGTATGTTTGACATCGTAGGAGAACAAACAGGAAAGCCTTTGTCCATCAAAGCTGGAAGCGGTATTCGGGTGGATTTAGCGTCTTTTGAGGAAGAAAGCAACTACAATTTGTTTGCCCTCCATCAAGAGAAAGGCTGGCAGTTTGTAGATTATGTACCACCTACCCCCAATCTACAACGCCAAGTACTTGACCAAAAAATCAAGTCCTTAAGCAAAAAAATAGGCCGTACCGTTTCCCCTTATTTTGTATTCAACTATGATGGCATTTTAGACGTTAGTTTTAAGGAGAATCCTTTGAGTGCTCAACATAGAGCCAATTCCAAGTTGCGCAAGAAGTTCAAAGCTTATTCCATTGATGCCTACAAATCTAGCATTTATCGGTATGTTCCTTATGAGGATACCAATTATCCTGCAGACATGCTGATTTGGCGCAATGTAGGCAAACGCTTTCCAAGTTGGGCGCGCTACAAACAATGTGCCCTCTCTTTAGAACTATTAAAAGGCAAGACGTATAAGATAACGGCCCAATATCAAGGGAAAAAGTTTGAAGGGAAAATTTCGATGGTTGTTCCCCTTAAATATCTATTTGATTATACTCCCAATCGTTGGAAAAATGAGCGAGCTACTATTTTAAAAGACATTTCTAGTAAAGAAGAAAAATACCGAGAAGAATTAGAACAGTTGCGCTTGCGTAAAGAACAACAAGCAGAGGTCATTCGCTCCTTTACGATTGCTGGTTTTGGTGTCTACAACTATGACCGATTAATGAAAGCCTCTGATAAGATTGAAATATTGGCCAATTTTGATGTCCCCACTGTAAAACAACTAGATTGGGTGCTCTGTCTGCCTGAGGATGGCAAAACCGTTATTAAATATCCTCTAAAGGATTGGGAAAAGGTGGTTTTATTACCTAATAATAAAGCGCGATTTGTAAGTATTTTGCCTGATAAGCGAGTTGCGGTTTATAGTGCCGAAGCTTACCAAGCGTTAGATTTTGAAACCCTTAGCCAAAGTCAAGAGCGCCCCAAAGTAGATTTCAAATTAGAAATGGTGGTAGAGGAACTAGAGAGTGAAGATGCCTTACGTGTTCTTATAAACAGTTAAGAAAATGTTTTTTTAAGCAAATTTCCAGTAGGAAATTTGCTTTTTCTTTTCTTTCATCGTAATATTGCAATGTAACAATTAAACAAATGCATTATGGGGTTGATTAAGTCCGAATTATTCACAGAAGAACAAAATGTCTTGGCAGCGTATGCCAAAGTATTGGGGCATCCTGCTAGGATTGCGATTATACAGCAACTTTTACAGCGTCAAAGCTGTATTTGCGGAGATTTGGTGCAAGAAATCGGCTTAGCACAAGCCACTATTTCTCAACACCTAAAAGCCCTAAAAGAAGGAGGACTCATTCAAGGAACCATCACAGGCACCAGTGTTTGTTATTGCCTCAATCCTAGTGCTTGGAAACAAGTACAGGCACTTTTAGGCAATTTTATAGAGCAAACATGTCATCACTCTTGTTGCTAATCATTCATTAAATTAATTAATCATTACAAATAGAATACTATGAAACTCTCTGCTGTAAAAACTGCTTTAACGAATCTCTCTGAAATTGCTTTTCAATTACCTGATGGCAGTTTGGTGCCGAGCCATTTCCATGTCACAGAAGTAGGAAAAGTAAGTAAGCATTTTATAGACTGTGGTGGCACTGTTCGTCAAGAAGAAGTGGTCAATTTTCAATTGTGGAATGCACAAGATTATGACCACCGCCTGCACCCAGAAAAACTCCTTCAAATCATTGAATTATCAGAAAAGACATTAGGCTTGGGAGAAAACGATATTGAGGTAGAATACCAAGGTCCTGATACTATTTCTAAATATACTCTTGAGTTTGATGGTACATTTTTTTTGCTGCAAACAAAACAGACCGATTGCCTAGCCAAAGAGCAATGTAATATTCCTACACAGAAGCCGAAGGTGAACCTAGCCAACTTAGTCCTCAACAATTCTTGTGACGAAGGCTCTGGTTGTTGCTAATAAAAGTTCCTTAAAAGGGAAGAATTATTACCTTTTGACGCGGCTAGATGGTATTTTTGTAGTAAAATGACCATAAAATGTTAGATTTAGGCAACTATATAACATTGCTTTGGTTGTCTTATTCTTAACACGCCATTAATACATTGATTTAGACCCGTCCTCTCTATGTGCATTTTTCACGTCAGCAGCCAACAACATTCGTTTAAGACTTTTCTGGAACAGCATCCAGATTTACCAGTCTATCAGCACCATGAAAAAGGAGATATTCTAAAAATAAGTGTCGACAAAACACCAACCAATGATTATGGTTTTTCTTGTGAGGTAAGTGATCGAGAATGGAGCGATGTAGCAGGCCAAATCATAGATATGATTTCCTTTTTAGAGGTCTATGCTCCAACTTTAAAACTGCTTCAGGAAAACTACAAACTAGATGATTGGCACTTTGATTTGCCGTATGAGTGTCAATTGAATGGACAGCGTTTTGTGCAAACGGACTTCTTACCTGCTAAACTGTTACAGTTGGCGGGGCGTTTAAACGTTGGTATTGAACTCTCGCTTTACTGGCCTGCGGCAGAAGAAACCGAAGAGGAGTTCGTTGAAGAGTGGGGAGAACCATTGAGTGATCCTATGAAAGAAGAATAAATACCTTGTAATCAGTCCACTTTGTTATGTTATCGCCTAAAGAAATAGACAGTATTAAAGCCCTTCTATTAAGTTCTGATAGCAATAATGTGTTATTAGCAACCACCTTACTCCAAGAGCAAGCTGCTGCTATACAAGCGTTAATTATTCCTTTAGACCTTGCACTGACTTTTAGTGACCAAAAAGAGGCCGTTGTCCAATTATTACAAGCACACCGCACAGTAGTGGCTTGGCGTCAATTGCCTCTTTTTGCCTTTTATACGGCCATTGCGGAACCACAAATACAAGCCGAACATCATCCCATAATTCGCCGTTTCCTTCAGTTTGAATTGGCCTATCGCCCCTATTTATTAGAAGAAACTAAGAAAGCTCTTTTATATGTAGATGGCGCAAACTTTATAAGTGGAGCTGCGGCATTTGTGGAAACGGCTCATACCTTTTACGCCTTGGCCTTAGAACAAGTACCAGAAGACAGTTACTTGTATTATAAATATGCTGACCTATTGCGACGGCATCCCCTTAAAGGGCAATCTTCCTCCACGACCCAATCTACTATTGTTCGCTATTATAAGAAGGCCTATCAGCTCAAAAAAGAGCGACATATTCTTGGTCGCTTAGCTAATTTTTATGCGCATGACTTAAAAACAATCCCTCCCGCTCGCCAGATGTGGCAGTGGTGTCTGCAAGAACACCCCAATTACGGCGAGGCTTGGGTAGCCTTAGCCAAATTAGAAGTTGGGGAAGAACGGTGGTCCATTGCTCAAAAACTTCTAGAAAAAACGTTGAAACTAGAAGCCAAAGGGATGTGGGTGGACAAAGATGAAGTTTATCATTTATTAGGAATGGTTAGTTGGAAGGGGGAGAAAGACCCTACAAAAGCCAGTCAATATTTTGAACAAGCGTTGGACGAAAATCGATACTTTGCCGCCCCTTTAGAAGCCTTGTTACAACTCTCTCTAGATCATAAAAACCACCAACAAGGCATTCGCTGGCATCGTCATGCCTTAGAGCTACAGCCTATGAACCTTTTTCTATTGCTACAACTTGCCCAACTCTATTTGGAAACAGAAAACTATGAAAAAGCCGCCGCTACTTATCGGGAGATATTAACCTTCACGCCTAATTATCGCCCTGCTCTAGAGGGCTTGGCACAACTCGATGGTTTATAGTTCTTTTTTCCCTATTTTGTAGAACGTTTTTTGAAGATGCGCTGTTGAGCAAGAATCCAAGTAATTCTTAGGCTTCTTGAACCTATTACGAAGTTGTTTTAATCCAATAAACGGCCACGCTATGAATAGCATTACAACAAAAGAACGGTTAGATTTATCTAGCAAAAGAACTTATCCAATGATCTTAGTGGATGAACAACCCTTGGATATTTGGTTGAATAGACGCTGTCCAGAAGAAGATTTAGGCACCTTAGTGCCCACCTTATTACCTTGGTTAGAAGAGACAGAAGACCGAAAACTGGTTTGGGGACGTCTCAATGCTCTAGGCAATACTTCTGTTGCTGTTCCTTTATTGATGGGGGCAGGTGATACCGATTTATGGTTGACCATCATCATTGTAGAAATGGTGCAAACAGAAACTAGTATTCTTTGGTCTCGTATCGGCATAGAATGGGGCGAAGAGGCTGAAATGCCGTATTCCATTGGAACAGATGTTTATTGGTTGGAAGCCATTCCTGCACTCGAATTTGACAAAAAACAACACCAACAAGTTCTTCAAGTATTTAACCAACTCATGCAGCAAGAGGAGTTGGACAAACTATCTGATGATGCTACACAGCGTTCTTCAAGGTTTTTTGTATAAAAACACTTTTCTCTGAGCATTTTTATTGTTTAAACAACGTTCGCATGACTCCAAAAGAAGCGGAACAATTAGGCCAACTATTACTGAGTAAGCAAGAGGAAAATATTACCCTTGCTTTAACCCTTTTAGAAAAACAACCCAATGCTTTAGTAGCGATTAGGGCGCAAGTACTAGTTTATTATTTTTTCAGTTATGTGGCGCCAGCCAAACGTTTAGAACAAATGATGAATGGAACTTGGCGACCTTTCTATTTTATGACCCAAGAAGGACGGGAATTAGAACCTAGGGAACTATTACAAGAGTGGTTGATGGCTTCCTTTGAAGGTTTTGATGAGAAAAAACATTGTTTGCATGCTCTCTCTCATCACAACATGGACATCACAGCAATAATGCCTGTGCCTTATGCCTCCAAACTTCCTCTTCTTCAAGAGTTAAAAGACAATTTAGCCGCTTTGCCCCCCTATTTGCCGTTTATTAATCAACGAGTGACATGGGCAACTGCTTATGGGCAGTATGCTCTTTATCTTACTTATTTATTAGAAGGAGAAAAGGCCATGGCCTTAGATCAACTAGAACGCTGGGAATATCAAAAAATAATCCTCACTTATTGGCATCATGCCCAACAGCAGCATCCTCAAGACAGTTGCATCACTACAGCCATTCATGATTTATTACAAAAGACCCCTTAAGATAATCCTTCTAGACTTCCTTCTTCCCTAACTAATTATTGGTGAAGAATTTGCTTGATTTGACGTTGTCCATCCCATTGAATTTCTAAAAAATAAACCCCTTTAGGCAACTGCTCTAAAGACAATTGATAACGACTTTGATGTTGTGCGACTTCTTTTTGTTCTAACAAAGGCTGTCCCAATGCATTATACAAGCGCCAAACAAGCACTTTGCCAGCAACAGGCAAAGATAATTCTAATTGGATTGGCCCTTGGCTAGGATTAGGCCATAGACGCGCCAAAAACGAAGGTTTTGCAACCGTCTTTGTATTATTGAGCAAGCTAATATTTATGTTGTCTAAGTATAAGTTATTTTCTGCTTCACTAATGTGTTCAAAGCGCAAACGCAAGGCCTCTATCCCCCTGTAAGCGCTTAGATCTACTATTTCTTGTCGCCACTCATTACTTTGTGGGACAAATTCAGTGGTTCTTGTTCCTGTGACCGTTGTTAAATTACGCCCTCCTTTCTCGTATACAGTTGTCCACGTTTGTCCACAATTATTAGACGCTTGCACCCGCAAAGTGTCGCCATAACTCGCCGCTGAAAACACCGCATAAGCCACATTAAATCGCAACAAAGGAATCGTATTATTAGGCAAGGTAACCGCAGGCGTCACCAAACGGTCAACGGCTCCTACTTGGTTTTGATAATCCCAATTATCCATAAAAAAACAAGCGCTACTAGATTGTCCCACTTGGGTAGTATGGGCCCAAGTAATGCCATTATCAAAGTTGTCTACTTGCCATCCAGAAGGAATACCCGCCGTCTGCTGAAAACCTTCTGTTAAGGGCAACAACTGAGCTTGGAGTGTCAAAAAGCTGGTAAAACTAGTATCATTGGCCACGAAGGGATCAACTTGTTGGTTCGGTTGTTCACTCCACACACGCAAGCGATGGACAGGGCTATTCGATAATAATAAAGGAGGCAAATAAAGACGAACACTTTGGGTCGGGTTTAAAGTTCCTATCCAGTTTATAGTACCAACCGTTCCATTGTCCAATTGATAATAGATTTGAGCACTTTGTAAGGTATTCGTTCCATAATTATACAACAAGACTTCTGCGCGCAAACTATCTGTACAAACCAAAGAATTAGGCACTGTAATTTGCATCCCTGCATCGTTATTCACCGTTACACAAGCCTGCCCCAATAACAAATTAGGCCGCACACTCTGAATCGTAGCCCGCATCCGAGCCCGCTGTCCTTGGGTAAACATATTCATACAGGCATCATCCGTATAATCCATGTAGTTCATGAACATATCAGGGCTGCCACAAGAGTGGCGGGGATGCGTAGGGCAACCACTACTGCCTTGGTCCTGATTGGGCGTATCGCCAACTCCATCATCTTGACCACAACCACCAGTCCCCCAAAGATGATCCAAATCCAACCAATGCCCTACCTCATGGGTCGTTGTTCTTCCTCTATCAAAAGGGGCTGTTGCTCCTGTTTTCCCAAAGTTGCTGTAGTGAATAACAACACCATCGGCACCAATTGGAGCAGTTCCAGGACGGTAAGTAAAACCTAATGTTCCAGAACTAATCTCACAGACCCAAATATTGAGATAACGATTCGGGTCCCAAGCTGTTTGTCCACCTGTGCTATTGTTGTAATAAGCATTTCCATTTCCAATATTCGCGATGGTGGTTGCTCGCCGTGTAATGCCTGTAGTAGGCAATCCATTGGGATCACGAGTAGCCAAACAAAATTGAATTTCCGTATCTGCTGCAATGGGTAAAAAAGATATTGGGGTGTATTGTCCATCCAGATTTTGGCGTCTAAAGTCTTGATTGAGGCTTTGAATCTGCTCGTCTATGCGTTGCCTTGAAATATTTTGAGCAGGACTGTTGTATAAAACATGTACCACTACTGGAATGGTGTAGATGTTATTAGACGTAAAGGTTTGTGAGATGTTTGTGGTTATTTTTGCTTGTATTCGAGCACGTTGTCGGGCAACTTTAGGATCTTGAAGTGCTTGCTGTTCTTTTTGTGTTGTAGCACATTGCTGAGCAGTACCAATCGTACTAAGCAGTAAAACTATCGCTAATAAAAAGTATATCTTTAACATGAATAAGAGTCGTAGTTGTTATAATAGTAATCGATAAAATAATGCTTATTTAGGAAGAGGCCAATTGTTTTTGTGGATTCTTTGCGTTAAATTACAAGGGCACTCATAACGATCTTCCAACTTTACTACTTGCAATAACTTGATCTACTTATGGAATTTATCACCAATCAAGAAAAGGACGCTGTTACAAAACTATTGCTCAGTCCATCCTTTCCTAATGTCCAATTGGCCTTAGAATTCTTAACAAACAACCCTACTTGGCATTCCTCTTTGAAAGAAGCCTTAGAAGTTTTTTTCTTTTTCGATCCTCGCCGAAAGAATAGAGTTAATAGTTATCAAAACACCCCTGTTGCTTATCAACAGCAGACACCCTTGATTCCGTTTATGACTAAAGACGGAAGCCTTAAAGATGCACATGAATTGGTCGGAGAATGGTTAGGTGCTCTGAATAAAGATTTTTACACTCTGACCCATCCACTTTTCTATTTGGGTAGCCCTGCTTCTTTGTTTCAAGAAAATATAGGCTCCAAGAAAGAACCCAATCTTCCACTTCCTAGCTTAAATTTCCTAGAACAACAGTTACAGTATGCACCTTATTTGGAATTCCAGCCCAATTGGCTTGTTATCGCTAAAGAGTGGGGAGTATTTATTGTTCAACATCTCGATCAACAAGAAACGAGCACCTTACACGCATCTAAAGACATCGAGCACTACCAAGAGATTGCTTGGCATTATTATCAAAGCGCCCTCCCCCATGTGCAAGAGGATAGCGCATTCTTCGCCCAAGTAGCGTACTTGCTGGACAAGCACGCTCCAACAAGTCTTTCAGAGGCAAAACGTCTTTCCTTGATTTCCTACTATTATGATCAAGCCTTCTCTATTCAAAGCAATCAACAACAGGATTGTGTTCCTCTATTAGAAAATTATTTGCTGTTTTGTTATGAAACATTACAGGATACCCAACAAACGATAACTTTATTTAAGCGCTTTCTAGGAGATTTTATCCCCCAAGATCAATGGTATCATTTAGTTGCCGATTGTGAGCAATTGGGTAATAGTGATGCCCTACGCTCTTGGTTCCCTCTTCTTGGTTTGAAAGCTTCTGCCGCGTCTATGGATAAAATGAATAATTCCTTAGGAATAGCGCCTACGACCACTCCTCTTACCAAAGAAGAACAAGAGCAAGGTTTTACCTCTTTAGGTGATATATCCTTGTAGAATATGTAACAGCAGGTACCTCCATAAACAGGTACTGCTTCTAAATTGCAACAAGCTAGCTGTGCTATTTTCACTCTAGAAAAAGGCAACATTCGACGACTTCTCCTCTATCATAACCACCTTAAAAGGGAATAAAAAAGGCGCCATCCTAATGGATAGCGCCTTTTGGCAGGATGCAATTAAGAGCAAGCCTACAAATGTATATATTGCTTAAGCAATAGCTGCTGATACTTTATCGGCTGCTTCTTGCAAAGTAATTGCAGATTCTACTGCTAAACCAGAGTTGTCAATTAAGGTCTTTGCAATATCGGCATTGGTTCCTTGTAGACGTACAATGATTGGAATTTCGATGTTACCCATGTTTTTGTAGGCATCAACGACTCCTTGTGCCACACGGTCACAACGAACGATACCACCAAAGATGTTGATCAAAATTGCTTTTACATTTTCATCTCTTAAGATGATACGGAAAGCAGTTTCTACGCGTGCAGCATCCGCTGTACCTCCTACATCTAGGAAGTTCGCAGGTTCTCCACCGTGTAGTTTTATGATATCCATGGTAGACATGGCCAAACCAGCACCATTAACCATACACCCTACATTTCCATCTAACTTGATGAAACTTAAGCCATGTTCTTGTGCTTCTACCTCTGCCGCATCTTCTTCGTGTACATCACGTAGAGCAGCCAAATCTTTGTGGCGGAACAATGCATTATCATCCAAAGCTACTTTAGAATCTGCAGCAACGATTTTGTCGTCAGAAGTCTTAAGGCAAGGGTTGATTTCTAGTAGAGAAGCATCGGCTCCTACAAAAGCATTATAAGTTGTACTTACAAACTTAGTCATCGCTTTAAAAGCCGCGCCTGTCAACCCTAGGTTGTTGGCGATGTTACGTGTTTGATAAGCTTGTAGTCCCAAATGTGGGTGAATATATTCTTTGTGTAATAAGTGTGGTGTTTCTTCCGCTACTTTTTCAATGTCCATTCCACCTTCCGTAGAATAAACAATCACGTTAGATTTACGCTCTCTATCCATCAAAATAGAATAGTAAAACTCATTTGTATCCATATTGCCATCCGCATCAGGATAATAGACATCTTCTGTGATTAAGACTTTACGGACTAATTTACCCGCACCATCCATTCCTCCAGGAGTCTGGGGAGTTTTGAGCATCATGCCCAAAATATTGCCTGCATGTTCTTTTAGCTCTGCTAGGTTTTTGGCCAATTTGACCCCACCACCTTTACCACGACCACCTGCGTGGATTTGAGCTTTTATAACAGCCCACTGTGTGCCTGTTTTTTCTTTTAGTTCCTCAAACGCCGCATCGATGTTGTTGATGTCTTCGACTAATACCCCACGTTGGATTGGGACACCATAGCTTGCCAATAGTTCCTTGGCTTGATATTCATGCAGATTCATTATATACTAATTGAATGTTACGGTAATGATGTTTACTTCCACCAAATTTAACGACTTTTCTAAGCTTATTCAAATAAGGCTATCTATTTTTAATAGGCTTTGTCAATTGAATGAAGGGATAACAATACATTAAAGGTATTTCAAACCAATAACCAGCTTGAACAACTAACGCCAAATGACTGATGGTCAATGGCAAACCTTTCTCTGGTGTATAATAACTGGGGTTATTACCAAAAAAGAAAAAACCCTCTGTGGCCCAATAATATCGCTCCGAATCCATTTGCTCTAAAGAAAGTCCAAAATAATCTTCAAAACAAAGTAACGCTTCTACATCGTCTATTCCTGTTAATTGTAAATCATAATTGATACTGGTTGTTTCTTTGACAGTCAATCGCAATTTTTGTTCAAAAAAGTGGATAACTTTTGTCAACGCTTCTTCATAACTTAATTTACCTTTTTGAATCATCCAGTTTTAATTTTGATCCGCCTATTTATCAACAACAAGATGGCCTAAATAGTAATTTTTTTTAGATAGAAAATAGAAGTAAAAAAAAACGTCAAACTACTATAAGGTCACAACCTCTCCATCTTCAGGAATAAAAACTTTATTTGATAATTCATATTGGGCAAATAGTTCTTGAAGTCCCCTCCTAGTTGTTGGGCAATGATTAACGGCTTCTAAGTGATTAATCAATACGTTGCCAGGTGCTTGTTGAACAAATTTTAGAATATCCTCTACGGTCATCAACAAGGGTTGAAAAATATCTAATTGAGCGCTCCCTCCTGCCACTATACTTAATTGAGGTTGGTATTGACTCAAAACTCGCTGAACAGCTGGGGTATAAATGGTATCGGCACTGATATAAATAGAAGGTTCCTCCTGCAATTCTATATAAAAGCCCATCACATTGCCCATCAATTTAGCAATAAAACCATAGCCATGTTTTGCTGGAATGCCTTCTATATTGCCTTCTAAAAAAGGTTTTCTCTTGTTGTACTCTACAGTTTGAACAACATTAAGTCCCGCTTTTTTAAGGACTGCTGCATCTTTATAACTACAATAAACAGGAATCTGTGCTTGGCGTAAAAATGCTTTTCCAGCGGCGTCAATATGATCAGGATGCAAATGGGTAATGATACAATGCGTAACTTTTTTAGATAATTCCTCCCAAATAGTAGGCAATTCTACAATAGGGTTCTTACGCGCTTTATGACGAAAGAAAGTAAGGGTGGGCAAATGCCCTTTAGGGCCTAACATAGGATCTACTAAAATGCCATGTCGGGCCGTTTCTAGTAATAAGGTAGCATTTCTAAGATGGTGAATTTTCATAAGAAAGGATGTTTATTTTATAATCAAGAAGTACAAAAATAAAGCGTCCTATAGAAGTCTCCATTGATTCAAATCAAGAACGTCTTTTTCTAATCCTAGAAAGTGTTTCAGGAGTGATCCCTAAGAAAGAAGCAATGTGGTATTGAGGAATGGTTTGAAGCCAATGTGCTTTGTGAGTAAGCAAACATTCATACAATTGTTCAGGAGATTTGGTGTGACGTTGGTATTCTATGGCTTCTTGGTGTTGTAATAATTGAATAAAAATCGACTGAATTAAGTCGTTGCCGCATTGATATTTTTCTAACAAAGCAAGAAAGCGCTCTTTCCCTAACACCAACAGTTGCACCTCGGTTAAAGCTTGTTGATTTTTCTTGGTAGGTTTGTCATAGATAAAAGAGGAAAAATCAGTAATGAAATGTGGCTGTGTAAAAAAATTAACATTGCTCTCTTTATCCGCTCCTATATAGAACTCACGAACACTGCCCTCTACCATAAAACGCAACAATACCTCCTGCTCTCCTTCTGCTAACAGTAAAGTGTGTTTCTCTATGTTTCTAACCTCAAAAGCAGCGATGGTTTCTTCTAAACCTTCTGCATTTTGTGGATGATGTTTTTGGAAGTAGTTGTGTAAAGTTTCGATAGCGGTCATAACTAAACAATAGAAGTACAAGGAAAACGCTTATCACCAATTATAATCTGTTTATTATAACAATAAGCTTGCTATTTGGATAAAATACTTTTGAAGAGGCACAATAAAAAGACACTTTGTTTGTTTTAAAAGAAAGTGATTGTGTCAAAGGTAAACTTTAATCTACAAGAACACAATCCTTCTATTTTTGATCCAGTAGGCGTTTTTTTTAAAAAACAATTTTTCTCTCTTAAAGGGTCATTTTGGCACAGTTAATGAAACGTTAATAAAATAAAAAAAGCAAGTTGCTTTTTAGCAAAAAAAGCTCAACAGCATACACTTGGCACAGTTAATGTACATATAATTATATTAAAAAAAAGCTTACAACTCTAACTAAATGGCAACAACTCTAGCAATTTAATTTAGACGATACAACACTTCTTCTTTAGGTGCATTGGTCTCTCCAATTTCCAAAGAATGATTATTTTTGATGCCACTCTAATTTTTCCGCATCACTCATCCATACAGGCTTTAACATTTATCCTAAACAATATTGTTGGGCCTACTCCTCCTATACTTTTTCTATAGTAAGACCATTACACTATTTCATTTTTATCCTTTCATTTTATTCTTCTAATTGTATGCTATTGCTTTTTGCAATCTTAGTGTGCGAAACATCATCGTTATGACTAGTTTAAAAGATTTGAAAAAAAGAGCAGGCCTTGTCGCCAAGCAAGTTAATGTTAATAAAGTAATTTTTAGTGCTGCTTTAGATCTACTAGAAAAAGGCAAAATTCCTAAACCAGAAAAAGTATTTAAAGATACGGTTCCTAAGATCAATAGAAAGGCAAAATACACCTTCTTGTTCTTAGATATGGGCCAAAAGAAGTACTTCTTAATGGGAGATATCTTCCCTATGGGCAATGATTTATCTAAAAAAATAGAAGAGACAGAAAAGAAACTTGCTAAAGCTAAAAAACCAGTAGAAAAAGAGTTTTTAGAGCAAATGTTGTTCTTCTACCAAGAGTTGAATAAGTTGACTCCTAAAGGATTTGCGACAGGTATTATCAAGTTCTCTAGAGAGGTCCAAAATTCAGAGACAGAAGAGACAGAATACTTAATGGCTCTAAAAACCAGTGGTTTAAAAGTAGGCGGGGCTGTTAAAAAAGGCAATATAGTCCCCCTAGTTAGAGAAGAATTAGGATACCGTTTGACCTCAAAGTTAGGAGAAGTAATGTTCTTAGAAGCAGATGCAGAAGAGGTAGAACAAACCGTTACTCCTGAACAAACGACTGCTACGGGTATAGAAAGTCCTAAAACAGGCGACCCTACATTAGTCACCAAGCAAGTGAAGCAATTATTAGGTCAATTCAAAGCTATAGAACCTAAACAGGCCTTTAAAGGATTGGGCTTAATCCACAAAATGAGTACCCTCGTCAGTACCTTGGAAGAAACTCCTGAGAATTTGCAAACATTAGTGGGAAAGCTAAAGAAGCAACAAGAAAAATTTACGCCTATTCTCTCTAAACAGATTGACAATAAGCTCACGCAATCGATGACTCAATTGGAAGAGATTCAAGTTGTAGAATCTTCTAATCAGTTGAATGAGGTCTTTGGGACGGTTAAAAAAATGTACGCTGGCTGGAAACAATTCCTAGAAGGAAAAGAACATCCTAGCGGAGAAGTGATTGAAAAAGTAGGAACTGAAATTGACATTCTCAAGCAATACGAAGTACAATTGGTTCCCCTCAGAAAACAGTATCAAGAAATGCAAAATGTCGATCAAAAGAATGAGTTAGGCAAACAAATCAATGCACTCATTCAGGAAGCACGACAGGCAATTGCTTAGAAATATAAGCGAAGTATTATGCTCCCCAACACGACGTATTCCCTACCATAAATACTTACCAAAGTATCTAATTTAGGTACGAGCGCAGTTATTTTACTACTAGTCATTAATTCACACACACACGTAGTCTCCTCCTCTAGGAGGAGGCTACTACCCAACCTATGTCTGCTTTTAAGCAAACATATCTCTTCACAACTACTTAAAAACAATCGATCATGCCAGATGTAATAATAGAAAATCAGATCAATCCCGATAAAGTAAGCTTCTTAGCTCCTGTTAATGATTCTCAGCAAGATACTATTCAGATTTTTGTAAAAGGTCTGGATGGCAAAACCATCACCACTAATGTGGGAAGAAATGCTTATATCTTTGAAATCAAAGAACAAATAGCTAATAAAACAGGTTTGCCGCTTTTAGAACAACGCCTACAGTTTGCAGGCAAACAACTAGACCCATCACTATGTTTAGGGGATTACAATCTTCAAAATGAAAATACGCTACATCTTGTTAGGCGTCTTCATGGAGGCATGGGCGAATACAAAACAGTTAGTAAATTTATCAAGGCAAAAATCACTCATGGCAATGTAACTGGCTTGATTACCAAGGAAAGTACTTTAGCCGTGGAATATTTTAGATCATCCAAATACGTCCAACGCAATGAGTTAACTAAAAAACGTATCAAATTCAAGAAAGGATATGAAGATCCTGCTTTGCAAAAAATCTGCTTTGACTCTCTAATTATTGAAGGGTATCATGGAGGTAATTGTAGTGAAATGGCAAAATGGACAGCCGTACAGTTAATAGAGAGCTCACAGAATCAATGGGTTTATATCTGCTATCTTGATGGTAAATTTCCTCTAAAAAATGACATCAATGTCAACGATAAAAACCACGTTCTGTATCGTTCAGATACCAAAAAAGTCAGTGATAAATTTGATCATGTTATGGTAATCACTTATCCTGATGAAGTCAGTACTATTGCTGAAATGGATCCTCAAAAAGCTACTGTAGTAGATACGTGGTATGATCATTTAGTGTGCTCTCTTGATGATTATAGGAATAATAGACATCCTTACTTTAAATATGCCTATTCTTCTAACCAAGCCTTAGCTTTGGAAGAGGATGAAATTGTCATTGAGAATAGCTTTGAGGCCGTTGGAGTATCCTTTGCCAATAACAAGAAAGTAGCTCAAGATGACATTGCTTTTCTAAAGGCAGATATTGATGATTACTACAAGAATGCTTCGTTTGCACCTAGGTTAACCAAGTACGAATTTAAAACGTATAACAATGTGCATGATGTTCGAAGCACAGAAAATTTGGAGCACCTTCTAATAGAAGCCAAAAAAGTCAATGAGCATAAACAAGAGGCCAATATGTTTAAGGAGCGTACTTTTGTTACCATGCTAAAAAGCACCAACCAAGCTGCTCTAAAGATCTTATTTGAAGTAGCCGCAAATATTAGTCAACAGGCATTTAGTAGGTTCTGTGCTGCATTAGCAAAAGCTGACTTAACCACCGTGAATACTTTTTTTGGAGCCAGTCCTCCGCAGTTAATTAAGGAGTTTTTTGAAATTAAATTCCACGATTATGCTACCAATGCTGATTTTCTAACATTCTTAGATAATGTTTTTGCTAATAACACCGCTCATCAAGGAAAGGTATTAAAGGCGCTTCCTAGTACTCACTTTGAAACGTATGCAAAATCTACTGCTAAACGTTTTGCAGAAGTTATAGCGCTACAGGCTATTCATACAGAAGTTGGACAAGTGGTTACCACTATGGATTTGAATGCCTGGACTCTTTTATTAACCAATGCTCCAAAGGCAATTGTTAGCACTACTATGGATGGGCTGTTAGCCATCAATCGCACCAAAGCAGCCATTGCCATAAGTTGCCTTTCAAAGCCTCAATTTAATGGTTATTTAAGAAATAGAAACAGCTTAGAAGATTTTGGTCTTGGTGGGATTAATAATGGTGTTTTACAAGCTGTTTTTGCACAATTTAGAGCATTCAATATTTTACCCCAGACTAAAAACCCTAAAAGTCCTTTGAGTGACATCTTTGCAGAAAAATTGGGTTCTTACTTATGGGGGGCTTTTGTAAATTCCTAGCACACTTTAAATAGAATTACAAAGCGATTTCTAATACACCTTTTAGTAGGTTTTCTTACGAACCAACAAAGCTCTTGTTCTTAATAATCTTTAGAAAACAGGACTATTAGTACACTGTAACAGAAGTT
>JBOEFW010000007.1:0-93336 GCA_050633105.1 Aureispira sp. | reverse complement strand
TTCTGTTACAGTGTACTTAGTTATAAACTAGATAGGATAATTTTGTACTTGAAATAGGGAGAGTGATTTTAAATTTGTCTAAATTTTATATGGGTTCTATGTATTTTTATTCTATTGTCAAGAATAACAAAAGACAGAAAGATAAGAATTAGGTGGAATTTACAAAAGTGGTAGACGATGTTACATAAGATACATATTCCCCCTCGGGGCATACCTAACCGACTAATCATAAAGATTAGTCGGTTTTTTGTGTTTAAAGAATACATCAAAAAAACATCCCTCCTCAAAAGCACTTCAAATAATCCTTCCAAAAGAACAGTACTTGTATTTTTTGCTTGAAAAACCAAGTATAAAACACCCAATTGTATTTATTTTAGTACTTTTGACCTAAAGTAAAAATAAACTAAAATAATAACAAATGAAGACAGCAAATAGAAGTTACAAAATAGCGAGTTGGACGCTTATGCTAGGAGGAATTATACACACCGTATCTGATTTAATGGCCCCAGAAACAGCAGAGCGGAAGGAAATTATGCTTCAGATGAAGGCCTTTACAGGGCAGGTATTAGGGGCCGAATTTAATCTGCTTTCATTTTTTCAGGGATTTAGTTTTATGATGGGATTGTTGTTGTTTGGATATGGCGCTTTAAATCTTTTGATTCTAAAAAACAACCAAGAAGCCGATTTGCCTTATAATATTTTGATCTTCAATGTGGTTATTACTTTGGCGGCGGTGTTGTTGTCCATACAATATTTCTTTATTGTTCCTGTTCTCTTAACGGGAATTCCATTCCTTGGATTTGTTACCGCGCTGCTTACTAGAAAGCGAGCAGCATAAGCGGTACTTTAGTTAGGGAAGGGGGCTTGAATTGGTATTGTTTTGTTGTCCTTGAAGAATTAGGAAAGAGGTTGGTCTTGATAAAAAGGTGCTCCTACAGCTTGTAGGCGTACCTTTTTATTTGGGGATAGGGGAAACTGTTTTTAGTGCTCTAGTTTTAGTTTTTGGAGGTTTGGTTGTTAAGGTGTTTTTTATTTGTTTTTGAGAAGTAGAAAGGACGCCAAAGAAATGTCGTGAAAACTTTGTTTAAAGGACGTCGACATAATATCTTGTAGCAGTCCTTCTCCTGATTTAGGAGCCGTTAACCTTTAGTTGATCTCTGCTTCTTTCTCTATAATTGACCAATAGGATGAAAACACTGTTACAATTAAAAACGATCCTATTGCTTGGGTGTTTTGGAGGAACTATGCTTTGGGGAGGCTTTCAGCGACTCGCTAATAGTGGTGAAGACGCTTCAATAGTTTTTCATGCCGTATCAGAGGTCAACGCAGATGGAGCGCAATGGATTTATTGAGAGCATTATATTGTAGACATAATGAAAAGCTCCTTCCTTCTAAATTACTCTAAGGAGGGACTCAAAGAAATTATTATACCTATTGTGCTGGATCAATCCTCTAGTCAACTCCATTATTACCTTCAAATAACGGATACTTAAAAAGGAATACGACACTAAATTCTAACCAATGATTACAACAAATAAAATCCTTTCTTCTACCAGCACTAAAAATCTAAAACTAATAGATCATTGGGTTGAAGGAAATAAAATAAATGCAGAACAATTGGATTTAATAGATCCTGTGATGAAAACATTTTTAAAAGAAAGTAAGGGCTACACTTTTGAAAGTGGAGGCTATGGGTATAATGGCCCTGATTTTTTTGTTTTTTTTGAACTCGATCAATTGAGAATTATAAACAATAGAATTGAATTTATAAAGACCTGTAATGCCTATCAGCCTGAAGGAATGTTTTGTTATAGCATTCCACATAAAAAATATGCTCTTTATGATAGTACGCATAGAGAGCTCTTTTTGATTAGTGAGATGAACTTTGATCTATTTACACAAAATCCAGCTTTGTATATTAATGCGCACTGGAACCCTCTCAGAATGAGGAAATATGGAATTCTGACTCTTCCAGAAAATATGGTTAATGCGTATTGGGAAGATATTGTCATTGGAAATCAAACCAATCCCTTTTTATTTTCTGCGGGAAAGAGTGCCCAAAAATTTGACTTAATCATCTCTAACAGATTTGGGAAAGAATTAGAAGAAGAGGCTGTGCTTCATAATTCAAATAGGCTAGGAGAAGATTCTTTTAATGATGTCAATGGAAATTCAATAAAAGGAACCCTCTATCAATTGAAAGAGGTGCAACTGAAAGATGCTTTTATTACAGAGGTTCTACTTTTTGTTGTTCAAAATCCAACAATTCGAATCCCTTCTATCTTTGGATTAGCGCTCTTAGGTAAAACTTACGAATGGAGTTTTAATAATCATGAGAATTGTCTTTATGTTTCTTAGGGGAATTGGAAGTAGAGTATTTAAACTAAAAAAAGTATTTCATTTTTTGAACGCAACCCATGAAAACAACAATGCACGTTTTACTTTTAATAGGCCTTTATTTTTGTATCCCTAGAATGGCTTCAGGGCAAACACCAAATTCAAACGCTATAAAAGGAGAAGAGCAGGCAATTAGTTTGACCGTGCTTAACCACGTATTTCTCCAATTAAAAGACAAAGCCAATTGGAGCCACGAATCCAGCTTTGAAGAAGAATGCGATCTAACGGCGGAAAAACAAGCCTTGCGGTGTGCGATTAGAAAAGCGCAAATAGAGTTGACAGGAAGATATGAACATAGAAACTATCTGATGAGGGTTATTCGGCAGAAAATTCGGCAGCACTTCTTTTGTAGACAGGGGATTCATCCGATCGATAATTTTAATAAACACAAAAAGACCTCCCATGAAGACATCTTGTTTCTCTTGAAGATGGTCAAGGAGGAACTTGAAAAACAGGAAGCTAGCTTATAGTATGCTTGTTCTAGGGAGGTGTATTGGATGATAGATGATTAAATATTGTGTTGTTAAAAAGATGTTCTTTGTAGGCTACTATTGATTTTACAGTATTGCTTTTTCCAAGTCGGAACTAAAATAAATGATTAAGAGTTGTAGACACGAAATTTGTTGAAACGTAAGTATTTGCCTTTGGTGCTCGCTTATGACAACAATCCAAATCAATTATTTTTAACGAACTGCAAAAAAAACTGCTATTTAAAACAAAAAAAGTCATGCGAAAAAGATTATGTATCATCGGATTAGGGAAAGAACTTTTTCAAGAGATACAGAACAACTATTTTGGACCAATTATATTTCATGAAACCATTCCTCAATACCTAGTTTCTCAAGGAAAGCTATTCGTAGAGAGAAGCAATGGCGTAGGAATGTTGGAGGTGGACAAAGTAGTATTCCATGGCATTTTTGAAAATGATTTTGATTTAATCACAGCTCTAACAATATGGGGCGGTGCTTGTTATCCCAATGCTTTAGGGATGATGAATTGTAGATTAAAATTGCCTTGTTTGGCAAGAGCTTTAAGAATTTCGAAGTTTAATAGCAATAGAGGGATGGTTTCCAAGAACACAGAAATCAATGTTCGGGAAGAAACTGTTGCAAAATGGGGAAACTGGCATTGTGGAGAAAACAAAGCTCGATTTGATAAGCAATGGACGAGTAAGGAAGCTTCTATTATTGAACCCTTTTTTGAAGGAAGTTCTGTAAGGATTGTTCATATTGGAGCAACGAGCTTACAGGTGAAATTAGAAGGCAAAGATTGGTTAAAATCTATCCATGATGCAGAGGCCAGTTTTATGGAAATTGATCCAGAGTTGTTGGAGGATACCTTGAGAATAAAAGAAGAATTATCCTTAGATATCATTGCGAACGATTACATCGTCTCTTCTACTGGGGAAAAACATCTTTTAGAGGTTAATCATATTCCTAATGTGACAAGGTTTGAAAAATTAAGAACGATGTACCTTTCAGAAGTTATAGCATGGATTAATAAGGAGTAGAGATTAGGACGACGTGGTTACACCTTGAAGCAGGAGTTTATTGATGATAATGAATTCCTGTTTTTATAAAGGTGTTTTGTTTTTTATCAAAGATGCTGTAGATCTTATTTTGGAAAAAATACTTATTTTTTGCTACGGTTATTATTCCTTGGAAATAACGGTGGTTGATTGTAGTAATTTTAAAAAAGAAAAATATGATAAAGGAAGAAACAATAGAGGAATTTTCTAATGCGGTTGTCTATGGAGTACTTGAAAAAGTTAAAGAAATGATCAATGAAAATCCAGCAATTGTAAATGCACAAGATAAATATGGATTCACAGCTTTGCACAATGTAATGTGTGAAGAGCAGAGAGAGACTGTTCTGTACCTTCTTGAGAAGGGGGCTGTTGTTAATATTAAAAATGAGGATGGAATTACTCCACTTCATCTTGCTTGCACTCAAGAAAATGCCGCTCTATTAATTCAAGCAGGAGCAGAAGTAAATATTCGAAGCAATCAAGGGAATACACCCCTTCATATACTTGTTTCTGACGGAGCAGAAAGGCTAGACGTTATTCAATATTTGTTGTCTAATGGAGCCAATAAACAACTAAAAAATGAAGCGGGACAACTGGCTATAGACGTTGCTAAAGGAAGAGCAGAGACTCGGATAATAAAACTATTACAATAAATTATTGTGTTTATAAAAATAGAGAACAAAGTGTAAACCTATTCATTAGGTTTGCGCTTTTTGTTTTTCTGTCAATGTCAAGGCGTTAGATGATAAATACAGTTCTAAATAAAGTGAGAAAAGAGATAAAATTCAATTTTTTTAGAAAATAAAAGAGACAAAATAAGCAGGGAGGATTTTTTTGCCTATTTTTGTGACTAAACGGTCAGTCATTATGAATAAAAAAGAAAAAATAATCCAATCTGCCTTATACCTCTTTGGGAAAAATGGATTTACAGAAACGTCTATTGATAAAATTGCAAAACATGCAAAAGTCTCTAAAGGACTCACGTATACCCATTTTAAAAATAAGGATGACTTATTAAGAGTCATTATTGAAAGCACCATCACAGAAATGACAAGGGAAATGATGGAGATCAAGCTCTTAACAATAGAGTCTCTTTTGTTAAATTTTTTCAGTGGGCTTCAAGAGAACATCGAAACGATTCGCCTTTGTTTGTTGCTACTGATTCATCCACAAACGCCTTCCTCCGTTGCAGACATGTTAGCCAAGCAGAAAGAGGAATTATTGGAATTGTTGGCGACTTTATTGAAAGACAAATTCAAGGAAGATAATAGGATGGAGGCAGAACTATTATTGGCTACTATTGATGGCCTCACATTGGATTATGCGGTGAAGTCAAATGCAGAAAACTTGAACAATCAAATCAATTTTTTATTAAAAAAATACATCTAATGTTTTTAAAAGAGATAAATCCCCCCGAATTTTTACACGATATACATGGGAGTACTACAACTGTATTGGATGTTATGCTTTCTTATCTAGGAGGCGTCATAGCGATGGGAAGCGTCTATGTTTTATATATGCAACACCATGTAGACCTCTCTTTGTGGAAGCTAATTTTATTGTTGGTAATAAGTGCAGATATTGGGGCGGGAGCAGTGGCTAATTTTACAAAAGGAACCAATGCATATTATAGTGGAGATAGCAAAAAGAAAACACGTTTGGGATTTATTCTAATACATTTTTTACACCCAACAGTCTTTTTCTTTACACTAGATCTCTTTTCATGGTATACGATTGGGTTGGTGCTTGGTATTGTTATTACAACGCTTCTTATCAATGCTATAAAAACATATGAAATACAAAAGACATTAGCTGCTTTTGCCCTTGTTTTAGGCATAAGTATGCTCTTTATTTTAAATGTTTCCAATCCTTTTCTATTATGGTTTTTTCCACTTTTTATGATTAAGCTATTTATAGCATTTGGTATAAGACGATACAATCCTTAGTTATGAGCGTAGAAATTAAAAAAATAAGTTTTGATGGGATTGAAGCTGCCGCTCAATTATTAACAGAAAACTTTGTAACGGATGCAGGCGTTGTTGTTCTTTTTAAGAAAAATGACCCCAAGTACGCCAGAAAAGTAAAAGCTTGGTATAGGGCTACTTTAAGAATGCTAATGACCAACCAGCAATTTATAAGTGGAGCTTATATCGAGGATCAACTAGTAGGTGTTTCTGTTGTCACACATAGCACCCTCCAACCTTCTTTGGTCTCTATTTTGAAATGGACTTGGACGATCCTGTTTTCTTGTCATTGGAGTACCGTCATCAAATCAGCGAAACACGACCAGCATAGAAAAACTTCTCTTACTGACAAGAACCAGTATATTTTAGAATTCATTGCTGTGAATACTAATTATAGAGGGAAAGGTATTGGAAAATGCTTGTTTGCGAATTTGCACGATCATGCTAAAGCAACCAAGGCCTCTGTGTGGCTAGAAACGACAAAAAAACATAATATTGCGATCTTTAAAAAGATGAATTATGATTTAGTGGGAGAGAAGTCAGAACTTTCGGTGAAGTATTATGTGATGACAAATGAAAATAAAGAAGTAATTTAAACAAAGAATAAAGTGCCTCTACAAGTCAAAGGAGGCACTATCAATCATATCAACATAACGTTTCATTTTTTTGAGAATAACTTTAAAATGGCGCCTATCTTCTGTAGTGACAAAAGTAATGGCTACTCCTTCTGATTGTGCTCGTCCAGTCCGCCCAACTCTGTGTACAAAATCTTTAGGAGAGCGAGGCAATTCATAATTGATCACATAAGGCAACTCATTGATGTCAATCCCTCTAGAGATCAAATCGGTGGCGACTAATACGCGCAGTCTCCCTGCTTTGAATTCTTTTAAGGCCTCTGTTCTAGCGCCTT
Organism: Aureispira sp.; assembly: GCA_050633105.1. Lineage (GTDB taxonomy): Bacteria > Bacteroidota > Bacteroidia > Chitinophagales > Saprospiraceae > Aureispira. Next base: position 86,537 of record JBOEFW010000007.1, on the reverse strand, counting down.
GACTTTTCTTTCCGTGAATAGAGAGGGCATCAATTCCATTTTTATACAATTTCCAAGCGACTTTATCTGCCTTGAGTCCAGAGGAGGTGAAGACCAGTACTTGTCGCATGTTTTGTTCACGAATTAAGTGGCGCAATAAAGGACCTTTTCTTTCCTCCGTTACTAAGTAGCTGGACAAATTAATCAAGGCTACGTCCTCCGCCTTGTGTTCTATTTCTACTAAAACAGGATTGGAAAGTAAAACTTTATTAAGCCCTGATAATTGCTCATTAAGTGTGGCAGAAAACAGCATGTTTTGCCTTTTTTTAGGCAACAACTGAATGATCGCTTTCATTTCTTCTTGGAAACCTAGATTTAACATTTTATCGGCTTCATCCAATACTAGTTGTTTCACCTTGGAGAGATCAAGGGCATTAGAACGCTGCAAATCTAATAAGCGGCCAGGCGTCGCAATTAATAGCTCTACTCCAAAGATATTTTTCATTTGAGGATTGATCGACACTCCTCCATAAACGGCCATGGATAGAATTGGTCTAGGAAGGCGCTGCGATAAATCTTTGACGGTTTCCGAAATTTGAACGGCTAATTCACGAGTCGGAGCAAGGATTAAAACCTTGGGCTGTCTACTTTTTTTAGGAGCAGGTGTTGTCAACAGGTGATGTAAAATCGGAAGTACAAAACTAGCTGTTTTTCCTGATCCCGTTTGGGCGATTCCTAATAAATCGCGCCCTTCTAATACAACAGGAATGGCTTGCGCTTGAATGGGTGTAGGTGTTTTATAGCCCAAGGAAGTAATATTGGCCAATATAGAAGGGTGGAGCTGGAGTTCTGCAAAAGAAATCATACCGCTTATTTTGAAATTTATAGAAAGGAGTAATGCTCCTAGTTATAGAATGGCTGTAATAGTACAAATAAAAAGGGAAGTCTCCTTTTAATGTAGCGCGCAATTGCAATTACAGGGAATTAAAAGGAATTAAAAAAGAATAGAGTTGTTACTACTAAGGAGTTATTTTTTCTAAAACATCTAATAAAACCCCAACCCATGAGCTCTAAATTCCTATTCCTACTTTTTTCGTTTTTGTCGTATACAATGCTGGCCCAAACACTTGCAGAAGGAGATAAAGCATTTGAAGAAAAAAACTTTTCAGTTGCTAAAACTATCTATTTAACCCACTTAAAGAAAATATCACCTGCTCAAAGAGCCAAACTTGGTTTCTGTTTTTATTTAGAAGAAAACCACGAAGAAGCTGCTACCTATTTTGAAAAAGCAGCTAAAGAAAATGATCTATTAGGGAATCGTTTTATGGCGTATTTCTATGAAAATGGTATTGGCGGATATGAACAAGACATAGAACAGTCCATCGAATATTATTCTAGAGCAGCTAAGAGAAAAGATATTATTTCTCTTTCAAGGCTGGGGTATATTTATTCCAATGGAAAAGGGGTGGAAGTAAATCCAAAGAAAGCTTTTGATTACTATACCAAAGCGGCTAAGTTAGGAGGTGGAACCGCGATCAATAATTTGGGATACATGTATGAGAACGGTAATTTTGTAGAAAAGGATTTAAAGAAAGCTTTTGGATTGTATACGAAATCGGCCGAAATGATGGATGTGTATGGCTTGTCTAGTTTAGCTAGGCTCTATGAAACGGGGATCTATGTGAGCAAAGACTTAGCAAAAGCAATCGAATTGTACGAAGAAGCTGCCTTTCAAAATCATGCGCCTGCCCAAGTTAGTTTGGGGAATTTTTATTTAGAAGGGCGTGGCGTCCCGCAAGATTATAAAAAAGCTTATGCTTGGTTTGATAAAGCCGCCACACAGTTAGAGCCAACAGCTATGGTGAATATTGGTAGAATGTACAGAGAAGGACTAGGAGTAGAGAAAGATTATAAAAAAGCGCTGAAAATATTCCTATTTGCTGCCAAAAGCAACAACAAATTTGCCTATTATGAACTAGGTAATTTTTACTATAATGGAGCGGGAGTGCCAAAAGATCTTAAAAAAGCATTAACCTACTATGAGTTGGCTGGTGAGCGTGGTTTTGCAGAAGCACAAAGCGTTGTTGGATACATGTACGAGCATGGAGAAGGAACCGCAGTGAATACCATCAAAGCCCTAGAGTGGTATCAAAAAGCTGCCGCACAAAATCATTCTTATAGCCTAAAAAAAGTAGCAGCGCTAAAAAAATAAAGCCTGTGAAGCGAAGATTTCTCTTAAAAAGAGAAGATCCAATAAAAACAAACCAATGATAATCGGAGTAGAAAAGTTTAAAGGGAAGCCAAAAAAGTGGAAACAGTTAAAGGCAACCTTAAAGCTAGAGGTTAAATTTAGATATCCCAGTATTGAATTGAAAGCACATCGTCCTAAGGATAGGTTAGCCTTATCAAAAAAGATACTAAAAGGACATTACCAAACCTTAAAATCCAACTATAACAAATGCCAACCTCTGGGAAAAAAAGAAGTGTATGGAGCCATACTTTCGGTCCCCTATAAGGAACTCCACGCACTACAAAAAAACGAGGCGATAGAATGGATTAATATTCTTAAAATAGAAGGCTTCAAACGCCGAAAGAAAAAGAAAACAGCTACGTATTTTTCGGTCGTCCTACAAGTGGTGATTGAAGTAGAAGGCGTTAAAAAAACAAAACTATTAAATGAAATTAAAATAGTGCTGGTTAAGGCAAAATCTATAGAACAAGCGAAGAAGAAAGTTAAAAAAGGAGAAGCAACATCGGCTCCTTATCTGAATCCTGCTGGAAAGATTGTTCATTGGAAATTCAAAAAAATCATAGATTGCTACGAAACAACTATGGAAAACCCCAACGCGGTTAATGACACTTTTGGAATAGAAGTGTATGCTATTTTTATAAAAAACAATAAATCGCTTCAGAAGGTCATAAAGGCGATGAAAGAGTAAGCACAAAAGTAATTTAGCGCTGATGACCAAAGACCAATAAAATTATTCCCCGATATGAACCAACCAACAAACCCTTTTCCTACCCCAAAAATTCCATGGGCTTTATTAAATGAATTAACCGCTTCTTGGCAAGATTTACTAGCGGTATTATCTCCATTAATGACGGAGAAAATGCTTCAGAGTATTGCTTCCGCAGACTATGGGTATCAAAAAGAAGAATGTTTGTGTTACTTGAAGGCTATTGTGAAAAACCAAAAGGTGCCAACGCAAGTCGCTTTTATTTTAACAGAATGTTTGGAATTAACACGTTGGACGCTATCCACAGAGAAAGAGGAATACCTCTGTCGGGCGTTTAGCTGTTGCCTTCTATTGATCTTGGATCAGCAATCGAATTATACACCAATCAGTGATGAAAATGAAACTTTAGCCATTTTAATAGAGAGCATTACTACCTTAAATCTAGCTCCCAAACTCGCTCAAAATTTAATCGTTTGGCGATTGTTAATGGATTATAAAGAAGAAGAGGCGTGGTATATAGAAGAACAAGACGATGTCAGTGAGATCACCTTAAGTCCCTTTTTTATATATGGATTGTTGCTGTTAATGGTGTTTAACGAAGAACCCCCAGCAGCTGTGGAGCAGGTGTTAGATTGGAGCATAGCCATGCATCTAGAGTCCACTAATAGTATCTTTTTTGATAAAGAAAAAGAACACATTTTTCTTTTAGGGACAACTAATTTTAATCAAAGAGAGGCGGTATGGAAGTACCTCAGTCAACAAATGAAGGAGTGGAGTACTTACATTACTATTGGAGTCGTACGGGATAAATTAGACCAGGTTATTAAAGACATCTGCCAATAAAAACAATATTCTATGCGCGTAGCCCTATATCTTAGTTTCTTCCTGTTGGTGGCTTGTCAACAGAACAACTCCATGAATCAGAAGAAAGCTTCTTAACGACCGACACCATTTCTATTGTAAACGGAGCTTTTGAGTTCCTATACCTTGCTGGAGAGAAAAGAAGTCGCTTAAACCATTGGTTCAAGCGACTTGGGAGGAATCAATAGTAGTACAAGACGAGTTGAGGTTATTTTTAGAAAATAGGAAGGGCTTTTTAGGCCTGTAGTGGTTTTCCAAGAATGTACAGATAGTTCCCATAACTCCCTGGATCCACTAGATTATCACTGATGATAGTATAACCTTGCTTTTCATAATAATCGGTAGAATTAGGATTGAACGAATCTTGCACAGCTTGTTCCACCATATAAGCATCTCGACTAGAGAAAAGCAAATCACCAAAGGCTTCTCCTTCGCGTTCTTTTAAGGCTTTTAAGGCTTGAATTCCTTGTTCAATAATGGGGAACTTATCATCTGTCGCATAAGCATAGGCTTGTTCCTTGATGTTGGTATAATTATAGGAATTGCCAATGGCTAATAAAGTGGTAAGTTCTTTTGATAAACTAAGATCAATCTGTTGGTAATAAGTATATTCATAAGAATAACTGACCGATTGAAGGAAATCACAATGAATGGGAGTGTAGCCTTCTATTGGTTTAGGATGAGAATGTTTAGAGGTGGTTTTAATGATCTTGGTGACAGGTTTTTCCCCTTCTAGAACTTCTAATAAGCTACTTTTTTTGATGCCCATATAGATGTATTCTCCGCCTAAATTTTCGCGCATATCGATTGGTGAATCACCGTCCTTGATAACGGTAAATCCTTTTTTATGTAATTCATAGGCGTCATAATTAAAATCAATAGCCGTCACAAATTTTTCGCCTCGTCCCAAAATAGAAGTAATGAATTGATAGGCTTTGACAAGACGACTAAAGGCATTGGATATAGAATGATTGGGATCTTTGTAAACTTGCCAAATGGGGACTAAGGAATCAGGTGTAGGGAAGGCAATAATTGTATTTTGAGCATCTGAACCATAACTGTGTTCATAAGTATAAGCTTTTGTGTTAAAGATATGGAGCGCTTTTTTATCCTCATATTCATCTTTTATTCCTATTATTTCTGCAAAAGAAGCTTGGGCAGTTGCTTGAAAATCATCGATGGATTCGTAGACGTGTTTACTAACCGAAGCGTATTGCGTTTTTCTCTTCCCGACACTTAATCTGGTTACTACATGCGTACCATAGCGCTTCATTAGATTTAAACCCTCCTCTAAGGTTTGGACTTCATCCACCATAGTTTGAAAAAGACCAACTAAGTAGGGGTTACTATTGGCAATAATCTTATCAAAGGCAACATCAATTATGTAATTGTTTTCTAAACGGAACATAAGAGAATAGGCAAAGGAATCTTCTTGATAAATACTCTTGCTATCAGCAATAGAAAAAGACCCTGTGAAGGCTTCAATGACTCCCTCTCCATTAAAAGAATTACTAACGTTTTCCCGAAAAGATCTAATAGATGTTCCAGAAGCCTTAATGAATGATGCGTCTACTTGAGAATTAAAATAAAAATAGCCAGAGTCTTGTTTAGGGAAACGATAATTTTTTTCTTTAAAACTAACAGTAGCATCTGTATCATCTAGAAAAGGGGTAAGGTCAAAAACTTGCCTTTGCATACTTCTTGGAGAGGCATATTCTCCAAAAATATCATAACCACAGCCAAGGCGATAAAAACCAGCTAAGGTGATTAAGTCATCAGATTCTAGGGTAGTACTGCTCTTTTTATTTTCCATTAGAATAATAATTTATAATAAAATACAATTTGAAAACAATTCTTTTGGGAGGATAAAAAGCGATAATTAGGAAATGCTTTCTTCCTTGGAGTGCCCTGCAAATATCTGATGATAGTATAAGATTTACTAGAGTGTAAATACCTGCTTTGTGAGAACAGGTATTAATACCTGTCTACGATAACGAGCTACAAGAGGGGAAGATTAGAAAGAAAAGGAGTAGGGGGTGTGCCTGTCATTCTTTATCTTAACTGTTCTTATCCAACAACATTTTTTTGCTATGAATATATTAGATCCTACGGCCAGTTTTGAAGCCTTAGATAGCCTGATGGTCGAATTAGAATTATCGATGTGTTGTATTTAGTACACGGTATTTAATCCGCAATTAAGAGCACGGATATGGTATACAGAAATTTACAAAGAACACTATTTACTTTTAATGGTAGGGAGCGAAAATTCGGAGCTTTTTGGACAAATCATAGAAGAAGAACTGGGAGCGGCTTTTTATTGATGAGGATTATCAAGATGCAGCAATACTTAATCGCATTTAAGAGGTCAATTCTACCTTGAATATAGAGCAGTTCTTATCAAAAGAGCATACCTTGGATCATTAAAGCAACTATCCCAACTATTTTTATACAAACAATAATACCCAAAAACACATGAAAAGCTTATTCCTTAGCCTACTCTTATATAGCTTTTGCTATGTTGCTCAAGGCCAACAAATCTCTTTAATGGCAGTCGAAGACGCGACCAAAGATATTGACCATCTCCTTGCGAAATTTGAAGCCATTCATTACAATCCTTATTTTTTAATTACGAAAGAACAACTCACACAGACAAAAGATAGCCTAACCGCTGATTGGGGAAAAGACTCCATCACTTTGAAGGAATTCATGGTTGTTGGGATGAAATTATCCGCGTTGTTAAGTGGCGGACATTCTTACATGGATTGGAAAGCACCGAATATTATTGCTGCCATCAAGGCCCATCAATACTTGCCCTTTACAGGCGAATTGAGGAACAATTATCAAACCTTTATAGTGACCCGCTCCAAGGATACCACCATTCCAGCAGGAACCATATTGGAATCTATCAATGGGATTCCTATGGTGGAGTTGTACCAAGAATGTATGTCTTTTATAGGCGGTATTAAGGCTTTTAAGAATGCTTCTTGCGAAGAAATGTTTCCCTTATATTTGTTTTTTATAAAAGAACTAAAAGCGCCTTATCATATTGTAGCGACCAATAAAGATAAAGCTTTTTCAATTGACGGAGTAGAAATAGAAGCGTTTTTGACCTTTATTAATGAGGTCCCTTATCAAGTGCCTTATACCTTTGAAATTATCAATGGAAAAGTAGGATTGCTCACTTACAACCGTTGTGAAAACTACAAGAAATTTAAACGGTTTCTCCGAAAAACATTTAGAAAAATCCAAGCCCAAAAAATCAATCAACTCATCATTGATATTCGAGAAAATGGGGGCGGAAATTCTAGTTTGAATGATTTGCTGTTATCTTATCTAACAACAAGACCATATCAACAATCTAGTGGACGATATTGGAAGGTGAGCCAAGAAGCAAAGGCCCTTTATAGTGCTAATGAAATCTATCAAGAACTATTTGGAGCGGCCTTTATGAAAGAATATACAGAGGCCGCTAATGGAACGGTGATCCCCTCTTTGGGGGAAGAATTGACGCATCCAGTTGCTCCTAAACATTTCTTTTCAGGAAAGCATTGCTTTTTGATTGGCCCTAGTACTTTTTCTAGTGCTAACTTTTTGGCGGATGCTGTGAAGACCTATAAAATTAGTACTTTAATTGGGACTGCAACAGGGGAGTATACCAATGACTTTGGGGAACAAATTTATTTTACTTTGCCTAATTCTGGTTGTAAGGTGTATGTGAGTTCAACTTATGATATAGGAGCCAATGGGGATGATTCTACCTTGACTCCTGTAGAACCTGATTTAGTTGTTCCTAGTAATGTTTTACCCGCTGCAATAGAATGGTTAGAGCAACAAAAATAAGCACTAGGAAAAACACTACGTCCTCCTAATTTTAAAGGTAGAAGAATGCATTTAATAGGGATGTTTGCTTCAAAATAGGGAGGAATAAGGAATTTTTGAGGAGAGTAGATGGTTTTATTTAAGGCAGTTGTCTTTATTATAAAACGTTATGCACACAGAAGTCAATTATTATGATCAACACCCTATTACATAGGATGAGGCTAATAGAAGCGCTGGAATTTCAAGGCGATTATGTAGCGCTCAAAAAGATGTTGAAGCATAGAAACAAACCATACCGTGTAGAAGGAATTTCCAGAGGTGGGTTCAACATTTATGCTACGGCCTCTATAGGAACTTTTTTACCTAGAAGTTTTGGCATTAGTGGAAGAATATCCATTAAAAACACCCACGCTAATCCCTTGCGATTAACGTTTAGTGCTCCCCTTCGAGTTGAGCTTGTTTTTTTTATGATAATCGCCTTAATAATGTTTATCAGCAGTGTAGTTCAATGGGATATAAACGCTATTTGGAGGATGATCCTTTCACCACTGTTGGTTCTTTGGTATTGGGGGGGATACCGACTACAGGAACGAAGTTTATTGACCGAGTTTAAGAAAACATTGACCACAACAACAGAAGCTCTTTTTTAAAAAGTAGACAGAATTCCCTGATTTTTCTTATCTAGAGCTATTCTTCTCTTTTTGGTTTAGGCCGCGTTTCTAAAACGTAGAGTAGAATAAGAAAATTTACGCACGCAACAAGCAATGATTATGATAAAAGCATTATTCCATCCTTTGAAACTAAAAGCAGATTTAGAGTTCAAAGGCGATTATTTCGCCCTCAAAAAACACTTAGAAACAACCAAGAGATCCTATAATGTAGAAGGACTTTCTAAAGATGGGTTTAAGGTGTATGCTCAAAATTCTTTAGGGACATTTATAGGACACAGTTATGGAATTAGTGGGATGGTAGCGATTAAAAGCGATTCTAACGATCCTTTGCAGTTGCATTTTAGAACGAATCTTAGGATTGAGCTTATTTTTGTAATGATAATGGGCCTTGTTTTTTTTATATCAACTCTTGCTAAGGGGGCCGAAGGGCCTATTTGGGGGTTGATTTTGCCACCAGTATTGGTCTTTTTGTTTTGGGGCTGGTATAGAATACAAGAACGCCTATTATTATCCGCCTTGAAAAAGACCCTAGCAGGGTAAGAACGCGCCAATGTTAAAGAGGGAAGGATTTAACCAACTTCCTTTAACAACCCATTACCCCCAATAATCTCTAATTAAATGATCCACATTCGAATGAAATCTACTATTTTTATCCTAAGCTTCCTTCTAGTAACAACAATGCTCCAAGCACAAACCATAGCCATCGACCAAATGAGTAAGCATCCTATCAAAAGCTTAGTCATAGATTCCTTGGAGTACTATTTCATTGAAAAAGGAGAAGGGGAAACGATTTTTTTTCTACACGGTTTTCCAGATTTGGCGAATACTTGGGACGAAGCCATTGATTCTTTATCGTTGAAATACCACTGTGTTGCGCCTTTCTTAAGAGGCTATTATCCTACTGGAATACCTGCGAACGGTGATTATGGCTCCAAAACAATTGCACAAGACATTGATTCCATAGCACAAAAGATGGGCATTGATAAATACTATGTGGTGGGGCAAGATTGGGGCGCTTCGGTCACGTATAGTCTACTCAATTTAGTACCTCAAAAAATCATTAAGGCCATTACAATTGCGATTCCTCATCCTTCTATGATTAAGGTGAATCTCAAAACGATCTACAAAGCCAGACATTTTCTACGTTTTCGCAATGAAAAGAAGTCGGTGAAATACACTCGAAAAAACAACTTCAACTACTTGGATGTCTTGTACCAACGCTGGTCGCCAGGCTGGGGAGCGTACACCAAAACGAGTGAACAAATCAAACAAACCTTTGCCGAAGAAGGTCGCCTAGAAGCTTCTTTAGGCTATTATTGGAGTTTGTTTCGCGATGGAAAAAACAAGGAATTAGGGGCGTTCTATGACCAATTGCCACAAGTGCCTTTATTGACCTTGGCAGGGGCGCAAGATGGGGCAATTGTGCTCAAACAGTTTCACGACATGGAAAAGGCGTTGCCCAAGGATTTTACCTTGGTCATCCATGAAAAGGCAGGACATTTTTTACATCAAGAAGATCCTGCCTTTTTCTTAGAGCAGTTGTTGGCCTTTTTTGAAGGAGCGTAAGAGGGCTGGCGCTTTTGGGCAGGACTTGTTTGGGATAAAACAACAACTTTTATCTAGCTCCCTTTAATATCTTGATCTCCCATCTGCGCATTGCTATTCTTAAAGGTACTGTCCTTAATCACATTTTTTTCCTGAGCAGCAATGTAATCACCACTTTTTAGGTAAATGTGTTGGTCTCTGTACAGGATACTTTTTACTTCAGGAGGTCGCTCATAAAACGCATGATCGATCAGCTTTAAGATATCAACATCGTCACAAGAGCGTTGGCATTCTTTAGAGGGCTTTTTTCCTTTTTTGAGTTTGTGGAGCAGGTCTTTTTTATAATCAAATAAATACGGCTCCTTGCTCTCGCTACACTCCAAACAAATACAAGGCACCATCAAAGCTACTTGGTCGCTGATATTATAAATCTCGTGTAGCTTTTCTAACTCTTCTAGAATGCGCTCTTGCAGAAAATAGCGAAGGGTTTGATCGCCACTGCTGGTCAATTGAATGATTTTTTGCTGTTGCAAGGGATCTCTGGTTTCTGTAACACTTACCCAAGCAGTCGCGGCTCCTTTTTCTTTGGTAAAAACAACGCCTGTGCGCCAAATTTGTTTGTCGTTGATATAGTGGTGCAAGCGTACTGCTAGGCGATTAACAATGCCATAAGGCATAAACGGATAATTGAATTGTAAGCGAACGGCATCCGCACTAGGGGCAGGGAGGTTAGAAGGGCATTGAAAGGGCAAACACTTGGGCACTAAGTATTGTTGGTGTTCTTGATTGTACAAGTAACAAATCTCAAATTTTACCAACAATTGCAGCAAGGCGGGCAAGCGTTTTTGATAACTCTTTAAACGCTGTGGCGTAATCGAGTCTTGTTCTTGCCAAATAGGGGGCAAATCTTCGGCGATAAATACGCCATATTGATCTTTGATTCTTTGGCTCAATGCCACGGCATAGACCGCCTCGGTTGCCCATTCTCGTTCTAGGATGAGGAGATGATACAAGGGGTTGCTAGGCTCTTGGTTGTAATGAATAATACTTCCAATCTCATGCAAGTAGCGACTGATTAACAACATCACTTCTTCGGATTCAATGGCATGATCGCGGCAGAGTTGTTCATAATTTTCTAAGGAAAGCGTGGCTTGTTGGTGTTCTTCTTTTAAGGCCAATAAAGCCGTGCGAATGGCCGCCCACTTTTGAGGCAAAACCAAGCCTACATTAGGCAATTCTTGAACGGCGGTTTGAATGCCTTGTTGGAGCTGTTGCAAATAGGCTTGTTCTTGTGGCTGATGCTGTACTTCATTAAGATTTACAACGGTGGGTTGTTCTTGCAAAAAGGGATAAGCCGCTCGTAGACTATGGTGAACACTGGTATTGGATTCTTGCCCTTTGTATTTGTTGTACACATGAAACGTAGGGCTTTTATTGGCCATTTTTTCAATGACTTGCAACCAATAATGATCTAAATATTCACTGCCAGGCTGTTGATGGTTGTATTCTCTAGTTGAATTCAAGAGCACATAAATGGTACGAGCCGTCATAAAAAATTGATGAATGGCATACTGAATATCTTGCCCTCCAAAATCCCAAATCCGAATGGTGTATTCTTCCTTTTCTAGAGTGTATTTCCAATCTTTAACTTCAATACCTCTAGTACTGGCATCCTTAACAGGCATTGGATTATTAACATCGCGCAGCTTAGCGGAGAGGGTTGTTTTTCCTAAATTGGGCCGCCCCACCAACATGAGTTTGGCTTCTCGAAGCGTTGTTTTTCCTTGTTGCTTTAAAGCTTGGAAGTAGTTGTGGACCGTGGCTTGGCCTAGCTTAACCCATTCTGGACTGGGTTCTACGAGTTGGGTGCAATTGTGGAGGTAGATGCCTGGTTTTAGGACTTCATACTCATAGGCAATATCTTCTTCTATAGTAGGTTCTTTCCAGTACATCGGTAGTTCCAATAAAGTCTTAGAAGCTGTGGTAAAATGAAGGTCTTTAATTGGAGTATTGGATAAATGGAGAAGTTGTAGTTTTTCTAATTCTTCAAGGTTTTTTACTTGTTTTATGGGGTTATTATTGAGGTATAGGATGACTAGATTAGATAAATGTTTTAGCCCTTCAATTTTTGTAATTTGATTGTGATGTAGATATAAGTTTTTAAGGTTGGTTAACTTTTGAAGGCCTTGTATTTTTTGAATCGTATTTCTTTGAAAGAAGAGTATACGAAGGTTTTGTAATTGGTCTAATTCCTCAATTTTTGTAATTTGATTACTTTGAAGATTAAGATATTCCAATTGAGTTAAATGGCTTAACCCTTGTATTTTTTGAATTTGGTTGCGTTCAAGAGATAATTCTTGTAATTGAGTCAATTGTTTTAGTCCTTCAATTTTGGAAATTTGGTTCTTATAGAGAGATAAATACTGTAACTGAATAAGAGATTGGAGATTTTCAATTTTAGAAATTCGATTACGACCGAGGAGTAGATGTTGTAATGGAGTAAGTAGGTGAAGATTTTCAATTTTAGAAATTTGATTACTGTCTAAGTGCAGGTATTGTAACTGGATAAGAGATTGTAGGTTCTCAATTTTTAAAATTTTGTTGTTATTGAGATATAGATATTGTAATAGAGTAAGTAGGTGGAGATTTTCAATTTTAGAAATTTGATTATTGCTGAGATCTAGGTGTTGTACTTGATTAAGTAAGTGGAGGTTTTCAATCTTTGTAATTTGATTCTTATAGAGGTATAGGTATTGTAACTGGATAAGAGATTGTAGGTTCTCAATTTTAGAAATTTTGTTATTGCCAAGGGACAGATATTGTAATGGAGTAAGTAGGTGAAGGTTTTCAATTTTAGAAATTTGATTATCACTGAGATGTAGGTGTTGTAATTGGGTAAGTAGGTGTAGGTTCTCAATCTTTGTAATTTGATTATCACTAAGATGTAAGTGTTGTAATTGAATGAGGCATTGGAGATTTTCGATTTTGGAGATATTGTTACTTCTAAGGTACAGACGTTGTAACTTGCTTAGAAATTGAAGATTCTCAATCTTCTGGATTTCATTATGATTAAGAATTAACACCTCCAACCAAACCAACTCCCCAACCTCCACAGGAATAGAAGACAAAGCCAACTCACTCAAATCTAATACAGCCGCTTTAGAAACCCTACATTCCTCTATTCGACGCATTGCCTCTGCTTTCATATCCTTCTAGTTATAACACCAATAAAAAATCCCAAACAGCCCCTACAACAATACCCCTCCATTTATCTTTATCAAAGTAATAAAAATAAACTTCTTTATAAAAAGAATTAAAAATAAAAATAAATTACTATTACAGTAATTTCACCAAGACCCCACGCGCTTGCAAGCCCAAGACCACAGCACTATCTCGAAAGCGTCCCTCTACTTGCAAGAGCTGCAAGGCCTCCAAATTCAGCAACCAAGTAGGCAATTGCAGCAAGGGATTAAAGGCAATGGCTAGCGTATGGAGTTGAGTACACTGTTGTAAACTGGATGGGAGCGTGGTTAATTGATTGTGTAAGACATGGAGTTGTTGGAGTTGGGCGAGCTGCCCAATGCTTTCAGGGAGTTGTTGAAGGGCATTGCTCCACAGATTAAGCTCTTGGAGGGCGGCTAATTGGCCGATGCTTTGGGGGAGTTCAGTGAGCTGGTTGTTGTTGATTTTGAGGGATTTTAAATGGCGAAGCTGCCCAATCTCTGAGGGTAAAACCGTGAGTTGAATGGTATTGCGACCAAAATAAATTCTACGGAGTGCTGTTGGTTGTGTAAAGGAAATAGGGAATTCTTGCAAGGGTGTACCAGAGAGATTTAATTCTACCAATTGTTGGAGTTGTCCTAGGCTTTTAGGCAACTGAGACAAGGGGTTTCCTCCTAGATGGAGGACTTGTAAGGCCTGCAATTGACCAATTGACTCTGGTAAATAGGTACATTGGTTGCGTGGAATTTTTAATAATTCTAGCTGTTGCAATTGACCAATATTGTCAGGTAGAGCAGTCAATTTATTGCTGACAACAACGAGGTGTTGTAATTGGGTTAATTGACCAATGGTGGGCGGTAATTCTTCCAATAAAAGATCATGGATATAAAGCGCCTTCAATTGGCGTAAACAGCCAATTTCAGCAGGCAATTGCTGGATGGGGCCTTGTCTTATACTTAGTTCCTCTAGCGCAGATAAGTATTGAATACTGGAAGGTATTATAGAGCTATCTCGTACCTCTAATTCTAATTCCTTTAAGTGTAATAAACAAAGAACAATCGCACTATCGTGGTCTAAATCCTCTCGTATAAGGGGAAGCTGTTCCATATATTTTAAGGAACACAACCACGTATAAAAATGGAGTAAGCCCTGAATATAGGCAGGCATTTCTAAATCGTCTTGTCCTTTTAATAAGGTAAAAGCAAGTTGTATATTTTCCTCCTGATTGGATGAAAAAAGTTGTTCTAAATGTTGTTGTTTATCCATGATAACTAATGTTCACTTGTTCTTCTTCTAATTGTACGGCGATAGGATCTGTCTTTAAACAAGCATCCAACGTTAAGTTATGCAAAACAGGCAACCCAGTAAGCCAAAGAGGAAGTTTTTTAATACAATTATTAGCTAAATCCAATTGCTGAAGGGACGTCATTGTTTTGATCGAAAGCGGAACTTGTGTAAGTTTTGAACAGCAAAGGCTTAAGCGCTGAACTTGATTTAATAAAATAGGGGTATCTAAACTGCTTGCAAGCGGATTATTATCCAATTGAAGAATGCCTAAGTTGGGTAAAGCAGTAAGACAAGCAGGCAATTTTTTTAGGCGATTATTAGAAGCATAGAGTAGAAATAAACTAGGTAATAAATCTAAGTTTATGGGGAGTTGTTGCAATTTATTGCCCACTACATTCAAGGACGATAAATGCTTTTGAGTAATGGTGACAGGGGGGAGAGCCGCTAATTGATTGTTATGAAGGTCTAGAATGGATAAATGAGGAAATTCCCAAATCCAATGAGGTAAACTTGTAAAGGCATTTTGAGAAAGATATAAGCGTTCTAGTTGGCTTAATTGTAAGAGCCCTTTGGGTAAGGAGTGCAATTGGTTGTGGTAGAGGTTAAGGTGAATTAATTGAGACAGCTGTTCCCAATTTTCTGGGAGCTGAGTAAGGGAAGCAGCTCTGATTTCTAAAGAAACAAGGGCAGGTAATTGGAGAATAGGAGGAGGAAGCGCTGTAAACGAATTGCTGCCTATTTGCAGTTGTTGTAGTTGGTGTAATTGGGCAAAAGAGTGGGGAACGCTTGTTAAGTGATTGCCTTGAAGGTGTAGAATGACCAAGTTTTTCAATTGGCCGATTTGTTCAGGGAGTTGTGACAGTTGGTTCTTTCCAAGGTATAGCTGATGGAGTTGTTGAAGGGTGGTTATGTTATCTGGTAATTGTTGAAGTTGATTGAACCCTAGATTTAAATTTTGGAGCTGTTGAAGTTGTCCAATACTGTCGGGAAGGGCAACAAGCTGATTGCAGGAAAGGTCAAGGACTTCTAGTTGGGCTAATTGTCCTATGGTATCTGGGAGCCGTCGAAGGGTGTTCTCACTTAAATGTAACTCTTGTAGTTGTGTCAATTGGCCTATTTCTGCTGGAAGCTCTTCTAGAGTTGCTCCTGCCAAATGGAGGCGCTTTAGTTGTTGGAGTTGGCCTATTTCTGGCGGTAAATAGGGCAATTGCTTAGCTGTTAAATAAAGACTTTTTAGGGCAGAGAGGTATTGAATTTCAGAGGGAATAGTGCTGTTTTCTTCTAAGGCAAGGGCTAATTCTTCTAGGGTTAATAAACAAAGCACCATAGCTTTTTCTGGCTCCAACTGTGTAGATAAATCAGGCAAGTGATTTAAATGGGTAATAGACGAGAGCCAATGATATAAGTAGACTAATCCTGCAATCAAAGGAGGAGCGACTAGCTCTTCCTGATTGTCAAGTAATGTAAAAGCAAGTAGGATATTCTCTTCTTGATGAGACAACAAGAGCTGTTCTAAATGTTGTTGTTTATTCATGGGTTGAAATAACGACTATCTTAGTAGCTGGTTGAATAGCAATGGGTTTTGTTTTTAAATAGAAATCAATATACAAATATTTTAAGTCTAATAACTAGCATAGGAAGAATTGTAGCTAGTTTTTGATTCTAATTCTTAGAAAATGGAAGAATAGGGCCTTAAGGAATAAACCAAACAGAGATACGATTTTGTAATTGTTGAGCAACAGGATCTTCTTCTAATCGTTTGGGCAAATAGAGTGCTTGAAGTTGATGAAAATCTAATAAGTAAGTAGGTAAAGCGGTCAATGGATTTCCTGCTAATTTAAGTTCTTGCAACTGGTTGAACGCGACTAAGCAGGAAGGAACCCGAGTGAATTGATTGTGGTTCAAATTTAAAAATTGGAGAGCAGGAAGTTGACCAAAATCGTTGGGCAAACTGTTGAGTTGATTATTCGATAAAACGAGTTTATTCAACTGAGGTAAGTTGCTCCAATCTTTAGGTAAGGATCGCAGGTTGTTATGATTCAAAAAAAGGGTGGATAACTGTGGCAAGTTGACAAGGGCTTCTGGTAATAATTTAAGTTGATTGTGATTCAGTTTTAGGGTCACTAATTGTTGCCAGCCTTGGATTGCTTCAGGGAGTGTGGTCAATTTGTTTCGTTCTAAATTGAGGTAGACTACATTGTTCCAAGCTTCTACGGCTACAGGTAATTTGGAGAAATTCTGATGAGTAACTTGAAGCTTTTTTAACGCTTTAAAATGGCCTAAAAACGAAGGGAATTCTTGCCAATAGGTATATCGAATGGTCAAGTCTTCCAATTGTGTTAAGGCAGCTAAGGGCGCCCAATCCTTGCAAGAAAAACTAGTGGCGCTAATGGTTAATTTTTGGAGCTGTGTTAAGTCAGAAAGTCCTTCGGGTAAAGCACTCCAACTAGGATAGCCCAAGCTTAATTCTTGCAATTGTTCTAATCCCTTAGGTAAGGCAGAAAGTTTATTTTCGTCTAACAGCAGTGTTGTTAGTTTTTGGCAATTGGCGAGTTCAGCGGGCAGTTCTTGAAGTCTATTCTTAGATAAATCCAATTGTTGTACCTGTTGCAGTTGTCCAATTGTAGGAGGAATCGTTAAAAGCTTCTGCTCTGATAAATTGAAAGTTTTGAGCTGGGGCAATAAGGCGAGTAAAGGCAACCATTCAAAAGAATGCTTTCTATAGTGATAGGTTTCTAAAGAAAGAACGTTGGTTAAAATAGCAACTTCTTCTGTTCGTTTCTTATTGCGGAATAAGAATTTCTTTGTCAGTAAGGTTGCATAAAATTGGATGGCCTGATCAATCAAGGGCGGGCGCTCCAAACTGGGATCATTTTCCAGTAAGGTAAAAACGAGTTGAATGTTTTTCTCTTGCCCTGATAATAAAAGGTCTTGAAGGGCGTGTTGATACTTCATGGAGAATTAGCAAATAGTAATGCCTTTTTGGCTAAGTTGAACAACAATAGGATGCTTTTGCAAGGAGGCATCCACGGACAAGGAGCTTAAATGATTCATTTTTAAGAGCCATTCAGGCAGCGTTGTTAAGGGGTTTTTAGTAATGTCTAAGTGGTGTAGATTAGAGAGGGTACTTAAACATAAGGGGACTTCTGTTAATCCCATGGCAGCAATTTTTAAGAAATTTAAGCTAGGGGGCAAGACCTTTTTGGAGAGTTGTAAAGAAGGATTGCCACTTAGATTGAGGTCATGGAGTTGTTTCATTTTAGCAAAGTGGGGAGGGAGTTTTTCTAATTGATTGTGGCTCAAAGAAAGGGCGATCAATTGGTCAAACTGATGGAAACTATCAGGCAATTGATGGAGTTGATTGTGAGACACACTCAGCATGCGCAATTTTGGACAATCAATAATCTCTTTGGGTAGAGCGGTTAGATTGTTCTCATCCAAGGAGAGGGCAAATAAATTGGGCAATTGAATCAACGGCATCGGAAAAACCTCAAAGTTATTGTTTTGTAATTGCAACTTGGTGAGTGCAGCAAGCTGGCTTAGGCTAGCAGGTAAACTGGACAATTGATTAGAAGACAATACTAAGTGTTCCAATTGCTGTAGACCACTCCAATCTTGTGGGAGTTGTGTTAAACCTAACTGCTCTAAGTCTAGTACTTTTAGTTGGTGCAATTGCCCCAAATAGTCAGGCAGTGTAGGAAAGGTATTTTCCCCTAAGTACAAGTATTCTAACTGCTCTAACTGCTGGAAGGAGGTTGGGAGTTCTTGGAGTTGGTTGCGCTTGACATTGAGATAGGTTAATTGGGTAAGTGTGCCGAGTGTTTGGGGCAATTGCTCTAGTTGATTGCCTGCTAGATTTAAGCCATCTAGGACTGTCCATTGCTGTAATTTTTCTGGCAGTACTTGAAGTTGGTTGTTACTCAAATCAAGGTCTACTAAACTAGAGACTTTTAATAAGCTTTCGGGGACCGCTGTTAATTGGTTGTTATAAAAGGAAATTCGCTCTAATTGAGGCCATTGATTCCATGAAAAATCTGGACGGGTAAAAGCATTATTATTAAGTTGAATGGCTTTTAATTGTTGTAACTGTGCTAATTCTTGAGGTAATTCTTTTAAGGCATTGTCATTTAAATTCAAACTTTTTAATTGCTCCAAAGCGCCTAAAAAAACGGGGAGTTTTTTTAAGTTATTTTCACTGAGGTCTAATTCTTCTAAAGCGGATAAATAGCAAAGTTCAGGCGCTATTGTTTTATCTGGATTGTCATAAATTTTTAATTCTTTGAGCGATAAAAGTTGCGCAAGAATGGTGGCTTTATCTTCTATTTTCTCCTTAGGATGCCACACATAGCAGGCAATCAACCAATCGTATAAATGGAGTAATTGATCGACTAGAGGAGGACATTCTAAGTCAGTATTGTTCTCTAATAAAGTAAAGGCAAGTTGTATATTTTCTGTTTTGGCAGAGGATAACAAGGCTTCTAGATTACTTTGAAGGGGATGAAGGGACATAATTTAAATTCTAATCCTAATAAACCAACCTGCTCTAAAGCAGGTTGGTTGTATGGTGTAATAACTCAACGAGTCGTGTATGATAAGTGTTATTGTCTAATGATTTTAAACACGCTACTAGAATTAGCTCTAGTGACTCTTAGAAAATAAGCTCCTATTGCTAAGTTTTGCATATCTATGCTCATAATAGGCTGATTCATCTGCCTGCTTTTTAATAGAATACCACGCAGTGTAAATAGTTCAATTTCGCAAGGTTCTGCGGTAGCTTGCTCAATTGTTAATTGGTAACCTGTAACAGGATTAGGGTAGACTTTGACCCCCAGATCTGTTGTTGCTATATTGTTGGTAGTAATAACTGTACTATTATCAGTAATCATCAAGGGGTAACAATTATCACAAATGGTATGAAAGGCCGTATTGGTTTTAATAGGCGCATTCAAATCAAAATAGATAGACGCACTGTTCTCAATTCTAGTAAAGTTAGACAAATTAGGCTTTTGTTGGATACTATAGTGAATAAAACCATGAGAAGCTGGTTCGTTAGTGATACTGTCTACCAACAAAATATTATCAAAGGTCACTTCTAAAACAACATAACCCAACAGGTTAGAAGGAAGAAGGCGCCAAGTATACGGATGGCTTCCTCCTTGCATAGTCAAGGTGCCAATATTTAAATGATTGCTTAAGGTATCTAGAATAACCACTTGATAAGCCGTATCGGTTCCTGTATTTTGAAAATGAACCGTATAATCAATAGGCGTATTCGGGGAAAAATAATGATTGGTACCATAGCCTTCGGGCTCGGCTACTTTGATGTTTGGATCATAAGAACCAACGGTCCCTCGGTATAAAGTCGCCACATAATCCAATTGATGATTAGGCGTGAATAAAATAGGAGAGTAGAGACTATCTCCTGTACAATTAACGATGTAAGAGGCGGCATAATCACTTGCTGAAGGATTCACAACCAATTGATAGGTTTTGTAGGCCGTCATTGGATAACTGATTTGTAGGCTTTGCCCTTGTCCCAGTTGTAGGGTGCCTGTATCTACCACCACTTGATCTTCTATAATCCAATATTCTAGCGGGATGGTATGGGCATCCGCATAATTGGTTACTTGAAAATAAGCGGTATCCAAGTCACAAGAATCTTGAATCACCAAATTGGGTATTGAAGATAGGCAAAGGCTATCAGGATAAACATGGGCAGTGATAGTATAAGGAGTGTTAACAGGAATAGAGCAATCTGTTGTTACCATTAAAGCAATTGATC
Organism: Aureispira sp.; assembly: GCA_050633105.1. Classification (GTDB taxonomy): domain Bacteria; phylum Bacteroidota; class Bacteroidia; order Chitinophagales; family Saprospiraceae; genus Aureispira. The sequence continues at coordinate 66,414 of JBOEFW010000007.1, read as the reverse complement.
CAAAAGAATTGAATGGAACGGTGTCTAGATCAAAGCGATAGACATTACCAACTTGACTGCTAATGGGGATTGTACTGCTAAGAACCGTTAGAAAGCTATCTAAAGTGACCTCTATATAAGTGTTATGGGCTGCTATGGTTCCTGTGTTTTGATAATTAATACGAACAAACCGCCCTTGACAGGCTCTCATTGGACTAGCACTAATATCGACCTCCATTTTGGGACATAAAGAAGAAGGTTCTACAGCCCAATCTAATTGTTGAGGATTAATCGCTGTATCTATAGTAATCCATTGATTAGGGGAACAGGTGCTCCAATAAGGAGAGGTATTGAATTGGTTAACAGAGACCATATAAGTTCCTGTATCTAAGTAGGCTTCATAATTAGCAGTACTAGGTGCCACATAATAAAAACTATCTATTCCTTTTTTGAATAATAAAATAGAATAAAAGGGCCACCTAGTTTCAGATATATCTGGAAGGCAATTTTGATTAGTATCTACACGAATACTGCCTATTACTTGATTGGGGAAAGGAGCAGAACAAGAACCACTACTATCATAATGTAAAACCAATTTAGATCTAAGAAAACACAAGTTACCTGTTAGAGAATCTATAGGAGTAACAGCGCTGACTCCTAATACAATAGAATCTCCATGAATAGAGGGCGTTGTTATTATAATGGGATTGTGAATACTGGTATCAGAAAAATAAACAGGAGGCCCGCTAAGTTGTGTCCAAGAGGTAACAGGAGCCAATAAACTTGTTGGAGTTTCTAGCATTGTTTCCAGTTGTAAGGAATAACTAGCATAAGGACAGATCTGTGGCACCTTTAAATGTTGGATGCTCCAAAGGTTGAAATTCATATCCAAATTGACATAGCTTGGATAAAGAGTAGTTTCATCTGTTAAAGCAACTCTAAAATGTTGTCCCCATTGACTTTTTAAGGGATCATAAGCCAAGTTATTAGAAGGAGGGATGATCTGAATGAAACATTGAACGCTGTCTGGACGGAAAGGAGAAATGGAATTGAGCAAGATCGTCACATTACCTGGTCCAAAAACTTGATTTAAGTTGGTGTTAATAGGATCAATATGAATGGTATCTCCATCTGGATCATGTGCGATAAAGCTAAATATAAGAACTTCTCCAGCACAGAGTACAGGGTTGTATCTTTTTTGAAGATTTATAAGAGCACCAGTCGTATACAGAGGATCTTTAATCTGGATACTATTATTATTGTAGATATTTTGACTGTCAATCACAACAGGAAAATCTGTTTGAACATAACCAACAGTATCGCCATTTTTGATTTGGTAAATGGTCATCGCTACAGCAGCCAATTGATTGATGTTATTAGCAGCATCAAAAAAAACTTTTCGACGAATGTTGTCCACAACAATAGAACTACTAGGAGCTAAGAGAAAGGGCATATTTGTACTAAGCCCAGTAACATAACTCAAGCAATTATTAGCACTTTGTAAAGGACAAGTAAGTGTGCTTACAAAACTGTCCATATTGGATGGATAAGTATGGGGACCATGTAACAAACCATTACTATTAGAATTCGCACAATGATAACCCAATTGAGGCTGATCAAACTGGGGGGAACTGTATAAAAAACGACTGTCAATGCCCGCTTCTACATAAATAGAACTTCCAGCAATACTAAGATTAGTAAAGTCAGGATTTCGGCAACAGCCTGTCCAAGAGACAATCCAATCCGCGCAAGTTTGAGGAAATACAATGGTGTCTACATAAACATACCGTTCAAAACCAGGCAAAGTCCCCCCATTACAGGTACTATTACCTATTTGAGAAGAATGAATGCCTGAGACTTCATAGGATTGCTCTAAGTTCATGGTAGTGCTGAAGGTAGTACCGCAAGAGATAGAGTTGAAGTCTATAGTTTGTGTTGTAGGCAAGGCTGCTTTGGTACAGCCCCGATACACTTGTAAGGTGATCCTATATTGATTTTGGCCTAAACATTCATAGGCGAATTCTGCTCCAGATACCGCTTGGAGCGTATTAGAAAAACTAATAAAAAAGAGGAGGAAGCCAAAGAGGCAACCTGTCGTTGTAGTACGCATGATTAATCTTTTTATTAAAAAAATAATTTGTTTGAAAAAAATGATTCGATCTACTACACTTCACTTATGGGCATAGATAGGCCAATAGCCTTGGAGGAAAGGCTTCAAAATTAAGCGTAAAAGACACGAATCTAGTGAGTAAAAGAATCGCTTTGTCAAACAACTTTGGAGGAAATAGTAATATAATCAAATTAAGCTACAAGTAGTGCTTAAAAGGTTGATTTAATAGTAGATACCTTATTGTTGGAGAAAGGGAGATTGTGGAGATTGAGAGGCTATTGCCTAGAAATGATATTAGGCAAAACTCACTGCTTTGCCAATAGATACTTGGTTGTTTTGCTCTAAGCTTATTAAAATAGGGTCATGCTCTAAATGAATATCAACACTCAAGTGCTGCAATTGAGCGCAGTGGAGTAACCATTCAGGGAGTTGTTTTATAGAATTCCTACTTATAGAGAGCTGGGTTAATGCAGGGAGTGTTTTCCAAGTATTAGGCAAACTTTCTAAGTTGTTATAGTCTAAATTTAAGATAATTAAGGTGGATGATTGCCCTAGCGTATCAGGCAGTGTTTTTAATTGATTGCTAGAACAATCGAGCTCCTCTAAGACAAGGGCTCTAGCTATAGAGGGGGGTAAATGAGTGAGCTGGTTGTTGTGTAAATGTAATGCACGAAGTTGAGGCAATTCAAATAGAACAGTAGGTAGCTCGGTCAATTCATTGTTTCTAAGAGAGAGGTGCTGTAGTTGTTGCCACGAAAGAAGGGAACTAGGTAGTTGTTGCAATTGATTGCCATCTAATAAGAGGGTTTGTAGTTGTTGTAAACGTAGCAGAATAGTAGGAAAAATAGTGATTTTGTTCCGTTTTAGACGCAACGTATGGAGTGCAGGGGCTTCTTGAAGGCTAGTAGGGAGGTCTGTTAATTGGTTGCCTCCAAGGTCTAATTTTTTTAGGGCAGGCCAGTAGATAGATTCAGGCAGATACTGGATCTTATTACTATTTAAATCTAACTCTTGGAGCAAGACGCTATCCATCAGTTCTGTGGGGACTTGTTGCAAGGAACAACGAGACGCATGGAATTTTGTAAGCGCAGGAAAAGCCTTTAATAAATCCCAATTGGCTTTAGAAAGGGGGTTAGAGGAAACATCCAAGGCCTCCAATTGGGTTAGTTTTTCTAAGAGGATAGGAAGTGTCCGTAAGTTGTTTTGGGAAACATCCAAGACCTTTAACTGCTGACAAAGGCCCAATTCTTTGGGCAAGCTTTCTAGTTGGTTGCCCTTTAGGTGCAAGGCTTCTAGTTGGGTACACGCGCCAATAGCAGGAGGCAATTCTTTCCACTTGTTATACCTAGATTTTAAAACACGGAGATTGGGCAATTGTCCAAAATGATACAAAAAATGAGCTGGTAGGTGGCGAGGAAACTCTAGGGTATCTAATGGCAATAGAGCGGCTAAGATTGTAGCAACATCACTCCAATAAGGTTGCCCTTTCCATAGTTGTTGGGCATGATATAGAGGACCATAAAGTAACAGAGCGCTATCTATGTAGGAGGGGCGTTGTAAGTTAGGGTTGCTTTCTAGTAAGGTGAGTCCTAAATGGACATTCTTAGGGTCAGAAGAGCACAATAATGCTTCTAATTGTTTTTGCAGCATGTAGGGTGTTTAAGAAGGAAAAAGAACCATTTTTGCTGTGTGAGCTCGCAAGCTTGGTTTAACGTGAATGCTGAAGGCCACGGAGTAGAACTTTTTTGAGACTATTTAATAGTGTTATACCCCCAAAAAAACAGGCATAGAGGATTTGCTTTTGGAGCAAAACAACCTATGCCTGTTCTAAAATTTAAGTCCTATTTACTTATCAGAGGAAATGGCATTTGAATTGTATTTAACATAAATGTTAATCCAAATAGCTCTTGCTAAACGAGCTACAATTGGAACAATAAAAATACCTCCTATAATAGCTGCTGCAAAGCTTTGATTGACACTTAGGTCAAATAAAAACAAGCAAGTAATCATTGCTGTTAACATATAGCCAGAACTTAGGCCATAACCAATATACATAGCTCCCCAATAAAAACCTGGTTCCATTTGGAACCGCTGTCCACAGCTGGAGCAACTTTCATGCATGTTGTAAATCCCCTGCATAGAGCTAAGTGGGGTTTTGTAAAGATCACCCTCATGGCAATGAGGACATTTAAATCTAGAAATACTGTATAACTTAGAACCTTTGCCAAACATAAACTTGGAGTTATTAGACTTTATTAGGAATAAAGCCTATTTAAGTCAAAAAAAGTTGTTGTCACTTTTGTAACCACGCCAAATAACCTCCTTGTAAATTGGTTACTTGTTCAAAGCCTTTGTGGGAAAGAAGTAAACAGGCTTGTTCACTACGCTTGCCACTTCTACAATAAACGTAATAAGATTTTTTAGGATCTAATTGTAGAATGTTCTGCTCAAAATCCTTGGCCAAAAAGTCAATATCAATGGCTCCTTCCAAATATCCTTCTGCTATTTCTTGAGGGGTACGAACATCTAATAAAACGGCGTTTGTTGTCGCTTTGTAATGGTCTTCAAACGTCTGTATATTCATTTGCTGGTGTGGCATAATAATATGGTTGTTTATAGGTATAAAGATAAGCTATTTGTCAGGTAAAAGCTAGTTTCTAGCCACTTTTACCATAAAAACAACAATTAATAACTGAATAATGTAAGTTATTCTTGAAGAACTCCAACGCAAGCTTAAATAGACTTGATTGCCATGAAGTTTGATAGGGGCTATTGCCTTGTTATAATTGCCTGAGAAGCTTGGCTTTCTTGTTTGTAAAGAAGGAAAAGATGCTTAGTTGATCTTATAAGAGAAAGGAATGTGGTCTTTTTGACTGGATTTAAGATACCAGCAGGAGTTGGTTCTTCCTGCTGGTATTGTAAGTCTAAATGTTTTGCTTTTTCCGTATTAAATGTCTAAAAGAAGGGCGATTTGATTCTTTAGAAATGGCCTCTCCTTGATTTGGAATAGAAAAGATGGTTTACGGCTACTTTGATAATTATTCAATTGTTGTCGTCACTTTTACATTGCTGGGGTTGAGGGTATGTTCCACCATATCTTCTTTGATCAGGGAATAACGATCACGCTCGGTAGGGATATACTGCATAGAAGCGCTTGCATCTTGTGCTTTCTCACCAAAGCTATAATGTAAGGAGACTAAACCTTGCCCCAACCAATCGGTATTACCTGGCGAGTTGCCGCGTTCTTTTCCTGCACGGCCACTTGGGTTAGAGGCATAGGCTTGAAAACTATTATCATAATTGGTGCGATAATCACCACCCACATCATCTAAGTAATCCGTCCCTGTGTAACGCAAGAGGGCTTCTCCGTGAATGTGTATGCGATCTGATACGCGTACTTTAAATCCAAATCCAAAAACTACAGCCCATGTCCATTGACTATAATCTTTATCCTCTGTATTTAGACTAGCTAAGTTCGTTTCGTAGATATAATCGCGTTCTATCACCTGAGCAGAAGCGGCATTGGGATCATTGGCGTCTAAGTTGCGAATAGTGCGATCCGCCCAATAATAATAACGATCACCATCTCCATCTAATAAATCAGCTTTTGGTGTGAAGTAAAGGAAACCACCTCCAATCAGCGCATAAGGCGAAACAATTGCTTTTTTGCCAAAAATTTTACCATTATCTAAATAAAAAACACCAACTAGACTACCATCAATAATATCCGTTTGAACATTCAGAGCACGGTCATAATCACCATTGCTTTCATAACGGCGATCTCGTCCTTTTACTTGACTTTTTAGTCCTGTGAGTCGCAGTGCAATAGTAGGGGTCAGGTGTCGCTCAAAAGAAAGCCCATAAGTCAAGAAGTTTAAGTCATTAATAGGTTCACTAAAATGCTGTGGAATATCCCAAGAGCGTTCATTAATATCTCCGTGGTAGTAACTTAAACCACCATGAAGTCCAATTTTCCAGTCGTATTGGTGTTGTTGTGCCTGTGCCGAGAAGGAAAATAACAGGCAAAATAAAAGGGTAAGCCTTGTCATAATTAAATAGAATTTGTTACAACAAAAGGATGGGAAATGCACTAGAGCTATGTACTCTAAATGGATTTACGTTGGGGTTTCTNNCCTTCTGAAGGATGAATAAATAAAAATAGGTTATTGATGAAAATTTAGCCAGCAGTTAATTAGAAGGCTAAATTCAAGAATAGGATGGGTAGCGATAAGGTTTTGAATAAGAAGAGTTTAACCTGGAATAGTTATCTCTTTTAAGAAGGGAAAAGGTATAAAAGGAGCCATCTATAACTGCGTTTATATGAGGTGAATAATAGAATGTTAGACTATCGGTATGGGGGGACCTTTAGAATATTAAAAGATGATAGATGTGAATAGTAGAAATTTGCGATTTATAGAGCATTGCTTGGAGGGGGAATAATGCCTATAAAATGGAATACATTGAATAACTTTAAGGATGATTCTTATGAAAATTCTTCTAATAAAAAGATTCAAAACCACTTGAATTATTAGCCTACATACACTTCTTTATATATAGTACGTGCTAATATGTTTGCAACCTATTAATTGTTATCAAAGACTGTTAAATCTTGATCCAATTTTGTACCAATAACGGAATACTGCTCACTTATTCATTAGGATAACATGTGAAAAAGTTGAAGTAAGGTAATGGCTTACATAAATTGCCAATTAAGTAAGAATTAATCTAGGCTAGATATTAGAAATCTATATAAAATACAGAAGATAGATTATGTTTTTTATGGTGAATAAATATCTCTTAACTATCTATTTTGACAAGAATTATAAGAAAAAGTCTATAAAGATAGACAAAGAAATTTAGGGAAGACAAAATATCTTTAAAGATTATAGATATTTTACATCCTAAGAATAGGAGGAAATAGTTTTATTTGATTTTTTTCCTTTTTATAGAAGGCTGGGAGAAGTAAAGACTAGGTCTTTAAAAGAGAAAATTATAGGTTATAAGCGCACCTTGCAATAGAGAAGGTAGATAGAATAAGAGCGGATATTTAAAATAAGAAAAGGAGCCCAAAGGCTCCTCTAAAGATTATCTGACAACCAACACAGTTATGATTTAAAGAGGACCTCCTGTTTTTTCTTTTTCTATAGTTGGGGCCGTCCATTTGGTGTAACCAACAGAGAGATCATTGGCTTTGTTGAGTGCTTTTTGTTTGCGGCTTTTATCATAAACCATAGCAATGGTCATAATAATACTAGTAGCCATAATGATAAAGAGCAAAATGCCAGGCTCAAAATTGGCGACTTCAATCTCTACTGGAATCGTAGAGAACAACAAAATGGTAATCAAGCCCCGAGGTGCAACGAAGAGTTGTGGAATAATATCGCGTCCAATAGCTACACGCAATAAGATAAAACGAATGACATAAATGGAGAGCAAAATTAGCCCACTAATTATAGCCACACTAGGATTGAGAATAGAGCTAATGGAGATGGTTAGACCAAAAATAACAAAGAAAAATGTTCGAACAACAAAAGCTGTTTCTATGGTAATAACATGCAAATCCTCATAAATAGTCTCAGCCTTTTCTAACATCAACCACTGGCTGAAACGTCCTTTAAAGAAGAGTTGCATATTGCCAATAATCAACCCAAAAATCAAAATAATAATCAGTGAAGATAAGTGCATTTTCTTACCAAGCGCATACAATAGCAAGAGGACCGAAATGAGCAAAAAGAGCTTAGCGTGACTACTAATGCGTTGAAAAACGAAGATAAGGAGATAACTCGCAATAAAAGAAACAGCAATGGTGAGCCCCACATTACCTAAAAAACCAACCAAACCAGCCCCCTGTCCGTGAGATTCGACTTGAGCAGTCAAAAAGTAAAACAACATGATGCCTAGAATGTCAGAAAACGTACTTTCATAAATATGAAACTCCCTTTTGCTTTCCCCCATAGACGTTACACTAGGAATAATAATAGCACTAGATAAAATGGATAGAGGAGTGGCATAAATCCAAGCAGCTTCTGGAGACATGGGAACATAGTGTTCTAAGATAACTGCTGCGACCCAAGTAGAGAGCAGTAGCCCAGCAAGGGCTACTCCAAAGGCTTTGAGAATAGGCCAGAGTTTTTCTCGTTTCAGTTCTAATTCTAAAGCAGCTTCCAATACAATCATAATCAGCCCTACAGTTCCTAGAATGGCTAATGCATCATCAAGCTTGTCATCTAATTGAAGCTGTAAAGCATCTCCACCTAATTTGAGCCCAATACCCAATAAAATGAGCATTAAGACAGAAGGGATATTGGTTTTCTTAGATATTTCTCCAAAAAAGAAGGATAAAATGACGACCGAAGAAGCAAGGATAATAATATTATTAGTGCTAAATTCCATATTGGATAAGGTAGTTGTAAACAAGTAAAATTAAATGGGCTAGTGTGAAAATTGACATTGATATCCCCAACCTTCTATGAGCTGTACCAGCTCTCGGCGGTGATTGCCCTTGCGAATTAATACTCGAATTCTAAAAATAGTATTCGCTTCGCTTTGTATAAGAATAGGTTTATAACCACTATCTAAATAAGGAACCCCCATGAGTTGGTAGAGCAATTGCTGTCCATTGGTGGGATGCTCTTCCGATACCGTAATATTGAGATCACAATATTCTTCCATGCTACTATCCGTCACTATACTAAAGCCTTCTTTCTGAAGCTGTTTATAGTTAAAATATTGCATGCCATCATTCGTATTAACATAAATACCCAAACGGTTCATATGGTTAATGACTCCTTTGCTTGCTCCTATACTAATACGTTTTCCAGTACCAAAATCGCGATCAAAACAGAGCAAACGCCCGATCAAATAATTGCGCAACAAGGGAAAAGTTATTAAGACCAAAAAGAAAACAATTAACCCATGCCAAGGCGGGTTAAGTAGGATAAATAAACTCCCCATGACCACAACAAAGAACAGCTCATACAAAAGGAGTACTTGGCGCAAGTAATTGCTCCAGCGATCTTCGGCCTTGAATGTAAGCGACAACCGCGAAATGCGTTGGCTTAAAAAGAGCAAGAATAAGTAGAATAAAATGCCCATTACCACCATCATCAAAAAGAAAGACCAGGTAGCAGTAGAGGACACTAAAGTATCTACCAATAGAGAATTATTAACTTGCACTACAACAGGGGCATTATCCATTCTTGGTACAGAAAGGGTGTCCCCAGTCGAAGCAGTGACGCTATACTTTAATAAAGTATCTAAAAAAGGAGAATCATTCATCCAACAACTGTTTTAAATCGTTGACAATCGTATTTTCTATTTCAATAAAACCATCTAATTGACGGCGCAAAATCCCAACTGTGAGTAGGCGTCGAACAACGGTGCCATAACGCAACTCAAAAGGTTTAGCCCCCAATAAATGGCGAATTAAATATTCATTGGCACGCTTGTGGCGCAACAGCAAGCCCAAAATAAGCGAAGAATCTTCATTCAAGAAACTCGGCAAAGTCTTGTAAGCTTCTTTGCGATGCTGTACAGTATTCTCATCCACATAATAAGTCGCATTGGCCCAGTGCAATAATGCCTCTCCAATATTTCCAGCTGAATTTTTATAAATTCGATTAATCAAGGTATTAAAAGCCTTAGGGCTAAGCTGTTCGCCTTTGTCATTGACAAGCTTTTTCTGAGTCGCTCCATGCCGAATAGCGATGGCCTGTTGCACGGCTTTTTTAGGCAGTAAATTTAAATTAATCTCTGCCTGAAAAATACGTTCTGTATGGCTATAATTGCTCAGTTGTTGTTTGGCTTTAGAATTCGTAGCGACCACAAAAAAAATCCGATTAGAATAAGCATCAATGCATTCCATTAGGTGGTGCATATTTTGATAAAACGGAATTTTATGCGACCACCAAACTTCCAAATCATCCAGCCAAAGCATTGGTTTAGTATTAATGCTGTGCTTGCACACAAAATCCAACGCCTCTTCTAAGTTATAACTGGTTTGCATTTTTCGCCCTTGAATGGTCAAAGGGGTATTGGGGGCGATGCTGTGAAAGTTATTCGCAAAAAAGCGTCTAGCTACAATTTCTCCAAAAACAGTTTTGCCTGAAAAGCGATCGCCAATTAACAAAATAGAACCTCTAAAACCTGCCTTCCAGTTATTGACCAAACGCCCAAAACGCTCAAATTCTACTTCTCGTCCTACCATGAAGGATTCTCCAACATAGCCTTTTGTCAGAAAGATATTGGTATAATGACGGTTCTCCGAATCACCTTGACGGCTTTGTATACACCGCGCAATCTTTTCAGAAACACTCAATTCCTTGTTATTGCGGAATTGCTGCCAATAGTGCTCTACAATCGTGCGCTTTTCTGACACCCAACGTTGACCCCGCGCCAAAATTCCATTTTTATCATTCCAAATGCGCCGATTGAGACTTGACTGCAAGGAAATAGGTAAAAAATGTTTGTTGGGCTCAAACAAACAACTGACTTTCAGCTCTCTTGCTACGCGTTTATTAATTAAGGTAATCAAGTTGCTAATTCCTTCCCCCAATAGGCTCAGATCCTTTTGAAAGGTCTGCAAAGGTTTAATTAAGGCCGTTGAATCGTCAAAAATAGTATCAGGACGTTCTTTTTGCAAAATGTCCAAGCGATTGGTCATATTGAGTAGAATCATTCTCAAGCCTGTAGTGCCTTGGTCGGTAATTTCCCAAACTTCATAGAGCAGGGGATAAATCTCTGATTCAAACCATTCCACAATGTTTTTTCTAGGAGCAAATGGGCGTTGCTTTAGTAAGCCTTGCTCTATTGTGATAACAGGTTCTATTTTTATGTTAAAAGGAGCAAGTAGAAAATCTAAGCGTTCCTTGAAAGCTGAAATATAAGTAGTACTGCGAATTTTACCTGTCGTTTCATGGATGGTTGCCAGTTTACGAGAAGGTTTTTGATCAGAATTAATAATGAGATGAATGACCGTATCGATCGTGTCATTATTACTCTTTAAATCTTTAAAACAATGCGTAATGGTATATTCTACCAATTCCTCAATTTCCTCAATAGCTTCTTGAAGCGCATCTAACGTCAATTGATCCCGTCTCAAACTTTCAGCTTGTTCTACAACCGTACGCAATTGCTTCTTATACGTTGGCCAAGGATTGTGTTGGTGCTTCCAACGTTTGGCGCGCTTGGCGTCATCGTGTGGTTGTAGGCTGCGTTGTGTTTTTTGTTGTAATTGGAGTAAAGCCTTCTGTAAGATTTCTGTGGTTTGCTGCCAAAGAAGTTGTAAATCTTCTATTGTTACTAAGCCATCGCGCTGTAGGAGGGCTGCTTTTTGTTGTTCAAAAAGCGAATCTCGTAAGAGTAATAAGAATAGCTTGGCCTGCTCTGCCCAAATGAAGGTGACAATTTGGTAGGGCATATGTGTTGTCTCGTATTTCTCAGGCGGGTTTTTGAGTAGATATTGATAACAAGACTCACAAAGCTCTGAGGCCTGCCCAGCAAGGATGGCCATCGTTCCAGCCAACCAATCTAGGCGCTCCTCAAAAGGACAGGGGTTTTGAATCAACTGCATCCAATTGTCTCCTATTTCTACGATGTTATTCTTGTTGATAACCAAAGGGTCCATAAGGGGAAATAAATAATTAAAAATTCAGTAAAAAGGTCCAAAAGGCCTTTATAGGTAAGTGCAGGGTAGAGCAATAGAGTTCTTAACAAAAATAACTCCTAATAGTTATCTTTTGTAAAACAAGCCTTTGCTATCGGTGCTCTCTTTTGTCATACAATATAATAGCCCTGTGGCAAAAACAACTATTCTGCTACAAAAATTATAAGGAAAAATAGTATCTTATGAAAGCAGGAAGGAAGGTTTACTTGTTTTTTAGTGCTACCAATGTTTTATCAAATCTTTGATTAACCGTATTGTAGCTACTCGCTTATAGGGGGATATCCCCTGTATCTCTTTTGTGTTTTCCTCGGTATTGGATCTTTTTAGTAAAGTTGCTATACTCCAAGAGAGAGGACGAGTATCGTTGCTTATCAACTTTAGACGCTACCCCTTTTTCTAAGGTAATAATGGTGTAAGAAGAGGCAATACTTACTTTACTAGTAGGAATTAATTGGCTTGTTTGATAATGGTTTGTTGATAATATTGGCCCTCTGCTTGAAGGATTAAACGATAGGCTCCTGCGGATAAGTCCCCCATAGAGATCGTCCAGTAACGTGTGCTAGGGAGGTCATAAAAAAGGCTTTCTTGGAGAACGGCTTGACCTAAAGCATTATACAAGGTGTAGCGATGTTCGCCTGCTTTGGTATGTGCAAACTCAATGGTCACCCAATTGCTTGTAGGATTAGGGAAAATGGTCATAAAACCTGCTCTTGAAGGGGCTTCAAAATAATTGCTTAACTTTTGAAAGGCTTGACCAATATGCAAACGTCCGCCCGCGACCGAAGCCGATAACGCTTTCTCGCGAATAGCACCCCGCAATAAGCTGTTCTTAACGAGTAAAGCAGCTGCTGAAGGATTACTTTGTTGCAAGGCTCCCCAATTGGTATTAGGATAGCTGTAAAGCAAAGCGATAGCGCCTGTTACATGTGGAGCAGCGGCAGACGTTCCACCAAATTCTCCATAGCGATTGCCCCAGCGGGTGGTATAATTTTGACCAATAGAGAACAAATCAAGGTGTGTTCGGCCATAGCCAGCCTTAGGATCATGCTCACGATCGCTTTCACTCACTGCGATTAAATAAGGCGAACTACAGGTGCAAGGCATGTCTCCATCTTTGTCAATATTGGTATTGGTATTGGTGGTTGCTGCAACACTCAAAATTCCTGCGGCACCCAATTGATCAAAGAGCGCACACCAAATAGGATGATTGTCTGCTTTTTCAAAATCAATTCCCCAAGAAGCATTTACCGCCACGACATAGGCGCCTGCTTGTCCATTAGAGCTGTTGTACAATTCCCGCATTTCCAAGATGTAACTATAGGCTTCAATTACATTGGATAAACGAGTAATCTCATTGGCAGTATGGGCACTGACCAACAGTAATTGGACTTTTTGATTAATGCCTGTAGCGCCTTTGCCATTGTTTCCACGGGCACCAATAATGCCTAAGACAGAAGTGCCGTGGTTTCGAGTTGGACCATAATCATGTTGATCCGTATCAAAAACCACTTGCCAACCTGTTACATCATCCACATAGCCATTTTGATCATCATCCAATCCATTGTTGGGGATTTCTGCTTGGTTGTGCCAAATATTGTCTACTAAATCTTCGTGTTGCACATCAAAAGAACCATCAATTACCCCACATACAATTTGATCTCCATTGGGAGAAGTTCCCCCTTTGGTTTGTTCCCAAACACTAGGGACGCCAAGGCTATCTAAGGCCCATTGACGATCGCCCAAGGGATCATTGGGCAGTGTATTGCGCCATTGAACAATAGAGTTGTATTGGCAAGCAAGAACGGTGGGATGTTGTTGTAAGTCTTCTAATAAAATAGAAGCTAAGGGGCTCTCTAAACTATAAATTTGCAAGCGCTGTGATAGGCAGTTATAGGTAAAGGAAGGCAGTGTTCCTCTATAAGCGAAAAACTGTTTGGCTTGTTGTGGAGAAGCAAACTGTACAAGTACTTCTCGATTTTGTGCCCGAATTGTTCCTATTCCAACTAAAAAAAACCAACTGATACAGAAGAAAACTATGCGCATATTTTGTCTTTTTTTCCTTTCATTCTTGAGAACAACAAAGACGTTACTTTGTCAATAACTTCAAAACTAATGCACAAACTTAGTGCCTAGGAAACTTGATAACCCAACTGTGTCACTTCATAAACACAATCTATCACCGAACCGCCTGTTAATTGGCTATCAATCCAACCTGTGAATAAGATGTAATCTGCCAAGCGGCGTTTAGTGATGAGTGCTAAGGCGTCTCTTTTGAGTTTCCTCCAAATAGGAGGAATGGCATCAGTATTTTCTTGTTGTTGTAAAGTAACGCATTTTTTAATGGCTTCTAGAAAGAGACGCCCTAGTTGGAAGTGTGGGTATTTGCGTTGAAGGAGGCGAAGAGCAGAGCGCACCATGCTTTCTAATAACAACCAATTGCCCATTTCATAATGTGGAATTAAACCAAGCAACCGCGTTTCCATCTGTAAATCTTCTCTATAGGTTCCTAAGTTGAGTTCTAAAAAGGCATTGTAGGCTTGTAATACGGCGGAGAAATCTTCTAAAATTAAGGCAGAGCGCAGTAAATTATCTTGAACATAGACATCTAGTCCTGCTGTTTTATAACGGCAAGCTTGTAGCAGGGCATAGTGTTGTTTGAGGGTTTGACGAACAGCTTGTAGCTCGTTGGGACAACCTCTATAACCATAGGCCTTGATTTGTGTGATGTAAATCCAAAGTTTTTCTTTCCCTTTGAATTCCTCATCAAAATTTTGTTTTTTCAGCGTTTTTAACGCCTTTTCCATGTATTGGTCAAAGAGATGGTTGTATTCTAAACGACTGGCACAAGAGTCCAACATGTTGCCGAGTGCAATAATGTATTCTTTGGGTTGGGCATTAATAAAGTGCGGATTAGATTCAAACAGGTCTACATTTTTAGCGGTTGCCTCAAATACACGTGTGCCATCTGATTCTAAATACGCTTCCATACTCTCTTTGAGGTAAGAATAGCGTTTGGCTCTAAAGGTGAGTGGTTCTTGTAGTCGAGGCGAAACCAGTGGTTTCATGGTTTCAATTGCCCCTTTTTGGCGTAAGCGCAAGGTAATGACAACGCTCTCTTTAAAGTAATCTGTTTCATGTTCAATAAGCGCTAAATTTTCTTGATCTTCTAGAATCTCTGTGGCTAAATATTGCTGCATGCCTGTAATGTGGTGACTGATGCGCAATACCTTGCGCTTCCATTCATTGAGTAAGAGCAAGACGTTAAATTGTTCGTATTGTTGTGCTAGTTTTTTTGCTTTTTTGATAATCTTTCCACACTCTTGGTACAGCTCTTTTTGAAAGAGAATATTAATATCACTAAGGTGCTTGTATAAAATACTATCTACAGAACTTTGAGCGTGATAATTACGCAAGGCTTTTTTAATTTGCTCAAAAAGGTATTTTTTTATTTCAGAAAAATTATTGATAAAATCATAGGCCTCAAACTGTTGTAAGAGAGCTGCTTCATCATAATACGCTTGTTCATTAATGGCATTAAAGAGCAGGGTATATTTATTGGCATCCTTTTTTTGTTGAACGAGTCCAAAGCGTTTAAAATAACGCTTTTCACTGGGAGTCATTTTATTGATCAGCAAGAAAAGTGTATTGGATGGCGTTTTCATAACAGCATACGGTTAGAATGAAAAAAGCAAAGGGAAAACGACTGTAATCAAGATCAGTTACTCCAAGTATCAAAGGGATGTCAAGGTTGGGACAACCTGACTGCCAGTTGGAGTATGGCAAACTTTTGGTGGGACTAGATTGTTAGATTCACGCATAAGATATGTACCTTTATGGCGCAAATTTCTTAAGAAGGATATTCCTTGTGATTTAGGTTTTTAATTATAAAATTAACGATAAAAATGGAACAGTTTCTAACAGTTTTTGGTCTAGTATTTAGTATATTTTTTATTTCTTTCTTATTAATAAATGTCCGTCAAATTGTTATTGGGAAAGATTTTAGAGGGACTTGTGCCCAAAACAATCCACTTCTAAAAACTAAAATTGGCGATTGCTCTGTTTGTGGTAAATCAGGCGATGAAGTCTGTAAGAATCCAGAATTTAACAATCCAGAATTGCCTAGAGCTTAGGTGCAAGCTTGCATCATCAAAGCACAAATTAGCGCGCCATAGGTTCCTAATGCATAGCCCAATACGGCCATCAGGACACCTACTGGCGCTAAGGCTGGACTAAAAGCGGAAGCTACAATCGGAGCAGAGGCGGCTCCTCCAACATTTGCTTGACTGCCCACTGCCACAAAAAAGAAGGGTGCACGAATAATCTTGGCAGTTACCAATAGAATGATAACATGCACCAACATCCAAATAATACCAATGGCAAACAAGCCAATGTTATCCCAAATCTGCCCTAGGTTCATCTTCATACCAATGGTAGCTACCAGAATGTAAATAAAGACCGATCCTATACGAGAGGCTCCTGCGCCTTCTAAACGGCGCGCCTTGGTAAAGGATAACACAATTCCTACCGTAGTTGAAATGACAATCAACCAAAAGAACCCTGATAATAAGGAGTTGAGGCGTAAGGCTTCTAGGGTTTCTTTGTGCACTTTTAGTGCTGGAACAATCGTATCTGCTCCCCAGTGTGCTAAGGCCACGCCTCCAAAAGCAATCCCAGCTAGTAGAAAGTTAGTCGTCGTCGTAGGCATTTGAGCAACACTAGCTCTATAGGAGCTTACTCTTTCTTTGAGCTCTTCAATGGCAGAAGAATCTGCTTTTAGTTTCTCATCTATTTTATCAGATATGCCCGCTCCATAAAGCAAGAAGCCCATCCAAATGTTAGCAACGATGACATCAACAATGATCATGGTGGCAAACAAGTTGTCTTTTACTTCAAAAATTTCTTTCATAGCCGTTTGGTTGGCTCCACCACCAATCCAACTGCCTGCTACGGTCGCTAATCCCCGCCATAATTCATCAGGGGTAACACTTAATAAGTTAGGAAACAAGTAGGAGGTGACCAATAAAGCAATAGGACCTCCTAACATAATGCCGATTGTCGCGGCAAAAAACATAATCAAGGCCTTAGGGCCTAAGCGTTTGATGCTCTTGAAGTCAATGCTCAAACACAATAAGACCAAACTGGCAGGCAACAGATAGCGAGAGGCAACAAAGTAAAGCTTAGATTTTTGAAGGAAAGGTTTGTATTGCTCCTCTGTTACTCCCAACGCTTCTATTTTTAAGCGGACTTCTTCAAAAGATAAATTATGCCAATCGACACCTGCGATGTCAAGACCACTTTCTTGCAAGTAAGCTAATAAAGGGGCACTTTGAAAAAACTCAGGCGCAATCAACCCAAAGGGATAATTGAGCAGTGCAGGTAAAAAGTAACACAATAATAGAGCTGGAACAATGGTATAGAATTTTTTCCACAAAGGAGTTTCTTGGCTAGATGTATAAAAGATACCAGCTAGTACAAGCATCAGAAGGCCAAAAACAACCGCATCGTTGGTGAAAAATGGTTCCATTAGAAGGATAAATTGAGAAGAGAATGATTTGTGTTTGTTCTACTCGAAAGGAGTAATTGTCCCCTAAGATAAGTTTTCTCTAGCACTATTACTTGTTTATCGTTAAGATAATGTTAGGAAAAAAATCTCTGAGTTGCTTTAAGTTAGGTTGGAAGGAGTATACCTAAAGCCTGAAAGGCTTTACAGTAAATTTACTTAAGGAGTCTGTGGGGCTTTACAGGGGAGCATGATATGTTGGATAAGGTGCTTCAATACCTTATTTCATCCACTTTATAGGGCGCACGTATTTTATTTATGAGTACGTTTTACCTTTAATGGAATGGCCAACTTTTATAAAAAAGTCCTAACTTAATAGGAGACTGTTCCCCATTTCTAAAAACTAAAAGCGTTCGATAAAAATTATGCCTAATAATATATTAGATGACTTAGATGAAATTGAAGAAAAGATTGAACACCCTAAACTCCACCTGAATTTTGATAAAGCACCTTCCTTTCTTCTAGCTTTAAAAAAGTTTTTTTTAGGCCTTGCGTTTATGGAGTTGTGTATCATCTTTATAATGGCCTTTAAGCCACACTTCTCTAAAGCATCTTGGGGAGAAGCTATATTCATCGTTATATTATTAATTGTAGTTTGCCCCGCTACTGCTGCTATCGGGTATGTGATGAATTATATCTTTGGTTATGTAATAGAATTTTTAAGACAAGTTCTTTTTTTAGGAATAGGCAAACTAGTTGTGGAGCCTCAAAAGAGTGTTACAAATATTTTGACCTATCAAAGGCTGTTTATGGGAAATTATGTGGAACTGTTCATTGGGCTATTGAGTTTTGGTATGACTTCCTTTATTTTTATCCAAATATTATTGGAACAATAGCATTTACTTAATCTTGTACAGGCAAGGTAATAAACTTCGATAAACTCGTTTGGAGGGGGTCCTTGGCATCCATTGTCAAGTGCAAGGCAAAAGGCTCATAGGGGAGGAGATAACCATGGGAGGTTAACTTCCAATAGAGAATGCCTTTTAGATTAATCTGTTCTTCTTTGACAACTTGATACAACGCATCAACGGCGAGTTTGCGTTCCGTTAAATCCTTCTTTTGTTTGTCCCAAACAATTAAACGTTCTTTTTCTCCTGTCCCAACAACAGAAAAACCAAAACCAGTCCAAGGCTCTATGGTTGTATTTTTGCGATTGATGTAACCTAGTTCTGTAAAGACAATGGGTTTGTTCATCAACTCTTTTTTAGTTCTAAATGCGTCAATATCTTTAAACACTTTTTGCCACCCCTTCTTTAGGTGTTTTGCCAATACTTTTTTATTAATAAATGTTTTATTAGCGTCTCTAAGAGAGAAATAAGCATTGATTCCAATAAAATCTAAATCTTCCCAAAAATCAACTTCCATGTAATTGTCAAAATTAGCCGCATAGGTCATTTTTCCACTGTAGATAGTGCGGATGTATTGGATTAAACCTTTCCAATTTTTACGACATTGATCGCGTCTAGCATTCATTAATTTCAATCGATTGGGTTGTCCTGCAAAGGTGATGGTTTGTCCCCAAGTGTGGTTGTATTTAATTCGATCTTGGATGTACAATTCTAAATTTGGATAATCATTGTATCCACGAACCCAAAGATCTTGTTTTTGTAGCGCTTCTTTGTAATTAAAAGCACGGCTCTCGTGTGCTTGTTGTGCTGGGATACTATTATAATAGGCGTATAAATCGGGCATTTTATTAATAGGAACAGTGGAGGCTAAGGCATTCATTTCACTGCCAATACAAAAAACATCTACTCCTTCCTCTTCCGCTATTTTTGCCCATTTTTCAGCGAATTCTTGATATTGCTCAAACCATCGGTCTATTAATTCAGGCGTTTCAGGCAAGATCATGCCATGCCACATGAAACGATTTTCTTTAAACCAATGGTATAGAGATACTCTTAGTATTAGAAAAACTTCTAACCCTGCTTCTTTAGCAGCCTGGATTTCTGCCATCACTCCTATATCCACAGAATCATAGGCAACCCAAGCACCATTCCATGGGCCTTGATCCATATAAACAGTTACCTCAACTGTATTCATTTTTGCCTGTTTGAGTGTGGCTATCCAATCTTTATTGTTGGCTTCATTAACTTGAATCCCTCCTAAATAGAAAGAAACTGGCTTATTGGTTGTTTTATCGTTTTGACTAAAGAAGGAAGATAAGAACAGAATAGGGAGAATACTAATGAGTAGTAGTAGCTTTTTCATAACTTAAGTAAATGCGTCAAGGAAACTTAGTAATAAGAATTGTATTAATGGGGCCGAACAATATTTATCACACCCGTTTTTAAAGAAAATGGGGGAGCACAAATCAGTATGTCTTTGGAGAAAAATTGCCTATGTTTTTCATTGAAAAACAAAAAAATGATTCGTATGTTTTTTTTAAAAAAACAAGCAATCCTATCCACAGCATGCAAATGTATTTATTTTTTAGCTAGTTTAAATAAAAAAGTGTTCCTTTTAGTAGAGAAAACTCTTCTAGAGTGGAAGATAATAAGAAGTGTATCTGGAGAAAAAGTGTCCACAATATATTCTTACAAGGAAATGGTAACGGCTACTATACTTTAACAAATGGAGGAATCGGTTAGTTGTTAATGTGCTCCACTTAAAGTTCGTTTGTTACTGAACAGGGTCCTTGAAATACAGCCAGTACTTTTTAAACAACTTCAATATTAATGCCGATTACCTCTTCTTTTACTTCTAGGTATTCGAGTAGAAGGGTGATTTGTTAAACCCTGTTTTAGGTAAGAAGGTAAACTATGCAGTGCTGTTTTGAATAGCGCAATATGTTGTTGGAGTGAAGGGCCTTCTTTGGGAAGAAAGAATAAAAATTGGTGGTAAAACTTAGCCGCTACTCTACGATGGAAAGGATCCAGTTTCTTATCCTGAATCATAGCGGCTATTTGTTGTAGAATTTGTTCTCGATTTTTGGCATCGACCAAGGCGCGTTGTAAGATAGAGCTGTAGTGAATTTGATTAGAGAAACTATAGCTAGAGGTGTGAAGTAGTAGGCCTACAGTGAAGGCGGTAAGATCAATATTTAGGTGTTCTAGCTCTCTAATACCACTGTGATAAATAGGCTGGTTGGATTCATAATAATATCCTAAATCATAGACCATGCTATAGTTGCTAATCCCTTCTAAATGAGCTTTTATAAATAGTGCATAATTACCTGTTTGAGCGGCTAATTTAGCTAAAATAATAGCGTGATAACAGAGCGATTCATCGGCTCCACAGCCAACTTCTATGTTCATTCTTCGGAGGTTATCAATTAATGTCTGTTGTTCTGTTCTAGACAAGTTTGGTAAAGTTTCTCTATAGAAAGAAAACCAGTCATGCATTCTAAAAAAGGTAGGCAGTGTATTTAATGGATGAAGTACTAATGGAATAGTAGGATCTAGTAAAGTTTGGGCATAGTGAGCAGCTGCAACATAAGGTGCAGGTAATAAAGGTTTGTTTAGCCCTTCTGGAAAATAAAAAGCCTCTAATGCATCTTTTTTCCATTGGTAAACCCATCGGATGGAAGGGGAATGTTGATAGCGCTCTAACTTATTTTTTATAGATAGGAGATGCTCTTCTCCTGAATCGGTATTGGCTTGGTAAAAATAAAAAACAGTTTGTAAGCTGTCAGAACCCGATGTATGTAGGTGAGGTATTTTTAATACAAGCGCCTCTGCTTGAATAGCAGGAGTGTACTTTTTCTGGAAATCCTTTAAGGAAATCTGTTGCTGTAGATCTTTTATTATGGCTTTGCGCTTCTTACGGGCGTCTTTTTTTAGATGGAGGACTACATAAAAACCCTTGCCTTGTGCTAGGCTATTAGGAATGGGTGAGGTGTCTTTTTGAATTTTATAAGAGATGTTAATGGAATCAACTGCTTGATGAAGGATTTGCATCGCATTGTTGTTATATAATAAGCCATTTTCTAGCGGGAGAATACATTGTGCAGATAGGTGGCAGTTAGTTAGGAACAATAGTAATAAGCAATACAATGGCATATCGAAGAACAACGTTGAAGAGTTAGCTAATAATGTATGAAAGGAGCAGGTATAGATGGACTTGCCCTTCTAATGTACAAAATTCTATGGAGAGCGCTTTTTTAGCTTAATGCATTGTCTTTTTTCTTTTAGTTTTCCCAACGATCAAATTTTAGACCTTCCGTCATTGTAATAGGGAGTTTTTTTAGAGCTGTTTTCAATTGCTTGATTTGGAGAGCTAAAATAGGATCATCTAAAGGTAAATAATGAAGATGTGACCAATAAAAATTAGCTAATAAACGACGGTTGAATAAATCCAATTGAGGATCTTTTATCATCAATAATAGGCGCTCTAGGATAATAGCCGAGTCCTTGGATTCTAGAATAGCGTGCCCCAAACGACCAAGGCTGCCCATATAATGGTATGCTTCGGGATGGTCTACTCTTAAAGTAATGCCCAATAATAAATCGGGTACATTAATCTCCAATACTTCTAATTCCTGTAAATAGGTTTGACGCTCTTTCCAAGCATAATTGCCATCACTTCTTCGAGAAAAACGATCATTTAAGACATCCAAATGCGCTCTTAAAAACACTTCCCATTGAGTCGTGTGTGTTGCTACAGTGGCAATAGCGACAGCATGTTCTCTAGGCCTACTGTCTTGGCTGCAATATCCAATGACACGAATTGTCCGCAAGGTATCTAGTAAAGATTTTTGCTTGTCTTTGGGCAGCTTTTGCCAGTTTTTGGGTAAAGAAATCCAATTATTTCCTTCATAATTGTCCATAGAAGCAGAGGGAGGTAGCATTTTTGGAAAACTAGGGTTCATGAGACAATCTACATAGGCGCTCAATTGAGCGTAGGTCGTGGGCAGGGGCTTAATAGCGAGTCCTTGTGGGAGATAAAAAATGCTTAAGTAGCTTGTTGTTAATAAGGCTTCTTTATCATAAACCCAACGAATAGTAGTTGGATATTGATAAGTACTTAGATGCTTGTCTAGTCTGATACTTGGACTAAACCTACCAGCGGTATTCACCTTACTAAAAGACAAAACTTGTTTTCCTATACTATTAAGGTGTTGCTGTTGAATAAAGTAACAGTTTTTGGTTGTTTTAGGGTTATATTTTGTTTGGAAGGCTTCTAGAGAAATAGAGGCTTTTAAGTCCTTGATGAGCGCTTTTCTATTTTTAGAAGACACTTTTAGTGCGAGGTAATACCCTTCTCCTTGAGGGGGGATTTAAAACGAGGAAACTGCTGACACGTTTGATGTTGGAGGTTAAGCGAATCCACAATATGCGCCAATCGTGTCATGGTTGGTTGACTGTAAATTAAACCATTCTCAAAAGAATCAAATTCCTGTGCATGGTTTGTATAACCAACAAAGAGTAGAAGAGATAAAAGGAGCCGTTTCATGATAATTGGCTCTTATGATAAGGAAAATAATGGTCTGTGGCTATAATAGATGCTAGTTCAGGTCAAAATGGTGTATCTTGTGTGTGGTATTCTCCACTAGAAAAACAACAGTTTATGCGTTATATCTACCTCGTTTTTTGTCTTTTAATCACTCTACAATTGTCCGCCCAATCTTGGCAAATTACTCCCAAAGCATTGGTACCTGAACGGGTGAGCAACAATGCTGTTGTGGAGGGATTTGTGAATGGTGTCCCACATGTATATACCTTTGGAGGCATCGACAGTACCAAATTGTATTCTGGTATTCACTTGCGTTCTTATCGTTACAATACCCAAACCGATGTTTGGGATACCTTGCCTCCTTTGCCAGATACTCTGGGTAAAATAGCAGCGGGAGCGAGTCGTGTACAAGATAAATTATACATTATTGGTGGGTATCATGTTTTTGCGAATGGGGGAGAAGCTTCCTCTGATAAAGTACATATTTTTGATCCTGCTAGCAACAGTTACTTGCCAGATGGCGCCCCTATTCCAGTGCCTATTGATGACCAAGTACAAGCGGTGTGGCGTGATAGTTTAATTTATGTAGTAACAGGATGGAGTAATACGGCTAATGTGCCTAATGTGCAGATCTATAATCCTAGTGCAAATACTTGGCAAGTAGGAACAAGTGTTCCTAATGATAATATTTTTAAATCATTTGGTGCTTCTGGAGCAATTATAGGCGATACCATTTACTACTTTGGAGGTGCTTCTATGGCAGGGAGCTTTAATATCCAGCTCTATTTTAGACGCGGCATTATTGATCCGAATAATCCAACCCAGATTACTTGGGTCAACTTTACCTGGGGAGGTCAACGAGGCTATAGAATGGCTGCAACTACCGCTTATAATAAAGTGATTTGGCTTGGTGGTTCTAATAAGACCTATAACTATAATGGACGCGCTTATGATGGAACAGGTGGTGTACCGCCTTTAGGAAGGAGCCTTTGGTTTGATCGTTCTAACAACACGTTTAAAGCAGAATTTGGATATGATTTCCCAATGGATTTACGGGGTTTAGGAGACATTAATGATACGCTGAAATATACCGTAGGAGGTATGGAGGCGAACCAGTTGGTCAGTCGAAAAACTTTGCGTTTGGCTTTAGAACCCGATTCTGTGACGTTTGTTAATACACCAATTTTAGCCAATCCAATTCCTTTAGCGTTGGTGCTTTCACCCACTCCCACCAAGGATTATTTGCGAGTAGAATTGGAACAAGATCTACCTTGGTCTTATCAGGTTACAAACTTAGCAGGCATTCGTCTGAAAATGGGAAAAGAAACGGTTCGAACCGCCTCCTTAGATCTTAGAACTTTAGTAGCTGGGGTGTATATTTTGGAAGTGCAGCAGGGGAAGTATACTGGACAGAGGTTGATACAAATGGAATAAGCTTGTTACCAGCGTCCCCTTGAAATAGATGGACAGCAATAAAAAAGCCTTTGCTGGAATTTCCAAGCAAAGGCTTTTTTGAACGAAAATAATGACCCAATCTAAGGTGTTAACAAAACAATCGAACTACTGCTTATGGGATAAGTACTAGCCCAAGTAAGAACGTAGATTGTTGCGGTTACTAGATTTGCGTAAACGTCGAATGGCCCGTTCTTTGATTTGGCGAACACGTTCTCTGGTCAGTCCACACCATTCCCCAATTTCTTCTAGAGTCATTGGGTGTTGGCCGTTAAGGCCATAATAAGAGGTAAGGACTTGAATTTCTTTGGTAGATAAGGTCGCTAAACCATTTCTAACCTCCTCTTGCAAGGATTCGAGCATTAGATCACTCTCAATAGCATCTTCAGAACCACTGTTAGGCAAGGTGTCTAAGACAGTAATCGCATCGCTGCCATTTTCGTTGTTCACAGGAGCATCTACAGAAATGTGTTTCCCTGAAATGCGTAAAACAACTTCTACTTCTTTTTGAGTAATGCCTAATAAGTCGGCCAATTCTCCAGCACTAGGTTCGCGTTCAAATTCCTGCATAAAGGATTGATACGCATCCCGAATGCGGTTATTGGTTCCAATCTTATTAAGAGGTAAGCGTACAAGGCGTGCTTGTTCTACAATTGCCTGTAGAATGGATTGGCGAATCCACCAAACGGCATAAGAAATAAACTTAAAGCCTTTGGTTTCGTCAAAGCGTTTCGCTGCTTTGATTAAGCCTACATTTCCTTCATTAATGAGATCGACAAGGGGTAAACCCTGGTTTTGATATTGTTTGGCAACAGAAATAACAAAACGTAAATTGGCTCTAGTGATTTTGTGCAAGGCTGTTTCATCTCCTTCACGAATCTTTTGCGCCAAAACGGCTTCTTCTTCTGAATCAATTAAATCAATTTTGCCGATTTCATTGAGATACTTATCCAATGATAAACTATCCCTATTGGTAATCTTCTGCGTGATTTTTAACTGTCTCATCGGCGATTTGTTTTTAAGGTAGGGGGTGTATCTCTTAAAACGAGTTTTGTTCTTAAAAGGTTTCACTTTTCCAATCTTAAATTGACTTATTTTATAGTAAATCCGAGAAAAAAAACAAGAAGGTTGTAGTCCTAAAAAATAAGACTTTCTTTCAGCTTATAAAATAAGCAAGAATCACTTTTTTGAAGGCAGTTTTTGTGTGGTGTTCTTATAAGATAACTCTACTCTATACTAGCTTAGCATGTAAAGCAGCCGCCTGTTTGGCAATGTTTTTTTTGTTGAGCGCCGCCAATTTGGGAATCTCTCCTAGACAGGGGACTTTACTATAGGCTAAAATATAGTCTTTGGACGCAGGCGTAATCGCTCCATTAAATAATAATCCTGCAATGGGAATAGACCGCGCTTGGAGGGCATCAATAGACGATAAGGTATGGTTGATAGATCCCAAATAAAAGTTAGCAACTAACAATACAGGAATCTCTAAAGCTTTAATTAAATCAATAAGAAGGTAGTGGTCGTTCAAGGGAACAAATAGACCACCTGCTCCTTCTACCACCAAGTGGTTGTCGGTTTCTGGGAGGGCAAATTGTTGTTCATCAACCGTAATACCATCTACGGCTGCCGCATAATGAGGAGAAGCAGGGGTGTTGAGGCGATAGGTTTCTGGATGAATCTTGCTGTGTGGATTGCTTAATAAACTAGCGACTTTGAGGCTGTCACTGTTGTCCAAATCACCTGCTTGAACAGGTTTCCAGTAATCGGCCTCCAAGGCTTGGGTTACAATAGAGGAGACAATCGTTTTTCCAACATTGGTATCAATGCCTGCTATAAAATAGCGCCTAGGATCTTTCATAGTTTTATTATAAGAAGAGGAGAACGGTGCTCCAAAATTTTAAAAAAGCAGTTAACACCATGAAGGTATTAACTGCTTTAGAAAGAAAAAATCTAGGAGTAGATTTTGACGAAAGTTTGTTCTTTTTATAAGCTTATAACGCTTTTTTGATACCAATATTCACATTAAAGGTATGAATCAAATCGCTGTGTACGGTATTGATGCCATGACGATAAGTTGGTAGTAAATACAAGCTCAAATTATCTCCTAATTTACGCTCTACACCTAGTCCACCACCCAAAGAAAGGTAGATGTTTTGTTGTGCAGAACCGCCTTCTGTTAGGCCTCGTTCAAAGTCGTTGGAATTTAGATCTGTACTAATGGTTAAGCCATCGATTTCCACTTCTTGGCTTCCCATGTATGTTCTACTAAAGATCGCATTTGCCGAAAGGCCAGCCGTAGCATAAATGCGCCATTTGTCACTTCTAAAACAAGTATAATTGACATCCAAAGGAATTTCTACTAAAACTAAGTTGCTGCTTTTAACTTGTGTCATTTCGTAGATTTTGCCATCAATTAGACTGCGATCTAATGGAATCAGATCACTACGATCATACCGCTTGTAGGAGCCTAAAAGTCCTAGCGTCAGCGAGATTTTACTAGAAAATTCTTTCTCGTACGTCAATCCGCCATTGTAGCCAATACTAGTATTTCCCATACTAGTTGTCATGTTTGCACCAACACCTAGTACTCCACCAATGTAGTGGCGGCAAATATAGGGCGCTTTCAATTCTATAGCACTAATGGTTGTAATAGGTTCAATGGTCTTTTCTTCCTCTACAGAAGTAGCAAGTTGCAAGGTTTGGCTTTGTATTGCCAATACTTGTTCTAGTGTTAATGGCTCTTGTTTAGTTGTATTGTTTGCAATATTAACAACAGTACGCTTTGTATTAGTTGCTGTCTGTGTGGTTGTATTTGGAACTACTGCTCCTGTATTCTTAGCAACAGTTGCTTCTTTTGTAAGAACAGTTGACTGATTGGAAATGGATGGATTTGCTATTATTGTATTTGTAGTTTCCGTTCCATTATCAGTTGCTGCTCCTTCTGTTTGTTCTACCATGATCACTGCTAGCTCCAAACGAGTCGCCTTGTTCTGGTTACTTGCTGTAGAACTTATTGGTGATGCCGTATTTGTAGGAGCTGTATTATTTGATGCTACTGCAGAAGAACTATTATTAATAGTAGGAACCTTCGTTGTTGTTAATAGTTCTGTTGTTTCCTTAGAAACAGGAGAAGTGGTAGCATTGGCGATAGTATTATGGCCAGTGGTTATTACTTCTGATAAGCGTTTAGCGGTTGTTGCTTTTGCCTTATCTTGATTAAGAACAGTAGAAGAGTTTAGTGTAGTTGTTGAACCATAGGCTAACGAATTGTTGTCTGTTGATTTTTTAGAACAAGGAAGATTGAGAACAGTACCTAATAAGAAAAGGGTCATTACACCTATTTCAGCGGCTTTATACCACCAAACATAGAAGGCTCCTTCTTTTTTGCGTTGGTGTATTTTCTCAAACTCCGCCCAGCTATTGGTTGGTAAAGCAACTTCATACCCTTTTAGGGCATCTTTGGCTACCTCATCTATGGCCGATTCACTATCCAACTGTTGTTGGAAGGCCATCCAGTCACCAGAAGGAAGGGGCACGTCAAAATGCTCAAAAGCATCTTGCGCTAGTTTATCTATATTATCGAAATCTTTATTTTTCATTGTTTTCTAATGGCTAGATGTTTATTGGTAGAGCTCAGTGAGCATTGCCTTCAATTTAGTACGTGCTTTAACAAGATTAGATCTTGAGGTGCTTTCGGAAATTCCAAGCTGGTTGGCTACTTCTCGGTGTGAATAACCTTCTATGGCATAAAGATTAAAGACAGCTCTGTAGGAGGGCGGAAGTGTTTGTATGACAGATAGGATTTCTTTAGCAGAATAACTGCTAATCGCATCTGCTCCTGTGGCTTTAGTATTCGAAGCGTATTCAATATCTTCTGTACGGTGACGGATCGATTTTCGATAAAAATCAATAGAAGTATTAATCATAATTCGTCTGATCCAGCCTTCTAAAGAAGTACCAATCTTGTAGCGATGTAGGTAACGAAACACTTTAATGAACCCTTCATTGAGAATGTCTTTAGCATCCTCTCCATTATTAGAATAACGAAGACAGACACCCATCATTTTTCCATAATGGGATTCGTAGAGTTTTTTCTGTGCCCAACGCTCCTCCGCCAAGCAGCCCATAATCATTTGGGCTTCTTCGCTGTGCGCAGGCACGTTTTCCGAGGTTGATGTAGTGGTTGAAATATTCAAAGCAATGGCCATATTTGAATGATTTATTTCCTGTAATCCTAAGCTGATTTTTCAGATGCGGTAAAAACAGCGAGTAGAACTATCCTTTTAAAAGTAAGCATCTTTGTTGACAAAACGCACCATTGCCCTGTATTGCTGCTCCTTGTGCTTTAAAAAAATGGACTTTTTTGTGGATCGATTAATAATTGAAAGAAAAAGAAGCGATAGAACTATGGTCTTGTGACAGGATTTATTGATTTTTAGCCCTATCTTGGCTTTGCTTTAGAGCATTAATACGAATCATCCCCTACACAACTAGATAGAATGAGAGTTATAGGATACCTAGATACTAAAGGATACAAAACCACTGTTTTTAAGAACAATGAACGCTTTATTGTGAAATTTGAGGCGGATATGTTGGAACAGACCTTTAAATTTGATGCTTCTGCTCAATTGCAGGGCTTGAATGATCTTAAATTGCTGGTTGACGCCACTTTTCAGCGTGATGTTACACAACGCTTTAAAGAAATGTACGAGAGTAAAAAAGTATTATTGCACCAACATCAAGACATTCAAGAGGAAGAAGAGTGGGACGAAATTATTTAAACCCTTTTGCACGAATCAACACCTACAGGAAATACAGAGCCAATATAGGGCTCTTACTCCCTTAATGAGAAGAAAAAATAAGTAGTACCAAGAAGATGGATTCTAATAAACAATCAACAGAGGAAAAAATATTAGCGGCAGCTAAGAAAGTGTTTTATCAAAAAGGCTTAAAAGGAGCACGGATGCAAGAGATTGCGGATGATGCAGGGGTTAACAAAGCCATGTTGCATTACTACTTTCGTTCCAAGCAAAAATTGTTTGATCAAGTCTTTTCTCAAAGTGTTCGCTCCATTACTCCTCAGCTGATGGATGTATTTTTAGAGGAATCTAATTTACAAACTAAAATAGCACACTTGGTAGAATTGACTATTGACCTATTTTTAGAAGAACCCTTTTTGTCTAATTTTATCATCAATGAATTGAGCAATAACCCCGAAAAGCTTTTTCAGAGTATTTTGGAATACGACGATGGCTTGGTTGGGAAGGTGCTACCATTGATTAGTAGCCAAATTCAGGAAGGAATAGAGCAGGGGAGTATCCAATCTGATCTTAAACCCGCTGAATTGATTGTTAATATCTTATCCTTGTGTCTATTGCCTATTATGGCACAAACGGTCTTGCAGCGAATCTTAGGGATTGATGATGAACGAATGGAGCGCTTTATGGTTAAACGAAAGCAGACCGTTACCCAGTTTGTATTGGATGCTATGAAGCCCTAGGATTGATTTTTCTTTAAATAAAGAATGCCCTTGCACAATGTCGTGCAAGGGCATTTTTTATTAGTCTAGTTGCGAAAAACAACTAAGCAATTCTTATCTAGCAAAATCACCCAAAATAACATAAGTAGTTGGGTCAGCTGTATTAATAGCTTGTAGTGGATCGTGAATTACAAAAAAGCCTTCATATTCTGTAGTCAATTTCTCAAAAGACATGTTAGAAGTGAAAGACTTTTCTCCTTCAGCAGCAGTGATAGGCATGGCAAACACAGCAGCGTTTGGCGTTTCCATATAAGGAGTACCGTTAGTTGTTGTGTTAGGATCAGCTTTGTCATGAGCATGAACCATATACGTTTGACCCGCTTCTGGGTTTGTTAATTTAACCGTGATCTTAGTTTCATCACCTTCCATTTCGTTAAGCGTCAATTCTGCTTTGAAAGTAGTAGGGTGTGTTCCTGTAGTTGTATTGTAAGCATAAGCCGCCGCAGCTTGACCTGTATTGAAGTCATAAGTGTACGTCTTAGTCGCTAATTCTACTGCTGGCTCTTCTTTTTCACAAGAAGTGAAAGCAGTCAATAAAACCATAAGGAATAGAGCGTTGATAATTAAGTTCTTAATTTTCATAAAAATTAAAATGTTGATTTGTGAGGAAAAATAATTACAGAACGGAGGAACCAATAATTAAGGCCCTCCATTTAAGAACTTCAATATAATAGCTTACTCTAGAATTTGTTTAATAAAAAGAATAGAATGAGGCGAAAATCTGTTTTTATGACTTAAAAGACCTCTTTTTGTTTATAAAAAAGAAAGAATGGAGTTGAGAGGACAAAAAAAATCCCTACTGTGTATTGATACACAGTAGGGATTACTTGTTTTTTTATTTGGATTAACGTCCCAAATAAGCTTTTAGTAATTTACTCTTAGAAGAGGAAGTACGCAATTTATTAATTGCTTTGTCTTTGATCTGGCGAACACGTTCTCTGGTTAAACCAAATTTTTCTCCAATATCTTCTAGTGACATGGGGTGTTCAAAGCCAATTCCAAAGTACAATTTAATGACTTCTTTTTGGCGATCAGTTAGAGAACAAAGAGAGCGCTCAATTTCATTGCGAAGAGATTCTAAGTACTCTAATTGAGAATCTGTTTTAGGGGTATTCGTATTTTCCAAAACATCCAACAAAGAGTTATCTTCTCCTTCTACAAAGGGCGCATCCATGGAAACGTGGCGAGCAGCTACTCCTAATGTCGTTTCTACTTCTGTTGATGGAATTTCTAAGATGTCTGCTAATTCGTCAGAAGACGGTTCGCGTTCGTATTCTTGTTCTAATTTAGAAAAAGCTTTGTTGATCTTATTAAGAGAGCCTACTTTATTGAGCGGCAAACGCACAATACGAGATTGCTCTGCCAATGCTTGTAAAATAGACTGGCGAATCCACCAAACGGCATAAGAAATAAACTTAAAACCACGGGTTTCATCAAAACGTTGAGCGGCTTTAATCAAGCCTAAGTTACCTTCATTAATCAAGTCACTCAAGGATAGGCCTTGATTTTGATACTGTTTGGCAACGGACACTACAAAACGCAAGTTGGCCTTAGTAAGCTTTTCAAGGGCTATTTGATCGCCTTGCTTGATGCGTTTTGCCAAGTCTACTTCTTCCTCTGGGGTGAGCAAGTCAACCTTACCAATCTCTTGAAGGTATTTTTCTAAAGATTGACTTTCACGGTTAGTAATAGACTTAGTTATTTTTAATTGTCTCATACAGATCTGTTTCTTTTTGGACTTGAATTTATGATAGCAAAGTTCGAAATTAATGCTAAATGAAGCCTTAATAAGTCGTTATTAGTAGCTTATTTAGTAGACTGACCGACAAAAATACGAAAAAACATTCAATTTGTAAAGGAATTGCTTGGTTGTTTATTGAGATATTGTATATTCATCGCTACTTGTGGGCATGTAAGTCTTTTTTGAGGGGGAGATCAATAAATGATTACCAAATTTAGCGCCTAACTCTCCTTAATCTTATTCCCTAACAATTCTTTAAGTCAAGTTTTATAGAATTAACTATGTTTTGCGGTTTTTTTTTGTAAAACTCATTTTTTTATTCTTAATTGCGGGCAATGGCTAAACTTTTGTTCCATCTTTTCTCAAACAGGGATTAACTATTTAGAAAAGGATAACAAGATAGAAGGCCAGCAAAAATTGCAAACATAACAAGTAACTTGCTGTTAACTGTTTAGTAAGATGCATACCATTATTCAATTACTCGCGTTTTTATGCGCAAGCTTACAGCTGTCCTACAATTAGACAGCTTTGCAAATCCCATTAACGATTATATTTCATGGACAGAGTATCATTTACAATGGAGTTCTTATTTAGAGCTTCTCCTACTATAATTTATAAATTTTTGACAACACCTGATTGTCTAATTCGCTGGTTTTGTGATGACTGTAATGTTATCGATAACCGTTTTACTTTTGAGTGGGATGGAGAAGAAGAAGAAGCAACCGCGCTAGAAGACATAGAGAACGAACACTTACGATTAGAGTGGGACGAATTTGCAGGAGAAGAAGAATATTTAGACTTCAAAATTAGCCGATCAGAAGTGACAGGCGAAACTATTTTAGAAATTACTGCGTTTTGTGATTCAGACGAAGTAGAACAAGAACAACAGTTTTGGGCTACTCAAATGGAAGCACTAGGTCGTGCTACTGGAGGATAAAAACGCTCCAACAACACCTTGGGCTATTTTTTTTATTAAAAATGTAAATTAAACTATGTTTGGATTCTTAAAAAATGAGTTGTTAGAGGTAATTGAATGGAAAGAGAATAACAAGGATACCGTTATTTGGAAATTTCCTGACAAGGACTCTTCTATTAAATATGGTGCACAGCTAATTGTCCGAGAATCTCAGGCAGCTATTTTCCTTAACGAAGGACAAATAGCAGATGTTTATAATCCAGGTAAATTTAGTCTCAAAACAGAGAACATGCCCATTCTTACCAAGCTTAAGTCTTGGAAACATGGGTTTAATTCTCCTTTTAAGGCAGATGTTTATTTTGTTAGTACAAGGCAATTTACCAACTTTAAGTGGGGAACACCAAACCCTATTTTTATCAATGACCCTGAAGCAGGTCGTGTAGAAGTTCGTGCTTTTGGTACGTACTTCATTCGTATTGCCGATCCTAAATTGTTCTTTAGAGAATATGCAGGAACCAGCAGTGTCATGCGCGTTGATGAAATTGAAGAAGCTTTCCGTGATTTAGTCGTGCCTAAATTTGCAGAAGCCTTGAGCCAGAGTGATGCCACTGCATTTGACATTTATTCTAAATATTCTCAGCTAGGGGAGACGATTCGCCCTATGATTCAGGAAGATTTGAAAGCCTTTGGTTTAGAATTAACCAAATTTCAGATTACCTCTGTTTCTTTGCCTCCTGCCATTACAGAACACATGCAACAATTGGCAAAAGCTAATTTAACGAGCCAAGACCATCTTAATAAGATGCAACAGCTCAACCAAATGGATGTGGATAAAATTGCGGCAGAACGAGGAAATTATGAAGGCATGAAAGGGGCTCGTAATGATTTGATGATGCAGCAAATGATGATGCAACAAATGATGCAGCAGCAGAATCAAAACAATAACAATGCTGGTAATCAACCAGAAGAAAAAATGAGTCGGGAGGAAATTATGAAAACCTTACGCGAGTTAGGAGAACTCAAAGAAATGGGCATTCTCACAGACGATGAATTCAACGCCAAGAAGAAAGACTTATTGGCTAAGTTATAAAAGTTCCTTTTGGGAGCCCTTGAATAGAAGGTGGCATAGACACAGGTGTGTTTATGCCACTTTTATTTTGGGAGTAGGTAGAGTGGTTCTTTTTCTAGAATT
Organism: Aureispira sp.; assembly: GCA_050633105.1. Taxonomy (GTDB): domain Bacteria; phylum Bacteroidota; class Bacteroidia; order Chitinophagales; family Saprospiraceae; genus Aureispira. The sequence continues at coordinate 32,867 of JBOEFW010000007.1, read as the reverse complement.
TCGGGAGAAACTAGATGTAATTCTTTGAGTCGCTTTAATTGATAAAAACTCTTTGGGAAAACCTGTTAACGCTTTTTTATCAAAAGCGGTTAACATTTTTCAAAAGGAGCATGTACGGCTTGGGGGATAGGAGTTGAGCTTTCTTGTAATAATTCTAGTGCCAAGTTAGGCATTGAGTATATATAGGCTCTCAATATCTTCTTCCATTATAACGATTTGTTTTCTAAATCGAGTTCAAATTGTTCCATAGCTTTTTCCAAATTGCCTATGGCACATTTACTGCCACAGCCTTTGGCACAACCTCCAGCCGTTTGTGGACGAAAGAGTTGAATAAGCTGCCGACAAGCCAACAAAAAAAGCCCTCCTATAATCGCTTGTTCTATGTAATACCAAAGTTCCATTAGCTCAATAGTTGATAGGCCAACCAAGCCCCTATATAGGCTAAGGCGGTCATGTAGACAAATTGTAAAATAGGCCACTTCCAACTGTGTGTTTCACGTTGTACAATCGCTAACGTAGCCATACATTGCATTGCAAATAGATAAAAAACTAAGAGAGAAACGCTAACCGCTACACTAAACAAAGGAGCGCCCGTTTCAGGATGTTTTTCTTGGCGTAATTTCTCCAATAAAGGCCCTTCCTCTTCATCGCCGACACTGTAGATGGTCGCCATAGTCGAAACAAAAACTTCTCGGGCAGCAAAGGAAGTAATTAATGCAATTCCAATTTTCCAATCATACCCCAAAGGACGAATGACAGGTTCTATAAAATGACCTACTTGACCAATGAAAGAGGCTTCTAATTTTTGAGAGGCAATGAGTTGTTCTTCGCTGTCTGCTAAACTAGGGTCCTTTTGATACAATTCAACGGCTGTTTGTTCTGCTTCATACATGGCTTGTGGTGGGCCATAAGTAGCCATTACCCACAAAATAATAGAAATAGCTAAAATGATTTTACCCGCTTCTATTACAAATTCGCTTGTTTTTTGATAAATGGTAATTCCAATACTGCGCCATTGAGGCAACTTATAAGAAGGCAATTCTAACACAAAAACAGCTTGTTTTTCTTCTTCAGAAGGCTTCCAAAGTTTATTAAACAACCACGCAGAAAGCAGCGCTGCCACAAAGCCACCAAAGTACAATCCGCCTAAAACTAAGGATTGTAAACCAAAGGGCCCCCAAACGGCTGTAGCGGGCACAATCAAACTAATAAAGATGATATAAACAGGAAGACGAGCGGAGCAGCTCATCAATGGTGTTACAAAAATAGTAATCAAGCGTTCGCGCCAAGAACTAATACTTCGAGTCGCCATAATCGCAGGCACAGCACAAGCCGCCCCAGAAACCAAAGGAACAATACTTTTACCATTCAATCCAAAACGACTCATTGTTTTATCGGTCAAAAACATGACCCTAGAGAGATAACCTGTTTCTTCTAAAATTGCAATGATTCCAAACAGAATGGCAATCTGGGGAACAAAAATAACAATCCCTCCAATTCCTGCCCAAACTCCATCGACCATTAAATCCGTCAATAGGGTCGCAGGCAATACTTCTTTTAAGTAAGTTGCAGCATCTGCAAAACTGCCATCAATCCATTCCATTGGACCTGAGGCTAAGTTGAAGATGGATTGAAAAACCAATAACAACAAGAAAAAGAAAACCAAATAACCACTAATAGGATGCAAAAGAAGACGATCTAAGCGCTCTGTTAAGGTTATTTTGGGAGATGTTTTTTGGCTGACTTTATTGGCCAATTGCTCTAGCTTCTCTAAACGCATTTTAGCATCCTCTGTTTGTAAATGGAGGATGTCTAATTGGTGTTTTTGAAGGAATTGGGCAATGCTTTGACGTTGTGATTCCGACAAAAAAGGCAACTGTTCATATTGACTCAAGAGTAACTTCGCATGAAGTAAGCTATCTATGGGAATAATTTGTTGTAATTCTTCTTGCCAAACTGCTGCTATTGGTGGGGAGGTTGCTACTGCTGTTTGTTGGGGCAACTCTAATACCGCTGCTTGTAAAGCCAATAAACCTTCTTGTGCTCTTGCATTGATGGGCACAACAGGCACTTGTAGTGTTTGCTGGAGCGTTTCTACATCAATAGTAACCCCTTGTGTTTGCGCAATATCAATCATATTAAGCGCTACTACAATTGGAAAATTGAAGGTCCGAATTTGATCCAGTAAAAGTAAACTACGGGTGAGTTGACTGGCATCTAAAACAACAATTAAAACATCAGGGTGGTCTGGGTTCTGTTGATCTAGGAGCGGTGGAAGAACAACTCGTTCATCAGGAGCTTTGGCAAATAAACTGTAAATGCCTGGCAAATCCAATAATTCTACCTTTTCTCCTGTACTAAAGATCCAAGTACCTATATTTTTATCAATGGTTACTCCAGAATAATTTCCTACTTTCTGGCGCAAACCTGTTAAGCCATTAAACAAAGATGATTTTCCAGCATTAGGGTTGCCTAATAAAGCTACTCGTTCCACCTTTCCAGCTTCTATTTTATTACTCATGATTTACGCATCGTCATTTGCTGAGCATCACATTGACGCAAGGCCAAAATGCTGCCTGTATGTGTTTTGATAGAAATAGGACCACGAAATAAACCTTTGTGGTAGAGCTCAATAGTGGTGCCCTGAGGACAACCCATATCGGTTAATACCGCTTCTACCGTTAAATCATCGAAGCGTTCTACAATGGCTTTTTCTCCTACTTTTAAATCAGTTAATAACATACTTACAATAGATTTTTAAATTTTTTAGAAGGGAATACATAATGTTATTACTTGACCCCATCCTAGAACTACCGTAACCAAGTGTTAGGAGTTGACAATAGTACCCACAAGGTTACGAAATTGTTTTCTATTTATTAAGCCAATCTTAGAGTATTTTTAATTAGATTTAGTATAAATAAAAGAATTGCAGGACCTTGGTTCTTTCTTTAAGAATAGAAATTTAGAGGATTTAGAACACTAGAACTTAAACTGTTGGAAAAACTGTATCTTTCGCCTTCTAATCCTATTCTATCGCTCTTGATGTTAATACTATATTCATGTCAGAAAAAATATTGTTGGTGGTTGCAGGACCTACAGCTAGTGGAAAAACCGCTTTAGGGATTCAACTAGCACAGCATTATCAAACAGAAATCTTGTCTGCTGATTCTCGTCAGTTTTACAAAGAAATGGAAATAGGTACTGCTAAGCCGAGTCCAGCTGAGCGGGCTGCTGCACCTCATCATTTTGTAGATAGTTTGTCTGTTCAGCAGGCATATAACATTGGAGATTTTGAACGGGATGCTTTAGTTTTTTTGAATGCCTTTTATCAACAACAGGATTTGGCGGTTATGGTAGGAGGATCAGGCTTGTACATCAAGGCTGTTTGTGAGGGCTTGGATGTCTTTCCACCTGTACTTGCTGGTATTAGAGAAGACTTGCTGCAAATGCTAGAAGAGCAAGGAATTAAGGCCTTACAAGAAGAATTAGCGATCGCTGATCCTGTTTATTATACGAAGGTAGATCAAGCGAATCCGCACCGTCTTATTCGCGCGCTAGAAGTTTGGCGCAGCACAGGGCAAGCGTTTTCATCTTTTCAGGGCAAGAACCGAACACCTCGTCCTTTTAAAGCCTTAACCGTAGCGATTAACTGGGAACGAGCAGAGTTGTATGCCCGAATTAATAAACGGGTGGATTGGATGATAGAAGCTGGATTGGTAGAAGAAGCTCGTGCTTTACATCCACAAAAAACGTTGAATGCTTTACAAACAGTAGGATACAGGGAGCTTTTTGATCATTTTGATGGAGAGACAGATTTGTCTACCGCGATTGAATTAATCAAGCGAAATACTAGACGGTATGCCAAGCGCCAATTGACTTGGTTGCGCAAACAGGAAGGTATCCACTGGGTTGCTCCAGGAGAAGCATTAGCACCTATTGTGAGTTGGATAGAGGCTGCTCGATAAGGAAGGGAGAAGATGGAAGGTATTTTATGAAAGAAATGGCTTCTGTAATCTATATAGAATGAGCGTTTCTAAGAGGGAGATCTATCCTTAATAAAAAATGTTGTTCCAAACCGAAATTTGGAACAACAGAATAAAATTAATTATGAACTTAAGGGACTAGTTTTTCTAAGGAAGGGTAGATAATTGTGTTTGTAAGTTAGCTGCTGTGATACCCGTGATATCAGTACTAGCGAGTGTTAGTGTTTGGTTATTGGCAACCGTGAGTGCTTGTATGTTGTGTACTAAAACTCCGTTTTGCTCCGCGACAACTACTAAGTGCACCGCTTGTCCTACAGGAACTCTATAATTAGAGCCTAGTGTGAAAACACCACCACTATTGTAGCGTAAGTTGGTTAGCAAGTTTAAGCCATCAAAAGAAATATAGACTTTTGTATTCACTCCGTCATGTGTCGTTGGTAAATTAACCGTCATTCCTGTTAAAGCTGTCCCCCAATTAGCGAAGTAATCACAGTTGGTCCAACGAGAATTACTACCAATCTGGAAGCAATAGTTGCTCTGGCCTAAACTAATCATAAAAGAATCTTGGCAATTCCCCATGACAACGCTATCAATAGGTACCCAAACAGAATCTCCTGCTACAATGGTATCTTCTTCTAATAATAGAGGGATCATGTCATTATTAAAATCAGCACTAGGGAAAGCGGCGGTTGCAATTTGAATTGGGCTGTTAGGGTTGATATCTAAAGCTTGCCCATTTTGAGAAGCACTAAAGAAAAATTCTCCTGCAGAAATCATGGCACGATAGTTACCAAAGTTATCTCTACCCATTGTATTCAAGCCCATCAAAAGCATATCTCCTTTATCATAGGCTTCAATCAAGTCGATATCAACACTTCCAGTAACAACAGCACCATTTAACAAAAGGGAGTTGCTATAGATGGTAACTTTGGTGCCTTGTGCTCCTGTTAACTCGGTATACTGTCCTGCTGTAGCAGTCAATTGTTGTATTTTTCCTTGTTTTTGGCTTTCCCAAAAATCGCCTAAATTGGCAATCATTTCTCCTTGTTGGCCGCCACCGCCGCCAGTTCCACCACCAGTACCGCTGCCGCCAGTAGTTCCACCAGTATTTGTATTGGGGTCATCTTTGCGACAAGCCATAATTGCTAGAACTGCGAATAGGGCGAGAAACAAAATTTTAGTCTTTTGCATGAGCGTTGTTTTTTGAGATCATAGTTGTTAAAGGACGACCGCCCCGCAAGCAGAGCGGTTTCCTCTAAACAACTTCATTAAATAAATAAACGTAACGTTGTTCCTGCGTTACAATTACAATATTAGGTGCTTTATTATATCTCTGAAAAGACAATTAGAGGGTTTTATTTTTTAGTTTAGTTTAATTTTAATTTTTAATTGATTGAAAAAAATAGGTTTATGGAATTTTAAAAACAAAAAACTCGCTAATAAGTAGCTTTATTTTTTAAAGTTAAGTTCTACCAATACCGCATTATGGTCCGAAATTCTGTCATTATTGGTAGGAATGATGGTTGTTTTGATGCCCCACTGTTTTTGACGATAGTTGTTTTCTACACACAATTCGCGTAAGCTCAGCGACAATAAAATATGATCCAATTGCTCGAATTGGCCTCTATAATTATAGGTCCAACGCAATTTAGCATTATCAAAATAATACAAATCGCCTGTTTGAATCAACTCTTCGTTAATGTCTCTGAAACCACGTAAGGTCAATAAAACTTCATGGCGAGGCTCGCTGTTTAGGTCCCCCATAATAACAACATGTTCTCCACGCTGTAGATAAGGAATAGTCACCCGACGAGCAATTTCGGCTTGCATCAAGCGCTTTTGATCACTGTCTTCTCCACCACGTTCTGATTTGAAATGAAATAAGAAGACATTAAGAACTTCCCCTTGCACCGTCACACTAGCTTTCATCCCTTTGCTAATGCCTGTAGAGCCTTCTTGGTCATAGTCGGATTCTGTAAAGTATAAGCCGCGATTTGGAAAATTAGGAACAATGTCTTTGATGGGATATTTGGATAACAAAGCCACATATTGCCCAGTCCCTGTATCTTCGGATTGGCAAACACTCCAATGGGCATAATCAACGCCTCTTTTCTTTAGGGCTTCCACCAAAGCCTGTACGGCTTGTTTGTTGCCCACTTCCGTTAAACCCAAAACATCCGCTTTAAGCGTTACCAAGTGCTCGGCAACTTTATCAACCGCTTCCACAAATTTCTTTTGACGGAAACGTTCATCGCGCCATTCTTGCGGCAATTTTTTATTATCAAAAGGCAACCCATATTTCATATGCACCTTGTTGGGGAGCAAAAACTCACAGTTGAAAGTGGCTAGGCGTATGGGTTGGGCAAATAAGCTGGTACTTACTCCTAAGAGTAGGAAAAAGAGTAGAATTCTCATTGTTGGTTGTACTGGTTAAATAAGAAGGCAAAGGTACAACAAAAGTGGAGGATGGGGTAGGGGAATTAAGAAGGACTGTCTGTTTTTCTTCTTATAAATGGAAGTAAATTTTTGATGTTCTTCTTTCGTCTTAAAACACTGTTTTGATAAGAACTGCTAACAAATAAGGGCATCTTATTACAAGGGTTGCCAAATCGTATTCTTTTCTTCCTCTGTTAACTGCATTGCTGTCTCTAAAAAGGCTGGAACGGATAGTTGAACTGCTTTTGCTTGTTGATCCACATGTTTGGTCGTCATAATTACAGTAGTTGTCATATCCAACTTCCAAACGCCCTCTTCTTTTCTAAAATCAAAGAAGATAGGAGAGGCTTTTCCCTCTAGTACCATTTGTCCCTTAGCATTATTTCCTTTGACCGCGACTTTACCAATGGTCGTTTTAGCAAGCTGTTTTCTTGCGGTGAATTTATTATCGACCATAGCTTGAAAAAGTTGAGCCCCATTGTATTGCAGTAATTGTTCTTTAGGAAAGAATAATCTTAAACCCAATATTTGCATCATGTCACCACTAGATAAGCGGGTAATTTTTTCTTTATCAGAATAAAGTACATGATCTAGGACTTGGTCATAATAACGTATAGAACTGCTCGAAAGCTGCTGTGTGGCGGCTTGTCCGTTTTGAGAATCCACTGCTTTTTTATAGGTATTAAAACTAGCGATAACTAAGGATTTATTACTAGGACCCGTTGGTATGGTGGGGATAGGTTCGCTGTTACAAGCAATAAGGATACAGGTTAAAGAAAGTAAGTAAAGTGCTTTCATTGGTTGGTTTTGTAGTGTAGTCGTAGAACGTACTTTTTCTAATTAGATAGAAAATATGACTCACAAAATAGTTGTTTTAAGCGTGCCCTAAAGAGAATGTGTTCTATATTTTTGATTTGACTGCTTGGAACTAGAAAATAATTGCATCACAATCCTGCTTCTTTCCACAATTCCTTCAACCTCGCCTCAAAAAAACAACACTTCCATTCCTCATCGATCGTTCCCAATTCTTTCAACAAGTTTTCATAGCCTGCCCCAAACTGAAAGATAACGGCCTCTAAATACTTTATTTGTTGTCCCAAAGGCTGGGCACTTTGTATCAACACATAATCCAAATACCCTTCATCTTCTCCAATTTGTACAGAAACAATGCAAGGCGCCACAGCTAATATATCCTGTATTGTTGGTCTGGAAACAGAATCTTGGAGCAAGGGCAAGAGCGTTGACCAATTAGCTTGAGGAAAAAAAGACCAACTGGATACATCAGAGCTATATGTTTTAATAAACTGCTCTAGTTTTGGGGTGGACAATTCTGATAATTGAAAGCCACGTTGACTCAAATCCTTATTAGAATACTGCATGGTTTCTAAGAATTCGGAGGGGCGCTGATAACCATATTGTCGGCAAAAAAAGGTTTCGTCAATAGTGTATTCAAAGGAAAACTTCCAAGCGACTTTTTCTATTTTTAAAGGATTTAATACTTGTAACGGTTCTTGGAGGGGGCCAAAAGTGAGTAAATTGACCGTGGCATCAGGAGCTAATGATTTTACAATCAAGGCATAGAGTAAAGAATTTTCTTCGCTACCAAAGTAGCTGATTCCTGCTTGTTGCAAGTAGGCTTGCCAAGCTGCTAATGCTTCCTCTTCTAGTGAAAATATCTGCCGAAACAACAACTGTTCTAATAAACCTGTTCCACAAGGTAAATGGTATTCCCAATAGCCCTCTTTGGGGACGGGTTTAAAAACTACTTTTTTCATAGAAATAGAACATTTTAAGAGACGGCATATAGCCTCTTTTTTTTATTAGATTGCTTTACTCCCTGATTGATAGGTTTTAGCGGTGCTGTTACTCCGTGATCTTTTGTCTAACTATTTATAAAGCTGCCTCCAATTCAACTAGAAAGGTGCATAAAAAAGAGCAGCCTCCGAAAAAGAAAGCTGCTCTAGTTCTATGATTATAGACAGGTATTGGTGTGTGGTTCTAACACTTGCCAGGGCGTTTACCGATACCTGCTTTTGTGACTAATTCTTGTAAGGTCTTCTCATAAAAATCTAAGAGTAAGTTGGTAATGTTCAACTCAATATCGATTTTTCTGTATTCTCCTCCTTTTTCATTCTCAGGATGCTCATAAGCACCAACAGTGATGGGAACTCCCATGAAATCTAGTTGTTGCTTGACTGTCCAAGCCCGAGCAATGCCCAATTCCATATTGGATTTAAGTTCACGGGTAATGTGACGGGTGGTCTTTTGAAGCGTATCTACGGTACCATCCTTTTTGCCAAAGAAGTGGGTATAAGGCGTTCCTTCTGGAATGTCTAAAGACTTATCATATTTGGCACCAGAAAAACGGTAACCATCGGTATGACCTTCTAAGTAAATAAAGAAGTCTTCCTTACAACGCATATTGGCTTCACAGTACTTGCTCAATACTTGTTGATCCACAAAAGAAGCGATTTTTTTGTAATACTCTGGATCTCCCATTTTCGCCAAATTGGTTTTTTGACATAAACTAGGAGAGACAATATAACGCACTCCAATGTAGCCCAAGGGTTCGTAATTAACTGTAGTCTCACAAGGTAGTTTGTCCGAATTAAGGGCATCATACATCCCCATAGAAGAAGCAGGGCCAAAGGTCTCGCGTTCTTGGTGGGTAATGCGTCGCGCTTCTAAAACCAATGCCCAATATTTACACTGGTAGACTTTACTCTCTAAGCGACGAACTTGACAGGCTAGATCTTTGTCATACTTCAATTGTTGCGCTTTTTTGAGCGTTTGAATTTGTTTTAAGAAGCCTTCGCCCAAGTCACAAGGGTCCAATAGACCTTTAATAGCCCAAGATTTAGTTTGTGCGATGGGATCACAGTAGTCTTCTACTAAGCGAATTTGTTCGCGTACAATCGTATCCTTGCTTGGAAAACCTTCTAACCATTCTGTTTGGGTATCGGTTTGGGTATAAATGGTCCAAGCTTGGTTAAGGTCTGCTAGATCTTTTGCTGCTTGCTTAACTTTGCTGTCTAGTTCGTTGAGTTTGTCTTGTGTTTCATCATCCAACGTGAGCAAATAATCTTCTTGTAGTTTGTAGATGTCTGCTAAACGTTTTTCTCCTTTCTCACAAAAATAAACCGTCCCATCAATGATATAAGCGCGTGCTTGTGCAATTTTATCACAATACTCAAACACCACATCTAGCTTGGAAGACAATTTATTATCAGGAACAAAATCCTTCCAAGTCGCCGTGAGTTTAGCTAGGTTTTTATTTTCATTTTTGACGCGATCTTTCAACTCCTTAAGGCTTTTGGTGGTAGCTGCATCTAAGGTTGGGTTGTGTGCTTTCTGTACTTCTGCAATCTTTTCTAACGCATATTTACCACTTTGACAAGGGTTGGTATAGCCATCCAATAAGTACGCTTGTACTTCTAGGGCACGGTTACAAACAAACTCATAGGTGTACGGTAAATCTTCGTCCACCTCCTTGTTTTTCTGAAGGTGCTGCCATGCTTTGGCTAAATCCGCTTCTTCTTGGGTGCGTTTGTCTACCGTTGCTTGCAATTGGTCAATTTTACCTTGCAAATCCGCTTCCCAAGCCGTCTTGTTTTTTGTTTTTAAAGCCTTGAGATCAGCCAAGCGTTGTTGGCCTTTTTCACAACTGTTTAGGATACCATCCATTACATAAGCCTTTGCCAAGGCGCTGTTTTCACAGTATTCATATCCAAATGTAGCGGGCTTAGATAATTTATCATCAGGCAAAAAATCTTCCCATGCTTCGTCCAAAGCTGCTATAGCTTTAGATTCATTCTCTACTAAGGTTTTTAATTTTTGGAAATTGCTAGTTGTTACTCCATCTAAATTGGGTTGGTATTGGCGTTTGATGCGATCAATGCTATCCAAGGCCATTTGTCCATCGACACAAGGCGCACGTAAACCATCCAATAAGTACGCTTTCACTTCTGCGGGACGATCACAAACGAAGGTGTGGTCATAACTGTTCTTTTTAGGGAACGTTCCTGCACTGGTATAGGTGCCCCAGTATTTATTGAGTTGAGCTAAGTCGGTATTGTTGCTATTCACCATATCTTCCAACCAAGTAATCTTTTTAGCAACTTCTGCTGGAACAGGATGCTTCATGCCTTTTTGTAAAGATCGAATTTGTTTTAGCATTTCATCGCCTGTACCACAAAAATCAGCCGCAGCACGCAAGATACAGGCTTTGATGTTCGGAATGGTGTAGCAACTGAAAACAGGGATAGTCGTTTCAAAACCAGGGGAAATATCTGTCTTCATGTAAGCATCCCAAGCAGGGTTTAAAGCGTCAATTCCTGCCCATAACTTTTTCATGGCCTCAATTTCATCACTTAAGCCCTGTACATCGTCTGGATTAAAGCTGGTTTTAGCCAACTTCAATACTCGATTCTCAAAATTAGCTCTAGCTTGCTCTAAATTGGCTTCACAGTAATAGGTATGCGCGGTCAAGTAAAAATACTTGGCTAGTGTCCCTTTTTCACAAACTTTCTTGGCTTCAGGAACGGCTTCGACCATGCTTCTGGTGACACTGTACTTGTCATTGATAAAGCGACTCCAAATAGGAGCAAGTTCTTTATAGGCTTTGATCTTCTTTTTCATCAAAGCGTAACGATCTCTAAAGCCTGGAATACGGTCTTGAACGGCGTCATCTATGGTCGTAATTTCGCGCATCATCTTATCTGCTTCTGGTATATTATCCGCACAGAAGTTCGTGTTGGCATACATCAAGGAGTACTTGATATAATTGGCAGGTTGAGAGCGCTCTGGTTTGACCAGTTCGGAGACATTAGAAGCCTTCTGGTTGCGCAAAAACTCTTGCCAGGTTTGTTCCATGTTGACCAGTTGCGCCCAACTACCCTGAGGGAGAGCTAGGAGCAAAAGAACAAAACAGGAATAGAGTAAGTGTTGGAAACGTTGTTGCATGGTGTGTATTTTGGTTGATAATGGTTCCTCTCACCTTAAATTTACACAATTTTAAGGAGGGGATAAAATGTGCCTTAAGGAATGTGTAGTTGGCTTGTTTGGAGAGGGAACGGTAGAGGAATGATAAGTGAAGGAAGAGGATAAAAGAAACGCGTCCAAGGTAGAACACGTACAAAAAATAGGGCTGTATGATTAATCATACAGCCCTATTTAAAAATATAAAATATTAGTTGCACTTTTTGACATAAACACGTAACAACTCTACTTGATAATCTAATTCGTCGTCATAAACGATGTTATTACTGCGTTGTAAGTTGTCTATCTTTTTGAGGTGTTTTTGCCCCTCTTGGCAAGGCTTCATTAGGCCGCGGATCACCCAAGCTTTGAGGGTAGAGATATCATCGCAATAATGTTGCTCTAGATTGATGGTACTCGCGTCTACTTCTGATAATTTATCCGTAGAGCTGGCTACTTTCCAAGCAGCATTTAAGCCTTCCAATTCAGGTTTGCCCTTTTGCACCATTTGATACAACTCTTCTAATTTATCCTCCATGGTACGATCTAGCGTGAGCAAATAGTCCTCTTGTACTTTATAAATATCAGCTAGACGTTGTTGGCCTTTGCTACAAAAGTTTAGCGTGCCATCCATGATTAGTGCACGAACTTCTGCAATCTTATCACAGTATTCAAATTCTACGTCTAGTTCTCCTGACAATTGATTGTCTGGAACAAAATCATCCCATACTTTGGTCAGTTTGGCCACGTTACCACCTTCGTTAGCGAGGCGACTTTTGAGAGATTGGATATAATCTGACGTCACTTTATCCAAGGTAGGCTGGTGTTTTTGGATGACTTTATCTACTTCACCTAAGCCATATTTGCCACTCAAACAAGGATTGGTATAGCCATCGAGTAGGGCCGCACGAACATCTAATACTCGATTACAAGGATATTCATAATCGTATTCGTAATCATTGCTCACTTTGCCAGTCTTCATAAAATGATCCCAGGCTTGGTTGATGACTACTTGGCGATCTGCTATTTTTTCTACTTTCGCTTTTAAAGCGTCTAATTTTTCTTGAGTAACTGCATCCACATTGATGTCATACTCTACTAATAAATCATCAATGGCTTCTAATTGGTCGGTTCCTTTTTCGCAGGCTTTGACAGTTCCTTCAATAATATGAGCTTGCAGTTGGGCAATTTTCTCACAATAATCAAAGGCCAAGGCGTAATCTTTAGACAATTTACTGTCTGGTAAGAAATCTTCCCAGGCTTCTTGGAGAACAGAGACATCTCCTGAACTAGCAGTTACCACCGCTTTTAACGCTTTGAGCTTGGCTTGGGTTTCATTGGATAGTTCTGGGCGGTGTTCGCGGCGAATATTGGCAATGTTTTTTAGAGCCTCCGCGCCTTTTTCACAGACATGGGTTAAGCCATCCAATAATTGGGCTTTCACTTCCGCTTCTCGGTCACATTTGAATTCGTATTTATAGGCAGCATCACTAGGGACTTTTCCCGTACTCAAAAACTTCTTCCAGTAAGTATTTAAAACCACTAAATCTGTTCGGATCGCTTTCACTTGGCGTTCAATATCTTCGATATGAGCGGTAATTGCACTGGGCAATGGCTCTTTACTTTGGCGACGCAAAGCTTTTATTTTGCTTAATAAAGGCGCTCCTTGTGTACAAATGTCATAATTGGCTTTGAGAATATAGGTCTTGATGTTGGGTAGGATATAACATCTATAGACAGGCATTTCAGCATTCATGCCAGGAGAAATTCCTGTGGCATCAAAGGCTTCCCAAGCGGGCTCCATTTCATCCATTGCCGTCCAGTATTGCGCCATTTTATCGACTTCTTCTCCCAATCCTTCGATGTCATGTGGATTGAAGGTAGTGGCGACTAGTCGTTTGATTTTTGTATCATAAATATCGCGGGCTTGATACAAGTCTTTCTCACACAAATAATCATGGGCGATCATGTAGAAATACTTGGTTAAGGTACCGCGTTCACAGATTTTAGATGCTTCTGGATACTTCTGTACCGTTTCTCTAGAAACACTGGTTTTATCGGACTTAAACTTTTTCCACAACGGATCTAAGTTTTTGTAGGCCTCTATGTTTTTTTTGAGTCCTTGATAACGCTCCTCAAATCCAGGAACACGATCGCGGATATCTTTGCCCATTGCTTCAATTTCTTGAATCATTTTGTCCGCTTCATCAATGTTGTCCCCACAAAGGTAGGTGTTGGCATAGATCAAAGAATACTTGATGTAGTTGGTCGGTTGTGTTTTCTCTGGTTTGGGCAATTGAGAAATATTGGAGGTTTTCTCATTCACTAAAAATTCCTGCCAGGTCTCCTCCATGTTGACAAATTGCGCATGGGCCATATTGGTTCCTACTAGCAGGAAAAAACTGAGATATAAAAGGCGTGTATAGTTAATCATAATCGTATAAATCCGTTTAAAAAAATACGAGGAATGCTAGGAAAATAGCTCCATTTCCTGTCCTGCTTTTCGTTCTAATACAAGAACCAACCCAAAATAATAAATGGGTGGAAAGAAGCAGGATATTACTCCTCAAAATAAGTAAATCGGAGGAAAAAAGAAAGGAACGCCTAGTTACTAGTAGTAACCTCTTAACGGCGGGAATTATTGCCTAGAAGTAGGAGTATTTGACGTAGAATCCAGTAGGCAAGCCTATTGTTGTTGTTTGGGGAGAGGCTAGAAAGAGAGTAAGGAGTAAAAGACAGGAGCCTTCCTAAGGCAAGGAAGGCTCCTGTTGGTACAAATTCTATAAAAGTTGTTTAGTAACCATGCTTGATTTCACGTTGGTAAGGATACCATAATAAGTAATTCCAGACATTGGTATATCCGCCACTACCTGGGTAAGCGGCTTCAAATCCAATTCTTAGTTGGTATTTGTGCAACCGTTTGCTTCCTTGGTAGGATTTGTAAGTAACCTTGTTGTCTGTTACAGGAGTTACTTTTGTATACCAGCCATGTTCTGTCCCACAACGTACTTTATACCTTCTTTGAGAAAAAATACGAATAGGAAGGTTTGGATAAGCATGAGTAGAAATAGTCGCATTTGCTCCATGTGGGGACCTAGTTTCTTTTTCCACTTTCATGTAAGCTTTCAAGGTGTAGTAAATACCCAATTTTAGGTAAGTGATTTTACAAGGAAACTCATAACGGCTTGCAGGATAAGAATCAGCAGGAACAAAGGCTAGGTATCGAGTTTGATCAAAAGGATGGTTAGCGGCTCCAGATTCTCCACAGAACAATCCTTTAGCATTGATATTGGCTTCATCTTGTAATAAAGCAATCACATCATCATCGGTAGAAAATTGATGAATGTGTTTGTGTGCAGGTTTGTTGGAGACTAAAATAGAATAGTGTTCTTTGAACGCATCAGAAAGCGCATAAACTTGTTCTGTTTTAGGGTTAATTTTGATAAACCACTTTCCAATCTTTACAATTCTATCTTTGTTTAGAATGGCTTCAATGAAGTCACTCTCAAAGTCCATCTCTTTCTTCTGCTGTTGTCCATAGCTCTCAAAAGGAAGGGTTTTAGCATGTTCCACCACTTTGTCGGTCATGGAGTAATCTTCATGGTCTACAAATGCCAAATAATCATGGATGGTTTCAAAGGCCAAAACATTGTTTTGTACTGTGATTTTGGACAGAGAAGCCGTTGTTGGTGTTGCTTGGGAAGTTGCTGCTGCTTCAATTACTTCTTTTTCACAAGATTGAAATAAGAACAATAGAAAGATCGATAATAAAGGGATGCTTAATTTAGCCATTTTTGATAATTTAATTGAAATGAATTAATTTTCTATTGCACAAGATAAGGCAAGTGAAATGCTATTGTTTTGGTGGCGTCATATTCGCAAGGAAGCAATCTTTTTTCGTAAGGAAATGTACTATATATGTCCTAATGGATGCGTTTTGGAGCTGCTTGTTTTATTCATGTCTTACAGTAGAGGTGGGCTTGTAAAAAAGTAATTTGTTGTTGGTTCTCTGAAATCTTATCCCACAAACATCCCCAGCACCCGCGCATCCAAGGCCTCTAAATACGCCTTCCCATAAGCTTCCTGCTCTAAATCTGTATACAAAAATGCAGGCCAATCGTTGGGATAAGCGGCCGAAAAAGACGCAGCCCCACAAGCAATACTAGCAACACTATCTGTATCGCCTCCTAGTTTTATCGATAAATCCAGTAATTCTCGCAAGGAGTTTCCTTTTCGCAAGACCGTTAAAACACCTTCAATGGTTTCTATGGCATCACAAGCGACAGGGGTAGTTTTATTATCATCAAAAGACCAGTCGAGTTGTTGTTGTAAAAACTGGTTGAGTTGTTGGGGAGCACCCAATTGGTAACAAAAATAGTGGGCCATTAAAGCAACCGCTTTAGCGGAGACAATACCTTCAGGGGTATCATGGGTGATGCTGGCTTGAAGCGCTGCTTTGTCAAGCACTTCGGACAGGGTAGGATAGAGGCCAATGGGGATGGAGCGCATCGCTGCGCCATTTCTTTTACTGCGTGGTCGAATGTTGGCTAGAAAGTCTTGGGGTGTTTTCTGTTGGGTCAAGAATTGATAGAAGTTCTTAGCATAACCATGTCTGGGATCTCTATGAAATACTTCTAAGAAATGTTTTGTAATGCTCTCCTTTGTCCAAGTTGTTCCACTGAGCATCAATTCTACAATGGCCATAGACATTTGCGTATCATCTGTGTATTGTCCTGCTTCTAGGTCGTCTATTCGACTGCCATAATAACGGTCGAGTTGATGTTCTTTTTGAATGATTTCTGGGGAGGTGAATTCAAAGCCTGCACCATAGGCGTCTCCAATAGCAATTTCTAATAGCATGGTAAGAGGAATTTATAAGAAGGATAAGGAAGTTGTTTTTTAGTAGAATACTAAAGATAAAGGGAAACCTAGAAAGTTTTTTAGAAAGGGAGATACTAACCACGGAGTGTTCCAAGATAACTGCGTACTATTGTTAATGAAATGTCAATTAATGTAGATACATTAGTATGTCTATCATCGTTTTTGTAGCTTGCTTTTTTTACTATCACAATCAATACACAACGATATGTCTTTAGCAGAACGTTTATTAACAACAAATCAAGCAGGAAGAGCAAAAATTGGAGCAGATACTTTAGCCATTATGGATAAAGCTACAGCCGATCTTAAAGCACAGCAATTAGCGGACAGCGCTGTAAAAGTAGGGGATGATTTTGTCACAACAACCTTATCCAATGCACAGGGAAATCAAGTGGATTTAGCCCAATTATTAGAGAAAGGACCTTTAATTATGACTTTTTATAGAGGAGGTTGGTGCCCTTATTGTAATTTAGAATTAAAAGCGTTTCAGGCGTTATTACCAGAAATCAAAGCCAAAGGAGCGCAATTGGTAGCGATCACTCCAGAAACACCTGATAGTTCCTTAACAACAACAGAGAAAAACGAATTGTCATTTGAAGTCTTGACGGATTTAAACAATGAATTGGCACAACAGCTTGGGCTAGTGATTGGATTGCCCCAAGATTTGCAAACCGTCTATGGTAACTTTGGAATTGATTTAAACAAGCACAACGGTAATGAAGAAGCAGAACTGCCAATGCCTGCTACCTTTGTGGTGAATCAAGCAGGAAAAATTACCTATCGTTTTGTTAGTGAGGATTATACGAAGAGAGCAGAACCTAGTGAAGTATTGGCGGCACTATAGATTGTTTGTCAATGAGATTAAAATAAAGGAAAGGCGTTCTAATTGGTATTAGAACGCCTTTTTATTGTTGGCTATCATCGATTTGTAGCTAGGACAGCTTATCTTAAAAAGTTGTTATCTATTTTGGTTGTAAGAAATGGAACTGTTTGGAAGGGGAATAAGTTTTGGATAAAAAAAAGATAAATTTTTAGGCGCAAGATGAAGTTGTTAAAAAAAGACTTTAGAGTTTGTTTAAAATGTATTAAGGTTGAAAATCAATAATTAGTGGTTCTGACAAAAAGTTAGTGGAGAAATTTAGNNGTTCATAAAGGCTTGTTTTTCATTGATAAAAAATTTAAACTTGCTCTTAGTGGAATGTCAAAGGCATGATGCAGTAAAATGAGTAGGAACTCGAACCAATTTACTCACTCGCGTAAGTAAAAAAAGGCTCCGTAAAGCTATTTTAGTTCCAATTAAAACTCGTTTTAGTAATCTAATAAATTAGTTACTGACTAATAGACTTAGCTTCAATAGTCCCATGAATAAGATAGCAACTTGGCCAGAAAAGGAATGTTTTTGTGCGAGTAAATATACCAGTTAAAAATTTAATGCTTTATGACAGAACTCAACCAATTAAAAGAACAATTTATAAGTAACCTTCTAGAGTGTATTCCAAAGGAATACATTTTGGGTTATCAGTGGTGGGAGCAAGCAGAATGGATCAAAGTATACTCTAGAAAAACAGAACTTGCATTTGACGTGGAGGGTTGGGAAACAGCAAAAGAGCCTTCTTGTATCTGGAAAAGCCGAACAACCCACGCTTTTAATTTGCAGGGTATTGGAACCGATTTTTCGGATATTCCTTTGTTGGATTCTGCTGATTTGTTGGATGAATTTCCGAATGCTCAAACCGATTGTTTTATAGCAATTGATTTTCAAATTCCTTTGGAGAGTTCTAAGTACTTTTTACAGCTTCAATTACCTAAAACAATGGTGGTTGATATTGGCTTGTTTTATCTTTTGGAAGATTTAAATCAAGAGCATCGCAATCAATTAGAGTATTGGTGTTTGGTTAATAATGGGACGGCTTGGCTGTTTTTTGAACTGGGTTTTAAGAACATTGTTTTTAGCAATTTTTCAATCCCCTCGCTCCATTGTTTTGAAGACGTGGAAGTGGCACAACGTAAAATCAAAGTAGATTGTATGGATTATTTGCACACTTTCTTAACACCAATCTATTGCCCAAAAAGTACGTATCTTTCGGAAGCGATCGACGAATTACAACGCACGTTACGGGATCAATACATTAGCAGTTTTGGAGACGGTTTTGATACGCTTGATATTGACTATTTTGATCTCATGAAGGCTTTAAAGAGTTTAGTGGATTGTTATGGCTATTTATCAATAGGGTATAAAGAAACAATTCAAAGTTACGTTGTCAATGATCTTAAGGGCTGGCAATATGCGTTGTCTGATCCAATGTCTTCTTATAAGGAGGCGTGTAATCAATATGCTAGATGGTTGGAGGATGAATGGTTTTGGAATACTTCTTATGAAACGATATAAAAGAGAACTCTTACTCTTTCGTACAACAAGATTAACCATTGTTTTAAAATTAGTGGATAACTTCATTAAAAACAATCAACAACATGAATATGAAAGACTCCTCCGAAGATATCCATTATCCCTATCAATTGGAACGTTATCGTTTTGTCCTGCTCTTTTTGACTTTTGGAGGAGGGACGGGGCTGTTTTTGTATTGGAGTTTGGCTTCTTCTGAATTAGGAGTTGTCCAACTACTTTGTGCTTTGCTAAGTTTGATCTGTCTTGTCTTTTGGAGCTGTCTTAATCGATCTTTTTTTACTAAAAAAGAATTGATTTTGAAGGAGGACTATTTTATTTGCCCCCAGCAGAGTCCCTTGTTTATGTTTAGGCAAATAACCATTGCTTACAAAGACATCTTTAACATTCAAAAAATTGACCATGCAGGGAGTGCTTATTTGATGATTAAACACCAGCAGGGACAACTTTTTATAGGGGAAGGTATGCTCTCTGATACGGTGGTTTTTGAGAAGTTACATTATTTTCTATTCTATAAATTAGGGCAAGAGCTTCCTTCAAGAACAAGCACCTAAACTCCATTACTCTTAGTTCTAAAAGGAAAAAGGTATTCCAAAATTAATTGAAATACCTTCTATTTCCTTTCCTAAGAAAAATTTATTTTAAGAAGTTCTTCTTAACACCCTGTTTTTGGACGATTGCCTATGCCTGATTTCTCTACCAAGGCTTTTAGTGTTTTCTCATAAAAATCCAACATCAAGTTGGTGATGTTCAATTCGATCTCAATACGTCTGTATTCTCCTCCTTTCTCACTAGAAGGATGTTCGTAAGCCCCTACGGTAATGGGCACTTTCATGAAATCTAATTGTTGTTTGACCGTCCAAGCACGAGCAATACCCAATTCCATATTCGATTTAAGGTCGGTAGTAATGTTTCGTGTTTGTTTCTTTGTTGTATCTACTGAAGCATTGCTGCTTTGTACAAAGTGGGTATAAGGGGTTCCTGCTGGAATATTTAAAGACTTATCATACTTTGCACCAGAAAAGCGATTTCCATCGGTATGGCCTTCTAAGTAAATGTAGAAATCTTCCTTACAACGCATATTGGCTTCACAGTATTTGCTCAAGACTTCATTGTCTACCCAAGTAGCAATTTTTTTGTAGTATTCAGGATCACCCATTTTTGCCAAATTGATTTTCTGACATAAAAAAGTAGTGATGGTATACTGGATACCAATTTTACCCAATTGCTTGTACTCTACCGTAGTCTCACAAGGTAATTCATCCGAGTTCAAATCAGCATACATAATCTTAGAGGAAGCAGGGCCAAAACGCTTACATTCTTCATAAGTGACTTTCCAAGCTTGGAGGACCAAGGCCCAGTACTTACATTGGTAGACTTTGGCGCGTAAACGACCTACTTGACAGGTTAACTCGTCATCGTAGCGAAGTTTTGCTTCTTTTTTGAGCTTTTCAATTTTCTTTAAATAAGGCTCTCCTTTCTCACAAGGGTCTAATTGTCCTTTGATCACCCAAGCTTTGGTTTGGGCAATTTTATCACAATAAAACTTCACTAAGCGAATGTTGTCGCGAACAGTTCCTGTATCTTTTTTAGGGAAGCCTTCTTTCCAGGCCATTACCTTATCGGTGCTGGTATATAGCTTCCACGCTTTGTTGAGGTCGGCTAAGTCCGCATCAGATTCGTCTTGTTTGGCTTGTAAGGCGTCAATCTTTTTGGTAACAGCTGCGGCCAATTCAGGATCATCGGTGCTGCGTACTTTCTCAATATCAGCTAAACGTGCCTTGCCTTTTGAACAAAAGTTGATGGTACCATCCATCACATATGCCTTGATTTGTGCTTCTTTATCACAATATTCATAAGGAAAATCTAATTTTCCATTGACTTTATCATCTGGTAAAAAGTCTTCCCATGCTTCGTTTAACTTTGCAAGGTTGGCTGCTTCTTTGTTGACGCGTGCTTTGAGCTGTTTAAGCTTGGTCATGGTCTCTGTGTCCAAGGTAGGCTTATGTTCTTTTTGAATGCGAGCAATTTCCTTCAAGGCATCGCTACCACCTCCACAAGGATCGGCAAAACCATCCATAATGTAGGCTTTCACTTCAGCACTGCGGTCACATTCAAACTCATGACCGTAGTTACTATCTGTTACTTTGCTTTCTGGTAAGAACTTCTTCCAAGCTTTGTTGAGGCCAGCTAGGCCTTTGTTGTTTTCTGCAACTGCTTTTTCTAACCATTTGATTTTGGCGGCTACATCAGCAGGAATTTTGTGGGTATTGGTGGCTTCTAATGCCTTAATTTTTTTCAACATTTCATCGCCTATGGTACAAATATCAGCAGTTGCACGCAAAATATAGGCTTTCATATTGGGAATAGAATAACACTCTACCACAGGCATTTCGGTATCAAAACCAGGAGAAACATCGGTTTCTATGAATTTGGCCCAAGCTGGATCCAGTTTAGCCATAGCGGCCCATACTTTTTTCATTTTATTCACTCGGTCTTCCATGCCAGGCACCTGAGATGGCTCAAAAGAGGTCTTGTCTACCAACTTTTGTACACGGTTCACAAAGTGGCCTTTGGCTTTCACTAAGTCACCAGAGCAATAAAAATCCATAGAAGTCATGTAGAAAAACTTGGCTAAGGTACCTTTCTCACACACACTTTTGGCTTCTTGTAGAATGCCTGCATTGAGTTCGGAAGCTTTGACAGCCGTTCCACCTACAAAACGTCCCCAAGCTTTATCTGCCGCTTTGTAAGCCGCTACTTTTTGCTTTAACTCTTCATATTTGGCGATAAATCCAGGAATGTTTTCTTGTCTTTCTTTATCAATGCTTGCTACTTGACGCAGCATTTTTTCAGACTGACTTAAGTCATCGGCACAGAAGTAAGAGTTGGCATACATCAAGGAATATTTGAGGTAATTGGCGACTTGTTCTTTGCTGGGTTCGGTGAGTTTGCTAATGGCAGAAGTCTTGGGATTTTTTAGGAATTCTTGCCAAGTTTCTTCGTAATTGACCAATTGGGCATTGGCCGAAGGCAGCAGAAAACCCAAAGCTATAACCAAGCTCCAGAAATAGCGTACGTTTTGTCTCATATTGTTGCATTGTTTTGAGGAGGTCGTGCTGTTAGTAGCAAGGGTACTCCCATGAAGGATTAGATAAATGTTCGAATTGGTTTAGAGACTTTGTATTATGGTATGATAGTATTGCCTCTTCGCTCTTTTAACAGTTTGTTAAGACAATAGAAGACATATATAAGGAATAATGACGGTACGGCCAAATTTGGGGAATGTAATTAGGCTAAGGGAAAAAAACAATAGCCCTAGATTTAACTAGAGCTATTGTCATTTATGAATATTATTTTTTTAGGGTAATATAGGTAGGTAAATGGTTCGTCCAGTATAAATAATATCCGACTGTTATGGGTTTTCCTTTTTCATTTTTATCGGTATGCGCCCCAATACCTACTAATTCCACATCATTATTATCATAAACAATATAGAATAAACTACAACCTCCAGCTTTTCCTACAGCTCCAGCAGAATAATGTAATACATTTCGATCATTTACAATATGATTAGCGGTTGCTTTTCCTTGTCTTGCTAGTAGTTTGTTTAATGGTTTGGTATAATCTGTTTGGGCATTATCAGGCAATTCACCTTGAATGAAAGCGATAAGCTGATCTTCATCAACCTCGGTACCATCTATAATTAAAACTCCTGTCTCTTCTAGGGAATCATCATCTGATGAAGTAATAGGAGATGGCTCTATTTCAACATCTGCTTGAAGTATTTCTACTCTTTGAAGAAGGTTTGGTGTAATTTCTCTAGAAGCATCACGATGGATTGCTATTAGGTTATCATATTCTTTTTTTAGTTCTTTTTTGATACTAAGTTGATCTTGATGATTATCAGTAATAATCTTTAAAGTAGCTTCGAATTGATTTCTTCTTACTTGTTCTTCTGCTTCTCTCTTTGCGTTTTCTAATTTCCTTAAATCTGTAGGTAGATCATTTAATAGTTGTTGGTGAAAGTTTGCAATTTCTTGTTGGAGAGTTATGATTTGACCTTTATTACTAAAATCAATAGTAGGGCAAAAAATTCCCTTCTCACTGTTTTGTTCTTTGAAGCTTTCTAAGACTTGGATTTGATTTAGAATCGTTTGAGTATCTATATCCTTAGAGGCATCTAGCACCCTTATATTGAAATCTTGGAGTTCTTTGACAAAACGATTAAATTCTGCTGCTAATTTTTGTTTGTTTTGTAGTTGCTCTATTAAGGCTACTAATGTTGTTTGGATGTTGGCAAATTCATCTTGATAAGTGTTGACAGAAGTAGCATCCACTTCAAAGACAAAGACCTCATTTTTATAATGTTCATTTTGAAATATTGTAATGGATTGGATTTGCTCTTTAAAAACTTTTACATTGATGCTATGACTAGCCTCTTGTAGTTCCATGTTAAAAGAATCCAATGTTCGTATAAAAGGAGTAAAATCTTTAGCTAAACTCTCTTTAAGTGTTAACTGTTCTGCAAGTGTTTGGAGCGTTTCTTGGCGAGATATGATTTGCTCTTTAAAATCTTTTATTTTCACTATATCATCTAAGATTATAGTTGGAGAAAAGATGTCATTATCACTATGTTGATTTCTGAAATTTAGAATTATTTGTGTTTGCTTTTGAAGTGTTTCTATAGCTATTGTTTGACCTATAGTTTGTAATTCTGCCTCAAAAGCAGTTAAATGTTGAGAGAACGTATTAAATATTTTGGTTAGGGATTTTAGAGGATTTAGCAGAGCTCCTAATACATCGTTTATTAGAGTTCTGTAGTTGGTTATTTGTTCAAGAATTTCCCTTCTATCGCTACTATTATTAGAAATTAGATTTTTATTTAAGACAGGAAAAGTAGAGCTATCTGTATACCTTGATTCAAAGGCTATTAATTCTTGGAGGCTATTTCTTACAGGCTGGACATAGATTCCCTGTTGAGCACTCTTCTCTACTTTTATATTTAATTTATTAAGCGCATTAACAAAAGAGCTAAATCGTGTTTGTAACTGTTTTGCTTCATCACTCCAAGTGCCTTTTTCTGTCCATCCACTTTGCATGTGTCGAGTAAACTTATCCACTTCCTCCTGAACAGATTGAAAGCTATCTTTGATTTTAATTTCGTTTGGATTCTCCATGTCATTTTTTTTTATAAAAAGGCTACTACAGAGCAGTCTGTAGGCGCTCGTTGCTGTTTAGAAAATTGTTAATTAAGGCCTCTGAAGGCGTTTCACCTTTGTCTTGTAAAGCTTCAATCTGCTCCTTGTAGTCATGCCATTGAGATAGAATTGGTTTTAGAATATTCCAACCTTCTTGGATAGTAGCCGATTGTTCTTGGAGGACTTGAAAGTTAGCCGCTAATTTTCCTTTTTGCCCTTGATTGGTCATGGATTCCCATTGTTGGATGTGTTTTCCCAGTTTAGCGACGGCTTCTTCAATCGTGTCTACCTCTTTGACCCCCTTCAAGGAGCTATTAAAATTCTGGACATCATTCAGAGTCTTGGCATACAATTGTTCTTCTTCCAGTTCCAAGCTTTCAGGATCAGCACTTTCTTGTGTTTTTGCGGCTTCCATTTTAGCAAACAAGGCCGTCCATTGTTGGTATTGTTGTAGATTATCTTGATAGATTGGAGTAGCTTGAAGGGTAGCATTGGCCTCTTGCGAAAGCTCTGTCCATTCCCTTGTATTTACCTTAAGACGTTTGAGAACTTTTCTACGTTTCAATAGATATTGGCGTTGCTCTTTACCTGTTGTTTTTTTGATGGCGGCAGAAAGAGTTTTAAAGATTTTTTCTCTTTTTTGAAAGCTATCTAAGAGTTGCTTTAGAGCTGTTTCTATACTATTATCTTCGTTCTTATCCTCTTCCAATACATCTTCTTGGTCTTCTAATTTTTCAACGAGTGTCCAAGTATATTTCTTAAGGACAGTACTGTTCTTAATGGCCTTTTGAAAGTTGTTATTGGTGATGCTTCCTTGTTCTAAGACTAGGCTTAATTGTAGATCTTCTGATCGTAAATGACCTATAGCCGTTTTTTTATTCTCAGGCGATTTAGCCCATTTTTCAGCTTTAATATGCTCTTTCCAAGCATTGTTCATTCCTATGACGAGCAAAGGGCCTATTTTGCCATCTTGAAAGCTATGTTCTGATCGAAAAAAGTAAGGCGTGGTCTCTGCTCCTTTTTCTTGGGCGGCTTCTAATTCTACAAAGCTTGCTTTGAGTTTGGTATGATAGGCAGAGAGTGCCATCTTGCCTAGTAAGCGTGGATTTTTAACTGTTATTTTCATAGTTATTGGATTGGTGCAGTGAATGCAGGATAAGATACGAATTTGTTATAATTTTATAACAAAAAAATGCACTTTGCTGAAAAGGAGAAGAAAAGATTTCTTTCCTTAATGCAACTTAGTTGCATTAAGGAAAGAAATAAACTACCTTTGTAAGACTATGTAATGAGCTATTAGCGTTGCGCTAGAAAGTGCTGGCTGTAGTATTTATTTACTTTAAGAAGGGCATAAAGATGGAAGAGTTGCTTTTCTTAACAACTAATTTATCCAATGGAATCTGTATTTGATGTTATTATTATAGGGGGCAGTTATGCTGGGCTTTCTGCTGCGATGACTTTGGGGCGTTCTATGCGCCAAGTATTGGTTATTGATACTAATAAGGCTTGTAATCGTTTTGCGCCGCATTCTCATAATTTTATTACACAAGATGGGCAAGCACCCGCTGCGATTGCCCAAGCTGCTCGAGTGCAGGTCTTGGCATACCCGACTGTAGAATTAGTCCAAGGCCTAGCCGTTGCTGCTAGGGGAGCAGATGGTGCGTTTGAAATTGAAATAGAAACAGGGTTGGTTTACAAGGCTAAGAAGTTGCTTTTTACAACAGGATTGCGTGATCTATTACCTGCGATTGAAGGCTTGAAGGAATGCTGGGGCAAATCAGTCATTCACTGTCCTTATTGTCATGGTTATGAGGTAAGAGGCGTTCCTACAGGAATTTTGATGAATGATGAACGGGTGATAGACGTGGCTCGGTTGATAGGCCATTGGAGTACAGATTTAACGATTTATACCAATGGTATTGCTCAATTTGATTTGGCACAATTGCCACCTACTGTGCGTGTTTTTGAAGCGCCTATTCACGCACTTGTACATCAAGAAGGGCAATTGGAAGCCATCACTTTTGAAAATGGTGAATCTTGTGGAGTAGAGGCTTTGTACTATCGACCTGTATCAGAACAGCATTGCTCCTTACCAGAAAAGTTGGGTTGTACCTTAACAGAGGCAGGGCATTTAGAGGTAGATGTTTTTCAACAAACAACGGTAGCAGGGATATTAGCAGCAGGGGATTGTGCGACCTATTTTAGGGCGGTATCTGTAGCGGTGGCAGAAGGTACGAAAGCAGGGGCGACCTTGAATCGCCAATTGCTGGCCTAAACAAAGCCCCCTTAGAAGGTCTAATCCTCCTAAGGGGCCTTTACATTAAAGGTGCCATTGTCCTTGTCCAATAGCAACGACCTGTCCACCAATAGAGAGTTGATACGTTTCCCCTTCTCGTTGGCCTTTTAAGTGAATATAGGCATCCCGTTTCATTTGAAATCCTTGTTCTACGACCGTTGTAATAGGAGAGGTGTGATGTTTGAGAAGATAAGCTAAAAAACAGCTATTGGCACTGCCTGTTGCTGCATCTTCATGGAGTTGTTGATCCTCCACAGAAAACATTCGTGCGTGAAAGCCATTCTGAGGATTGTGAGTTTCTTGGGTAATAAAAAAGAAAGCGCTGCTAATGCCTGTGGGACTATTGGTCTTGTAGCGTTTGTGTTGTTGTAAGAAGGCAATAACTGCGGGGGCTTGAAGCTGTAATTGATTGATGCTTTTTAGGTCTTTGAGTGGAACAATAATATAGGGCAACCCTGTACTGATCTCTTCAATTGGCCATGTGGTATCTATGGCTTCTACAGGGAGTGCTAATACCTCTGCAATGGCACTCGGATCATGGGTGCCATGAAAAGTAGGAGCAGCTGTTTGCAAGGTGAAGAAGGCTTGTTCTAAATTTTGACAGTCGCTGACTTGGATGGGAATGTTGGCATGTGCTAAGTCTAAAATTAATTGTTCTTGTGGTTGAGGTAATAAGTATTTATTAATAACAAAAGCGGTACCTAAGCAGGGGTGTCCTGCAAAAGGGACTTCTTGTTCTTGGGTAAAGATTCTTACCTCAAACCGTGTATGGTCTATGTTTTTCTTGACAAAAGTGATTTCTGCTAGGCGCAATTCTTTGGCAATTTGCAACATCTCTTGATCAGACACTTGGTTCTCATAATCAACAAAAACAGCCAATTGATTGCCGTTGTATTTGGTGTTTGTGAAAACATCAACTAGATAATAAGGGATGGTGTTCATGATTAGTAATTGAAAAGAGGTGAAAAGATGATTATTCTTCAAAAACAAAACTACAATTTGGTAAGGCTTCTTGTAATTCCTTTTCTTCTAATTTGGTAAAGGCATAAGGTTCTATATCTATATAGGTAAATTGCTTTAACCAAGTCATTTCCTTGAGCCATTCCCAACCATATATTTTTAGGCGAGAAATACCTTCTGGAACACCTTGATTGTATAAATCCCATTTCTCAGAATACCCTTCTAAATGGATGGGATAATCAGAAGCGGTATAGCTTAAATCTAAACTCACTAAGTTTTTTAATTGCCGAATGCTACTTGGAATCTGAAGAGCAGGCTGGACACTTAAATGTTCTAACTGTGTCAATTGGTGGATGCTCTCAGGAATAATGGTCGTATAAGAACCGATATTTAATGTTTTGAGTTGAGTGCATTGCATCAGACTATTGGGCAAGTGTAGAAAAGGGTAGCTGCCCCAACCACTGTAGGTATGAATCTCTTCTAACTGTGTCCATTCCTTGATCCAATCTGGAAAACCTTCTAAAATAACATCCCCCAATTCTAACTTTCTCATGTTCGTGAGTGCTCTAAAAGAAGCAGGGATTTTATTGGTATAAACATCTTGATCAGCGTCCTCGTGTTGGTAGGTACGTTTGGCAAAGGCCGCTTGTGCACCTGTTAAAGATAGCTCTTCTAAATAGACAAGTTGACTCATGCTTTCTGGCAAATCACGAAGCTCATAGTTGTGGGATAAATCCAGAATTTTTAACTTAAATAATTGCCCAATTTCTTCAGGAAGCACCTTAAGGTTATTCCAAGCCAAATTGAGTTCCTGAACAAACGTACAGTGCAATACGGGAAGCGGAAAGGTTTCTAATTGAGGCATATAACGCGCCTCCAAATTAATTCGTTGATGAAAGTAATCATAACAAAGCTCTTCTAAATAAAACTTGGTTAACTCGATGCCTTCTGGTACGATAAAAGGTTCGTCTCTTTCTTCTTCTTGCATTTCACCTAGACCCATGTCCCAGTATTCTTGCATTTTCTGAAAAAAAGGATAAACCATCCACGCTTCGTAGAGTTCCTTTATAATAGACTCATAGCAGCCTTGGCTCATAGCCAGTTCAAAAGCTAATGTTCGATTTTCATACTTATTAGAATAGAAAAGTTGTTTGATTTTTTCGTTAACGTCCATTGTATAAAAAGTTGGCTGTTGTATTAAATGCGACTTTGGTAGGTATACAATTCATAATAACGGCCTTGTTTCTCAATCAAAGAAGCATGTGTCCCTCGTTCTACAATATGGCCTTGTTCTACCACTAAAATCTGATTGGCTTGGCGAATAGTGCTCAAACGATGCGCAATCACAAAAGTAGTTCTATTTTTCATTAAAAGATCCAAACTTTTCTGAATCAGGACTTCACTTTGGGTATCTAAGTTAGAAGTAGCTTCGTCTAGTATGATAATTTGAGGATCGGCTAAAAGGGCACGCGCAATGGAAATACGTTGCTTTTGTCCACCTGATAATTTGACGCCTCGTTCTCCAATGACGGTTTCTAATCCATCGTCAAAACGATCAGTAAATTCATTGACATAAGCATTCTTAACCGCCGCTAACAGCTCTTCTTCACTGGCATTGGGTCTAGGAAATAGAATATTCTCTCGAATCGTTCCCTCAAACAAGAAATCATCTTGTAAAACAACGCCTAAATGTTGGCGATAACTGCGCAAATTGACCTTAGACAAATCTTTGCCATCAATGCTAACCCTTCCATCTTGAGGCATCAAAAACGACGCGGCTAAACTGGCAATGGTAGATTTGCCTGATCCTGAGGAACCCACCAAAGCGGTAACGGATCCAGCAGGAGCTTCAAAACTAACTCCATGCAAAACTTCTTTTTCCTCTTCATAGGCAAAATGTACGTTATCAAAAACAATATCTCCTTTGATTTGAGGAGTGGCTAAGGTACGTACTGTTGGGTCATCTTCTTCGGCCATTTGCATGATCTCTTCGGTGCGATCCAAGCCTGCTAAAGCCTCTGTCATTTGGCTGCCAATATTGCTCATTTGTACAATGGGCGAAATCATTAAGCCTAAGTATAAGGTAAAGGATAAGAAATCTCCAAACGTCATACTTCCCTGAATCATCAAATAACCCCCCATGCCCATAATACCTGCACTGGCTAATCCTAATAAAAAAGTAGAGGAACTGGTGACCAAGGCAGTGGAGGTCATACTTTTTTTAATGTTCTCATACAACTCTTCTACGCCTTCTTCAAAGATCTTATTTTCTTGCTCTTCGGCATTAAATCCTTTAATCACACGAACGCCATTGAGCGTTTCGACTAAGCGGCCAGTGACTGCTGCACTGATCTTGCCTCGCACTCTAAAAATAGGACGAATATAGGCAAAGGCTTTGAGGGCAATGAAGGCAAAGACGCCTACAGGAAGTAGGACAAAAGCCGTCATGGTTGCATTGATTTTTAATAATAAAAAGAAAGAAACCACGGCCGTAAAACTGCCGCCGACCAATTGAACTAAACCTGTACCAACTAAGTTTCTAACGCCTTCTACATCCCGCATGATTCGAGAGACGAGCGCTCCTGATTTTGTGTTGTCAAAAAAACGAATAGGAAGGGAGAGGACTTTCTTTTGTACACGGACTCTAAATTTAGCAATAAGATGCTGGGCTTCTATACTCAGTATTCTGGTGAGCAAAAAAGAAGTAATGGCTTGTACCGTAACCGCTGCTACAACACACAGCAAGATCCATTGTAAGGCCTTGATGTCTTTAGCTACAATGACCGTATCAATGAGAAACTTGCTTGCCCAAGGCAATACTAAACTCGCTAAACGACTAATAACAATAAGGACTAAGCCAAGGGCAATTGTTTTTCGGCGAGGCCATACAATGGTTGCCAATGCCCAGCGTAAACTGACATTTTTTCTCTCACTCATAATGGTTGTTGTTGTTAAGATTAAGTAGTAGGGGGGATGCAATGACTTTGGTTTCCTGCAAGTAATACATCCCTACTCCTGTTATTACTCTTCGCGGATGACTTGTCCAATCTTGGCTGCTCGTTGAGCAGGAATCCAAGCAGCGGCGGTTCCTATACCAAGCACAGTACCGATAATCAAAACAAAATCTCCCCAGCGCATTTCTACAGGATAGGCATCAATGATGAATTCCCCAGAACCGCTCAAACGCACAAAACCATATTTTTGTTGTAAAAAACAAAGGGTAACGGCAGCAAAACAACCTACTAACAAACCAATGAAGGACAATAAAAAACCTTCTGCTAGAAAGATTTGACGAATCAATTTATTGGTGCCGCCCATTGATTTGAGGGTAGCAATATCTTTTTTCTTATCCAAAACCAACATCCATAGAGCGCCCACCATATTAAAAGCGACCAAGACTAACGTAAAGGCAAAAATGAGGTACGCGACATATTTTTCTAGTTGGGTAATGTTGTACAAAGCTTCGTCTTGCTGGTAACGATTCTTAACAACAAAGTTAGGCCCCAATAGTTCTTTGATGGCTGCCAAAGTTGTATTGGCATTAACATCCAAGTCCAAACGTAATTCTAAGGCAGAGATTTCGCCTTTTTTGTAGGAGGTTAAATCTTGTACAAAAGGCAGATTGGTGATGGCATAGTTGTCGTACTCAGATTGTTGAATGGCATAAATAGCCGCTGGGTAAACTTGGCGTTTTTTGAACGGTTTTTTGGTAGGACTGGTTGACATTCGGCCTGTGCGCTTGGGCATATAGACCATCATCGGTTTGTTAAACACTTGTCCTACACTGATATCTAAGGTGTATTCTAACGCGGCTCCAATTACTGCAAAGTGCGTTTGTGTGCCCTCTTCATAGATGTGGTATTTTTGACCACTTTTGAGGCAGGTATCAATAGCTGTTACTTCTTGATAAGAACGGTCTACTCCCTTGATGTGTCCAATGTTCTGCACTCCTTCATACTCAAATAAGGCAATTTCCTCTAGGGTTTTAGAAACAGCTTGTACGCCTTCTAAGCCTTGTAAACGATAGATAAGACTATCGTTGGGAACAAATACTTTTCCTTTAGCTGTTGTAATTTTAACATCGGGTTTGAAACTACCAATTAAGCCACTCAAAAAGCCCTCAAATCCATTAAAAACGGATAGAATAATGATGAGAGCCATGCTGCCAATAGCAATTCCAAGAACCGCAATGCCAGAAATGATATTAATGGCATTGGTTGATTTCTTGGAAAAGATATAACGGCGGGCAAACTTAAATGGTAGATTCATTACTAGACGTTGGCGGCTCTAAAAATTACTCTTCTTCCTCAGAAGTCGTATTGGTATTTTGTTGCTGTTGTGCAAATTTCTTGCGCGCTTCCATCGCTTCTTTCATGGAGCGATTGCTAGTATTCTGTTGAGAATTGATACGAGAGAAGAGATTATCAATATGCTCTGCCTCATCCAAGGTATCATCAATAAAGAATTTGATCACTGGAATACGTCGTACTTGTTTGCGAATGCGTTTGCCCAATTGTCCTCGAAGATAAGATAAGTTCTCCCAAAGTTCTTTGACAACTTCTTGTTTGTAGGGGACATTGTAAACACTCACATAAATGTAAGCAATTCCTAAATCAGAGCTCATGCGCACATTGGTGACCGTTACTAAAGGTTCACTACCATAAAGGAACGAGCCTTCTGTTTGTAAAATTGTGCTAAACTCTTGTTGTATTAAATTGCCTACTTGGCGTTGTTTTTTTGTTTGTTCCAAAATATGTAACTATTTGTTAAAAGAGCGACCTTTTTAAGCGCTCACTTATGAATTCCTAAAAATAATTTCCAAAATTAACTTAAAAAAACTAGAAAAAGGATAATTTCCTAAGTCCTCTTAAATTGGGCTTCCATTTGGAGGCTTTTAATAAAAGCCATTTTAATCAAAAATGGTTTCCTAGTCTTCAAATTGCTTGCTTTATGGCTACTGTTACCACCCGTTTTTCTTGGTTATCTTGGTTGGCTCCTTTTTTAGTGGCTATGTTGTGTTGGATGTTGTGGTACTTAGAATGGAGTCAAATGGTGCCACAAGAAGGGTTGGCTTGGACACAACACAACTGGCAGTGTATTTATCCTATTATTTTTCTGACAATTTTAGTCTTTTTGTGGCCTTTGCATCAAGCTTTTGAAATGCCTTTGGGATGGGGCTTGTTTTATATGGCGCTTTTGTGTGTGGGAAGCTGGCTTACCTATTGGGGGGCTCGATCCATTTTTCAGGCTTTGTATTTAGAAGGACTTTTAGTAGGCGATACGAACTTGGCTGCTTGGAGCCTTTGGGAGTTGTTGGGCATGGCGCTAGGGTTGGCGCTTTGTTATTTTTTGCCGCTCTGGCATTATCACCAAACAACAGATGGCATGCATGTTTTGACCTTATTAGAGGCCTTTATCTTAGTGGTGCCCTGTAGTTTGATCACCCTAGAATTGTTTCCAATGGGAAGTGCTGAGCTTTCCTTTATAAATGCTGTAAAGTTGGGATATCCTGTGTTTTGGACGCCAATAGGATTGGGGTATTTATCTAGGGCGATTGCTGAGGAATGGCTCTAAGCAGAGGGGAGACTTAGTACACTGTAACAGAAGTTTCTGTTAATTTACAAACGCATCCTTTTACATTTTTAATTGTTAAATAATCGCCGTTTTAGCTAAGGATACAAGGCTTTTTCTACCTACAAAAGCATTAAAAATACGCTGTATAAAAATACAAT